>JADFXM010000002.1 GCA_015233565.1 Candidatus Rifleibacteriota bacterium
CAAGATCAAAACCGCAAGGATAAACGGAACGAGATTCATTCGTCCCGTGACCAAGGAACAACGCGAGATTCTGGCGGCATTTGATTTGGAAATGTCTGTAGGTTAAATTTTTTCCGGGAATTCAGGTAAAATTTATCTGTAAAAAACCTGCTTCTATGGCCACGGGATTTTCTTTTGTTAGTCTCTTCAGGCGTTGTTCTGGAATATAGAATACGTAGGTGCCATCAAAAGCAATAACTGTACTAAACCTACAATATCCAGACGGCATGAATTCATACAGCAAATTTTCGTCTTTTTTATAGATTTCAATTGTTTCCGAGTCTGGAGGATTCTGTTTTTCTTCAGGAACACCTTCTGCACTTTTGTTTTCTTTAACTTCCTCCAGAGTCACTTCTGTGCGTTGTTTTTCTGTAACTTCTTCAGGGAAAAATTTTGCCTTTTGATTTTCTTTAACTTTTTCCAATGCGCAATTTAAAGATATTTCCCCACGACAGTGTTGATTGTACAATTCGGAGTCACTTTTTTCCAAACGTTGGAGTCTTGCGACCCTGTCTTCAGATACTTTTGCAGCTTTGGCGATTTCTTTTCGGGTATTAATCCGTTTTGATGAATTCAGCAAAACGGGAGAGTCGCCAGCTGATTCCTGCTGCCCGGTATTTTGTTTAAGAGCACCTAATTGATTAGCTTTGGCTTTTTCTCTCAGATGCTCTGTCAATTTTTCTGCACATTTTACACGTTGCGCATCGCTTAGATTGCGTCGCCCAAGCTGATTTTTGAGTATCCAACAAATCACCTGACTCTCATTATTAAACTCCATCACAACAATTTGATATGGAATCTTAAAATCCCGCGTTACAAATACGACAAAACAGATGGTACAATTTGGAAATGGGCTGGAAACAATTTACTTGGACTTTTTCTCTGTGGGATTTTTTTGTTTTTCTCGCTAAATCGGAAATGGCTCGCAATAATCTTACTCCTCAACTGCCTTATTGACTATCGCTTAAACCAGGATTACTACTTTTCCGAGATTGCAACCAACGATTGCAGGCAATTGGCCTGCATAGCCAAAACTTCAATTGGGTATATTACTGCCCTTGACGTGCTAGAAAAAAAAGCCAGATCTTGCACGGATATGACAGACTGTTTTTACAAATACTGCGAGCTGTTGTTCAATTTGATGATGGAAAGTCCTGAAGTCAGAGAAAAGGCATTTGTAAAGCCAGACTCTGCACTTCATGTTGGCATTTATTTTTCAAAGGATGGGATTCTTTTCCCTTCTTTCCGTTATTATGACGTTGGAATAACCCTCAGAAATCGAACCTTTAAGCGCGGTGAGTCATATGTTGGAGTCGCCTTTAACCTTTTGGAAGACAAATCGGCTGATGAAGCTCTCCATTATGCGTCACGTCAAGACGGCGATGTTTATCGTACCAAAGAAATTGAGTCTGATCGGACTAATTTTAACTCTGGAATTATGGCCAATATAAATGTCAAATATGGTGGTGACAAAAAGTCTGTTGGAATATTGAATTTTACTTCTAGTCAAAGAAATTGCTTTATTGAAGCTGTTCATAACCCAGTATATATAAATATTGCGACTCGAGTTTCAAAGTATATTCAGGAAAATATTCAAGAGTCCCAACTTCCTGCTTTTATTGATGCAGTTACAAAAACTCCCTTTCTCTTGGAGGTAAAGAAATCATAATGAAGATTAAACAGCCAAATTCAAATAATGCTTCTGTTACGTTTTCCCACACAAAGTCGAATTTAAGCTATTTACTCGAAATGGTTGCATCCGGAAAAGTTCCTCGGGAAGAAATTCGTCAGTTAAAGGTAATATCAGAAACAGTCATTCAAAGGGAAAGCGTTGTTATTATTGAAAAAATCTAACAAATAAGGATTGATTGGGGCTTCTCTTAAGCCAACCATTTGCCTCGGAATATTTTTGCCGACCGATCGGATGGCGGTTTGCCAGAAGGTGATCACTTCAACATACCGAAATGCATATTATGCACAAAGGTCTCCAAAAAGATTTCGCCCACTTTACACCTTAGGATTAGAAAGTTCCAGCATTTATTTAATAAACGAAAGGTACCTTTTTTTGGGGTTACACACAAACCTCTAAGTAATCTATCCCTTATTTTAGACACTTGGGAAGAAAAGCTTTCTCAAATTTTGGCAAACTTGGCAAGAATGGTTTTTTAGAGTAAAATTCAACATGAAATGAAAGGTGGTTAATGTATTTCAGAGGTCATGAAATGCTGTTTTAACAATTAATATTTTCTTTCTGAGGAAAAATGGGGTAATCCAATAAATTGTTGGAAGTTTGAGATTGAGATCTATAGAGCAATTGCGGTGATGACTCAGAGTATTTTTTTGAAGGGAAGTAGAATCTTGCTTCCAGCCGAGTTATATTGCCGAAGGCAAAAAAAATAAAAAATGCTTCCTAAAACACTGTTTTTTGAAAATAAAATTCACATCCCTCCCGAGCTAACTTCAGCATATGCCACCATCCTTCAGACTTTGGGGTTGTTACAGGACGCACACAACCGATCCCCAGAAAATTCAACTATTATCGGCGGGTCGGACAAAGAGGCAACTCTAAATCATTTCACTTACCGGTTTCCAGCTTCTGCTTCTCGGATAGAATACCTATTTCTTAACCCGAAATCTGAGTTTGGGGAAGTTTCAAAAGAGTTGCAAAGATGGCTTTCCTTTGGAAATGTCTGGTTGCTTGATCTCCCATGCGGTACAGGCGCAGCCTCTCTGTCTTTATTATCAACGATAGCGGAACTCAGAAAAACAAGAACTCTTCCTCCAATTCCTTTGACAATTACTCTTCTTGCTGCTGACATTTCACCGGACGCACTGGAAATTTACAAGAATTTTTTCGAAAAAATTGAAGGTCCACTAAGAGCTCAAAATATTGAAGTTAAACTCCAACTGGAAAATTGGGACTTTATCAAACCAGAGCAAACCGCAAGGCTCATCGACATCTGGTTTCAAGAAGCACGACCCTCAGCCGAATACATAGTTCTTATTTCTGCCATGAGCGGGCCTTTGAAAGGCAATATTCGAACAACTGACCGCTGGTTTAATCACTTGTTGGAACGACTTCATAATCGTTCTGCTCTTGTAACGTGGATAGAACCAGGAACAAGACAGGCCAATAATATTATGACTGCGTTAAAAAAGTTTTTTTTAGGAATTTCCTGGTTTTCACCCTCTAAAGAGGATCATGGCCAAGCCGAGTATTACTATTTTCATCCAATTAAAAAATCCGAATGTCGAGGTCAGATTTGTCTTCGATTTTGGTCAAAATCATGAAGAACATTCTGGACAACAAATTAACCTTACTACGTTCTCTCGGAAATTACCGCTCTGTGGACCAATTTACATATGCATGCATAAGAATGATGATTTCTCAAACTGGTTCCGGTTCATTCTTTCAGAACGAACTGTCCTCGATTCTTTCTCAAAAACTTCGATCGGGTGGTAAGTGGCGCTTTAGGAGATTTCCAAGAGTTAAGAAAATTTCTTCTTCTGGTTCAGAAATCAGAGATTGGTTATGTCCAAGCCCTGTTACTGCATTTGCCGAAACGCAAATTCTCTCATGGATTGCTTCATCCGAAGCGTATGTTAATCATCAGGCCACGTTTAGCTATCTCTGGCCTCGTCTTTCAGAACCAGCAAGCTTTCAATACTATTTCCCACACTATAGAAAACGTGATAGGTCAATTCATGCCGCACTTTTAAATTATCCTGATTGCGTGGCAGTAGTTTTGGATGTGCAACGATATTATCCTTCCTGCAAAAAGGAACTTGTTCTTGCTGCCACAAACCGTGCGCTTAAAAGTGGGATGACTAACGAACAGTTCCTTGCAGCAATTTCATTTGCCGAGTCTTTATTAGAAAACTCCCCAGAAGGAATTCCAATTGGTCCCGCCTTTGGACATTTCTTGGGAAATGTTTTTCTTCACGAATTTGATGAAGAAATGGGATTCCAATTTCCCGACAGGTATTTCCGATATGTTGATGACATAGTTGTTGTTTGTAATAAGAATGAGGTTTCGAAAGCAATAGAAATTGTAACCAATAACCTTGGAAAGTTACAATTAAGCTTAAACCCTGAGAAAATTGACATTGTTGAGATATCCGAATGGCATGCTTGGGTTCAATTTAGTAAAGACAAGGAAAGGGAAGTTTCTTTTGAAGACTGCATTTTGGCGATTGCATTCGCATCGATACCCTTTCCGGAAAAAATTCAGCGTCTCTCTAATGAACTTGAAGCACTCGGTTTTCTTCTTCCGATAAAAAAAATACGTTCGCTATCGAGCAACCCAAGGTTTCATTGGTTTGGTTATTTCCGAATAATAAATGATTTTCTACGAAATGCCCGAAGATCAAAACTAACTCAAATTATCAAATTTGGAATATTGCCAACTTTATTAAAAGTAAGGGACGATCTGTTCTCCGAAGTGGCTGATATTGAAAAATACTTATCTCAAAAACGCAGACCCACCCAGAAACGGTGGGGTATTCAAAGATTAAAATACGCAATTTCAAGGCTGATGTATTTAGTTCCGATTTCAGAATACCGGGGACTCTTAAAAATAGTTTCCCCTTTCGAAGAAGTTTTCGAAATTCAAATTTTACTTCGAGCAATTATTAGCAACAACTATGAATCTATTACAAACTTCCCAGGTCGATTACAGAGTGCTTATTCGGAGCTTCAAGGTGCCAGAAAAATTGATACACCAATTGCTCGAGTTGATGACAAAACTACTGAGGCGCAGCTTGAGTCACTTGCCTCTTTGGTGTTAGGGGGCACCATTAAGGTTGAATTCTGCAATGAAGCGGAAAAAGACGAAAAAGGATTTCCGCTTAGATTGTGTGCCGCTGCTGGGCCTTTGAAACCTCCAGAAAACAATTTTTCAGACTCTTACTGGCGTGAAATTGAATGGCTTTTTCAAACTGCTTCAAGGGAATCATTTAAAGAAATTTTTGAGAGCAGGTGGTCGTATGATGAAAAGCCTCAGTTGGATTGCGCAGCTCTTGGTGTGATGGGATATTATTTATAGCAATATGTCAATAACGAGCAACTATTTGAAAAGCGGAAGTAATTCAAACCAAAGTCACGAGAGTGAAGAAAACGGACATTCTACGGAGATAAAATATGGCTAAGACTAAAGAGAATACCAACAAAGAAGAACCTATAGAAAAGCAGCTATGGAAAGCAGCCGACAAACTCAGAAAAAATATCGATGCCGCTGAGTACAAGCATATTGTTCTCGGTCTTATTTTCCTGAAATACATCTCCGATGCCTTTGAAGAAATGCATTCAAGGTTGAAAAGCGGAAAAGGCGAATATGCCGGCGCTGACCCAGAGGACAAAGATGAGTACAAGGCGGAAAATGTTTTCTTTGTTCCCGAAGTTGCACGCTGGTCATATTTGCAGGGAAAAGCCAAACTTCCTTCCATAGGAAAAGAAGTTGATAGCGCGATGGATGCTATTGAAAAAGACAACCCTTCGTTAAAAGATGTATTACCTAAAGTTTTTGCCCGTGGAAATCTTGACCCCACAAGCCTTGGGGGCTTGATAGACCTTGTTGGAAATGTAGCGCTGGGCGATGCTAAAGCTCGGAGTGCCGATGTTCTCGGCCATGTTTTTGAATACTTCCTTGGTGAATTTGCTCTCGCTGAAGGAAAACAGGGCGGGCAGTTTTATACACCACGTAGCATTGTTGAATTATTGGTCAAAATGTTGGAACCTTACAAGGGGCGTGTCTTTGACCCGTGCTGTGGTTCTGGCGGAATGTTCGTCCAATCTGAAAAACTGGTACAAGAACATCAAGGAAAAGTAAACGACATTTCGATTTATGGTCAGGAAAGTAATCAGACTACCTGGCGCTTGGCAAAGATGAACCTTGCCATTCGTGGTATCGATAGTTCACAGGTTAAATGGAATAACGAAGGCTCTTTCCTGAATGATACACATAAGGATCTGAAAGCCGATTTTGTCATCGCCAATCCACCATTTAATGACAGCGACTGGTCAGGCGACCTCTTACGCAAAGACGGAAGGTGGAAATACGGTCAACCGCCTGCCGGTAATGCCAACTACGCCTGGATTCAACACTTCCTTTATCATTTAAGTCCAAGCGGAATTGCCGGTTTTGTTCTTGCAAAAGGTTCATTGACCTCTAAAAGTTCGGGCGAAGGTGATATACGCAAAGCATTAATTGAAGCTCGTTTGGTGGATTGCATTGTCAATCTTCCCGGAAAACTTTTTCTGAATACTCAAATTCCTGCTTGTCTCTGGTTCCTAAGCAGGAATAAAGCCAATGGCGGATATAGAAACCGAACAGATGAAATCCTTTTTATTGATGCCCGAAATGAAGGACATCTTATAAACCGAAGAACAAAGGAGCTTTCGACCGAGGATATCCGAAAAATATCGACAACATATCACAACTGGAGACACCCAAAAAGCAATTATGAAGATATAAAAGGTTTCTGTAATTCTACAAGCATTGAACGAGTGCGTGAACTTGATTATGTGCTTACTCCGGGGCGATATGTTGGGCTTCCCGATGATGAAGATGATTTTGATTTTAACGCGCGGTTTACGGGGCTGAAAACTGAGTTTGAAGCGCAGTTAAAAGAAGAAGAAAAACTTAATTTGCTGATATTGGAAAACCTGAAAAAGGTGAAGCTGGTATGATCTCAAGCATCGTTAAAACCGATGATTACATAACATTCCTTCGGGACATAAAACAACGCATCCAAACTGCACAAATCAAAGCAGCAGTCACAGTTAATCAGGAGCTCTTGCGCTTGTATTGGGATATGGCGGAACGTATGGTGGTTAAACAAGAACAGACGCAGTGGGGCGATGGATTTATCAAACAAATGAGCATCGACCTTCAGGAAGAATTTCCTGGCATGAGAGGATTTTCCGAACGCAATCTCAAATATATTCGTCAGTGGTATCTGTTTTTTAGGAAAAGCGATTCAATCGGGCAACAACTTGTTGCCCAAATCCCCTGGGGCCATAATATTGCGATTGTATCCAAATGTAAGAACACCGGAGAAGCTGTTTTTTATATTCAGAAAACGATTCAAAACAACTGGTCACGAGCGGTTTTAACCCACCACATTGAGAGTGACTTATTTTCGCGCGAAGGCAAGGCGATTACAAATTTTCAGACGACCTTGCCTGCGCCTCATTCTGATCTGGCTCGGCAAACCATGAAAGACCCATACAATTTCGATTTTCTGACCTTGCGCGAAAAGCATGACGAAAAAGAACTTGAAAACGCTTTGGTAGAACATGTCACAAAATTCCTTTTGGAACTCGGCGCAGGATTTTCCTACATTGGAAGGCAGTACAAACTGGAAGTTGCCGGGGACGAATATTTTATCGACCTTTTATTTTATCATGTCAAATTGCATTGCTATATCGTAATTGAATTGAAAGCCGCAAAATTCAAACCGGAATTTGCAGGAAAGCTGAATTTCTATGTTTCCGCTGTGGATGGTCTACTGAAAACAGAAATTGATAATCCGACGATCGGAATTATTATTTGTAAATCGAAAAACGACACTGTTGTTGAATATACCTTGAAAGATATACACAAACCGATTGGCGTGAGTGAATATATTATCACCAAAAACCTGCCGGATGATCTTAAATCATCACTTCCCAGTATTGAAGAAATTGAAGCGGAGTTGGGAGGCAATGATGAGTGAATGGAAGGAATGTAAACTGGGAGATATTTCATCTAAAATTGGGAGTGGTTCTACACCAACCGGTGGTGAAAATGCCTATAAGTTAGAAGGGATATCTTTAATCAGGAGCCAAAATGTTTATGATTTCATTTTTTCCAGTGATGGTTGGCATACATTGATGAAAAACAGGCCTATGACCTTAGAAATGTTGAAGTTTTAGAGGAGGATATTCTAATAAACATTACAGGTGAATCAGTCACAAGATGTTGTATTGTACCGAAACATTTTTTACCTGCAAGAGTAAATCAACATGTGTCGATTATTCGTCCAGCAAAAGAAAAAGCCCATCATAAGTATGTTTTTTACTATTTACAATCAACGAAAGCCAAATTGAATAGCCTGGCAGAAATAGGATGTACAAGAAGAGCTTTGACCAAGGTGATGTTGGAAAATTTTAGTATCCTTCTCCCCCCCCTTCCTGAACAACGCGCCATCGCCTCAGTGCTATCCAGCCTCGACGACAAGATCAACCTCTTACACCGCCAGAACAAAACGCTGGAAGCCATGGCAGAAACGCTTTTCCGGCAGTGGTTTGTGGAAGAGGCGGATGAGAGGTGGGAAGAGGCAACCCTTGAAAAGGTCATTACTGTAAAAGGCGGAACTACACCAAGCACAAAAATACCAGATTTTTGGGATGGCGATATCCATTGGTCTTCCCCCCGAGATTTATCTAATCACAATTCAATTTTTCTATTTGATACGGAAAGAAAAATTACCCAGAAAGGACTCGCAGAAATTGGCTCGGGCTTGTTGCCGAGAGGAACGGTATTGTTATCATCACGTGCACCAATTGGGTATTTAGCAATTGCTGATATTCCTGTAGCCATAAATCAAGGGTATATTGGCATTGTCTGTGATAAAAATATCTCCAATTATTTTATGTATCTTTGGTGCAAATCTAATATGGAAACAATTGAAAATGCAGGCAATGGTTCAGTTTTTCAGGAGATTTCCAAATCCAATTTTAAATCATTAAGAATTAGAATTCCAATTGAAAGCATTTTGAGAGATTTTGACGAGTCTATTTTACCACTATTTGAAAAGATCAAGACGAACAAAAAACAAGCCCGCAATATTGAGAAACTCCGCGACACGCTATTGCCGAAGCTGATGAGCGGTGAAGTGAGAGTGGAAATATGAGCAAAAGCAAAAAGCTCCCCGACAATCAGATAGCCTTCTACCAGACACCTGACGGGGCCATCAACATCGAGGTCAGGTATGCCAATGAAAACATCTGGCTTTCCCAGAAACGTATGGCTGAACTTTTCGACTGCACATCGGACAATATCTCCCTCCACCTGAAAAATATTTATGCCGAAAAAGAACTTAATGAAAAGGTAACTACCGAGGATTTCTCGGCAGTTCAAAAGGAAGGAAACCGGGAGGTAAATCGTACTATTACTTTTTATTCTTTGGAAGCCATTATTGCTGTCGGCTATCGGGTAAACTCGGAACGTGGCACACAATTCAGACAATGGGCAATTACCATACTTCAGCAGTATATTCATAAAGGATTTGCCTTAGACTCAGACCGTTTCAAATACGGCTCCCGTTTCAGTACCCGTTATTTCGATGACCTGCTTGAAGAAATCAGAGAAATCCGTGCCAGCGAGCGAATGGCCTATCAGAAAATAACTGACATTTACTCAACTTCAATCGATTATTCAGCCAAAGCTGAAGACACTAAACAGTTTTTCGCCACGGTACAGAACAAACTTCATTTTGCCATTACCGGTCAGACTGCGGCGGAAATCATTTTCAAGCGTGCAGACAGCTCAAAACCGAATATGGGGCTTACCTCCTGGCGGAAATCCCCTGATGGCAAAATAATGCCTTCCGATGTGGTTGTCGCTAAAAATTACCTTGGTAAAGAGGAATTAGACCATCTGAACCGTATAGTTAGCATGTATCTGGACTTCGCCGAACTGCAGGCAGTACGAAACTTGCCCATGTATATGAAAGACTGGATTGAAAAATTAAACGCTTTTCTGAAGTTCAGTGAGTATGAAATTCTAACGAACTCGGGGAAAATAAGCCATGAAGTCGCGGTTGCGCTTGCGCAGAAACAATTTGAAAAGTTCCGCATTGGACAGGACAAGAGCTTCATTTCCGATTTTGATAAAGAAGTAAAGCGTATCATGGGAGAAAAAGATGGCAGCAAATAGAATCACCGAATCTGCCATCGAAGAATTCTCCATCGAACTTCTTGAAAAACAAGGTTACCAGTACATTTATGGTCCTGATATCGCGCCAGATAGTGAAACTCCTGCCAGGCAATCGTTTGAAGATGTTCTATTGCTTGAAAAAATGAAAACAGCCGTTGCACGAATAAACCCGACAATTCCAGCGGATGTCAGAGAAGATGCCATCAAACAAATACAGCGCATCCATTCCCCAGAGCTTATTGCCAACAATGAAACCTTCCATAGAATGCTTACCGAAGGAATAAAGGTTACTTACCAGAAAGATGGCCATAGCAGGGGTGATTTGGTATGGCTTATCGATTTTAATGAGCCGGAAAACAATGATTATTTAGTTGTAAACCAATTTACTATTATCGAAAACCACGTTAATAAACGTCCCGATGTTATTCTCTTTGTTAACGGCTTGCCGCTGGTTGTAATCGAACTAAAAAATCCTGTTGATGCAAGCGCAACTGTACATTCTGCCTACAAGCAATTGCAGACCTACAAACAAACTATTCCCGCACTTTTAACTTACAATGGATTCCTTATTATCTCTGACGCTTTGGAAGCAAGAGCTGGTTCTCTTTCCTCCGGAATCAGTCGTTTCATGGCTTGGAAAAGTTCAGATGGAAAAGTCGAAGCCTCACCTTTGATTGGTCAGTTAGAAACCCTTATAAAGGGAATGTTGGGGCGGAAAACTCTTTTAGACCTGATCCGCCATTTCATTGTATTTGAAAAATCCAAAAAAGAAGATAAGGCAACCGGCATAATTACTATTCAAACCGTAAAAAAACTTGCTGCCTACCATCAATTTTATGCGGTCAATCGGGCGGTAGAATCTACGCTCAGAGCATCAGGTTTTATAAAAAAAATTGATTCAACCTCAGAACTTCAATTCGTTGGAGAATCCCCGGAAAGCTATGGTACTTTGCCCGGAGTCAAGTCACAGCCTGTTGGAGATAAAAAAGGCGGTGTTGTTTGGCATACGCAAGGGTCTGGCAAATCCCTGTCCATGGTTTTTTATACGGGTAAAATCGTTCTTGCTATGGATAATCCTACTGTTGTCGTCATTACAGATCGAAACGATCTGGACGACCAGCTTTTTGATACCTTTGCTTCATCAAAACAGCTTTTAAGGCAAGAACCTGTCCAGGCAGACAACCGGGAGCAATTGAAAGATCTCTTGAAAGTAGCCTCTGGTGGAGTAATTTTTACGACCATCCAGAAATTCCAGCCGGAAGAGGGCAATGTTTACGAAAAATTATCCGACCGTACCAATATAATTGTTATCGCGGATGAAGCCCACAGAACGCAATACGGTTTTAAGGCTAAAACCATTGACGATAAAGATAAAATGGGAAATGTAGTCGGGAAAAAAGTTGTTTATGGATTTGCCAAATACATGCGTGACGCTCTTCCCAAGGCAACTTATCTTGGTTTTACCGGCACTCCGATTGAAAACAACGATGTCAATACTCCAGCAGTGTTTGGAAACTATGTTGATATCTACGATATTTCCCAGGCGGTTCAAGATGGTGCAACGGTCCGCATATTCTACGAAAGTCGTCTGGCAAAGATAACCTTAAGTGAAGAAGGCAAGAAACTCGTTAAAGAACTTGATGATGAGCTTGAACAGGACGAACTTTCAGAGACTCAAAAAGCCAAAACAAAATGGACACAACTGGAAGCGCTTATCGGTAGTGCCAATCGTATTAAACAGATTGCCAGAGACATTATAACTCACTTTGAGCTACGTCTGGAAGTTATGGACGGAAAAGCCATGATCGTTACCATGTCACGCCGCATTGCTGCCGAGCTGTATAAGGCTATCGTTGAACTGAAACCGCAGTGGCACAACGACGATCTGAAAAAAGGTGTCATCAAAGTTGTTATGACTTCAGTATCTTCAGATGGTCCGGAAATTTCAAAACACCATACTACAAAAGAGCAACGCAGAACCTTAGCTGAGCGGATGAAAGACCCGGAAGACGAGCTGAAGCTTGTTATTGTCCGGGATATGTGGCTCACTGGCTTTGATGTTCCTTCCCTCCACACCCTCTATATCGACAAACCGATGAAGGGACATAACCTGATGCAGGCAATTGCACGAGTAAATCGTGTGTACAAAGACAAAACCGGTGGACTGATTGTCGATTATCTCGGTATTGCCTCAGACCTCAAAAAAGCCCTTTCTTTCTACTCTGACTCCGGAGGAAAAGGAGACCCAGCACTTGCTCAAGAACAGGCAGTTCAGTTGATGCTGGAAAAACTGGAAGTTGTTTCTCAGATGTTCCATGGTTTCGGTTATGAAGATTATTTCGAATCTGGTACAGGAAAAAAGCTTTCTCTTATTCTTGCCGCCGAAGAGCATATTCTCGGCCTTGAAAATGGCAGGAAGCGTTTTATTGATGTAGTAAATGCTCTGTCCCAAGCATTTTCAATTGCAATACCGCATGAACAGGCAATGGATGTCAGGGATGAAGTTGCTTTTTTTCAAGCAGTAAAATCAAGATTGGTTAAGTTTGATGTTTCTGGCACTGGAAAAACTGACGAAGAAATAGAAACAGCGATAAGACAGGTTATCGATAAAGCTTTGGTAACCGAACAAGTCATTGATGTTTTCGATGCAGCAGGCATAAAAAAGCCGGACATTTCGATTCTTTCAGAAGAGTTTCTTGTCGAAGTAAAAAACATGGCGCACAAAAAAATGGCGCTTGAAGTTTTGAAAAAATTACTCAATGACGAAATAAAATCCCGTTCAAAAAAGAACCTTGTACAAAGCAAGACTTTGATGGAAATGCTGGAAAACTCTATAAAAAAATACCATAACAAAATTTTGACTGCCGCTGAAGTAATAGAAGAGCTCATTGAACTTTCAAAAGAAATCCACGAAATGGACAAAGAACCAAAGGAAATGGGATTGTCTGATTATGAATACGCCTTTTATACGGCCATTTCAAACAACGACAGCGCCCGCCAAGTAATGGAAAAAGATAAATTGCGGGAACTTGCAGTGGTTCTCTATGAAAAAGTTAAGGAAAATGCATCAATTGACTGGACTATCAAGGAAAGTGTAAAAGCCAAACTAAAAGTCATAGTGAAACGCATATTGCGCCAGTATGGATATCCACCCGACATGCAAATGTTGGCCACGGAAACGGTCTTGAGGCAGGCTGAATTAATTGCAGATGAATTGACACATGGAAAATGAATAGATGTTTGGTATGATAGACTTTGGATTAACAAGCAGGTGAGCTTCACATAAAATCACCGAAACACTTTTAAACAGAAATCCTGCGATACCCATTGGATACGCCCTACATCTTAAAGAAAAGAAAGCCCCAGAGTCTGTATAAATTGCACCCGGTACGGCTTTTGAATTTATAGAACTTTCTGACCCTGCGCCCGGAGAATTTTCAAAATGAATGGAGATACTCTTCTAATTTCATCAGTCGAAAGAATTCCCTTTCCGTTCTCCTGTTTTTCCTGTTCCTTGTTGCTTTCTTTCGGCAGTTCAAGGGACAGAGGGAATTTACGCCAGATTACAATCTGGTGTAACAGCAACCGGACTGCTTGAGAGAGCGTGAGTCCTAATTCTGAAATTATTTTCTCTGCATCCTCTTTAAGAATTTTGTCGGTTCTGACATGTATAAAAACATCGGGCATATTTTTCTTCCTCCTTTTCAGTACTACTAAAAATACTTTACCGGTTTTGCGCACATTACCCCCCCTCAGCGAAAAAAAAGCTGACAAATGCACCAGAACACCTGGTGAAAATGGATTTTGTCAACACAAATACTATTTAACCATTAGAAAAAATGTTAATGATCAACACACTCTTGGTACTAATTGCCATGAAAATCACCTCACCATAATATTGAATTGTTGAAAAATTTCTAGAAATAATTCCCTAAATTCCGTGTCACTCGGACTTTCCTATTTTTCCGCCGGCAATATTCACACCAAACTTCCTTTAAAATTGGAAGACTATATTTTCAACAACAGTCGTAGCAGAAATCGTAAAAATCATTTGGCGGACTGTTCCAAACGCTCCTCCCAATGCTTCCATGAACGATATCAAAGAAGCCCAAAAATTGCTTCTTCTGGTTTCACAACTCACAAGTTCTGTTGGTTTTTAATATTTC
The DNA here is from genome assembly GCA_015233565.1 of Candidatus Rifleibacteriota bacterium. GTDB lineage: Bacteria > Muiribacteriota > Ozemobacteria > Ozemobacterales > Ozemobacteraceae > JADFXM01. The sequence continues at coordinate 14,126 of JADFXM010000002.1, forward strand.
TCAGCCAGAGATTGGCAAAACTGGCAATGTCTGCTTGCAAACGGGGTTGATAGGATTCTATTTTCCCTTCTTCATTGTATTTAACTGCGTCCTGGAAAGTTCCTAAATAGTCTTGCCTTATAGAAGTGGGATATACAAAGCCGTCCAGAGCCAGAATCATGACGACTTCAGGATCAGCCATAAGATCACCATTCTGGACTCCATAGTGACTTAGCGAAATTAGCTTCCCCATTGCATTTTCACTGATTTTTTCGATAATCACCGGCATGTAAGAACTGGAGCGGCTGATCTTAGCATAATCGTTAACCATTTGGTTCACCAAGGCTTGGAAAGTTTTAGTTGCGGACTTATTTAAACTTTTCATAATCGCCCTCCTGTTGCATTTCCTATAATAAAAACACAGGATTTCCCAGAAAAAGTCAAGGAACTTTTAGGAAAACGGCTTTGTCACAAATGCCATCAATATATATTGGGAAGCTGCAATCATAAATGATTCTATCAACTTCAGAATTCTTTTGGAATATTCTAGAAAATTGTTTTCATTACTGATAGAATGGTTACAGATCCTTTGATATCTGAGTTGCATACCCATGGTAAATCACAATCAGTTAAAAACCTTATTTGGAGCATTTCGAGACCAGAATGAAGCTACATTTCTTCAGGTGGCTGAAAAGATAATTGCCGGCGAGTTGGCTTCAAATAACTTTAAAGAAGCTTGCGAACTGAGGAAAATGATTGAAAGACAGAATAAAGCAATGAAAAGCACAATTCAACCAATGAATCTTGCATATCTTCCACGAGACAGACGGAACGGCGAGAATTTAATTGAGCTGCAAGAGAGCAAAATTTCCTCAGATAAGATTGTTTTCACTAAAGAAACCGAATTAAAAATCAACAGAGTATTAGAAGAATTTCGTCAAAGAAATTTGCTTGGAAAATATGGTTTAACGCCAAAAAGAAAATTGCTTTTTTGGGGGAGCCCTGGTTGTGGAAAAACACTAACGGCATTTTTCCTGGGATATGAATTAGGATTGCCAGTCGGGATTTTAAAACTAAATTCTGTGATTTCCAGTTTTTTGGGTGATACAGCCGGTCATATTCAAAGAGTTTTCGACCTTGCCGAAAAAACTCCCATTGTACTTGTCCTTGATGAAATTGATGCAATTGCAAAAAATCGTGATGATCGAAATGATGTGGGAGAGTTAAAACGAGTGGTCAACAGCCTCTTGCAAACCCTGGATTTTTTTAAATCATCACAAAGTATTGTGGTTGCTGCGAGCAATCATCAATATCTTCTAGATCCAGCTGTTTGGCGCAGGTTTGATGATGTCATTCAATTTCCATTGCCTGAGATTTCCGATATTACTGTTTTTCTCAATCGTTTTTTGAATGGAATTAATGTGGATTTCACATTTCCTACAGTTGCCAAGTTTTTAAAAGGGTTATCCTTTGCGGATATCGAAAAAAACCTTGTTGAGGCACTAAAATCAATGATTTTGGAAGGAAGGCAAATCCTTAACAAGGAAGATATACTAAGCCAAGTTAAAGTATTTAAGACTTCTTTGGAAAAAGCAAAGAAAAAGTAATCAATTCACAATGAATTCCAATTTTCCACCCCTTCCGCTCATACACCCGGAATTTGTTCCACGCCGAAAAGTAATTCCCCCCTTTTCACGATTTCCCCAGGAAAGCATCCTCCAGAGCAAGAAGAAGATTGCTCGACTCCTTCCTGAAATATCAAGAATTTCTCGAAGATTAAGAACCCTTTCGGATGAAGATCGCCGGAACATTTTCCTCAAAATCCAACACGATTTACCAATAGACCTTAGCGGGACAGGATTAAAACCCATTTCTGAAAGAGCCAGTAATATTACATTAGTCATCCCAAGGGAAGATAGCCTCGACAAATTGGAGAAAAAAATTAGCGACTTCGGACAAGAAGAAATATTCAAAGGGCACATTAAAGGCGAAAAGCTTGTTGTACCTTTTCAAGAAATTACTTTAGGCAACCCCTTGGATCGCTTATGTGATGATTTTTTCAACAATTATGAGAAAATAATCAAGTTGCAATGGATAAACTGTGAAATTGAATTAGGTTCTTTTGTTCCAGGAAAAAATAAGCAAAGAAAACAACTGGAAGAATACCTTTCCGAACTTGGAAACGAATTTCACTCAGGAATAGATGGAAACCTGTTCGAACATGAAATGATAAAAGGCACCATTCGGGCAGTAATTCGCTGTAGCGGCAGGCTTTTCAAGAAACTGGTTGAAGGAAAAGAATGGCAAACAAAAATTTTGTGGTTTGATGAAATACCTGAATTTCAAACCTTCAAAACCACTTTGGATGATTTCAAAATGAGCCATTTGGGTGAACTCTCTTCGCCCCCTCCAGATAATCCAACGATATGTATTATTGATTCTGGGGTTTCTCCTGGCAATCCTTTTTTAAAACCGGTTGCAAGAGAAGAATTAGTCAAATCGTTTTTAAAACATTCTCCGGAAGATCCCTATGATAAAACTGGTCATGGGTCAAGCGTTGCTTCTCTTGCTTCATACTACACTTTGGATATAACCAAAGGTGGAAAAAACGCTGGAAAGGTGGATAGCCAGTGCCCGAGTATTAAATGAGTATGGCAAATCCGAAGATGAGCGACTATTTTCCAAAGTCCTTTCAGAAGTTGTCGAAACATTTCGTCCATTAGGTGTCAGAATTTTCAATCTTTCAGTGAACATAATCAATCATCTTTGGAATTTGAAAAGTGCAAGGACCGCACCAAGAAAATCCTGGCTAGCTCGTGCAATTGATCGTTTGTCCCGCGAGAAAGATGTCATTTTCGTCATTAGCACTGGAAATCTTTTAAAAGAAGACGTCAAACATTTCATACAAGATACGGAAGGATATCCAGCATATTTTTTCAATGATGAGGCGAAACTTCTTGATCCGGCACAATCTGCCTTGGCGGTTACTGTTGGATCGCTGGCACACAGTGTCCTAATTTCCGGAAATGTCCCAAATGTTCAAGCAATTGCAGATAAAAATTTCCCTTCCCCATTTACTCGTTGTGGTTCAGGAATAATGGGCGAAATCAAACCGGAAGTTATGGAATATGGTGGAAATCTAGCTTTCAACCAGAACCTTAACACCGTTGTAAATAATCCCTCACTTGATATTATGGTTGCTTCAAATCGGCTGTCTCCAGCCCTTACACATGATTCCGGAACAAGTTTTGCAACACCGAGAATCTCGTTTAAATTGGCACAAATTCTCAAATCTATTGAAGCTCTTGAAAATGTGCAGATTCGACCAGTTTCTGCGCCACTTCTAAGAGCGTTTCTCATTAATTCATCACAGTATCCTGATGAATTACAAAGTTTTATTGAGACTCTTAAAAAGCAGGTTTCCACCAAACATTGGGCAAATATTACGGGTTACGGGGTTCCGGAGCACGATCGTGCAACAAACTCTGATGAGCATTCAGTAGTAATGTTTTACCAAGGAAGTTTGCCGTGTAATCAAGTTGCCCTCTTCGAAATACCTGTGCCAGTAGAGCTGTCAAATTCCAGACGCGAAACCAAACGCCTTACAATTACTGTTTCATTTGCTCCTGAAGTCCAAAAATGGGGGTTAGATAACTATTTGGGGACAAGTCTGAAATGGAGATTGTTTCGAGGAGACATTGACCGTGAAGAAGTCATTGCGGCATTAGGAAAAGAAGATGAGGAAAATTCCCAGGAAAAGCCGGAATTACCAGATGAATTATCCGGCCAGTATGGCCTTCAACTAAGGTCTAGGGGAACCATTCAACATGATATTTTTGAATGGAAGCAACATAAAGAGCACTTCAGCAATAATTCATATACTTTAGGAATCGCCGGTTTTGAAAAGTGGGGTAGAAAAGAGCCACCACCTGTTCCTTTTGCTGTTGTGGCAAGATTGGAAGATTGTGGGCAAACCACCGAAATTTATTCTCTCGTGCAAAATATCCTCACTCGAATCGAAATTTCTTCAAGAGTAAATCATAACGTGGATGATTGAACAAGGAGAGAATTTGCTTTTAAGTATAGATACGCCCGGTAATAGTCCTGGTTACGCTTCTCCGGCTATACAAAATTCAGATTCCTTACATGAAATACTAAGACAAAATTACTTGAAAAAAAATATTTTTTTAGGAAAATTTTATTTCCAACGACGATTTTTTGGGGGTATAATTGGGGGTATCTAGTAAAAACCACCGCAGCAAATTCTTTTATTCAAAAGGTTTTTCAGCCGCAATTCGAGCCCCGCTAGCTCTATCGAAATCAAAAAACCCGCTCATCGAGCAGGTTTTTTGATTTTCACCAACATTTTTTCTGCGTGTTAAATTTCAGCCAGAGTCATCAATTTTTGATGGATATTTACACTTCCCCCAAAAAAGAGAAAATTTTTTCTGCTTTGTTTTATTTTCAAATTAATTATCTAATAGATAGTCCTTTTTCTGCGAGGTTTCTATGGGTCAGGACTCGCAAGATGCTATCGAGAACATGGTCGAGGTGCTTGCCGACGTCTTCCGAAAGAAATCTTAACACAAAATATCCATTTTCCTGTAACAATTCATCTTTTCGACGATCACGGCGGTAGGCTTCAAGCTCGTTCAGGTGTTGAGGGCCATCGAGTTCGATTGCGAGACGGGCCTTGCTGCAAAGTAGATCTACTTCCATTTTTCCCTGCCCGTCAAAAGCAATTGGGAGTTCAACATTCAGTTGGAATTTTCCTGTAGTGGGCGGCAGGCTTTCCAATCGCCGATACAAAAAAGCCTCGGTTGCGCTCCGAGCTCGGTTTATTCCTTCTGCATCCGGGTTCCAGCGTCGAGCTACATGAAGAAATAAACTTGCCAGAGGCGTATCCACACCATCACAAATTAGTCTCCGAATACTGCCCGAGTAATCCTTTTTCCATTCCGGATCGACAGGCAGTGGGACATTTGCTGGCCATCCTGGTACAGCACTTGCCGGAAGCTGGATTTTATATCCGATAGCCTCGTAACCACTGCATCGACGATCGAACATTCGTGATAACATGGGCACATTGAGGTCAGAGTAATCGTAGATACGGACTTCGCGTTTAAGATCATGCAAACGATGTAATCTTCCGGAATATTGTGCAATTGTTCCTTTCCAGGAAACCGGAAGAGTCAAAAATAAGGTATCCAGTCTGGGGTCATCGAAACCTTCCCCGATGAATTTTCCAGTGGCTAGCAAGACACGATCTTCGTGCTCCGGAATGGCGGACAGTTGTTCAGTAATTGCTTTCAGTTTCTTTTTTCCCATTCCACCCCGGAGAATCAGAAGGTTTTTGATTTCGGGCTCGAGAAGTGTTGCCAGACGCTCTATATGCTCGTTTCGCTCGGTCAGAATTATGGAGGAACGTTTTTCTCTGACAGATTGGATTACGTCTTGTGCAATCATGTTATTACGCGCTTCATTTGCTGTTAGCTCGTTGTACAGGTTGTTGAACAGAATTCGGGGGTCGGGATCTGGCGCTTCAATGGAGTAAAATCCGGTGGGTCGAACAACAACTGTATGTGTAAAGGGGCGTGCCAGAGCCTGAGCTTTTGCGTCAACTTGATACCGCACTGGTCCGCAGTGCATGAAAATTATCGGGTGATGCCCATCTTTTCTTGTAACTGTCGCTGACAATCCGACGACAAATTTTGCCTTCGCGGCGCTAATGACATGCTCGAAGCTTTGCGCAGAAAGATGGTGACATTCATCTACAATTATATGGCCGTATCCAGCAACGACGTCGTTCACAATGTTTTTCCGGATGAGGCTTTGAATGAGCGCGACATCTATCATTCCTTTCGGTTTCTTCGCCCCGCCACCAATTCGACCAATGTTTTTCGCGGGAATGTCCAGGAACATTGATAATCGTTCCACCCATTGTTCAAGCAGTTGTTTTCGATGTACAAGGATCAATGTGTTTACGCCCCGTAGTGCGATCAGCCACGCGCCTATGACGGTTTTCCCAAATGCCGTGGTGGCAGCTAATACACCGATATCATGCGCCAGCATAGCTTTTGCGGCTTTTTCCTGTTCGGGACGCAATTCACCTTTGAAGCTCACACTCAGGGGAGCTCCTGTGAAACGCTCGTCACGAATAACGGGCTCAATTTTCAAATCTTCAAGAAGGCGTCGAACCTCTTCCAGGCAACCGCGTGGAAGCCCGAGATGACGAGAATGATCTTCGACACAACAGATAATCCGGGGCTTTTCGAATGTGGGAAGACGCATTGCTTGAGCTTTATAGAACTCAGGGTTTTGGAACGCCGCCAACCGGGTCAATCTGTTTCGAAGACTGGGGATAAGTAATTCTTTAGCGACATAGATGCGATTTCCAAAAACAAGCTCAAGTTTCTCAGGGGGTGTTCCGGTTATCGGTGGCTCTTTTCTACGGCGCGATGGCGGCGTGGCCCAAGGTGTATCTTCGTTTTCCTCAATATGTACTCGTCGAATACCAAGAATCTTGTCTTTTTCTTCAGCTTCGCGGACAATTTTTTCCAATTCAAGTTGTGAAATTTTCTTAATTCTGGATAAGAATTCCCATTGATCGGAATATGGAGTGAATTGTTCATCGAGAAATACGCTGTTTTGTTTCTCCCGCGCTCGTTTTTGTAATGGCAGAGCTATCAGATTCCCGAAACCACCTTTGGGAAGAGTGTCCTGGTTGGGAAAGAATCGATCGTATGAACGTAGACCAACATCAGGACGTCGTTCCAGCGTCTCCGTTAAAATGTAAGCGCCAAGTTTTCGCGCCAAAACAGCGGAAATAGCCGTTTCGAAGAAAAACCAGACATGAGCGCCATTTCCGGATCTTGAACGCTCAAGACTTGTAGGAATAGACAGATGACGAGATGTTTCGAGGAATTCACTCACATCATCACGCCATGTTTCTTTATCGAAATCAGCGGCTAGAAAGAAACAAGTTTCATCTTGCAACATGGGATAGACACCAATTACAAAAGGGCGTCCGTTTTTGTCAACGCCGGAAAGATGTTGATGAATAACTTCATCAGTGACAGGTAAAAACCGTCGGTTCTGACATTTCGAGCATTTGATCGTTTTTTTATCACAAAGGCCCCGAACCCACTCATTTGCACATACAGGTGAATAGCCAGACTTGCTCTTTTTCTGGTTCTCGAAGCGGCGAGGAAAAGCATCTTCACGCCCTTTGAAAAGAGAACGAAATAAGGCTACTTTTGATTCGGAAGGCGAGAGCCGGGTAATACTTCCCATTGTCAACAAAATCTCAATTTGAAGCGCTCACAATTTTTTTTAACTGATAGCAGATTAACACGAATAAACACGGATTTTCATGGATGAATACAGATTTTCAAAAGGCATTGTAAGCAATCGAAACGCCAGTGATTGGAAAAATCTTCAACAAAACATCTGACAAATCACGATGTGCTAAAGCAAAAAGATTTCCGATTTCCCGAATACTGGAAATATGTGGTCTAAACAAGTTAGACCAGCCATTACTTCAAGGTTATCCTTAGTTGCTTGTATAAATATATTCGACCTTACTTGAACTGAAGTAATAAAATGCTCCTTTGTTCGAATTCAATTCCGAAAGTCTAGGGGACTCAATATTTGAAAGTTAATTTCTCGACCCAGGATCTGACTTTTTCCCTCAAGAAGCTGAGACATCTTGCGTAATCATATTTTTCCACCCTTTGCCAGGAGACCAATCTTTTTCAAGTATCATTTCTGTCTTGAGAGACTTTATTACAGGAATAATAAATTCGCTGATTTCCAAGATTACTGTGACAAGATCTCCAACGGGCAAATCTGGTTTTGATTTTTTTACAAAAGCTTTCCATTGTGTTTGTTTTTGCTGATCATCAAAAAAAGAAGCTGTAAAAGCAAAGGGCACAGTTTCAGGCAAAAGCGTATGACGGCGATTGAATGTGTTTTTAATCGCATCTCCCAAAATCTTTCCTTCAAATTTGAACAACTTTGAAAGTAGCCAGATATCAAAGAAATCCTTCATTCTATTGTTTGAGATACCAAGTTTAATCATTGCTTCCAATTTTTCCGCAACAACCGTATATACAGAATAAGCCTTTATTTTAGGTATTGGATGGTCAAAAAGTGTTGGATATTCGACTATTTCAGGAGGCGGCGTAATTGAATTCCCAAAACCGATGTCAATCTGAAGTGGAATTCGAGCCTGATTCAACAAACCGACAAGAGTTACCCTGACTCCGTCATATTCTTGGTCTTCTCTGATTGCTTCGACCTTCAATGATTTTTGAAGATATAACATTCCATCATGTTGTGAAAAATCTATGTCACATATTTTGCAAAATGTTTCTGCAATAACTTCTAAATTTGGATTTCCAAAACCCAGCAGATCTGCGTCCCTTGTTACACAAAAATTCTGACCTTTCCAAATCAAAAACAGACTGGCACCTTTTAAAACAAATCGATCAACAAATGGAGAAATGCTCAACCGGTAAAGAAATCGCTCCATTCCAAAGCGAGAAAGCAGCAAATTAAAATCTTCCCTTTTCTCCCTGGCTCGATTTAACAAGCGCTGAAATATCGAAGGGCCGACATTCTTCTTTTCATTCTTTTTCATGCCATCGCCTCCAGATATGGACGCATGATCCTGAGCATTCTGTTGGTTTTAGCCGCTTCAAACAGTTCGTCCATAGTCGCTTTGCGGGAACGCCAAACTTCTCTGAGGGCTTCAATGGCAACATCAAGGCCAACTTTATTCCGAAATTTGAAACAATCTGCGACAGTTTTTGCGGGGCTGTAAATTTTTACAATTACTCCATCAATTTTGTGTTCCTTCACTCCAAAAAAATAAGCTTCGCCTGAAACGTATGTCACATTCCGTGAAGGATAATCAAGGTGTGGTCGCCAAGCACCCTTGGGAAGCGCAATCCATATCTCATGAGGCAACTGAGTCGTAGCTCCGTGAAAAGTAAGTGCAGAAAGCAAACAAATAACTGCTTTGGGAATTCTTTTTGCAATTTCTGAAAAAATGGAATGTTCCGTGACAGGCGTTTTTGGAAGTTTGTAAAGACCCCGAGAAATCTTAAAAAGTAAGCCAGACTCATGTAGCTTATACAGATAATTTCTTGAAACGCCAGCTTTTTTCAGATCAATGGCACGAATTATTCCGCTATTTCTGGCAATTTCAAGTATTTTTTCAGTCTGATTCATTAAAATTTCTTTTTGCATTTCCTATATAATTATACACAAGTAACTTGTATTTGCAAATATTTTTTTATTACTAAAGCCTACAAAAAAATTTCAGACAAAACGTTCCTTATTATGAAAGAGTAGTTAAAGGTTGTTTGAAAATCTTCAATAGAAATCTCAAAAAGCTCCCAAAAGCTCAACCTCCACCGAAACAGACATCTGATGCTGGAAGAAATGCCTTGGTATAGATTTGGGTATATTAGGGTTTTTCTGGTTTTATTAAGTCTTTTTTTTAAAGCCAATTCGCGAGCGCTTTTCGAATCTCGCTAGCTCCAATCTGTGAAAACCAGTTCTGAAAGCTGGTTTTTGGGTTTTAGTTTTGCCATTTTAATCCAAAGAAGTTCTGCTAAATCCCCCAGTTTTGAGTATAGTTTTCAAGTAAAGGTTTGCGATGTTCCTGCTGTGTTGGTCGATAACCAGCTTTGACTTCACCAGAGAGGAATTCCTGATAAACAGTTATCGAATGCCTGAGACAATTGAATCCAACCCACTCGCCACCTTCCACAACAGGTTCGAGGAAATCATGTTTTTTTACTTCCACTAATTTTGGGTTTAAGCTTTTAGTTTGGCTTTGTCCATTTCTTCGATAAAGGCTCGCAACCGTTTATTTTTAATCCTGAGTTCAACCAAATAATCCTTCCATTGATGGGTATGGTCCATAGCATTTAATAAGTCGCCAATTCTTTTAATAAATTCACATGCAGAAACATAGCGGCTTCTGCCGGATTGGACGATCAGATTGCTCACATGCTTTTTGTAAATTTTTACTGAAACTTCAGGTCGATCTTTTTCCGCCGCCTGAGCAAGTTCAATTTCAAGATCATTCCAGGCAAAATAGCTTTTCGGAGATTTTTTCCCCAATTTTTCAAAATACGCGATTGCCTGGTCCAGTTTTTTTTCTTCAAGGAAAATCCTGGTAAGAAGTTGAAAATCTTTTCTTTTTTCAAGTTGCTCATGCATTTTTTCCCAATATTGAGGCCAAGAATCGGATTTTACTGCAACATCCTTTACTTCAGTGAATGATGACAATGTCGGATTATGTGAAAATTCATTGAAAGCCAATTCTATTGCTTTGGAATAATCACCGGTATTTTTGAAATAATCTCTCAACCACTCATTTATTCTTTGGTCTTTGGTGGTTTTGGAACGGGCGAGCATCAGATCAAATGCGGCTTTTGGCTGCCCATGAGTGGCAAAGACTTTGGTAAGATTGAAAAGTTCATAGTCGGACGCGGCTTTCGCTTCACGAATGGCTTCATCAAAGCGTTTTAATTCCAAGAGCTTTTCAATCAGGTCATCTATTCTTCCGGTGTTCCTGCAAATTTGAATATAGGCGTCAGGATCAAGTTTTTCCGCTTCCAAATCAAGAAGAAGACTTCCGAGAGCTTTTCTCTCCCAATCTTTGGATTTTCCGCAAGAATCGATTTTTTTTCTAACCCATCCGGCAAGAAGGTCTTTTTCTGAAGAATTGGACTTTTGAAGAAAATAATCAGGAATTTCATCGCTGACGCCAATTCCACCATAGTCCAGATCAAATAAAAGAATGTCGAAAAGGCATTCAAGAACTCTTTCTCTGAAAGAAAAATCATCCTGTCCGGCGTCAAGACAATTGGCCATCATTTCGGCGCAATCAGAGATAACAGAAATCAAATCACCATCATGATCTTCAAACATCTCATATTCATCCAAAATTGATTGTGCAATGCTCTCAGCTATCTCGAACGCTGAAAAAACATCTCCTCTTTTGATGCATTCATCAGCAGTTTCAAACACAGCCAATAGGCCATCAGCGGCGTTGTTAGCTGCCCCCCAGCTGCTTCCGGCACCTCGCAAAATTGAATTAATCTGTCTTTGAACTACCGCAATATTTATGGAAGGCCCTCTGGGTTTATTTTTTCCGACTGGCACAGACAGCTCCACCAGAGTTTCGAGGTCTGGGTTTTTACGCAACATTTTCAACGCCAAATCGACCAGTTGCTCTTTGGTCAATTCCAAAAGAATTTTCTTGTGATCTGGTGTCTCAATGAAATCTTTACTTTTGGCAATCCATTTTAGGAGAAGCCCCGCCACATGCTTACATCGTGTTCCAATTGGGCAACTGCATGTACTGGACTCAATTCCTTTTCCTGATAAAATCACGCGAATGTGGTAAATGTTGTCTTCCGAACCTGAGCATTCTCCCTTTATTTCAGCCCCCCTCCTTTGGGGGTTAAATAACCTTCCCGCTTGAAAATATTTCTGGCCACGCTCAAAACTTTGTGCCCCAACATGCTCTTCAATCTGTTTTTCAGAAATTTTTCCCACTTCAATCATGATTTTAGCCTTTCAAGATTCCAAATTATTCTATGAGCAAAATATTCCGAAGAAGCAACGCCAGTCTTCGATTTTCGTTAAAAACCAATGCTCCGAAACCGTTTCCACAAAACTCTTTTTATCAAGCTTTGGACAGACACACAAAAAACAAAGGCCAATAACTTTCCTAGTTTCTCCAGTGCGGATTTTGAAAGGCCATGAATTTCTTTCGAAAATCTCTTCTCATCAATTGTCCTTGCTGTCATTCGCGCCACCTCTTCAGCAGTATTTTATACTCCACGCTAATCAAAAACAAATTGCAAATTAACTATGTAAATAATTCAAGATTTAAAAAGCTAAAGTCTTCTTGAAAACTAGTTCGATTAGGGTTATTTTAATCTTATGGGTGATAAAGATTTATCACACAAGAACTTATACCAATTACAATTAGTTAGTTCATACGCCTTGTTTCTCGCTTCAGATCTGCGTAAAATTAGATTTTATCTGACAGAAATGAATGTTTTCAACCATCCAGTAAGGGATCCTTATTTTCCCGAAAATTTCGTTTTTTCTTGGAGAATAAAGCGATACCTTTTCATTTTGGTCAAATCAATGTCCTTTGGGAAGTGCACGTATTTTTTGGGATTGGTATAATTTATCAATCTTCAAGGGAATCAGCAAAAAACGATTCGCTTTCCGTTGTCCAGGTTGTTCGATCACGCAACGTTGAAAGTCCTATCCACCCTGTCACAGGCTCTTCACCATTCTCTTCCGCAAGGACAAGAACCAGAGCTTTCTTACTACTCATTTTCAGAACGGCAAAGGGCGTGCCATTCTTAACCAGCGTTTTGCCTATTTTCAGGAATTTGGTGGTTACTTCGTATTTTTGGGCTTTCCCTTCGATATTTTTTACAAGCATTTTCAACCGCTTAAGATCCTCAGAAGAAAACGACTTCGCTTTTCTGATCGTCTGAATAACCTGATCATACAGAGTGACGAGGAATCCGTAATACCGAAGAAGAGCTGTTTTATAAGTTGAATCCAGGCGGAGAGTTTTTAAGGCGTTTACAATGGAATTGAATGCCTTGGCCTTTTTAATATACATGTACCCAAGAATTTGAAGTTCTTCAGGAAAACGGTTCTCCACCTGACTGAATTGTCTTATTCTTACCACACAAACGGACTTGAATTCAGAGAATCCACCGACGATATTCGTGTAAACACCCGTTAGGACGATCTTTTCAAAGGCATCCACAGGGGCGAATAAATTGACAATCATTTCTTTGTTGTTTGGCGAATTTTTTTCTTGTACAACGGAAGACTGTTTTTGTTCATCTGACTCACAGAGTATACTACTGTTCTGCTGTTGGGGTGGGTAGGTGATTTTCGCGAAAGAAGTGGGACAGATGAACAAAAATACCAAAAAGAGCAGAAACCGAAAAGTAATATTTAGAGACAAATTCCGAGAATTTTCCGAACAAAAATTGAGTTTTCGTCTGGAAGCGAAAAAGGGTATCAGGGAGGTTGTTCCCTGGTTCGGCAATTTTCCTGTGTCTTTTTCAACGGAAGTTTTCATCGACAAATGTCCCTTTTTTTCCAATATTTGTACCTGTTTTCAAAACAAAATCGGGAAAGTGTTTCACACTCAGTTGCATAATCGCTATTATTTTACGCCAAATCAGTTCTTACTATCAAGGAGGTAAAATTACCGATCTGAATAAAAGTCGGCAAAACAGATGGAATTTATTTTCATTCCTGAATAGCTATGGAAGCAAAAGGTTGAAAGATATTTGTGGCTCTTCTCCAAAATCGAAGAAAAAACCTCCATGGACTCTAAAAAAAAAGGGGCATTGCCGAAAATGTGGTTAAAAACAAATGATTCGGAAATGCTTCCGCTTCAGTACATCCTGGACAACCTACCCATAAGTATCTGGAAAAAATGTTTTCCAAGGGATTGCGTTTCGAAACAGTAGGTAATTTTTCGTAAGACCCTAAAAAAAACAAAAAAAATGATTTTCCGTATTGTACTTCGAAGAAGAAAGGTATATAATAAAAAAGCTGAGAATTTTGAAACACCTTTGAATTCTTTTAAAAGGGAAGAATCACAAACTTTGGCCTATAATGTAAAACAGTTTCACTGGGAAAAAATTCCGAAGTTTTTAATAAGAATTTCTTGCCCCCTGGACAAAATATAATGAAATTGTAGGAGATCGGAAATGAATTTCCAACGTGTTGTCTTCTGTTGTTGTGCTGATTATCACCGAATTCCTGCAGATTTGATAAAAGGACTTTATTCACAAGCTGAATTTGCCGGAATTAAAATCGAATTATGTAATGATCTTTGTTACGAGGCAGTCAGAAACCCTGAGTTTCTGAAACAGCTTTCCGACGAAAATACCGCCATCGCAGCCTGTTATCGCAGATCAATAAAAGCACTTTTTGCATCGGTAGATATTTCAGCCCCAATGGTTTTAGATTTAAGAAGCGATAAAATAAATCAACACCTTCTTACACTTGGAATAAACGCTTCAGAAAAAAAATCTGAACTTCTGATTCCGGAGTATGCATATAAGTGGAAGGCGTGGTACCCGCTCATTGACCGGGAGAGATGCAGCGGATGTGGCAAATGCATCGATTACTGCCTTTTTGGAGTATATTCTCGCATCGGCAGACGAGTTGTTGTTGCACAGCCATCAGAATGTAAAACCAATTGCCCCGCTTGCGCACGAGTTTGTCCTCAGAAAGCCATTATTTTTCCCAAGCACAATGAGGCGCCCATAGATGGAGCCGAAATAGAACCAGTCAATCCTCCTAAATTGGAAGTACAACCTGGACAAAATGCCGATGACCTTTACACCAAGCTGGCCAAAAGAAGACAAAACCAAAAAAAGGACGCGTTGCTCAAATAATTTATGATTCTCAAACTTTTTTCACGACTATTGCGTGAAGTTTCCCCCAGAATCCTCTATAAGACAGCTTTTAATCTTTGTTTGAAAAACATGATAAATGTAATCAGGTTCCAAAAGCGGCAACGTTGCAATAAACCCTTTTTTCCAGGCTTTATGATTCTTTCCCTTACCACACACTGCAATCTATCGTGCCAGGGATGCTGGATTTCAAGTGATGTCCCCCGGGAAATGCCCATTGAAATGGCCAGAGAAATTATTCAAAGTTGTATAAAAAAAGGCTCATACTATTTTGGGCTTGTCGGAGGAGAACCGCTTCTCTATCCCTGGCTGTTTCAACTTATTGAAGAGTTTCCGGAAGCATATTTTCAATTGTTCTCGAATGGAACATTTCTGACATTCGAAGTAGCTGAGAAGCTTCACAAACTTGGAAATGTTTCCCCGCTAATTAGTATTGAAGGCCTCGATAAAGAAAGTGACCGGCGCCGTAATGGGAAGGGAGTCTTCACATCCGCTATGGAAGCGCTCGAAAATTGTCGAAAAAACAAATTACTTACTGGTGTAGCTTCCAGCGTCTGCAACAATAATTTTGAGCAACTGGTCGACGATGAATTTATTCGCCAATTGATTGCCAAGGGTGCTCATTATCTCTGGTACTACATCTATAGACCAGTCGGCCCCAAACCCCATCCGGAGCAAACATTAAGCTCAGAGCAAATTTTGCAATTGCGTCGCTTTATTGTTGAAGCCCGCAGCAATCATCCAATCGGTATCATCGACACATATTGGGACGCCGAAGGTAGAGCTGTTTGCCCCGGCGCGATGGGATTGAGCCATCATATTTCTCCGACAGGGAGTATCGAATTCTGCCCTCCCATGCAATTTGCTTTTGACAAACTTGAACCAGGCGAAAGTTTTTCAGAAAAAATTCGCAATGCCAGTTTCCTGGCGGAGCTTCGAAAAAAAATCGCTAAAGAAACCCGCGGATGCATATTGCTGAATAACCCTGGACTTTTGCTTCAGTGGCTTAAAGAAATGGGCGCAGTCGACTCCAGTGAAAGAAACAGCGCTTTTTTGGAACTTAAAAAAATGACTGTCAAACCATGCCATCACCGATCGGGACAAGAAATCGCGGAAAATAACTGGTTTTACAAGTTGGCGAAGAAATATGGTTTTTTTGGATTTTCAGCTTATGGTTAAACGAACCGACATTCTTTATTCGTTTGACACATTCGGAATGAGTGTTTATAATAATTCGATTGAAATGCGCCATTTAAGCGTTTTTAACCGGCTCTGTTCAAAGCGACTTTATTTTTAACCTGGGATACTTGCTAATTCAAAAAACAGCTCGGACATTATTTTTAGTCCCTCAGAAATGATAGGAATATTGTAAAAGTACATCTTTTCTTGCCCACCTGGTTTCGAGTAAAGGATTTGGCATTTTTATGTTACAGAAAAAAACAAAACGGTACTCTATTCCTCAACGGCGCCTAAGTGAATTGCTTGAAGATAGATAAACATTTGATTCGACAACTTGTTCATGATACTGCGACACACATAGCTCGCACAAAACTAATTCCGCCTATAACACTTGATGAATTAAGACAAATTGCCCAACAGCTTATTCGGGAGAATCCTAAATACAAGGATTACGAAAACTGGACTATTTTATTTCTCAACAACGCATTTTGGAGCGATGTCGTAGCCGGAATTCCTTTTAAAAGAAGGCTGTTATTGATCCCTCAGTGTTTAAAGCACTCTGAAAGCTGTCCCGCCAGAATCGATGGCTTCGGACTGCTCTGTGAAGCGTGCGGTGCATGTGTCATCCATGAAATTCAATCATTTGCCGATGAGCTCGGATTAATGTGCATTGTCGCAGAAGGCTCTACGATTACGGCTCAACTTATCGAAGAAGGCGAAGTTGACGCTATATTCGGAGTCAGTTGTTTTAACGCTCTGGAAAAAGCATTTTCGCAGATGATCAGTCATGGGATGCCAGGAATGGCATTACCTCTCTATGGGGAAGGTTGTAAAAACACCAGCACTGACACGCAACTTCTTAAAGAAATGCTGGCGCGGCACTCTGATAAAGGTCCTTTATTGCAGCATCTAAAACCACTATTGGATCGTATTAAAAGTTGGTTCAGTGAAGAAAATCTTAATTCCATAATGGGAAAAGTCAACGGTCGTTCTGAAGAGATCGCACGTGAATGGATGGTAAGTGACGGCAAGCGGTACAGGCCCTTTTTATGCGTTGCCACAGCGCAAAGTCTTGGAATCGAAAACATCGAAAATGAAGCGCTGATGAAGCTTGCCATTGCAGTAGAGTGCTTTCACAAAGCTTCACTTGTCCATGATGACATCGAAGATGAAGACAGCTTTCGAAATGGCCAACCGGCTCTTCATATTCGTCACGGAATTCCGATAGCCCTCAACACAGGCGATTTGCTTCTTGGCGAGGGATATCGAATGATTTCAGAGTTGAACCTATCTTCTTCAAAAAAGGTAGCATTGCTTCGTATAGCTTCCACCGGGCACCTTGTCCTTTGCCGAGGACAAGGCGAAGAGCTACTTTGCAGCCGTCAACAAAAATGGGTTCACTGCAATGAGCTGGTCCAAATTTTCCAACAAAAAACTGCGCCTGCTTTCAATGTTGCTTTTCAATTTGGCGCCATTCTTATGAATGCTACCAAGAGAGAAAAATTAGTAATGGAAAAATTCAGTCAACATCTCGGAATAGCATATCAAATAATGGATGACTTGCGTGATGTGACTCGCGAAGAGTTGAACAAAACACTGCATGATAAAACGCCGGAAAATAAAAAAACTCTTTTCAGAATGTCAATAGTTGAATCAATAATGCATGAGTCAGGTTTTTCATACGAAAAAGCCTCACTCAAGGCTAGAGAATTACTTTCCGAATATAAAAATAATGCACTTTTGTCTCTAAGACCATTACAAAACTTTGCTTTAAAAAGGCTTCTCTTTCAGGTCACACATTCAATTTTAAAAGATTAACAACGATATCAGCCATCATGAAAACGCATTCACAGGAAATTCTGCAGGTAATAACAAGGTCGATAGATTGCATCCATCCAACTGCTTTACAAAAAATTCGCAATTATGTACAAGATCGGCTTTCCGGAAGTGGTGGATTTCTAAACCGAGCTGACAATCCTGATCTGTATTACACTCTTTTCGGTTTAAGCTGCGCTTTTGTCCTGAAACAGAATTTGTCTTTGGATGCAACCCTAACCTGGCTTAACAGTTTTGATTTAAAAATACTGACGCTCGTTGACTTTTCAAGCCTGGTCAAATGCCTTTCAATCTATTCTATGATACACAATCCAGAAGCGCTTTTCAGAAAAACCTGCGCAATTGAGGCTGAACTTTCCAGATTTCGCACAACCGACGGAGGTTTTTCCTACACGGGTTCAGGGGAAAGTTTTCCGTATGCAGCCTTTCTTGCAATGAACATTTATCAGGATATCTCCAAACCGATTCCTCAGCCACAGAAACTTGTAAGTGTTTTGCAAGGCAATCAGCAAACTGATGGCCGATTTTCGCATCCTGGCTGTTTCAGCTCCGGACTCCTTCTTTCAACAGTCGCTGGACTACTGATCCAGAGACAACTTACGGGTTTGACCAACGATTCAGCCATTAAATGGATAGAAAGTCAATTTACTCCAGCCGGTGGGTTTAAGGCAGATCCGGACGCTGAGCTTCCTGACATGCTTTCGACAGCGGTTGCTCTTTTCGCACTCAAAGTGTGCAAAGTTAATATGGCGCCGTATCGAGCATTGGCAAAGAATTTCGTTGAAGACCACTGGCTTGACAACGGAAGTTTTTCTGCAACTCTTCTTGATGAAATGGGTGACTGCGAATATGTTTATTACGGACTTCTCTCTTTAGGTGCCCTCCACGATGTATAGCCCCCACGAACGCAAGATAATAAAAGAGGCATACGATCTTGCTAGAGATCGTTTGTTTAACGCCTGGCGCCCAAACGGACAATTTGAAGGAAGGCTTTCAAGCAGTGCAGTTTCAACGGCAGTTTCTGCTTTGGCAATGTCACTGAACAAAGAAGACTCAGAAAGAATGACGTTGGCGGTTAACTGGCTAAGTACCAATATAAACAATGATGGAGGCTGGGGAGATACTCCGGAAAGTCCTTCAAACCTGAGCGCAGTAGTGCTTTCTCGGGCAGCACTTATTAATTCAGGGATTTCACAAAATGATGTAAAAAAAGCTTTGTCTGCTTCGGGAATTTGGCTAAATCAACATTTGCCGGATCATGATAACAAAAATTTAATTGATAAAATATTGGGATTCTATGGAAAAGATCTGACTTTTTCAGCTTCAATTCTCACTGTAAGCATGCTTTGCCACTCTTTTGGAGAAGACCCATCTCTTTGGAAGGCCATTCCAGCTTTTCCTTTTGAAGCCTCATTGATTTCGGGAATGTTTTTCAGAATGCTCAACTTGCCGGTCGTTAGTTACGCTATTCCGGCACTTATTGCCGTGGGAATTGCACATTACACGCATTGTCGGCCTTTAAACCCTATATTGCGATGGTTGAGATCCAAGGTTATAAAACCAGCGCTTAGAAAACTGAAGAAGCTGGCGCCTGAACATGGTGGCTTCCTGGAAGCTGCGCCATTGACAGGATTTGTAGCGTTTTGTCTTGGCAAATCAGGTTATAAGGATTTATTCGTTGTAAAAAAAGGGCTGCGGTTCCTGCGTGACACAATGCGAAGTAATGGAAGCTGGCCAATCGACACGAATCTTTCCAACTGGCTGACAAGTCTTGCAGTAAAAGCTGTCTGTGTAAATGATGGATTCAATGGTTCCGAGAAAGCGAAGTTGGTGGAACACTACCAAAAGACCCAGTTTCAGACAATCAATTCTTTTACAGGCGCAAAGCCCGGCGGATGGAGTTGGACAGCCCTTGCGGGTGGTGTTCCTGACGCCGACGACACGGCTGGTGCACTTGTCGCTCTTTCTTACCTAATGGAAGGTTCTGCTGACAGAACAGTAATTCAGGGCTTTCAGTGGCTTTTGGACATCATGAATGGTGATGGTGGAATCCCGACTTTCTGCAAAGGATGGGGATTTTTGCCCTTTGATCGAAGTTGTCCTGATATCTCAGGACATGCTCTTATGGCTTTCCATTTATGGGCCGATCGGGTTCCCAGCACTCTGAAAATGCAGATGAATAAAGCAATCGACGCAATTTTCAGCTTTCTCGAGACATCACGTGATTCCGAAGGAGTCTGGACTCCATTATGGTTTGGTGACCAGGATACAAAAGGGCAAAAAAACAGAGTCTATGGAACGGCAGTTGTACTTGAAGCTCTTTCTCATCTTCCCCGGGAAAGAACTAAACATTTGATTTTTCCTGCGATTAAATGGCTATTTGACGCAAAGAATTTTGATGGAGGCTTTGGGGGGGAACCTGGTGCTTCATCGAAACTTGAGACAACAGCAAAAGTCGTTACATCTCTGACATTACTCAATCATGATCCAATCGAAATAAAACCTTCTGTTCTTTATCTGGCAAAAGAGATTGTTGGCACCAATGGCCATCTCAAGTCTGCGCCAATAGGACTTTACTTCGCATCTCTATGGTATGACGAAGAACTCTATCCCATAATATTTTCCACAGAAGCCTTGGGAAGAATTTTAAAAAAAGAAAAGCAGGAGACAAACTATGTTGCTGAGATGGGTGAAACTGTCATTTGATGCAAGAGTTCCACTGGGCATTTCCGGAAACTGCACGAAAGCTGGTAGCCATTTCTCTGAAAGGAAAAAACATCAAGAGCTCAGCAATTATACCAATCCCAAAAAATATGTGCATCACCCCAGGAACATTGATTTGATCAAAATGAAGTTGGATCGGTATATTTTCCAAGAAAACACGTAACTTTCATGAAAATAAGGAGCCCTTACTGGATGGTTGAAGCATTCATTTCTGGCAGACCCAACTCCTATTTACCCAGACCTGAAGCACGAAATAGGTCGGATGAACGAACTAATTGAAATTGGTATTACTCATCAGAATTCTTTGAAATGCCCATTAACAAAACTTTGTTTTTTACAAGATTGGCGAAAATTAATTTGTGAAAGCATTTATTTATCCAGGTTCCACGCCTAATTGGCAATTCCTGTCGAGAGGTGGTGCTACTTGTTGAGATTTAATCTGCTTCCTGCAATTACTGGAATAATAGTGTCCTTGCTGACTTTTGGCTCCCTGTACCATCTGATTGCTGGGCCTGTTGATGTAAGTCGGTTTTATGAGCGAATTCCTGGAATGGACAATTTGCCGGCAGAGGGGCGTAAAACTATTTCCAATGTTCACATCGGAGAATTCTTTGAGCGGTTTGACAATTCCTTCAATAGTGAAATGCGAGGATCATGGTCAGGCTTCCGTGGAAATGACTCTACAAATGTCGACAAAGAAAATATTCCATTGCTGAAAACCTTCTCTGAAGATGGGCCCCCTGTGTTGTGGCGAATTCCACTCGGCGAAGGACATGCAGGGCCCGCAATATATAACGGTCGGTTTTTTGTTCTCGATTATCTTGAAGATAAAAAAGCCGATGCATTACGCTGTTTCTCTCTTACAAGCGGCAAAGAACTTTGGAGACGCTATTATAAAATCGACATCAAGAGAAATCACGGTTATTCAAGAACTGTTCCTGCTGTCGATTCAAACCATGTTGTTACAATTGGCCCGCTGGGTCATGTTATGTGTGTCAACTCTTCGACAGGCGATCTGTTATGGACAATCGATATGGCCAATCAGTTTAAAACCACAATTCCACAATGGTACGCCGGCCAATGCCCTCTTCTTGATGGTAAAACAATCGTTCTGGCCCCTGCAGGTGACAAAACCCTCCTGGCAGGAATCGATTCCGACTCAGGAAAAATCATCTGGGAAACACCAAATTCCGATAACTTAAAAATGTCACATTCATCTGTAATTCCAATGGTTTTAAGCGGTCATAAAATGTATGTCTACTCAGCTGTGGGGGGGATGGTAGGAATTGCTGCTGATGGAGAAACTCGCGGAAAAATTTTGTGGCAAATTGGTGACTGGGGAGCGACGGTTGTTGCCCCTTCACCGGTAATTCTTGATGATGGAATGATATTCCAAAGCGCAGGATATGGCGCCGGAAGTGTAATGGTGAAACTGACCGCCATAAATGACTCCATTACTGCGCAGGTTATTCATCGCTTCAATCCCAAGGATGCGTTGTCAACCGAGCAACAAAGTGCAATTTTCTACAAAGGCCTCCTGTTCGGAGTATTGACAAAAGACGCCGGCTCCCAGCGAATGATGCTGGTTGCATGTAATGCTCACGATCCGTCTCAATTTGTTTTTTCAGGAAATTCTGAACTGAAGTTTGGTTTGGGCCCCTTTCTGATTGCTGATGATCGGTTTTTTGCACTGACAGATGACGGAATTCTTTATTTGATTAAATTTGAACAGAATCAATTTTTTCTCGCAGGTCACAGTAAAATTCTTCCCGGAGTTGATTCTTGGGGCCCCATTGCAATTGCGGACGGGCTGATGCTCTTACGCGATTCAACCAGCATGGCCTGCATTGACTTGACCCAAGATTCCCGCTGGACAAAAGGAGTGTTAAAGAATGACAATCAATCAAAAGGACCATAGTAATCTAAATAACCCAAATAACCCAAATAACCCATTGGAAGTTCCAGCCGAAACCTTAAAAACTTCTCGCCGTGATTTCCTCAAATGGTGGCTTCGTCTTTTTGCCACTGCCGGATTTGCATGGACAGGCTTCCACCTAAAACTTTCATCTGAGGGGGACTCAACCTGGCAACTGGACCCGCAAAAGTGTATTCAGTGCGAAAAATGCGCTGCAGAATGCGTATTAACTCCATCGGCGGTGAAATGTGTTCATATTTTCAAAAAATGCGGATACTGTGACCTGTGCAGCGGTTATTTCATCAAAGGCGCCACAAACCTTAATACTGCCGCAGAAAACCAGTTGTGTCCAACAGGCGCGCTTAAAAGAACTTACGTTGAAGAACCCTTTTTTCAGTACACGATTGACGAGGCTCTTTGCTTAGGCTGTGGCAAGTGCGTAAAAAACTGCCGCGCTTTTGGCAACTCCTCGCTAATTCTTCAAATCAAACATGACCTCTGCCTTAATTGCAACCAGTGCAAAATAGCCCTTTCGTGCCCATCAGGAGCATTTAAAAGAGTTTCTGCACAATCTCCCTATCTTTTTGACGGAAAAATCAGGGACAACGCAGCATGAATCGGGTTGTTTTTTCAAAAAAGAAATTAAATTTTCAACTGACCTTCAGGCTGTTGGAAAAGTCCGTTGCAGCGAATACGATACAAGGCTGCATAAATCTGATACACAAAAATAAAGCGAAAGATACGATGTTACATAAAAAAATGAATTTTAGGAATTTCCCGGAAGTCCCCTTTTCGCCGATTCTTTGGGAGAAGCCCTACGCCCAATGTCCTTCGTGCTCCTCTTGGAGTAGAGTGTTTACAGATGTTTCGCAATATGAATAACCATCCGATTTTTAGTAACAATGCTCGAAAAAACTCACCAACAATGCTGGTTCGTGATCTGGTTGGGGCATCCCACCCATATATCTCACCAATGCCAACGAGTCTGTCGAAAAATCCCCTAAAATTCACTTTATTGTCTACCCGCCCAAGTTTCCGCCTCGCATTCTCACATCAGAAAGGAGCCGTTTTGTACCGAACAAAATGTGCCGAGATTTTCCGACAGCTTCTAACGAGTCTGTCGAAAAATCCCCTAAAACTCGCTTTTTTGTGTGCCTACCCATTTTTTTGCTCCGTTTTCTCGCATCAACAGCGAGTCGCCTTGTACAGAATAAAATGTCCCGAGATTTTTCGACAACTTCCAACGTCGTGGGGTTTGAACCTAATTAAAACTCTGTTTCTCATAGGGATGTTGTTGATTGCTGTACAAGGTTATTCCCTTGAGGAAGGACGTTTTCCGAGGCCTGAATTTTCCACAGGCTATAAAATTCCTTCCCCGACTCAGCCACTTGAAGCTTTTGAGAGAAATCCATACATTGCCACCGGATTGCTTGCAATTTTCCTGGGACTTACCGGCCACTCGCTTTTTGTTGCGAGAAGCCGAACCAGGCTTCGTATACTAGGACTTTTTAGTTTAGTGTGGTTTGGATTTGTCTACAAAGGCTGTATCTGCCCGGTAGGGAGTATTCAAAATATTTTTCTCGGAATGGTTGATTGTTCCTGGCCGGTTTCGCCACATGTCGTGGGTGCCTTTTTCCTGCCATTGATCGCTGCATTGTTTTTCGGCAGGTTATTTTGCGGTGCCGCCTGTCCTTTTGGAGTTGTACAAGATCTTTTGGCTTGGAAACCTGTCAAGGTAAACTCTACCCTGGACAGGTGCTTGAGAATAGTTCCGTTCGTCTATCTCGGCCTTGCTGTCTTTTTTGCAACATGTGATCTTGGTTTCATCATTTGTCGCTATGATCCGTTTATACCGTTTTTTCGTTTGAGCGGTTCGTTTTCCGTGGTTGTATTTGGCGCATTTTTACTGATTTTGAGCGTATTTATAGCCAGGCCGTTCTGCCGTTACCTTTGTCCATACTCAGTTTTGTTGGCTGCTTGCTCACTTCTGACAAGCCGAAAAGTGAAAGTGTGTTCGGATCGGTGTGTCAATTGCCAACTTTGCAGGGGGGCCTGTCCAGTGGATGCTATCATTCCTGGCGTGAACACAATTTCCCCTGATGCCTTTCCCGAGCCCAGAGAAAAAGCCATCTCAAGATTAAAGTGGCTGCTTGCACTAAGCCCAGTGCTAATCGCAATAGGTTTTTATTCCGGACTTCGTATAAGTGAGCCTGTTTCCCGCTTTCATCCCCAGATCAGCGTTTACAATAAAATAACTGCCCATCTTGTACAGGATGACGATGTTGTAGCATTTCTCATCAACGATGGCAATCTCGATCTTCTGAGAAAGTCTTCTCTTGAAGCAATGAGTAAAATCAAACACGCAGGCGGAATTTTCGGAATCTATATGAGTTTGGTCTTTATCGGAGCAGTTTTTGCCGCTACCAGGCGAAAAAGCAATACCCTCCACACAGTCGAACCCTGGAACTGCGTTTCATGCGGTCGCTGCTATGAATGGTGTCCGAGGAATCGGGTGAAAGTATCATGAACAATAACAAAATTTTCCTCAATTGTCTCTATGTTGCTGCATTTGTTTCGTTTATTTTTATTCTGACTATTTCCATTTTGCTCATTTTTCAGCGAGGTCAGTTAAACGCAGCGTTTCCTCCGGATTTTAAAGAGCTGGAACAAATGAAGGAAACTGCGAAGACTGGCTATGCCAGCCTCGAATTGCAAAAAATGATAAGACTACTTGATCTTATGTCCCGGCGCGGCTGGTTTCTGGGCCAGGAATGGCAAAAGTCCGCTATCAGGCTTCTCATTGGCGGAGCAGTTTTTTTTATTTTCTGCATGAGCATTATCGCAGCGATAAGACCTGTAAAAATTGACATGGAAATGCTCAAACCGGAAAAACGGTCTCCAGGGTTCGATTCCCTTGCTTTGATGGTAACCGCTTCTGTTTGTGTAATTACAGTAAATGGAGTTCTTTATTTTTCTGCAGTTGGAGCCCCCGGCAAAGAGATGACTGAACCGATTGTCGAAACAAAGACAATTGCAAGCGAAGAATTCAAAAAAAATTGGCCTTCTTTCAGAGGCTCAAACAATGACGGAATTGCTATTGAACATAAAACAATATTTGGCTGGAGTACAAATTCCAAAAAAGGCATTCTCTGGAAAACTGAAATTCCTTTGCCCGGGAACAGTTCTCCCATTGTGTGGGAAAACCGACTTTTCATAACAGGAGGGGACAAATCCAAAAGAGCCCTTTTTTGTTACGATGCTGATGCAGGAAAACTTTTATGGACACACGAAGCTACCGGGATAATAGGTTCCCCGGCTATTGCTCCTGAGGTTGGAAAAGAAACAGGTTACGCAGCCTCTACACCCGCAACTGATGGTAACAGAGTTTTTGCAATTTTCGCGACGGGAGATCTTTTAGCTACAGATTTTACTGGAAAACGAATTTGGGCGAAAAACCTGGATGCTCCGAAAAACATGTATGGATACAGTAGTTCTTTGCTGGTGGTACGTGATCGTTTGATTGTACAATATGATAATAATGAAAAACAGATTCTGTATTGTTTTGATACGGCAACTGGAGCCATTGTTTGGCAGCAGCAACGCCAAACAATGGTTTCATGGTCTTCCCCAACATTTTTCTCATTCGCGAAAAAAGAGTTGATTCTCACGCTTACTTGCGGTGAAGTGGCGGCCTTCGAGCTGGCTTCCGGGAAAAAAGAATGGACTCAAAAGATAATGGGGGGAGAGGTTGTTCCTTCTGCTACTTGCCATGAAAATTTGATATTTGTAGCCAATGAAAACGCTGTTTCTGCAGCGATTGACGGGCTAACCGGCAAATTGCTCTGGAAAAATGACAAGGTTGTTTTGCCTGATGTTTGCTCACCGGTTGTGTTTGAAAATATGCTGTTCCTTTTTTCCAGCGCTTCTTCAATAAGTTGTCTCGACACGGCAACAGGCAAATTATTGTGGGAAAAAAATGTTTCACAAGGCTTCTATAGTTCGCCAATTCTTCTTAAAGATCGTATAATTGCTTTCGATATGAAGGGAAATTCGCTAATTATAAAGCCCGACCGTTCAGACCTCATTATCGAACACCAAGACTCCCTTGGAGAGAGCGTTCTGACTACCCCGGCCATTGTGGAAAACAAAATGTGGGTAAGAGGCTCGGCATCATTGTTCAATTTAGAAGGGGCAATCGAAAAGAATGTCGGAAAATAACAGGCTGTTTTTGGAAAAACAGATTAAGGACAAAGGCACAGGCCCAAGATCACTGGTTCCCCTGTTATTGTCAATTCAGGATCAATTCGGATATTTGCCGATCGAAATTCTGAACATGATTCCGGAAATGACCCAAATTACACCATTTGCAATAAAAGGAGTAATGACTTTCTATCCGCATTTCCGACTACGCCCAGGGGGAAAGCATACCATCAATGTCTGCATCGGAACCGCGTGCTATGTAAAAGGCGCCGAACGTACTTTTCAGGCATTCAGAGAGTATCTTAAGATCAAAGAAAACGATGACACCGACCCTGATCGACTTTTTACAATAGGGAAGGTGGCTTGTCTTGGCTGCTGTATGCTGGCGCCGGCGGTTCAAATCGACGATCTGATTTTTGGAAGGGTTACCGCTGACGAAATAGGGCGGGTTATTTCAGAATTCAATAAAATTTCCCAGGAAAAAAACCAGGTGCCGATAATTCCTGTTTCAGAAAAATTTTTGGGGGAAGTAAAGATTTGTCTTTGCTCAAGTTGCGCTGCTTCAGGTGCCATAAAGGTTTACAACGAATTAATTCTGATATCGGGAAAGTATGGATGTCCGATAAAAACAACCCAAACTGGCTGCACAGGTATTTCATTTCAGGCACCTATTTTAAAGATAACGGATCCTCAAGGGAAAATGTTCTATTATGGACAGGTGAACTCAGAAAATCTTCATTCCATTCTTCTACACCATTTTTCACCTGGAAGCTTCGATTCAGTCATCGAATCTCTCCTCTATATGGATGAAGAACCCGCCGCCATGCAAAGAATTGATCACAACAACCCTGACAGTGATGTCTGGCTGACAAAAGATCATAGAATCTCGACAGAAGGGTGCATGGAACAAACTCCTTGTGATTTGAAAGCTTATTTGGCTTCAGGTGGGTTCAACGCTCTGAGTGCCGCTAGAAAAGTGGGCTCCGATCAAATAATTTCTGAAATTACAGACTCCGGCCTCCGCGGGCGAGGTGGTGCAGGATTTCCAACCGGGAAAAAATGGAGGACTACAGCCAGCATACCAGGGAAAGAAAAGTATGTCATCTGCAACGCTGACGAGGGCGACCCAGGCGCTTTCATGGACAGGATGCTATTAGAATCAGTTCCTTTCCGTGTAATTGAGGGGATGATCATTGCAGGATTGGCTATTGGCGCAAAAAAAGGATTTATTTTTGTGCGCCGGGAATATCCGCTAGCTGTTAAACGAATCAGAGAAGCCATCAGTATTTGCGAACAAGAAGGTTTGTTTTCTCAGGAAGGAACACTCTTCAGCCTGGAAATCGTTGAAAGTGCAGGCGCATTTGTTTGCGGCGAAGAGACAGCTCTGATTGCTGCAATTGAAGGCGGGCGCGGAATCCCAAGTGAACGGCCGCCTTATCCTTCTGAAAAAGGCCTCTTTCAAGCTCCCACTTTGATAAACAACGTTGAAACATTTGCTACTATTCCATGGATTCTTGTCCACGGCGCTCAGGAGTTTAAAAAGTATGGAACAACAAACAGTCCTGGAACAAAAACATTTGCTCTGGCAGGAAAAATCAAACGTGGCGGATTGATTGAAGTTCCGATGGGAATAACCATTCGAAAAGTGCTGGAGGAAATCGGCGGTGGCGTTTCGGGAAACGCCAGGTTGAAAGCGGTACAAATAGGTGGACCGTCAGGAGGCTGCCTTCCTGAAAGATTGTTTGACCTTCCGATCGATTTTGAGGCTTTGTCAGAATCAGGCGCCATAATGGGATCAGGAGGCTTGGTTGCACTCGATGAACATGACTGTATGGTTGATATCGCACGCTATTTTCTTGAGTTTACAGCTGATGAATCTTGTGGGAACTGCTCATTTTGCAGAATAGGTGCTCAGAAAATGCTGGGGATTCTAA
Source organism: Candidatus Rifleibacteriota bacterium (assembly GCA_015233565.1). GTDB lineage: Bacteria > Muiribacteriota > Ozemobacteria > Ozemobacterales > Ozemobacteraceae > JADFXM01. The sequence continues at coordinate 42,385 of JADFXM010000002.1, forward strand.
AGCGATTATGCAATCGTGAATCCGGAAAAGATGATCTAAACAAACTTGAAGAGCTATCTCGACTTGTAAAACAAGGAAGTCGCTGTGGTCTGGGAAAAACAGCACCAAATCCGGTTATCACAACAATGAAATATTTTCGTGACGAATATGATAGCCATCTTGATGGATTTTGTCCTGCCGGGAAGTGCCCAAAAATGTTTAACTTCTCAGTCAAAGACTCATGTAATGGTTGTATGCTTTGTGCTCGCGCTTGTCCGGCAAACGCGATTTTGTTTCAACCTTGGAGCCCTGCACAGATCGACCAGAACAAATGTGTTCGCTGCGGCGTGTGCCGCCAAACGTGCCCTGAACACGCCATCGAAGTTGTTAGGACAAATTTGAAGGCTTAGTATAGTAAATTTTAGTAAAGGAGAAAAAAAATTGGTATCATGGATGGAATTATCCAATAGGAGAAAACTTCATGAGTCCCTATATCTCGGATGTCATCAAACCCCTTTCCGTCCTAAAAATTGAGGTAAAGAATCGATTCAAGGCCGAAATTAGGGGTATTTTCGGTTCATTCGTTCGGTCTGAAGAAAAGCCGGATTCAAACCCTCAGTGCTAAGTACACCCGGTTTCACTGCTTCGATGCGGTGTAAGAAGGAAATTGTATTTAAGAGTTACTAGAATTTATTATGAATAGAATTTTACTGGACGGAAAAGAAGTTGAATTCAGCGAAGGACAAAGAATTCTCGAGGTAGCAGCAAAAATCGGGGTCGAAATTCCGGTATTGTGCTATTCACCGACCACCCAATGTGGCGGGAGGTGCATGGTCTGTGCAGTGTTAAATCTTGGGAACAATTCCTTCGTTCCAGCGTGTACAACCAGGTGCGTTCGCGAAATGAACCTGAACGTCAGTTCGCCAGAAGTGCAGACGTTTAGAAAGAATGCAATTGAACTGTTGCTGAGCGAACACCAGGGAGCATGTGAAGCGCCGTGCCGTCTGGTATGCCCGCAGTATATCGATTTTCCAAACTTCTTATCGAATCTGAAAAGTAAGTTTGCACCAATAGATTGCGAATTTAATCCCGAAATTTGCGAAAAATGTGGAGGAAGGTGTGAAAAAGCCTGCCGTCGTGGGCGGCTGGATAAGGCTATAAAAATAGTTGAGTTGCTGCGAATAAAGGGAACCAGAATCTCCGGGAAAGTAGAACCAATTCAGAGCGAATATCAACATTATCCTGGCCAATTTTCAAGAGAGCAAATCATCGATTATTTCATCGATTCCAAAAACGAAAATTCTAAAATAAAATCACTTTCTGAAATTGAAACCGAAGCTGCCAGGTGCTTGCAATGCTCATGCTCTTCCAAACAGAAGTGTTTCTTGCGAAATCTGGCTACTCGTTTGGGCGCTAGCCAGGAAAAATTTCGTAATGAAGAGACTGAACTTCCAAGGCCTGTTCGAACGGATTCCATCATTTTTTACCCCGGAAAGTGCATAAAATGCCATCGCTGTATAGAACTTGGGAAAAGACTTAAACCAGGGGCTGGTCCGGTAATGTGTGGCCGTGGAAAATACAGCATAGTTGATGCGCCAATCAACAGTTCCTTTCAATCCGCTTTTGCCGGATTTGAAAATCAGTTTGTTGAAGAGTGTCCAACCGGCGCTCTTACGAAAGTGAAAAGTGTTATAATCAAATGATCGAACAGATGTTATACCAATTCCTAAAAGTAATCACGCAAATTGAAAGGCTCGAGCAAACCTCTGGCGCTGTAAACCGTTGAAAAAGTTACGTTATTATTTCATGGGAATGGTATTACTTGGTCGAAACTGCCTTATGTCTATACTAATATGATTTCCAAAAAATTGCTCAAAAAGCTTTTTGAGTGCTTAAGCTGCCCATTTTGGTTTCCGGAAAAGGTATGAAATATTTGAAATTCGGAAAGTCAAATAAACCACAATGCATTACTGATACTACTTCTGGGGCCATTACATTTTCGAAAGCTCAATTTCTTCACGGCTTCAGATTTGAGAAATGCATTTATTCATTCCAAGACTTAGGGCTAAACGAGGTATCTCACGCCTCTTTTACATATAATTCTCAAGTAAAAATTCATCAGGAGGTGTACTTTGTGAAAATTTTTAAACAAGAGCTGAGACTTACTTTCTTCTTATTGGCGGGAATGTTCCTGCTTGCAGCTTTGTCTTGCGCATTTGCTGATGATGTTCTGCAATGGCGCAACAATCGCGATGGAATCTACAAGGAAGCCGGACTTTTAAAAAGTTGGCCGGATGGTGGTCCCAGGCAGGTATGGGCCAATGAAGACGTTGGTGAGGGTTATTCCAGTCCAATTATCGTTAAAGGGAAAATTTATCTGACTGGCATTAAGGATGGCAGTGAATTTGTTTCCTGCCTGGACAGCCAGGGCAAGCAACTTTGGCGCACCGAATATTCGGCCGGATGGAAAGAAAGTTACCCCGAAGCTCGTACAACGCCAACCTGCGTCGATGGAAAAGTATTCCTTGTCAGCAGCGACGGAGTGGCAGCTTGCATTGACGCTGAAGCTGGAAAGGTGATCTGGAAAGTTAATGTGTGGGAGAAATACCAGGGGACAAATAGCAAATGGGGAATTGCCGAATGTCCATTAGTAATCGACAGCAAGGTGATTTGTACTACTGGCGGTGATTTGACGACCATGATTGCATTGAACGCCTCAGACGGGGCTCTTGTATGGAAATCAGCATCCCTTAAGGATACCGCAGCATATGTATCGCCAGCTCTTTTTGAATACAACGGAAAAAAACAGATTATAGGAGTGGGTTGCCAATACATATTTGGAGTTGACCCGCAAAACGGGAAAATTGAATGGTCATTCGACTTTTTAGGAACATGTTTCGAAAATGGCGCAAACAAAGGATTGTGGAAAATCAACTGCAATACTCCCGTGTGTAAAGATGATACGATCTTTGTTACAGGCGGCTATGACCATTGCGGGGTAATGCTCCAACTGAACAAGGATGCAACCGGTGTCAACCTGCTTTGGAAAACCGATGTATTAGACACCCATCATGGGCACGTTGTACTGGTTGATGGTAATATTTACGGTTCCAACTGGATCAGCAACAAAAAAGGAAACTGGGTTTGTCTTGATTGGAAAACAGGTAAAAAGATGTATGAGAAAGAGTGGCAAACCAAAGGTTCCATTATCTACAATGATGGGATGTTATATTGTTATGATGAACAAGGTGGGAATATTGCTCTTGTTAAGGCCACTCCCGAAGATTTCAATGTTGTCAGTTTCTTCGCCATCGACAAAGGATCAAAGATGCATTGGGCGCATCCGGTTATCAGTAATGGCTTGCTTTACATAAGGCACGGAAATGCACTAATGGCCTATGATATTAAGGCCACTCAACCTTCAAAGTAGTCCTAGCCTAGCCCTCTTCCACCAAAAACTGGGAGAGGGCTATTGTTCCTGGGAGTAAAGGGTAACCCATCCGTCAAGGTCGCAAATCAGCAAATACTGATCAAAAACAGTTAAAGGAGCTGAAATTGCTGATCCATGGCCAAAACGCCAGAGCATAGCGCCAGAATCAAGGTTGAAGCAATAAATGAAGCCGTCCAGGTCGGCGACCAAAAGTTTGTTTGCGTCTACTATTGCTTCTGACTCCAGTTTCCCTGAAAGTTTCAGTGTTCTGACTTTTTCACCGTTGCTCTTTTTTAGGACGTAAATTCGGCCATCTGAATCAGGCGCCACAACATAATTTTCACTTACAGCCGGTGGAGAATAAAACTCAACCTGCCCCTCAGCCTGAAATTTCCAAAGAATTTTAAATTTGGAAAGATCAACAGCGAAAACTTCATTGGTTTGAAGGGCGACGTAGGCAACATTTCCACTGCAAGCTGGCGAAGATGGGATATACGAGCCCAGATTCAGTGAAAAAGCTTGCTTACCGGTTGAGGGATTGATTCCCCGCAATATTCCGTCACATCCGCCAAGAATGAAAGTGCCGCTCGACAAAGCGGGTGTTCCATTTATATAATTGCTCGTCTCAAATTTCCATTGTTCCTTGCCAGATGCACTGTCAAGGCAGTAAAGGCGCGAATCATACGAACCGAAGAGGACTTTAAGCCCGTCATCGCCACGAAAAAAAGTTGCACCGCCATTTATTGCCCCGCCGGTTTTGAATTTGTAAAGCAATTCTCCTGAAGAAGCGTTCATGGCCAGAAAATCTCCGTGTTTGTTGCCAACAAACAATTGAGGAACATCATTAACCTTCAGGAATAGCCCTGTTGAAGTGATTGGATTGCAGAAACATTTCTGCCAGACCGGTTCGCCTGTTTTGGCGTTCAGAGCGCTCACATGTCCTTTGCTGTTCGAAAAAAACACTATTCCGTCTTCTACGATGGCGCCGGACTTTATAGGAGCTCCGGATTGAAATTTCCAGATGACTTTAAACTTGTCGCCTGGAATTTTTTTCACGCGCCCCGGCAATTCCTGTGAATTTCTATATTCCGGCCATGCCACGTCAATTGGAAGTCCCACCCCTGGCGCATTTTTATCAGAAGAAGAACCTTTGTCTGAAAAACTGGTTGGACTTTTTTTCAGCAAAAGATCTTCGTGATCATTCCTGAAAAAATCGGCAACAACAAGTGCAAGTACAATCAATCCAGCTATGAATACAAGTTTTCTCAAATTTTTACTCCTGCAAATAAAATCGGTTTAAGTTCGCTATCCACCACTGGAAGGGGTGGTGTTGCGCTGATTTTATGGCTACTAGTCGCAGCCATCCTGATTTTTGTTAGCTGTCTGAAATAATCCGAAAGCATGTGGCCTACTCTCTCCCGTCTAAGCCTATTGGCCCTGGTCATCGCCAAAAGGGGTGGTTTTCAATGGCAGAATAAAAATAGCTGCAAAACCGGAAATTGTTAAAGTGATCGTAACTACAAGAAGCTCGAAAATGGGAAGATGCCCTTCCGGGGAGTTTACCACAGGAAAAACTGCGATCGCCGCAGACAAAAGTCCGCTTAAAATACCTGCGGAAAGGAGCAAAGAATGCTCGCGAAACAGCAAGGAGTCAACCATTTTTTTCGGAAATCCCAAAATTCTCAGATATTCCAGTTCGCTTTTTCGCTCGAGCATATTTCGATATAACAAGGCCGCAAGGCCTCCACATCCCAGTAATAAGCCGATGGCGCCCAAAACGAGGAATATGGACAAATAGGTGTTCTGCACGCGACTGAACTCAGCAAGTCTTTCGGAAGTGTTTTCTATTTGACAACCATAGCGTTGAAGCGCCGTTGAAAGAACTGTTCTTGCAGGTTCCTCAGCGTCGGTAGGAGTATCAATGAGAAACAGCCTGCATCCTTTCGCATCAGGCCACAATCGATAAAAATTTTCCTGAGAAATGAGGATTTTTCCCTGAAATATTGAGCCTGCCAAACCAGCAATGAATTTTAACCGAAAAATCTGACCTTGTGATGATTCTATCTTTAGCTCATCGCCCAGCGTCATCCCAAGATTCCAACGAATTACATCCTCATCAGCAATTGCTGGAATGACAAAAGGTTCTCCAAAATCATGATTCAGAAGGCGCCAATTTTTTTCCAACCCAGTAGTGGCTGACTGAAAAACAAATCTGTTTGTTAAGGTTTCAGGATCTATTCCCAATACCGTTGGTCTGCTAACTCTGTTAAGATTTTGACAACTTGCATCACTTCCATCGATTAAGGGAATTTGTACAAGGCCAACATTTTTTGCCAGCGCATCAAGTTTGAGAGAAAATCGACCCTGCTCAGAATTTATGTTTCCAATAATGGGGAGGGCGGTTTCACAATACAACGGAAAGCCACCTGTTCCAGAGTCTTGTTTGTGTGAATTTGAAGAAGAACCCTGGTGATTTGCTGACACTGCAAGAACCAAAAACATCGCACAAGATATCACTCTTATGACAGCCATACTGCGACTGAACTTTCTGACAGAGTTTTTTATCGCCAGCATGTTAATTGAAAGAATGCCTGAACCCCTGGAGAATTTGGCCAGTAAGCAGGCTGCAAACTGCGTAGTACAAATAAGCATTGATAAACCGGCAGAGAAGAACAGGACTGACATCATTTCGCCGCTTTTATCATGTGACAATAAAATCAAAATGAAAGTCAGAAGTAGAAAGAAAATCGGAATCAGAGGATTTACCTGGGGCATTTGAGTAATCTCGGTTTCCTGGCTTAAAATGTCTGCTTTAGAAGCATTGAAAAACTTTTTTAAAGTAATTGCAAAAGTGATGGTACAAACTCCAATGGACAGAAGAAACCCCGCGAATAAGCTGTAGTAATTGATGAAAAGATTTATTTTGGTAATGTTCACGGCATCATTCCAAACTGTCTGTAATAGCTGAAGAATCGTCCAGGCGTATAAAACTCCAAGCCAAACCCCAATTGCAGAGCCGGTCGCAGCAATTATGCCTGATTCAACAAATAAATGCTGGGCAATTTTTCGGCGATTGAAGCCAACAATCTGCATAATTGTCAACTCGATTTGTCTTTTTTCGAGATGCAAGCCAAACAAGAGGCTTGATAACAAAAGAGCAGCCAGAATAATAAAGAAACCAAGTCCAATAAATAGTCCGGTGAAGTCAACTGTTTTTGAGGTTCCAGAGACTTTTTCCGAAAATAAATTTCTTTCGATAATCCCCATGTTGGCTGGCGACAAAGCTTTCAAAAGAGCTCTTCCGACATCTTCCAAAGATTGTTTGTTGAATCTGACCAGAGTAAGACTTCCGAAACGGGTTCCCCAGATTTCTCTTGCTTTATCGAGCCTTACAAAAGCTTTCGGAAGCCCGCCATAAGTATCCCAATATTTTTCATCAACTGGTCTTATTCGCTTTAAGTCAATCGGCATATCCGGATCCCAGTCATTACAACTTTGTGCGTTCTCCATGCCAGGAAAACGAGGCATGAAAGAACGGTTCAGAGCAGCTCCTTCCAATAAAACAATTCTTTTGACCCTGAATTTATACGATTTTTCTGACAATGTACCGTATGGCCCTGGAACAAAAGCTGAAAGTGTTATTTCATCTCCCACCGATGCATTCAACTGGTCTGAAAGCCATTTGTTTATGATAATATCGTTATTTGTACAATCTTCGACTAAGGGGGCCTCTTCAATGCCTGCAATAAACGAGTATGGGACCGTAGCATTCCCAACCTGAAAGGTGTTGACGAAGTAACCGAACACCTTTTTTGCAGGGATTCCGAGCTTGTCAATGGCTTGTTCCAAAGAATCAGGCATAAAAACCGTGTCAGATCTTAATTCCAGAATATTTTCAGCCTTTTCCAGTTTTAAACCATAGTCTTCCAGGGTGAGAGCACCTGCCAATTCTTCTGTCAGACCTTTATCAAGCTTGGAAATTATCAAATTGGCGCGACCCGGTAGTTCGAGAAGATCGCCCAGGAATTTAATTTCAACAAATCCATTTAAAGGAAGCTTCTGAGAAACATGTGGATCAAAGTTACCGCCAGCGGAAGATTCTATGACAGCAGAGACTTTCAGCTTTACAGTTTTTAAGTTGTTACTGGAAAGCGAAAAAGGAGCGTCTCCCGGCATTTTGGAATGTTTAAAGTATCTGAGAACTACACAGTCATTAACTTCAGCCTTTAAGCGCGAGGCCAAACTCCGATTTAAAATTATTTCATAAGGCTTAAGCTCAGGCAGGTTTTCTTTGGCAGTGGCTGTCAAATTGAAGAAGGAATCATCGATGCCGTAAAGTGAAACATCAGAAGAACGATTACCGTCGGGCAGGCTGAGATAGCCATTGGTTGTCAGCGCAGGTGCAAGCTCCCTGCACATTTTTGATTTTAGCTTTGTAATGCTGGCAAGTGTGATTCCACTGCCATGTGCAGTTGCAAGTGTTTTAACAGAGCCAAGGCTGGCTGAAGAAATGATTTCCAGACTATGCTGAACGGAATCTCCGATGACAAGAGCGCCGGTAATAACCATGGAACAGACAGCAACTGCAATTGCAGTTGTAATGCAATCATTGCGATAGTATAGAATTGTCCTGATAATAAGCTGTAATTTACTGAAACCTCTATTCATGGGAAGACCCCAGTCTCAAAATAATTTTTGTGAGTGCGGGGAAGGTGTGAAAAATTGCGGCTATTAGTGGAAGTGCAACATCTAAGACCTCCGCCAACAATAAGATGATCATATCAGTTCAGGGCGAGGTCGAAGAAATAGACCTGTGCCAGTTGTCAGTGTTTTGTCCATGTAAATTTTTCAATGCTTTGATCCTATGCCTTTGCCAGCGCAAGTTCTCCATTTTCAAGCTTGTACGAGACATCCATCGCTTTAGCAACGTAATTTGCATGAGTAACACTGATCAAAGTATAATCACGATTGTCAGTCAGCAATTTGACGATTTCCTTCCCCATGGAAGGTTCGAGGCGCCCTGTCGGTTCGTCAGCAAGCAAAAGTGCAGGCCGATTAATCAGAGCTCGAGCGATGGCCACTCGATGCTGTTCGCCTCCTGACAATTGTGATGGAAAGTGGTCTGCACGATTTGCGAGGCCTACCTTTTCCAGGAGTTCGGAAGCCCTCTTTAAGGCTTCTTCGGGATCTATAGAAAATGGCAACGTCGGCAAAAGAACATTTTCAAGCGCTGTGCACTGCATTAAAAGATAATGATCCTGGAAAACAATTCCTATCTTCAGGGCACGGAATTTTTCCACTTCCTCGGAAGACATCTCTTCCAGATCTTTACCGGCGATTTCGATATGCCCTTTATCTGGTTTTTGCAAACCGGCAATTAATGACAAGAGAGTCGATTTCCCGCTGCCGGAGGGGCCGGTAATAGCAACTGATTTTCCATGGACAATTTCCATACTGACGCCCTTGAGGACCTCTACTGGACCGGCTTGTGGGCGATAGGTTTTGTGTAAATCCCTGATTCTGATGAATGTTTCAGACATTGGTTCTCTCGTTCTTCAAACTTAATAATTTTTAGAATATAGCATTTTTCTTTTGATTTCATTCAATGATCCGTCAAAGGGAAGTACCAAGTTTTTTTCTATTAAAAATTTAACATTAACATTCTTGGAAACATCCTTAACAAAACATTTAATTGGCTTTTTAATGTATTCCTTATCTTTTTTAGGACTGGCTCCAGAGGCGTAGAAAAGCTCCAAAAATTTCCAGGTTGATGATGTCCTGTAATCATCAATAAAGGCAACCAAAATGTTTGAACTTTCAATTTCTTCACAAATTTTCTCATAACTAGAAAACGTTCAACTATCAAAATATGTGAAATTGGAGGTTTTGATATCGTTTTTGAATTTATCTTGAAGAGATTGAATGGGACGACTATTTCCGAATCTGGGACCTACATCATAATTTGCCAAAAATATTTTCATTTGCGCCTAGCAATTGTTGTGAATTTCAAATTTCATGAAAACCAAATACTAATTAATTTTTCAATTTTCCAAACATTAGAAGTTAATAGAAGCTAATCCTTTAAAAGATTTAACAGTTCATCAGTGGAAATTTTGGATGCTACTTCCGTTCCTTCCAATAATCCGTCGGCAAGGTCACGTTTTTTCTCGTGGAGTTGTACGATCCGTTCTTCTATGGTGTCTTTAGTGATGAGTCGGTAAATTGTAACTGGTCTTTGTTGGCCAATGCGATGAGCACGATCGGATGCCTGATTTTCGACAGCGGGATTCCACCAGGGGTCAAGATGTATTACATAATCTGCGGCGGTCAAATTTAATCCAACTCCTCCTGCTTTCAAGCTAATAAGGAAAAAGTCGCCCTTGCCTGATTGGAATTCTGAAACCGCTTTATCACGATCCCGTGCAGGAGTTGAGCCGTCAAGATATTGAAAAGAAAAACCCTTGGATTCCAACATTCTTCTGACAAGATCCAGATGACCTACAAACTGGCTGAATATGAGCGCTTTGTGCTTATTGTCAAAAAGTTCCTGAACGATTCCTTCCAGCATTTGCATTTTTGAACTCCCGATTTTAAGACTGCTGTCAATTAACTTGGGATTACAGCAAAATCGACGAAGTTTTGTTAATTCCGCCAGAATGAGGATATGTTTTTGTCCTGCTGCACTAACGGTCGAAGAAATCTTTTCGAGAGCGTTTTTTCTGAGAGCCTCATAAAATGCTTTTTCTTCTTCCAATAATTCCACTTCCAAAGTTATTTCGGTTTTTGAAGGAAGTTCCGAAAGAACCTGGCTTTTGGTGCGTCGCAGGATGAAAAATTGGACCAATCGCTTTAATCTGCTGTGTGCGGTTTTGTTATTGTACTTTTGAATAGGAGTTCCGTATTTTTCATTGAAGGATTCGAAGGAGCCTAATAATCCTGGATTAATGAACCTGAAAAGGTTCCAGAGCTCCCCAAGATGGTTTTCAATGGGAGTTCCGGTCATTATCATTCGAAACTTGCCTTCCAGCTTCATGACAGCCAGGGAACGCTGGGTTGCCATGTTTTTTATAGCCTGAGCTTCGTCGAGAATGATTATATTCCATTTTGCGGTTCGGAAAAGCTCAGCCTCCTGTTGAAGAAGTCCGTAAGTACAAATAAGTAAATCATATGGTTTCAAAGAATTCAGAATTTTTTTTCGATCACTGACTCCAAAAAGAATCGGTTTTAAGGTGGGAGTAAATTTAACAATTTCATGCATCCAGTTCATGCATACAGAAGTGGGTGCGATAATCAGCGATGGTCCTTGTTCAGCTCTGCTAAGGAGAATTGTTAAAGCTTCAAGGGTTTTTCCCAGCCCCATGTCATCAGCCAGACAAGCTCCGACGCCACAATGCGACATTCGTGAAAGCCATTGAAATGATTCGCTCTGATAATCACGAAGTTCGGCTGTCAAAGTGGATGGAAGCTCAAAATTCATATTTGCAGCTTCATTCAACTGCTTCAGATTTCTCTTCCATTCATTGCAGGATTCTTCAATTACCATGTCTGAGATCAACTCGTCAATCACAGGGGCTGAAAGCCGATGAATCTTAAGGAAGTCGCTATCCCAATCCCCAATTTGTCCAAGGTCCTCTAGGCGCTTTTTCAATCCATCAGCAAGTGCCAGAAATTTTCCTTCACTTATAGGAACAAACCTTCCCGATGCTGATTCCAAAAGTTTTATGAGCTGGGAAAATTCCATAACCTTCTTTTGATCTACCTCTGCGGAACCTTCAATTCCAAACCAATCCATGTCATTGTTTATTTTCAGTTTGAGATTTGCAAAAGAGATTGGAATTATTTCTCCAAATTTTTTCCCTTTCGGCCATTCGAGAATGATGGATTCCTTCTTTGTCTCAAGAGAAAGCATCATTTCAAGAGCTTCAGATGAATCGTTAAAAGATTGCTCAAACAAAGGAGGATCGATCTCGGAAAATATCGGACAATCGTTTTTTAATTTAGCCAGATTTTCGATTTCAGCGTTTAGATCACGGCTTGCGATTACAGTTTTTCCATTTTTCTCGTAAATTATCCTGTTTGATCCTTTCCCTGGGGAAAACATCTGAGTTCCATCGCCCAACGGCCTTATTACAAACTTGGCATGTAATCCTGAGCCATCGGGGGTAAGAAGCACTCTAAGCATGCTTTCTGCTCTGATGTTTTCTGTTCCGACAATTTCTTCGTCCGGTATTGAAATGTCCGAGTGCAGGTTCGCTATCCTTGATAATCCGCCCGCAATTTTTATAAGGGATTGTTTCATGGAGACTGGGAAAAATGATTCCTCCCGTAAAATTTCAGCTAATTTCATCTGCTCTGGTGTGGCTTTTAAAATTTTTATTAATCTATCGCTCTCAATAATCAGCCTGCGCGAATTTTTTGGCTCCAACTCTGGTTCGAACCGGATTTGTATCTTGCCACCCTTTTCTTCAAACCGAAGGGTTGGCTCTATAAGATGAATCTGAATTCTTTTGTCTTCGCTGAAATCTACGTAAACATTTGGATTATTGGTCAGAGTTTCAAGAATATTCAGGTCTCTGTCCGAATGGAAGGGATTAATTGAAGGGTTGAAGAATGCTTTTAAAGACATTACATCCCGCTCAAAAAAATCATCATAATTTGGTTGCCGACTATATTTTTCCAGGGCTTTTCCCGAAGACCATCGTCCATTTTTCGAACGAGTCTGCTCCATTAAAGAAATGGAGGAGATAATTAATTTTTGGTCATATTTTATAAAGTGGATTCCCCAAATCAGCCTTTTTTTAGGTTCCTGATCATTTTTATCCAGGGGTTCTGTTTTCAAAGCGACCAATTTTTCAATTTTTCGGAAAACCTTTTCACATGGGGTTTCGACAATGAAAAGTTCCGATAGCGCTTTTTGTGGTGATTCTGCAATTCCATTTTGTCGATTTTTCCAGACACTATATTTTTCAGGATCAACTTTCGAATAAAGAAAGTTTATTTCTTTCGCCAGCCAGTGAAATTGCATAGAGGAGGCTGCTTCAAAATCAGTTTCTAAGTATTGCACAGAATTCCAGTAGGATAGCGATTTTCCAGCCCAAAAAGCGGTAAGAATCGCCAAATAAGTTTCAAAAATGGAATATCCCAAAAGCTTTTCTCGAGAATTGGTTAAGTTGTAGGTAGGAATATCGGAACCCTCAATTTTTGCCTTAAAAAAATTTCTCAAGTAGTTGAAAAGATCTCTGTAGCCGGGAGCACAAGTGGGAATTCTTGTACAATATTCAAGAACATGCTCGATAGCATGGTTTTTTCCACTTTTGTACAAAGCCAGAGGATAAAACAGCTCCGAAAACCCCTTGATTTGGAGTTTTGGAAGAATCGTTTCGACTGGCTTGCTGCCCTTGGCCCTGGCCTCTTCGTATTTTTGAAAAGCGGTTACGAAATCTTTTTCCAAAAACAGAATCAGACCTTGTACTGATTTCAGATTTTTATCTTCCGAAGAAAAGGCCAATTTCCTGGCTTGTTCCAATTTTCTTGAAAAAATTAAATACTCGGCAATATACCTGATTGTCTCAGGGGACAAAAAGGATGGGTATTTCTGGCTCACTAAATTAAATAAATCAAAAACTTTTGCCGCCGGCTTCGAAAGCAAAATCATCCTGGAAAAAAGAAGTTGAAGCATAACTTCAATAGACCGTGGGGGAAGATTCATCATCCAATCAGGGTCAAACACATTCAGAAACATTTTATCCGCAAAATCTAAAGCATCGGGGTTCCTTGTGTTTAAGCGAACATTCCACCAGTTAGCCAGGAAATTCTCAGTTCTTCCGCAGTAGAAATCAAATCTTAATCCTTTGCAGAAAACCTCTTCGCTAATTCGTCCATAGGCGTTTACAAAAGGTGATTCATAGAATTGGGAAAATTTCTCAAATATTTCTTCGGGATGGGTTCTTTCAAGAGCAAGGCGAAAAGCTATTTCAGCAACAACAGAATTGCACGAAAGCTGATTCCCTGACTCATTTATTAAACCCTTTCCTTTCACGTAGCTGAAAAAGTCGTGGTCGGGAAACGGGACATCATATTCTGAAAAAACCGACTGCCAGGAAAAAGCTGGCAACTCAACATCAAGAATTCCCATTATTTCAAGAGGGATTTGATCTTCCGGAGAAAGCAGAAGATACTTTTTCTGGTAGGCAAGATATTCTTCACTTTGGCTGTAAACACTGCTCAGGTCAACTTCAGAAGATTTAATTTTCATTGCGAAAAGTTATCTTTCGACCTAATATATATGGATTTCTTTCCATTTTGCTCTCTTAACGGTTTCTACCAATTTCAATTATTTCGTCCATCCGACCTATTTCGTGCTTCAGGTCTGTGTAAATAGGAGTTGGGCCTGACAGAAATGAATGCTTCAACCATCCAGTAAGGGTTCCTTATTTTCATGAAAGTTCCGTGTTTTTCTTGGAAAATATACCGATCCACCTCCATTTTGATCAAATCAATGTTCTTGGGGTGATGCACGTATTTTTTGGGATTGGTATTACTCCCGCCCCGGGCCACATTGTGAGCGAACCATACGATACCATATTTTTCATTGAAGAGCGAAAAGAAAGTTGAAAAATATCCCTGAAAAATCCCCTGAAAAGCTCTCTGGAAACACTCCGAGAAATGATTAGCTCAATCGCGGCGATGACTACATAAGCTTTATCGAGATGGAATACATGGTCCAGCCGCAAAAAAATTGACTTACTATTTGTATTGAAGCTATCACATTTGCGAGTAGAATTTGGAATAAATAACCATCGAAGTTCTTCTCTGTTTGGTGTGCGCCAACCGTTACCCAAACTTTTTATCCAGGATTGGGCTTCATTCCAGTTCGTAGATTTGTCTGGTCCTTCCAGCCATTGAAGCTGGGTTGAAGAGTTGGTGATTGTACCATTAGTTGCGCGAGTAAAACGGATTGGTTCGCTTGTCGCGGCCAATGAGCAAGCCGGAAGAAAAAACAATAAAGATAAAGTTATTATTGCCCGCAGAATCAAACTCCTATTTAAACCGAAGTTCCCGAGTGAAAAAGCCCTCTTGTTATGACCTGAAGCCAAAAAGAAGCCTTTTTTGCCTGCTTTTTCTGTCCATGTAAATTTGACGCCTGAGAATAGCATTTGAAGATGGTTTCAAGGGTTTTTCTACTGTCCAGTAAAAACCGTCTGAAAAATGCCTTAAATTCGTTTACAGATCAGGATTTCAATAGATTTTGCGTCCGGAACTTCGGTTTAAACTTTCGCTGACATTCCGAAAACAAGTTAATGGGGCGGTAGACAATATTCCCAAAATTCAGACATCCCAATCTCGGGGATTTAAATTTGATACCATTTTTTCGATTGATGAATTGCCAACTTGCTTTGGAAGGAATCTTCTGATTTAGTTTTATGTAAATTGGTCTCAGGATAAAATCCAACCGAAAAGTATTCCAAAATCAGAAAACTACCTTTTGAAGCCCTTTTCCGAGAAAATGCAAACTATCGATACCAGGAATTCTGAAATTTGGTGATTTCAGTGGGTCGCTCATAGCCTGAGCGCTATCAATGCCTCATCCCACGCCAGGCGATCGCGAGCAACCCCAGATACATGATAACCCCGAAAGGAGCCCCAACCCTATTTTGCGGGCCGAAGATCGACACCAGGAACATTACTGACGCGATTCCACTAACAATAGCGAACAACTGCCGGTTTGAGAATGACGTTTTATGAAGGAAACTGAACATCAGGATTAGGACAATAATGGCCAGAAAACCGGCCAGGGACGGTGGAAGCGGGTGGGGGGGGGCTGGGGTCATCCAAAGGGGAGCCAGCAGAAAGGTGACCAGGGTAAAGCCAAAGTAGAGAAGTGCGAGCATTTTGGGAGAAGCTAGCGCCCCCCTAGACGGAATCTGTGCCAGAGGTGAGCCGATTCTGCATCCAATGTAAATTAAGGCGGTTATCATAAAGAGCGCGAGAGGTAGCTGGAGCGTGATCTGCGTATATTCATGGATGCTGGAGACGAATCCTAATCCGACAACGAAGAGATAAGTCAGGCCTGTCGTAGCGAGAGACTTGTTGCTGAGCCATCGTTCTGTTTCTGAGCCCGAAAAAGCAACACGAGAAAGCGCGATAGGAAGCGCGATCGAAAACAGGGCCTCGACGATGGTTTCTGCGATACCGAATGACCAGTTGACCCCGAGCCATTTTCCATAAGTGATCGGCAGCGCGGCAAACCATGTTTTGGCGAATATCCCTTCCTCGATGATGGCATACGCTACGCCGAAGGAGAGGATTGTCAACCACCCCTTTTTCCAGATGACCGTCGCCTCACGAATAAGAAGCACGCCTGAGCCGTAAAGCACGATAACTATCAGAAAGGCTGGCGAGAGCCAGGCCGAGGGGAAAACCGGCGTCGCTCCGGTCAGAAATTCCGTGCCCACAAACGAGGCAAGCGTTATAAACAGAATTTTGCCGAATAATCCCGATGTCGGTGCTTTGTAAGCGTCATTCATGGCCGCTTGCCGAAGCTGGAATCAATATTTTAAAACAAATTTTCTTTATAGCCAGCCTCCTTATCCTTTCGAGTTGCCCTTTGCAACTCTCTGAAACCAGTTTTCGAAGAAATTTTTCACTCAAAACTGAAACTCCTGTTTGAGTCTCATGGAAGGGTGGATTCCCTCTTGATGAAACGATTCCCAATCAAAGCCTGGATTATCCAAGGCTTTTCGTTCAAAATGATCGATCCATTTGGCAAAATCGGTTTCAAGCTTTTTCGAAATACGAAATTCCGTTATTCCGGTTTTCCGGTTGGCAATTTTCAAGCCTGCATAATCCGCTTGGTCTGAAGAATCCTTAAGCCAGGCATACGGACCAAACCCGAAATCTGCCATGATTTGGATGGTTTTTTCCACATACTCATCATTCATTTGCTGTCCAAAATCAACTAGTAATTCTGCCTGATCCAGGACTTTATTTACGGCAATAGAGTGTTCCCCGGTGGCCGGATCGTCCGGTGGATAATTTAGAAAGCGTAGTACTAGCCTCATAATATTTTAAAGGGGAGGGCCTTCCGAAACAAGATATCCGCCCTGGGTGCCACCCTCGGGACCAAGCTCGATGACCCAATCGGCACGCTTGATCAATTCCAGATGATGCTCCACGACTATCAATGAGTGCCCCAGAACCAGAAGATCGTTGAATACGGTGAGCAACTTTGCAACATCAGCCAAATGGAGACCTGTGGTGGGCTCGTCGAACAGGAACAAACAACCTCTTTCCTGAGAATTTTTTTCAGAGTAGGGTGGATGCTTTTTTCGGCTTTTCGAAAGTCCCTTTCCTGAGTGAAAAGAGTTGGTTTCCATAATTGCCATGGCGAGGCGTAATCGTTGCCGTTCACCTGCGGAAAGGGTTTCGGTTGTTCGCCCGAGGCTAAGATGTCCCAGGCCGACTTTCCGCATAGGTTCAAGAGATTGCTGAATTGATTTCCGGTCGGAAAAAAAGGTGAAGAGGTCGTCAATTGGCATCTCCAGGACTTCAGAAATCGAACGTTCCTGATAACGAATTGACAAAATTTCTGGCTTGAAACGCATTCCACTACAGTCTTCACATACAACTTGTACCCTTGCAAGAAAATCGAGGTCAATATGACTGCCGCCAGAGCCTTGACAGGTTTCGCATCGCCCCGCCGTTCCAAAGGGGGAAAACGCTGCTGCACTAAGATTCAAGGCTATTGCGCCATCGGTTTGCGCAAATGCTTCCTTGATCGGGTCAAGGCTTCCGGTAAGAGTTCCAACCAAACTGCGATCACTACCTTCCGGAAGATTTTGATCGACCAGGATGACTTGTCTTAATTCATCCCCCACCGTGAAAGAGGAACATCCAATCGGTTTTTCCTGGCGTGCTGAGGGAAACAGAACCTCTTCCAGTAAAGTAGATTTTCCGGAGCCGGAAACACCTGAAATAACAACCAGTCCGCCGAGGGGAATATTAAGAGCGAGGTTCTTCAGATTGTTGAGATTTGCCCCGCGAATTTGAACTCCAGGGTGTCGAAGCTCATGAAGAGGGAAGTTAGGCCACGGTGCTGAATCACTCATCCAATTGGCTGTCAGACAAGTGGAATTTGTTCGAGCTTGTTCCCATGAACCTTCCACTGTAATGTTTCCACCGGCCAATCCTGATTCAGGGCCGAGTTCGATGAAGTGGTCAGCCGATTGTATGATTTGAGGGTCATGCTCAATGACAACAACCGTGTTTCCCAAATCTCGCAACCGTTGTAACAAGTTGATCAAACGCAAGGTGTCACGTGAATGAAGACCGATAGTCGGTTCATCCAGGAGATAGGTCTTAGTATTCGGACCGGGAGAAGAATATCCGTATGGTGTAACCCTGTCGCGGGTTCATTCAGAATGTACAGAGCCTTTCGAGTTCCGGATTTGGAAAGCTCCGTTGCCAACTTCACGCGTTGAGCTTCTCCTCCGGAAAGCGTTGTGGAAGATTGTCCCAGAGTTAAATAGCCGAGACCAACTTCCTGAAGCGTCTGAAGAATTCTTGCGATCGAAGCTTGATCGGAGAAGAGTGTGAATGCTCCTGTTACGGTTAAATCCAAAATCTGAGAAATAGAATGGTTTCGATACTTAACTTCGAGCGTTTCAGGCAAATACCGCTTTCCTCCACAGTCCTCACACTTGATTTCGACCGGATCGAGCAAGTGAAGACCGATTTCCTGTATCCCGGCTCCCTGGCATGCTTCACAGCGCCCGCCTGGAACATTCCAGGAAAATCGACTTTTATTCCATCCATTCTCTTTGGCCAACGGCTGCTTGGCAAATATATCCCGAATCAGGTCGAAAAGCCCAGTATAAGTTGCAGGGTTGGAACGAGGTGTTCGACCTATCGGGCGCTGATCAACGACTATGATTTTTTCGATATTCCCGACTCCATGAATCTCGCAGAAAGCTCCGGGTATATCTGAAGCGCCATTAAGCTCACGACGAAGATGCCGCGAAAGAATCGTCTCCACGAGTGTTGTTTTGCCTGCTCCCGATACTCCTGTTACCGCAGTCAAAGCGCGAAGAGGGAAGGATACATCGATATTTTTGAGGTTGTACTGAGATGCCCCGACGATTCGGATACAATGATCTTTGGAGGGGAAAAAATCAACCGCGTCGCGAAGTTCCAATCCAGGTTCACGGAGCCATTTCCGAGTTGGACTATCCTCGCCAACTTCGGCTTTCATAAAATCTGAAACTGTTCCTTCAAATAAAAGGCGCCCTCCGTTTGGCCCCGCGCCCGGTCCAAGATCGAGCATCCAATCAGATGCGAGTAACATATCTCGTCGATGATCGACTGCCAGAACGGTATTTCCGTAATCGCGAAGCCGGAGAAGCAAATCGAGAAGTTGCTCCTGGTCTCGAGTATGCAGCCCAAGTGATGGTTCGTCGAGTACATAGAGCATCCCGGAAAGCTCAGTGAATGTTTGAAGCGCGAGACTTATTCTTCGCCATTCTCCTGAAGCCAATGACGGAGAGGGCCGATCGATTGACAAATGGCCAAGCCCAAGGCTCGATAAACATTTCATCCGAATTTGCATTTCATCGAGAATGGGCTTTGAAAGAAGCTCATCCTTGCCTTTTAGGGACAAATTTTGAAGCCATAGTGAAAGTTGATCGATACTCATTACAGAAAGTTGATCAATCGAACATCCCTGGAATGTTACAGCCAGAGCGTGTGAATTGAGGCGCTTTCCCTGGCAGGAAGAGCATTTAACGCTTCGGACGAAGCGCATAATATTCGGGTTCCGGTCACGCTTCAAAATGGCGTCCATACTGGGAATGATCCCTTTGTAATAATCCTCTTCACGCGGACGGGCGGTTATTCCTGACCATTTCAGACGAGATTCCAAAGGATGCTTCCCAAAAGGAATTTTGATTTTGTCTGAGCCATATAAAACGATGTGACGCTGCTCTTCCGATAATTTTTCCCAGGGAATGTCAACGGAAAAGCCGTGAGCCTGGCAGACTTGGTTCAAGACGTCCATCGTAACCTGGGAATAGATTATATATCCTTTTGGAGTTGTCAATACCAATGCTCCCTCGCGCAGCGTGAGAGCTGGATCTCCAATTAGTAATGCGGGATCGATTGCATCTTCTACCCCCAGCCCCTGGCAAATCTGGCAGGCACCAAAAGGGCTGTTGAAGGAAAATAAACGAGGGCCGACTTCCGGCGGACTTTCTCCACAGGTTGGGCAAGCAAACTGAGTTGTCGCCCGTTTCAGATCTCCTGTACCAAAATCATAGAACAATACTTGTTTTCCAATCACCAGGGCTTTTTCAACATACTCCTCAAAATTTTTCGTCGATGGGAGAAGTGCCTCAACGACAAGGACTTCTATGAAATGAATTTCTTTTGGAGGAATAGCAGGAAGGGAATCCAGAAGATGAATTGTTCCATCAATTCGGATTTTTTTGTAACCCTTTTTTTTCAAATTTTCCAGTTCCTGGCGATAAGAACCGCGGTGTCCCTGAACGATCGGGGAAAACAATGTCAAAGGGCGATTGGCCGATATTTGAAGTAATCGATCAGACAATTGGGAAGGACTTTGCGATTGATAGACTTCTTTGCATTTTGGACAGTGTGAAATTCCCAGATGGGCGAATAACGTTCTTAGGAAATCATACAAATCGGTGACTGTTCCAACGGTTGAACGAATTTGTGTCTGTTGGCCACCCTGGGAGACTCCCATTGCCGGGCGCAACCCTTTTATGCTTCGGCATGCCGGTTTTTTTATGCGGCCGAGGAACCCACGGGCGTATAAGGAAAGCGTTTCGAGAAAGCGCCGTTGGCCTTCCCTGCAAATGGTATCAAAAACCAGAGACGATTTTCCGGAGCCTGAAACTCCGCTTACAACAGTAAGAGCGTTATGAGGAATTTTGCAATCGAAATCCTGAAGATAGTGTTCGGAAACCCCAAAAACTTCAAGAAAAGACGGATTTATAGATGGTTTTGACATGATACTAAATAAACGAGTCTGTCGAAAAATACCCAAATTTTCATATTTTTATGTACCCACCTAATTTTTCGCAGCAATTTCTCGCACCAGAAGCGAGCCACTTTGTACCGAATAAAATGTACCGAGATTTTCCGACAACTTCTAACGCGTCATTTCTGGCGCATTGCATACGTTGGCCGCTCTGGCGAGCACGACGAGTATAGCAAAAAATAAACAAAGATCCAATCAAAACTCTAATTATTCCAATTCCAATTTACTTATTCGTTAGTGCTATTTCCTGCTTCAGATCTGCTTTAACCGGGATTCACTTTGGGAGAGGGGAACGCTTAAAGCATTCAGAAATTAATTACGAAATTTTCTGAAATTTCATTTTTTCCCTATGTATCAACTGACTCCTCTTTTTTCCTGTTAAATTCAAGTTTTTTTTGATGCGAACGGATTAGTTGGGATTGGTATTATACCATTCATAATTAGTTCGTGGGTTTCAATCTTCTTGGCTGCTGAAGAAATTTTCCGACAACGTCGGGAGCCAAAGGCGATGAAGCAACCTTATTCGAAAAAAATTGAATATTCAGAAAAACGTCCAACGCTTTCCAATGATTTTATGGAAAATCTTTTTTTGGAGGATTAAAGCATACCTACGGATTAATAATAATTGGTATTATTCCCCACCTTCGGAATTCCTGTTGTTGTAAGCTTCATTTTCTTCGATTGCTCAGCTTCAAAAGGCGATCCCGTAGAGATTAAAAAGTTTTCAGCCCGAATTTTGTTTTGAGACCAAATAATCCAAAGTTAAGGAAGGAATCTCATCCAAACGAGTTCGCGTTTTCAGGTTTTGGGAAAATGGTCTCAAGACTGTATCCTCGGGAATTGGAATTCTGACTTTAGGAAACATGGCTTAGGGACTATCATTTTGAAGGATTTTACTAATCTCGTTAGCTCCACCGAAAATAAAAACCCGCTCATTGAGCGGGTTTCTGTTTCCATTTAAAACAAATGGTTCATCAGTGCCATCTATGGGGAACAGGATTATTTATATGTACTGGATTGTCTATATGTACTGGATTATCTATGTGCACGGGATTGTCCGGAACCTTAGGAATTTCAATATTGAAGCCCGGGGGATTAACTTTCTGAGATTTGAAAAGATTCACGATTAAATCCTTACCATCTTTAACTTTATCAAGATTGGCGACTTTATCAAGGTTCTTCACATTTTCAAGTTTCGAATCAGCAAAACTGGTGCTTTCATTTGCGCTTGCATTATTCAGGTCTGCTCCGTTCAGATCAGCTTTTGAAAAATTCGCCCCTTCAATTTTGCAACCTGTTAGAGAGGAGTTCCTCAGAGTTGCTCCCTTTAGGTTAACTCCTGAAAGGTTAGCCCCATCAAGTTTGGCATTGGCAAGGTTGGCTTGTTCAAATACCATTGGGCGAAGATCAAGCTTTCTAAGGTCGAAATTCTCCAGCTTGCCGTTCGCAGAAATAATGAATTGCACTGAAACGTTATTATCAGCCGCTTTCATTTCAGTATGTCCTTGTACACTAAGAGCGCCAATTTTGATTTCTGCAACATCTCCGGATAGAGAGAAATTCCCTGAATCAGTCAGGGTTCCTTTTACGATGGCGCTGATGTTTTCATATTTGGCTTTACAAGTGAGTTTTAGTCCAAGGTTTTGACCTGAAAGTTTACCGGAAAATTCCCCTTCTGTGCAGGATAGGGTGCAACCTTTATAGGACAAGCCCTGTTCTCCGTCTAGTTTGAGAATAAAAGACTCCTGATCGACAGTTCCTTCCATTTTCAAAGGTTGTCCCGCCACAAAAACAGTACCGGATAACTGAGTCTGGACAGTACCTTTCTTGATCACAGCAGTGCATTTGAGATTCTTTGCGGGGATTTTCCAATCCTTGGGGTCAGGAAGATCTGCAGTAATCTCAAACAAATCAGTTTTTCCCTTTCCGATGAAAGAGGTTTTCATCCCTAATATTGCAGCGGATCCCTTGACAACTAGAACACCTTTTTCGATGGTAGTACTATCAATTTTGGGATCGACAAGGAGTTTTACCAAATCTTTCAAGGTTTTGGGAATACTGAATTTAATTGAGACACCCTTGGTAGAGAAGCTAACTTCGATGGCCTCGTCATTGCCCATTCCCTCAAACCCTTGGACGATGGTGAAATGTGGCGGGACAGAAGCTCCAACTCCCACGTCCACTAAAGCTCCTTTGAATGACCAATCCTGGTAAGAAAAATCTTCAATTTTCCCTTTCAGGCTAACCCCGGTAGTATTCGCCCAGCCATTTATTTCCGCGACATCAGTTTTTTTATAAATCAATTCTCCTTTAAGTGTTGCTCCTGGTCCGTTGAATCCAAGGTCGGCATCAGCGGCCCCGGGTGTAACAAAGTCAAAGTATGCATCTTCCAATTCAAGATCGGCTAAATCGGGAGTTTTATATGGTTCCGTAGGAATTTCCCACGGTTTCCATTTCTTATTGGAGATTGCTACAAAAGTGTTTGCCAAAGCAACCAGATCAGAAATCTTCAGAGAATTGCAACCGCCTTTCATCGCTCCGGCTTTGGGGTGCGCTTCCTCGCCAGTATACTGTATTTTAAAGCTTCCTCCGAGGTTGACAATTTTCTCACCGATGTGAGTTAAACCGCTTAGTCCGAACATATAAGAACTATCAGGACTGGCAGTAACCTTAATTACCGGATCTTCAATGGCCATTGGAATTCCAAAAGGCGCTTCAAGGACGCCCTTCATGCCCCCAAATACACCAGCTCCAATGTCGGAATCGGATTTGTTCAGCTCAAACCCACCTGTAAACCTCTGTTTGCCTGAGCCAAGATCCGTTGAAAAATCTGCTGAAACCCCAAACGCAGCTGCGTTTTGCAGAATCTTCAGAAAAAATTCTGATTGGACTTCCGTCACGATACAGAAATAGCGTTTCCAGGCTGCGGGAAACTCCCATTTGGGAAGTTTACAAGCAAGATAAAGTTCAAGACCGCGCTCAGTTTTCTTGTCGTCATCCTTAGAATCCTTGGAATCTTTAGAATCTTTGGAACCCTTAGAATTGTTCGAGTCTTTAGAATTTTTGGAGTCTTTGGAATCAGAACTGCCGGAATCATCTTTTTTACCGACGGTTTCTTTCCAATTCCCTACAGAGCCTTGAATGACCAGATTTTGAGCAGTACCAACATTCAAGTCGGAAAGTATTTTTCCTAACCCAGGGATTTTTTTAACATCAAAACCAACGATAAGGTTGAAACCTTTCAGGAATCCCATATTCGAAGCAGGATCGCCATACAGCTTCAGAAGGGGCATCTGAAGAACACGGCCAAAATCCTTTACCATGACATCGAATTCATTCAAACTTAGACATAGTATTACACCTTCAACTTTACAATCTCCAAGACTGAAGCCTGTAAATTTCTTAACCAATTCTCCGACGGAAATCGACCCGCAATCAACCATAATAACCCAATTCTGATGAGGCTTCTTCTCTGCTGGTGATTTGGAATCGTCGCTGTCAGATGATTTCTTATCCTTATCCTTCGCTTTTGACTTTTCAGCACCTAGCCTGAATGCTTTCTTGTTGAACAGGTATATATCGAAGCTTGCATTTTTTACAGTGACACGAGCGAAGAAGATCGCTTGTTTTCCTGGTGAGTCAGCTACAAGTTCAAGATCCTCTAATATAAAATTTTCTATCAAAGGAAGATCTGAAAGCGGCAACCCAAGAGCCTTGACGATGCAGTTGTCAAGGAAATTTACTTTTTGAGGCCACTTCAGCGAATAGTATTTTTCTTTTCCATCCTGCCAGATTGAAAAAATTCCTTTTACGGATGCTTTGTCAATGTCAATAGAACCTTCCCATGATTTTTTAAGGGGAACTTTCAAACGCGACAATAGCGTGGAAGCTTTTTCGGGAGTTGGTTGTTGCGCCGAAATATCAAAAGAACCCAGTTTCAAAGACAAAGGAATTCCTGGAATTGCAACTGAAGGCAAAGTGGCACCGGATATCGAAGGGACGACGTTTTCATACAATGGCTCCTGAAAAGCAAGTATTGCATCTATCAATTCTTGCTTATCCGAGTCAGACATTGCTGAAGCAACACCCACAAAACCAGGCCAAAACAACAAACCAGATAAGAGAAGTAACAGGAAAACTCCGAACCTTTTCATAAAAAATTTCTCTCCCTCGATTGGAATTAAATTGGTTTTTCCATCCAAATTTAGCATAAAAACTTCAAAAGAAAAATTAATTCTAATGCAATTTCAAATTTCTTGATGCGGAAGTATTTTAAAAGGGCACTTTTTATTCGAGCAAGTTTTGAAATAGGGGAAAACTTTTCCGGAAAAGTGTATCTTCCAATTCCACGCCAATTCTGCAAAATAGCGATCAATTCATATCCGGGTCTGGAAATCGGAAGTAAGAGCCTTCAAGCACTTATTCTTTGCGGGCGAATCATCCTTTCGAGCAACCTTCCATCCATTGATAGTAGATTTTCTCTGACTGCACAACTATCATTTCGGCTCCACTGTTAAACCAAGCCATTTGACCATGTTCACGTTGTTGGTCAACAAGACCATATCACATTCTGGCCACTTTACACAAAGCTGTAAAAAACTTTTGTCGGGTCGTCCATGTTTTCCGTCCATATTTAAACAATAATTTACTGGAAAAAGTAATTTTGCAAAAAAATAAGGCTCAATCGAAATAGATTGCAGTTGCGTCAGGGTGTGAATAATAATACCGATAATTAAAGTAATCACGCAAATTTATAGGTTTGATCAAGCCTCTGGCGCTGTAAACCGGCTAAAAAGTTACGTTATTATTTTGTGGGATTGGTATAATACCAATTTCAATTAGTTCGTTCATCCGACCCATTTCGTGCTTCAGGTTTGGGTAAATAGGAGTTGGGTCTGACAGAAATGAATGCTTCAACCATCCAGTAAGGGCTCCTTATTTTCATGAAAGTTAGGTGTTTTCTTGGAAAATATACCGATCCAACTTCATTTTGATCAAATCAATGTTCTTGGGGTGATGCACATATTTTTTGGGATTGGTATAATAGATTTTCAAAGGAAAGCATCGTGGAAACGCGTATGGAGCTCAAACCCATAATTGCTGGAAGATAGCAACATGCTTGCAAAAAATATTTCACTCGACTATCATTCTTTCATGCTTTGAAGAAACTCTCTTGGGAGGTGAGGCAAAAAATGGATAATCAGGAAATCATTCAAAGGATCCTTGATCTGAAAGAACAAAGAAATGCAGTAATTGTTGCTCATAATTACCAAATTGATGAAGTGCAGAGTATTGCTGATATGGTTGGCGATTCTTTTGCGCTTAGTAAATATTGCGCTTCGGTGACTCAAGAGGTTATCGTTTTTTGTGGAGTCAAATTCATGGCTGAAAGCGCGAAAATACTTTCACCTCAAAAAACGGTTTTACTCCCTGAGTTGAGTGCAGGTTGCCCTATGGCTGATATGGTCACTCCCGAAGCGCTGCTTGAAGCGAAGAAGCAGTTTCCGGGTGCTGCCGTGGTTTGTTATGTGAACTCTTCCGCAGAAGTCAAAGCTTTGAGCGATATTTGTTGCACCTCTTCAAATGCTGTTTCCATTGTTAAAAAAATTCCCGAACAGGAAATTCTTTTTATCCCTGATCAAAATCTTGGAAGTTACGTTGCTAAAAAAGTTCCTGAGAAGAAAATTCATCTCTGGAATGGATACTGTATTACTCACCACAAAATTACTCTGGCTGAAGCAAAAAAGATTCGTGATTTGCACCCTGATGCGGTTTTTCTTGTACACCCCGAATGCAAGCCTGAAGTGGTTGAATTCGCCGATTTTGTCGGTAGTACCAAACAAATTATTGATTTCGCAACAAAATCGAACTCGAAAAAATTCATAATTGGAACTGAGATGGGGGTTTTGTACAAGCTAAAAAAAGACAACCCCGAAAAGACATTTTTTCTAATGTCCCAGGGGTTAATTTGCCCTAATATGAAGAAAACTACGCTCAAGAGTGTTTTAAATTCACTGCGCGAAATGAAGTCGCCAGTGGAAATAGTTGAGGAAGTGCGAAAAAAAGCCAGTTATGGGCTCGAACGTATGCTTGAATTGGGATAACGGGTCATCATATTGCCCAGACACTGGATATAGGTTGCCAGTATTTAGATTGTTGGGGTATTGATTATCTGGATATTTATTATCCGGGTTTTGATTCCCAGGGTTTGTACTGCCCGGGTTCACATTTCCTGAATTTATCAATCCTAATCTCTTTAAGCAATCTTTTAAAAACTGAGAACTGGTCCAGACGATGAGGGGGACTTCAGTTCTAAGAAGATTATATCTGGGACTATCAATTCCCTGCCAGGTTATATTGCGGATGGCTACGGCACGAACTCGTCCCGGGAAAAGCTCAATAACTCTCTGAAAAACTTCAGGGTCTTTTTGGCCGGAATCTCCGAACAGAATTACTGGCAAATCGGGATAAAGCCTTAGCAGCGTATAAAACTTTGACACTTTATATTGGAAAACATCTAACGGGTCTGCGTCTCCATGGGTTTTGTGAAAAAATTTATCAAAAAAATCTTCCTTTATTCCCATTCTGGAGAGAAGCGAAGAATGCGGTGGAAAATAATTTAAATCCAGGAAGCCCTCAATTCGGGCCCCAAAATAGATCGGCGATTGAGTAAGAAATACGAGTAGGTTTTGTGCTTCCGGATAATTTTGATAAACCAATTCCCGGTAAAGCTCTGGAATTCCCGGGACGGATTTTTTTTTTCTCCAATTTTTTAGAAATTCATTTTCCAGCAATTTCATTTTTTCGAGAACGTTGGAGATTTCAGCAGTATCATCCAGGTCGCTGACAATTAAATAAGAGGGAGCTTTTGGCAGATTAAATACGCGTGTTTCGTAAAAATTTGGGTCGTAACAGGACGAAAAGACGATCGGTTCGTTTGTATATAATTCATTTGCCATATAAGCGGGAATTATACCTTCGAAGTCTCCGATGTTATTTGTGCAAGTCTGAACGTAAAACCTTCCGAAGGTGAGTTGTAGAGGGAACTCTTTCACGCGACGTCGGAAAAATTCAGAAAAGTGTTTATCAGCTAGAGGACGATTGAGGTTTTCTAATTCGTCCCAGATTAGGCGGCCATAAAACATAATGCATCCGTTTGGGAGGGGAAGAAATCCGCTATGTATAAGCCTCGGAACGTCTCCGCCGGAGAAGGCCGAATTGGACATACTTAAAAAGCATAGAACTAATAAAATAGAAGTAATTTTTCTCATGGATCACCACTTCCTATTTAACTATTATAACGATTTTTTTGGAAATAGGGAAGTTTGGCCATATTAAGAAATGTACGATGTGAGAAAAGGATAAATTCAGCGATTCTTGGGAAGTCGCTGCGATTGTTTTTGGGAGCCATTTTGAGCAATGTTAAAAAAACTAATCATTCCGATAAGTTTCCTAGCAAAAATCAGCGAATCCAAATTAGCGAAAAATATCACAAAGACTGTCAGACCTGAATTTCGTTTTGCCCGATGTGCAAATTTTTTACAATATTGCAAGGTGCTCTAGTGATATAATATTTTCCGATGGGAGTAAATAAAATGAACAAAAAAGATCTTTTGAAAAAACAATTTTTTCCGAAGCGGTTAATTTCGATTGTAGTTGTATGTACTGTCTTAATGCTTGGAAATTTTTCCTTTGTAGAAGCAACTTCGCAAGAGAATCTTTTAGCTGGACTCAGGGAAATTTTCTCCCCTATTCTTGTCGATAAACCTCAATTTCGCCTGCATCTTCGAGTTGACACTCAGGCTTTTGTTTCACTTGCAGCAACAAAATGGAGTGACTCCAATTCGGTTGCTGGTTCTTCCAATAAACGTACAGAAGTTATTCTTGAGCGTCTTGGAACAGAATCCTGGAGCATTTATATGTGGGGTGACTGGGGGAAGGTCTATTTTGTAAAGCTTGCCTCGGAAACCCGTTTAGAACTTTTTCACCACGGAATTGCCTTTGTTGGCAAGAGCTCTGATGATCCGGATGAAAATTGGCTTTCCGCGAAAGGAATGTTGTCGAGGTTAATTACAATCGATACAAGTTTGTATGGGTTCCTCGCAATACTATCTCCGAGTTCGTTTGATTGGGGTATTCGCACCTTTTTGTTTCCCCAATTAAAAATCGAACAAACAGTAATTCCTCCAGATACAACCAGTGGTCCGATAACTAAGAAAATAACAGTCCCGGATAGCAAAAATATTTCCAAAGATTTCAAAGAACTCTTAGCTACCGAATCCGTAAAAGTTGAAACTTTTCAAGTCGGGAATAATGTTAAGTTGAGCATTACAACTGGTGCCAATCCAACACTTCGAATTGAGCTTGCCTCCGGAAGTAGGGGAATAGAGGCTTTACGATGTTTCGATCTAAGGCTTGAAGAGCCAACAGGATTGCCACCATCTATCAATCCAAAAGTTTTTTTGACCCCAAAGCTGATTTCCAAGTCAGATCTTGAAAAGACCATTTTTTCCGGCTTAAAAAGATTTCTTTCAATAAAATTTCCAGGTGCAGGAGTTGTCGGCCTTCCGGAACCTCGAAAAGTCGAGCATGGGGAGCTCAGAATCAATCAAGGGCAAATGCTGGTAATCCTTTGGGGAACTCCCGAAGAAATGGGAACTGCACATGGACAGCTTTTGGCACCTTTTATTCGTCGGACTTTAGATTCGACAATATATCTTGTAGGTCTGATAGAAACAGTTAAACGGGGGAAATGGTTTCTTGATGAAGTTGAGAACGCCTGGCAAAGAACCAGCCCTTTTATTCCTGAACGGTATGTTCGCGAACTCGCAGCAATTGCCTCTGCCACACCGGGAGTTTCCTTTCGGGAAGCAAGACTATCTAACATTTTTCCGGAATATTTTCATTGTTCAGGTTTTGCAATATTTGGATGTTCTACGCGCGAAAAAACTCTATTCCACGGCCGTTGTCTCGATTATATGACTGAAATCGGTCTTCAGCAGGCAGCTGTTACATTTGTACAAAAACCGCAAGGAAAATTTGCATTTCTCAATGTTGGATTTGCTGGGTTTGTGGGGTCGGTTACCGGAATGAATGAACGGCAAATCGGCCTTGGAGAAATGGGTGGCCACGGAAGATACGATTGGGACGGAATTCCGATGACAATTTTAATGAGGCGAGCCTTGGAAGAATGTGAAACGCTAGATCAAGTAAAGAAACTCTGGGAAATAGGGCCCAGGACTTGCGAATATTATTATGTTTTCAGCGATGGAAAGATTCCTGATGCTGTCGGAGTAAGAGCGACGCCAAGCACTGTAACATTTCTGAAACCAGGACAGTATCATGAATTGCTGGGTGAAGGAATTCCGGATACAGTTATTTTATCGGGCGGAGATCGTCGAATTCTTTTGAAAAAACGAATTCAGGAAGGTTTTGGAAAATTCGATTTAGATCAGACTCTCCATCTGTTCGATCGCCCGGTTGCAATGAAGAGTAATCTCCATGATGCCGTTTTTGTACCGCAGAAACTTGAAGCGTATATCACAGTCGCCGATGATTCTCACCCGGCGGCCGAACTTCCATATGTCCGGTATGATTTTGGAACTCTGCTGCATGAAAATCCTTTGTCTTCAGCTTCAGCTCCCGTTTCAATCTCAAACCAAACTAGTGAAATGGCTACCTTTTCGTTGCCGATTCCCTCCAATGCTACTGAATCCCTGAATTCCCCGCATTGATCGTGTTACACCAAAAAGTCAAAGAACAGTTTGGGAAAATTTTTCGATTGTTATCTGAAAGAGTTTTAAGTGAGTTTTTCCTTACGAATGTTGGAAGAATTGACATGAAGGGAGTTTCTGATTTTTTTGAAATGGCAATAATTTTGAGATTATCGGTCGGAAACGAAAATTGTAGCTCTCAGTAACTATGGACTAGATTTGAAAATATGGACAAAAAAAAGTTGAAATGGTTGGCCGCTATCTTTTTCCTTTTAGCCGTTTTGGTTTGCTCGTGTTTTGGGCTATTTTTAACCAAATCCGGACGAATGCTTAGAAATAACCTGCTAAGCCAGTTTATGGGAAAGGGTCAGGAACGTGCACAAAAGCGCTTTCAAGACCGGCTTGAAGCTCGTGGGCAGAAAATCGAAAATCTTGATTTAAAAATTGTTGTTCGAAAACGACAACGAATTCTGCAATGGTTTAACCACGGGATCCAAATAGCAACTTTTCCGGTTGCACTTGGAGACAAACCAGAAGGAAACAAGAGCCTGGGAAATGACGGAAAAACCCCGGAAGGCGACTATTTTATCTGTTACAAGAAAGAGAACAGTCGTTATCATCTTTTTATGGCTTATAATTATCCATCCCCGGATGATGCCGCTCAGGCTTGTTCCGATGGCCGCATAACTGCGAGCGAAGCAGAAAGCATTCTTGATGCTTCAATAAAACAGAGCCGCCCTATATGGTCAACACCTCTGGGTGGCCCGGCCGGACTTCATGGTTTTGGTACTGGCGAAGACTGGACAGAAGGAACAATTGCTCTCGCCAATTCCCATATCGAGGAACTTTTCTGGAACACTCCCTTAAAAACTCCTATTCAGGTTCTTCCGGAATAGAGCCACAGACTTCCTTTTGTTGTTGCAGTCCGGCATTGCAGCCTGCAAAGATTCTCACGCAAACGCCTGCAGTTCGAAACTGTCGGAAAATCTCGGTATGTTTTATTCGGTACAAAGTGGTTCGCTGTTAATGCGAGTAGGTGAAACGAAAAATTGGGCGGTACACAAAAAGGCGAATTTTAGGGCATTTTTCGGCAGTCTCGTTAGAAGCTGTCGAATAATCTCGGTGTATTTTATTCGGTATAAGATGACCCGCTTCTGATGCGTAAAATCGGGACGAAAATTGGGCGGGTACATCGAAATGTGGAAATTCAGAATTCCTGGTATCGGAAACCTGAAATTTTAGCTAAAAATAGCTTCACAAGACGTTTTTGTCGGGGTTCGATTCTTTTTGTCATTGGATTCATCTTGAGACCAACTTCTGAAAAAATTGCTCAAATTAGTCTGATCAGAGCAAACTCACATTGATATTACCGGAAAAATGGTATCAGATTAAATCCTTGAGGCAAGGAAATCTGAAATTAGGGTGCTTTTTCGACAGACTCGTTAGAGACTGGTGAAAAAAATGGTACATGTAAAATCGGCATTAAAATCGATATGAAAAAAGCTCCTCCAAAATAGGGAGGAGCTTTTTTGTAAATTGCTTGAAAATCAGTTATCGATCTATGCAAAAGACCGATTCTGAATCACTTATTTAGTGCTTCTACAGCCTTCTTTGCCGCTTTGATAATAGCTTCGGGAGAAATGTCGGAACCAACGGCATTTTCCATCCATTGTTTGGGAGTGAGGTAGCCGCTTTTGCACATTCGTTCCATTTCAACAGCCAAGTTTTTCCCTTTTAGGAAATCTTCGATTTGGTAGCAAATAATGAAACCAAGTGGATAGTCCGCCAAATATAGTGGGTAAGCGATCATATGTGAGTAGATTGCCAGAATCGGGCAATCCTGGATCTTGAACACCGGGGCGTAATACTTGTTCCAAACGTCCTTCGCAATTTTAATAGTTGCTTCCTTCAATTGAGCGGGAGTGGCATTTTGGTTTTCATACATCCATCTCCAGACTTGCAAATCTACAAGAGCCACGCCAGCGATCTCGTAAGTGGTCCAGAATGTGTCAAGGGTTTTAATATGCTCAACCTGAGGATCTTTTAATGGCATTCCCAAAACGTCCATGTCCCGGAACTGAAAAACAAATGCGAAACATTCAGTACAAGCGTTATTCGGGACTTGAGCTAGCAAAATGTGGTCTGAATCATACAAAGTAAAGGTTTGCTCAACGCAATGTCCAAGTTCATGCATAGCCGTATTAAATCCTTGATAGTCCATGCTGTTTTTGGGGACACGGGTGCGCAAATGTGCTTTATCGCCATGCATCATTGCTCCGGTAGCATGGCCAGCTCCACGTGCAGGGTCAATCGCGATACGATCGATCAGGTATTGCGCTTTCTCTGGAGTAAAGCCTAAAAATTGGAGTATTCGAGGGACATCTTTGGTGAAAGCTTCAAGAGTTGCGTATTTCTGTCGAATCTTTTCATTCAGTTCTTTTTCTGGAATCATCCCGGAAACTTTGAAACCCGAATACCACAAATCATAGGGTCGTAAGGGGCGTTTGATCCGCTTGGAAATTAATTCGCCAACCGCAGGAAGAACATCAGATGAAACCAGCGAAGTCAAAATACGTTCCACTTCTTTTTCAGGGATTTGGCGTTCCAGATCAAAACGTCGATCGATGTAACGGGGATATTTTGGATATAAGGGATCGGCGATCTGTTGAGCATGGAAAGTTTTCAGAATCATGGCATAGCGAGTATCCGGTTCCGGGCTAGCAGGAATCTGCTTATAGGTATCAGAAGCCTTTTCAAAAACGGTGTTTGAATAAGGATCCCAAAAGGTTTTTTTGTTGATTACACTCTGCGGAATTGATTGATCGATAATTCGTTCCATAACTTTGAAGATCATTTCCTGTTTTGCCAGGCCGTCATCCGTTACATAAAGGGTGGCAAGATGATCGCGTAAACCCCAGTGACTGATGAGACTCAAGTCTTCAGCAAATGGAGTCTTCTTGTCAGCAGTGAGCAGATATCCGGCAAAAATGTTGTAATCATTAATATAGGATTCGCCGGCAATTTGGGCATCGTTGATCTTCTGTTGTACATCAGCGGGAACGCGGGCAGGAAAATAATCAACCAATCTTGTTTGCGCCCATTCATCACGAGACCATTTGGGTCCATCTTTGAGTTTATCCATAAGAGAGGTCTGTGCAAAGTTCAACAGGACATAGAACGCGAGTTTTGTCTGGAAAAGGTCTTCCTGAAGATGGTTTGATGGATCAAATTTCGCGAATGGTTCATCGACCGGAAGCTTTTCGCCTATGTCCAAATCGATAGGTTCTTTTATATCGCGGGTAATACGATGGTAGTTGCCCTGAATCGATTCAAAGTTTTTTTCGAAGCGGGCGAAAACGTCTTTCAATAAAACGGGATCTGACGCAAAATTGTCGAGGCAGTATTGCTCGAATTCTTGAGTGGTTCCGTCTCCTGTGCGCCAATAAACAGCGGCTTGCGGAACTCCCCGCTCAATACGTACCCGAGAGGCCTCTCCAAATTTCGTAATTAATTTATCAGTTACCTGTTTTACGCAATCAGGTGTTACAACTATTGTTGAAGAGGAGGAACCTGTGGCACCTGAATCAGTTGAAACTGATGATTCAGCACTTCTACCAACACCGCTCCATATGCAAAAAACACTTAATAGAAAAACAAGAACCAATCGCCGCATTCATTTTCTCCTGAAAAGACCGAATCGCCTTTTGGCGTTTCCATATCTTATCAGAATATATTTCACACGGGAAGAGTTAATTGTAACAAATTGTTACATCCGCGATACTTATTTTCCTGCTCCTGCGGCAATTCCCTGAATGTAATGCTTTTGGGCGAAAAGAAAAATGATTATCGACGGAAGCGCAACGAGTACCGCTCCAGCCATTAAAATATCCCAGTCCGCGCCATATTGGCCCCCGATTACCGAAAGAGAAACCGGAAGTGTGTAGTGGCTCTCATCCTGCATAATTATCAAAGGAAGCAGAAATTCATTCCATGCTGTAACAAAACTTAAAACTGCAAGAGTAGCAATTACCGGCCGACAGAGCGGAATGACAATGGACGTGAAAATTTTAAATTCCCCACAGCCATCAACTCTTGCCGCTTCAAAGAGTTCATCCGGAATATCAAGAATGAATTGCCGCATCATGAAAATTCCGAAAACATGAGCGCAACCCGGCACAATGAGCCCGGCATATGAATTCAAAAAGCCAAAAAACTTTAAAATGAGGAATACTGGAATGATCGTCACCTGACTGGGAACCATCATTGTCAGTACCAGTAAAGTAAAGATTTTGTCGCGCCGCGGAAAGCTGATTTTGGCAAATGCGTAAGCTGCCATTGAGTTCAGTATTAGTGAGATTATAGTCAATCCAAGTGCAAAAACGATGCTGTTTACGAAATGCATTGGAATATCTGCAATTCGAAACAGTGCCTTGAATCCTTCGAAAGAAAAGTTCATGGGAATAATTTTTCCGGGGTCGGCCAGAATTTCTTTCCCTGACTTTAAAGAAGTAGAAACCATCCAGAAAAAGGGAAAAAGAGTAATAACAAGAGAAATGCATGAAAAAATCAGGAAAAGAATAAAGGTCCAACTATTTTTCCTGCTTTGAACACTTCCCATTTTTCTTAATTCTCCCTAATCGAGATTTTTTTGAAGATTTTGGTTTTTACGGTTTGGCATCAATTCAAGGATTCCCTTATTTTCCGCTGGAGGAAATTGAACAAACAGAAAAAGAAAAACAGAAAATAAACCACCGAACAGGCATATCCAAGATTATAGAATTTAAATCCCTGTTGATAAGTATAGAGCATCACAGACATTGTACTGTTCAATGGGCCGCCGCCAGTGACCATATAAGGTTCAGCAAAAAAATGGACGTATCCGACAAAAGTGGTAACGAAAACGAAGAAAATCGTTTTCTTCAGGTAGGGAAAGGTGACGTGAATAAGCTTGTGGCGCCAATCTCCTCCGTCGATTTCAACGGCTTCGTTGAGTTCTTGTGGGATGTTCTGTAAAGCGGCGAGAAAGATGATCATGTTGTATCCGAAGCCCTTCCACACTGACATCATAACCAACGAAATAAGTGAGATCGCCGGATTTTCAAGCCAATGAATTCTTGCCAACCCAACCATTTGTAATAGATCATTTAATAAACCATATTCGTTATTATACAACCACTTCCAGACGATGGCCGTTGCCACAGTGGTTGTTACAGCTGGAATAAAAAATCCCAACCTGAAAAGGATTTTAAGCCTTCCGGTTGGTTGATTAACTGCGAGCGCGACCAAAAGGGAGAAGAAAAGATTTAAAGGAACTCCCAGTGATACGTAAACAACTGTATTTTTAAGACTTTGAATAAAAATAGGGTCGGAAAAAAGTTTGAAATAGTTTTCCAAGCCTATGAAACTGACTTTATTATAATCAGTCAACCCATACATGTCCCAGTCGGTAAGGCTTGTGACAAAAGAGGCGATGATAGGAAGCAGCCTGAATATAGCGATCATCAAAATTCCCGGGCCTAAAAAAATCCAGGGAGAGGGTGGGTGGGCTGAAACAAATAATCCCGGAGATTCCTTCCGCAAATAGAGGAAAATTCCCAAAATGGGAACAAACATAATAAAAGTTGCCAGGCAAATTTTAAAGTAAATAGATTGCCCGGTTCTTTTTTCTTCGAGCATAGAATGTATCTTTAAGGAAAGTTTATCTGCGAGACCAGCTTCATCCAATCTGTCGTTTATATATTCTTCCAGGAATCCGCAAAAATTTGCCGCAACGTGCTCCCATTCGGGAATAGCCGGAGGAAAGCAAGTGTCTTCAAACTGTTGCTTGAATGGAAGTAGATTGGTGTTTGATGCGAGGGGTTGTATATCCCAGGCAAGCCTATTGGCGGGAAGGTTTTTCGCGAGTTTGTACCATAAAGCCTGTGAGGAAGGTTCACTCATAAATTGAATGAATTTCCATGCCTCAGCTGGATGTTTAGTTCGTTTGAAAATTACAAGATTCGATCCACCAATAAAAGAAGTGCGGGTTTTATTTTTAGGAAGAACCGCTGTTTTCCAATGGCCTTCAAGGCCAGGGTTTCTGATTTCCAGGTCACTTGCCATCCAGGGTCCAGAGAGCATTATAGGATAAAATCCGGAAGCGAAGGCGTCGGTGTAGTCCATTCCACCACCTTCTGTCAGGGAATTGAAATCCCTTTTGAAAAAAGATTTAAGCATTTTAGCTGTTTCAAGGAAAAGTTCTCTTGAGAAATATTCCTTTGCACCCCTAATTGGACAAAAGTTCCCGCCCTTTCCCCAATAAAGCATGAGAAAAGTAATATCAGTGAGCGGAAAGCTGAAGAAATAACCTTTTTTTCCATGAGACCTTTTGTAAGCTATTAACTTTTCGCCTAATTGGTCGAATTCTTCCCAGGTGTCAGGAAATTTTGTACAACCGACTTCCGCCAGTATATCATCCCTGTAAAAAAGTAGCCGTGTGTCGACATACCAGGGAATTCCATAGGTCTTCCCGTTGAAAAGGTTTGTCTGTCGGGAACCCTCAAAAAAATCATTTATGGGAAAATTTGATTCACTGATAAAATCGTCAATCGGTCTGAAGGCATCCATGATTTGGAACTTGGACATCCAGGTGGTTCCAAGTTGGCAAACATCCGGGGTGATTCCCCCGATGATCGCGGTCACGAGTTTTTCGTGGGCTGAATCCCAGGAGATGGATTGAGAAGTAACCTTGATTCCGGGATTCCTGTCTTCGAACAATTTGATCAGGGGTCCTATGAGCTTTCCTTCCCCGCCCATCATCCAGAGTTTTAAAGTAATATCTTCTGCTGCAACCGGGCATCTAAAAGAAGTCAGAAGGATTATTACCCAAAACAAAGAACTAATGAGTGAAACAGGAAAGGAAAATTTTTTCATCTGAAAGGATGATAACTAATTTCCTACAATATTTCAAGTAAAACCGGCATTGAACAACAATCCTCGGTGAGTTTTCTCGCAAAATATAGCTATTACAGATTTTTGCGACAAAACTTATCGGAATAATTAGCTTTTTGAATATTGCTCAAAACGGCTCTCAAAAACAATCGCAGTGACTCACCGAGAATTGCTGGCATTGAAAGATCTCTATCACTCTATCGAGACTGTCGAAAAATTACCTGATTTTCATATTTTAATACACCCACTCAAATTTTTGCCCCGCTCTCTCTCATCAAAAGCGAGCCACTTCGTACCGAATAAAATATACGGAGATTTTCCGACAGTCTCAAAAATAGATTGATTTGAAATTTGGTTATTTGGATTTATCCAGTGGATCTGGGATGCCCCATTCCTTCATTTTTCCTCTGAGTTGAAGCATTTTCTTGCCCGCATACCAATCTTTCTGGTCAATTAATTTGAAACGGAGTTTTTCTTCAAGAGCTTGAAGAAACTGCTGGAAAAAGATTTTCTCGTTTTGGCCATATTTCCCAATTCTGTCGAGAACTGTATCAAAAGCAAGATATTTTTCATTATCAAAATCTCTTCCAATTTTCTGGAGAACTTTTTGACTGTAACTTTTGTAATTCTCGCATTGTACTTCATCATTGGGACATTTTAAAAGGACTTCACCGCTCTTGGCAATTCGATTAAGGAAGAAGGCAATTGGGAGGTCGGTTACTAATTCGAAAACGATAGTTGAAGCTAAAAGTCTGGTGATTTGACTTCCTAAAAACAAACCGACTACTGCTCCGGGGCCGGGGGCTAAGAAATTACCGACAATTGCCCCTAATGAACCACCGGCTAAATCTGCTCCAGTGATGACCGCCGAATGTATCAGTGTTACAGCAGCAAATTCGAGCATTCCGCCATTTGTCGCGCTTTTTGTTACTAGATCAGCCAATGATTGCTTTCCTAATTTGGACGCTCCTGCAACTACCTCTGCAGTTGATCTGGAAAGGCTGTAAAGCGAAAAATTTGTCAAGGTTTCTGAAATTCCCTTGGCTAATATTTCAATCTTTAGAAAGCTCAAAAAATTTTCCAGAAGTTTTTCCGCTGCGGCGTAATTTAATGCTCCAATTGACAATGGAACCAGTTTAACCATATCCAATAGCAAACTGTTTAACGAGACTACAAAAACCCCTTCTACATTGAACGCAAGCCCTTTTGCGGCAGCAACTTGCGTGAAGGTTAAGTCATAAGCAATATCGCCATCTGCGGTCACAAGCCATTGATTTTTGTTTAGCTTCCAGGGTAATTCCCCTTGAAAGGAAAAAGCTCCATGAAAAGAAATAAACACTCTTCTGTAATCTTGATCATAAAAACTGGAATGAATTTCAAGGTTTGTTTTTCCAGTTGAATTAAGGGCATTTACAAGCTTTTGACTCTTATCAATGATTAAATTGCCCAGATTTTGGAAACACGAATCTGATACTTCTATAATCTTATCTTTTATTGAAGAAGAAGGCTTTTCGGCTAATGAAACGTTCGGAAAAATAAAGCCAGAAAGAAACAAAATCAAACAAATTACAAAGGTTTTCCTTAGCGAGTTATTCTTTCTATTAGTTTCAAACATATTTTCCTTCTCCCTTAAAAAAAATTTCCGAAAATGCTGGAATTTAGAAATTTACAATCAATTATACCATTCAAATTTAAAAATCGGTGTACTTCCTGCAAAATATTTTTGAAATTCAAATTGTAGGAAGAAATTGAAAAGAAAATATTGCAGCTCGGTAAAATTATGCACAACTTCGTATGTTTAATCTAAATTGAATTTGATTTTAACTGAGATTGTGTTAAAATTTTTTTACCAGTTTTGCACATTGAATACAGACAGGCCACTGGCAATGAAATTGTTCCTAATGTAATCTAATGTAAAGGGCTAACTTTTGAGTGAAAATCTTGTTGAAGCAAATTTATTAATTCAATGCTGGCTGGTTTGGAGCATTTCCTGAATCGTTCTTAAAGAATTTCTTGATGTGTTTCATTTTTTTGGAAATTAAATTTATTCGGAGGTGAGTGAATCGTGAAAGGGAATCTTTGTTTTACTCTTCTTGTTTGTTCTTTTCTGGTTTTTGCTATCGGGTGTGGCTTAGATCATGGAAATCCTGCTTCTCCCATTTCTGATGGCAGCTCTTTTTCTCAGGGAAATGCAACGGTTAATTTCAAGATTGACACTGGGAATGTGGCGGGGCCGCTCGGTGCCATTCGTCGTAGCGGAGAGGTATTGCCAGCGGTTACATTTAAATTAAGTTTAGTTAATATTGGAAATCTTGCGAGTCCTACAACTAGCTTTCAAAAGACTGTTCCAGTGACAGCTTCGGGAACGGCTGAAGCCGAGTTTGACGGGCTTCCTGAAGCCACTGCTATTGGTGATGTTCATGTTGACGGGGGAAGCATTGCTTCCTATACAGATTTTCATGGTGCGGCTGATTTGAAATTTAACCAGGAAAATACTCTTTGGGTTTCACCAGAAGGACTAAAGAGAGCCCCCAATGTTCTTGCACAAACGATTAAGACAATTATTGCCAATACTCAATCCTTTTCAAAGGTAACCACAGGGTTGGCTGACCAAATTTCCGGAATTATGTCCAAATTAAACCTGGACACCATATCAATTTATTCAGATATATTGATACAATGGAATAACCTTTTTATTAAAGGATATTCCTTTTTTGTAAATTTGGGTGACTTACCTCATGATGGCCAATTCAACTTGACTACTGACGTGGCGGTTGATTCTCTTGGAAATGTTTATGTAGCCGACTATGGAAACAATAGAATACAAAAATTTGATGCATCCGGAACTTTTATTACTAAATGGGGCGGCTATGGTACTTCCAATGGAAAATTTAAAAACCCAAGTGGTATAACTGTTGATTCCTCAAATAATGTCTATGTTGTTGACACAGGTAATGCCCGGATACAAAAGTTTGATTCCTCCGGAACTTTTCAATCCAAATGGGGAAGTGCAGGTTCAATTAACGGAACATTCAGTTTCCCAAGCAGTATTGCAATTGACTCCCTTGGGAATTTTTATGTTTGTGATACCAACAACAATAGAATACAAAAATTCGATTCCACAGGCACTTTCATAACAAAATGGGGCACTTCCGGTTCAGGTGATGGCCAATTGAATAAACCGACCGGGATAAAATTAGATTCCTCAGACAATGTTTTTGTTTCTGATACAGGTAACCATCGGATACAGAAGTTCAATTCGACTGGAACATTCATTGCAAAATGGGGATCTATCGGTTCTAACAATGGTCAGTTTGCTTCCCCGAATCACCTGACAATTGATTCCTCCAACAATCTTTATGTTGCTGATTTCAGTAATCATCGAATACAAAAGTTTGACTCAAATGGAACATTTGTTACCACATGGGGTTCTTCTGGCACTTCCGATGGCCAATTTACCAACCCAAGAGGTATTGCGGTGAATTCTTCCGGAACTGTTTATGTAGCAGATACTTATAATGACCGTGTCCAGGTCTTTACCTCGGATGGAGTTTTCCTGACCAAATGGGGTTCAAGAAACAACCTTAATGGACAATTTATTAACCCGGCAGGTATTGCAAAAGATTCTTCAGGGAATATTTATGTGGTTGACTACGGTAACAATCGCGTGGAAAAGTTTGGCGCATCCGGGACATTCAGTCTGAAATGGGGATCTTCCGGTTCTTCGGACGGCCAGTTCAGTTCACCCAATGGTGTTGCTGTTGACGCTTCAATGAGCGTTTATGTGGTTGATTCCTTAAATAATCGAATCCAAAAGTTCGATTCCACTGGTGCTTTCATAACAAAATGGGGAACCTCTGGTTCAGGTGATGGCCAGTTTAGTGGTCCGGCTTATATAGCTGTTGATTCCAGCGGAAATGTTTATGTTTCTGATGCAAAAAATAACAGGATCCAAAAATTCGATTCCACTGGTGCTTTCATAACAAAATGGGGAACCAACGGTTCCGGTGATGGACAGTTCAATAGCCCGGGAGGTTTGGCTATTGATCCATCTGGAAACGTTTTTGTGGCTGATACTTACAATAATCGAATTCAGAAATTTGACTCATCTGGAGCTTTTCTTTCTAAATTTGGTAGTTCCGGTGTTTCTGATGGACAGTTTAGTTTCCCATTTTGCATTGCATTAGATTCTTCGGGTAATATTTTTGTCGGAGACAACAGTAACCAAGTTCAAATGTTTGATTCATCCGGAGCGTTTCTGACCAAATTCGGAACAACTGGAAGCGAGGATGGACAGTTTCAACTTCCGTCCGGCATTGCTGTGAGCGCAGCTGGATACGTTTTTGTTACTGACACAAATAACAACAAGGTCCAGGTTTTTCGTCCACAATAGTATGATAAGAGGGACCGTTGGGCGGTCAACTTATCGTTGAAAAATAGGCGTAAGTTAAGCTGTGACGACTGAGTTCCGGTCATTGAGCGCGGTCGAAATGACCGGAACTTTCAGGTCCAATAGGCACTTCGACTTAGCTCAGTGCCTGGATCCCGGAACTTAATTTTGCTCCGCTAACACAGAAAAAAGGAGAAAAAATGAATCGAATTTTACACCTGATTGCTTCTCCACGTGGGGAATCTTCGAGAACACTAGCCTTGTCCAAGGTCTTGATTACAAGAATGTTGGACAAATTTCCTTCAGCGATTTTAGACGAGTTTAATGTGTTTTCTGAACACCTCCCTGAAATGGCTCATGACACCATTTCGGGTAAGTACCTTCTCATGGGAGGAAAAAAACTTCCGACCGAATTGCAAAGGTTTTGGAAAGAAGTGGAAGCTCACATTAACAGATTCTTAGCCGCTGATACGATCGTTTTGAGCGTTCCCATGTGGAACTTTGGAATCCCTTATAAACTGAAACATTATTTGGATGTAATTGTTCAGCCACGCTACCTTTTCAAATACTCCGAGAAGGGTGTCGAAGGGCTTGCGGTAAATAAAAAACTTTTTATCGTATCCACCCGAGGTGGAGATTATTCCGAAAATAGCCCAGTTCGGGGGATGGATTTTGTTGAACCTTATTTGAAAGCAGTATTTGGTTTTATTGGAATTTCCAATTTTGAAATTATTAATGCACAACCTCTCGATTCCGCCGGAGAGGAAGGAATGAAAAAGAACTTTGACATCGGGCTGGAGAAAATTAAAAAGGTAGCGATTTAAAGACATAACTGCGCAAGATCTATTATCCTTAACGGGAAAGTGTGAAATATTTGAAAAAATGAAAGTGTAAAAGTTCACAATGCTTTTTCACCACGACCTCTCGGGCCAGTAAATTTCGGATTTTTTAATTTTTTCTCACACCTTCAGGGCTAACTGATACTTTTCAACAGGTTGCTTCGACTTTGCTCAAGACTGAATAATTATGCTAACGTGAATGAGAAGATGTGAAATATTTGAAAAAATGAAAGTGTAAAAGTTCACAATGCTTTCCCTGCGCGGTTTATCGAGCCAGTACATTTTCGAATTTTTAATTTTTTCACAGCTTTTGAGTGGAGTCGAAGTTATCTTTTGATTAATCTGGGACTTCCAATAATATATGATTCAAGAGAAATAGCGACTGCAACACAGGAAGGAGGTGACAATAAGTGGGAACAATAGTTGTAGAAATCTGGGATGCAACCGGTAACAAGAAGGTCAATGCTGAATTACCGGACGATGAAACCGTGAACAAAATAATTGTACTATTGATCGAAAGGATGAATTTGCCCCGTTATAGCCCTGATGGTCAGCTGATGAGCTACAAATTTCATCACAAGAGTTCGGGAAGGCAGCTGTTGGACGATGAAACTCTTGGAAATGCCGGAGTCAGGGAAGGTGATATTCTGCGAATTCAGCCGGAAATTACCGCCGGTTAGTGACGGTCTGTTACAACCAAACTACTTTAGACCATCTCAGTGGCTTTTATAGAAAGATAAAATTGTCTGAAAGAATGATTGATGTCAGCGAAAAAGATTAAAATACTCGACTTTTAAACCTGCATCAACGCAAGTGCAGAAAATTTGGAAAAAATAATTTTTGCGGATTTTTTTTTGAATTGTATGGTTAATTGCCAATGTCAATATGAATTTACTCTTTGTTGCTGGATTGATGTTAGTGATGAGTTAGGCATTTTCTCATGTTTTTGGGTTCGTTGAAATGTTATTATAGCTTTCAGTTGATGGTTGAAAAAAATGGACCAGGAAATAATAAAACTTAGCCCTTATGCTGAAGAAC
The DNA here is from genome assembly GCA_015233565.1 of Candidatus Rifleibacteriota bacterium. GTDB lineage: Bacteria > Muiribacteriota > Ozemobacteria > Ozemobacterales > Ozemobacteraceae > JADFXM01. The sequence goes on from JADFXM010000002.1 coordinate 85,757, forward strand.
ATCGGTTCTCCAGATTCGAGCTCATTCGCTGGTGGGACCAAAACAAACTCTCCAGATCTCGTGTGATGGTGATTGGTGCAGGAGCGCTTGGCAACGAGATCTTGAAAAATCTTGCACTTTTGGGAATTGGAAACATTGTAGTTGTCGACATGGACCGTATCGAAAACTCAAACCTTTCCAGATCCGTTTTATTCAGGGAATCAGATTGCGGACGATACAAAGCTGAAGTGGCTGCTGAACGGGCACGTGATCTTTATCCAAAACTTAAAATCAAACCTCTCTGCGTTAATGCCATAACTGATCTTGGAATGGGGTTCTTTTTCTGGGCTGATTTGATAATTGGTGGGCTCGATAATCGCGAAGCAAGATTAGCAATAAATAGAAATAGTTTCAGAGCCGGAAAACCCTGGATAGATGGTGCAATAGAAGTTTTGAATGGCACATTAAGGGTATTTCAACCCCCCGATGGTCCTTGTTATGAATGCACCATGAGCGAAATAGATTGGCAGATGCTCCAGGCAAGGCGAGCGTGCTCTTTACTGAATCGTGACGAAATGCTTTCAGGAAAAACCCCCACAACGCCAACCATTTCCTCCGTTATTGCTGGAATTCAATGCCAGGAAGCCCTGAAAATTCTTCATGGAATTGAATCCATCGGTGGAAAGGGATACATCTTCAATGGCAGAAACTTTGATAACTATATAGTCGAATTTAAAAGAAAGACTGAGTGTTATAGCCACGAAACTTTCAGCCCTCTTAAAATCCTGGACTGCAACTCGAATGAGTTGAAACTATCTGAAATGCTAAAAATCGCAAAAAGTGATCTTGGCGAGGACGCAGCGTTGGAAATAAAAGAAGATGTATTACTTGGTTTTAATTGTACAGAATGCGGGGAAAAGGAGCAATTTTTTTCATCCCTGGCAGGAGTAACAGAGAAGAACGCGATCTGTAAAAAATGTGGAAAAATCAGAATTCCGGAAATTTCCCATGCATTTTATGGAAATGAAAATTTTGTTGAACTCCCATTGCGAAAACTGGGAATTCCGCCCTTTGATGTCATTTCAGGAAGGAACGGTGAAAAAATCCAGTATTACCTCCTGGATGGCGACCGCCTGGAAATATTGGAATCGCTTGATTCGGAGTTAACCATTGAGCAGAGATAAGAAAAAACCTTCTTCTCCACCAAATGTTCAGGCTGTTGATTTCTTGATGGCGGCAGATTTGCCTGAGACTATCAATTGTCCTTTCCCGGCACCCCAAATTTCTGAATACCGCGTTCGGATTGATAAATCCGCGTATGAAAAGATTGTTTTGCATTCAAATGAGAACAAAAAAGTTGAGCTATGCGGAGTTTTGACAGGAAAAATTGGAAAAGATAATCTAGGGCCATTTCTTCTGATTGATGATATGGTCAGGGCGGAAGGGGCAAAAAATGAAGGGGCTCAGGTCACTTTTACCCACACATCCTGGGATTTCATTCACAATGAAATTGAAAAACGGGGGGGAGGAAAAATTGTTGGATGGTACCACACCCATCCTGGTTTTGGAATTTTCCTCTCCGACATGGACAAATTTATTCAGGAGTATTTTTTTAATCAACCTTTTCAGGTGGCTTTCGTAATCGATCCAATATCTAATTCAGAAGGACTTTTTGCATGGATCTCCGGGAAAATTCAACCTTTAAGCAAATGGTGGGTAGGAGAAACCGAAAAAAAGCTAGTACAGGGTGGAGTCGGAAATGATTCCGGTAAATTTCTGACAGATATAGAGATCCTTCCAAAAAAAGAAGCAACTTCTCTTAAGTTCTCCAAGAGCGATTATTGGGGGGCAGCATTTTTTGTTACGGCATTTTGCCTCGGAATTATTTTTTCCCTGTTTTTCCAACGGCTTATGATGGAAACAGCTTTCAAAGAAATCGCGCGGAGCGAGATGAGAACGCTTTTTGCCAGCACTGGCGGGGCAATAGGGGAATCGGCAGATCTTGGGGGTATTAAATCCTGTCTTGATGCGGCATCCGAAATTCTTGCAACTGACGCCTCCGGGTCCGTAATACCCGATCCACAAAGAATAATTTCCAGTGCCCGTGGAAAATTAGTCCAAACTTCGGAATTACTAGCCAGCATGACAAAAATAGTTGCTGACCGTGAAAGTAAGTTGCTTTCAACAATTTCCGGCCAACTGTCCGATCCGATTACGTTGTACCAGAAAGCTTCTTTTCTTTCCGAAGAAATTACACAGATAAAAAATTTCCTTGCGGAAATATATTTTCTTGAAACCAGATTTGCTGTTCAAAGCGCTTCACAGGAACCAAACAAAAAAGGCCTCGAGAAAGCTCAGATTTATAGAAAGATTTCAATTACTCTCAATCCATTAATTGAAGAGCGCTTTAAAAGCGAGTTTCCCGGGCTCTCTGAGTGAAATTTTAAGGATGCTGAGCGGAGTTGAAGCGACCGGATAGTTGGGTTATGCATTTTTTTATTAGATGCACTGCTAGGAAATAATTGTATTTAGTGGTTCGAGCTGCGGAAGTGTACTTCCCAAAAAAATTCGGGGAAAAATAAAATGTCCGATGAGAAAATAGTAATAACCAAACGGGACCTTTCAGATCCGAAAATTCAGAATATAATTGTTCAGGAAAAAGCGGCCCGAAAACCCCTTTCAGCAGAGCAACGTGCTCCTATTCAAACCGGACTGATTCTCAATCCCATTTTTTACACTGGCACAGCAGGAACCATTGGTGCGCTTGCTGCATGGGCATTGCTTGAACCCCTGATCAATAAAACAGGTGGCCATGAAGATGGAATCGGGTTAACCCTTCTTTTCCCTGTAACAGCTGCCATAATCGGATTATTTGTCGGCCTGGTCGAGGGGATCATGTCTCGAAACTTTCTTAAAGCCTTCAGATGCGGTGGAATTGGATTAGGAATCGGGCTTGCCTGGGGAACAATTATCCTCCTTCCGGCAAACTGGATATATATTCTTTTGTGTCAGGCAGGGTGTATTCTTTTTCCGCCGCCCCCTCATAAACCCCACCAACTTAACGATTTTTTTCCAAAAGGGGGCCTTCTTTTCATGCTGATGACAGCCCGAACAACAGCTTGGACACTCATCGCTGGTGGAATGGGGCTTGGGCAGGGAATCGCGCTTGCCTCGAAAAAATTGGTAATGAATGGAATTGCAGGCGGGTTATTGGGTGGATTTCTGGGGGGGTTGTTATTTGACCCCATAGGGCTTTTGATGCATACTATTCAGGGAAGTAGTGCAAATGGCGAATTCAGCAGAATGGTTGGCATCATGGTTATCGGTATGTTGGTCGGAGTTTTTCTTGGACTCGTTGAAAATCTTAGTAAAGAAGCCTGGTTTATTATGAAATCCGGACCTCTCCGAGGGAAACAATTTGTAGTTTACACCAATCCAATGATCATCGGAAGCTCACCAAAATCAGATATATATATATTCAAGGACCCTTCAGTGGAACCAAAACATGCTGAAGTATTTCAGGTAGGTACCAAACTTGAGATCCGGGATTTAAAGAGCCCGGAGGGGGTCTTTGTCAATGGTAGCAGGGTCGAACGAAAATTTTTGGAATCCGGAGATATTGTGGTTATAGGTGAAAGTGTTCTTGAGTTTCGGCAAAAAGAAGTTGGCTGAATTGTAAAATGACTCAATGACTGCCACCATGACCACCACAACATTGTGAAAAAAAGATTTTAATTTTTGTTGCTGCTGAAAAGTAGAGAAACTTGTAAAATTATGCTGGTTTTTATTTGGTTATCCCAACTGGCTCTTGGAGAAGTGGAGAAAAAACATGTCGAATGAAGTTTTGTGCAAACTTTGCGGTGGGAATATCGAAGTTCCCGATAATTATGCCAAACCCTTCATAAAGTGTCCAAATTGTCAAAAGATGACAAATGTCGCACTTCCCTCTAAACCTACGAGTTCAACCCCTCCATCCAAGGCGGCAAATCTTTCCCCGAAAACACCTCCAGGACAGACTTTTCCACAGCCTCCCGGAATTTTCCCTCCTTCTTCATCCTCGCAATTCCCACCGCCACTTCCAACGTCACCTCATACGCCTCGCAAAACCGCTTCCGTTCCGTCGAACGATGAAGAGATGGTTTCACCACCGGGTCAGTCAGCCCTTACACCTAACACGCAGACAACCTCTGAACTGAACGATCTTCCTGAAATAATGAAGGCCAACAAAAAATTGGCGGGAAAATCCTGTTCTGCGTGCGGGGCACCAATCGAACTTGGGGAAGTGATTCATAATTGCCCTCGCTGCCATGGTATTTCCCATCAACCGTGCTGGGATAGCAAGGGCGGGTGTTCCAATGATTGTTGCATTCCCAGCGAGTCAGCTTCCCCTCGACAACCTGATGGGCAGGGAAATGGACGATCGGAACTTGTTTCCCAGGAAAATATGGTTCCCTGTCGATGGTGCAAAGAACCGATAATCAGAGAAGCAAGAAAGTGCAAACATTGCGGGGAATTTCAAAAAGACGAAGATAGGCAGGCTCAAACCCCTCAAGGTGGTATCCCTCGAACCGATATAAACCTAAGTGTGTTTGACTGGTTTATGGTTATTGTACCATGTGGTTGTGGATGCTGGATTGGACTGGTTTACGCCCTAATGGGAAAACCCAAAGGCAGGGTTATGGTTAGCTATGGAATATTATCAAATATACTGTGGAAAATAATAGCTACGGTTCTTCACGAATTAGCGCGCTAAAAAAAATATGCGAAAAATCCCTGTGCCACCAACTGAAGTTGCTACCTCAGAAAATGCGGGAAAAATCTGTGCTATTTGCTCTTCAAACATATGCCAAGGTGAAGCAATAGTTACTTGTCCCACATGTAAGCTTCCTTACCACTGTGACTGTTGGAAGGAAATCGGTGGGTGCGGTACCTATGGTTGCACTTCTGCTCCCGAAGTTCCTAAAACGGACACCGCTCCTGTTGATGCCTTTCAACCCGGTTGGACTTCCGAAAAATCCTGTCCGGCTTGTGGAAAAAAGATACTGGCCAATGCGCTTCTTTGTAAATGGTGTAAGGCCAGCTTTCCACACGAAAAACCAATGACGAAGCAGGAATATCTAAATCGGGAGTATGACAACGAAGAATTTGCTAAAATCCGAAATATTGTCATTGGGAACTTTATTTTTAGCGCAGTGGGCTGTTTTTTTCCGATTTCACTAACGGTAAACCTTCTTCACTGGAAGCTTTCTGAAGGATTTCTTTTCCATTACAAGCGTCTCACACCCACATTGAGGTTCATATTTCATTCCAGTTTGGCTGTTTCATTATTGTGGACAGTGCTATTCACTGTGTTTTATTTTTTTTCCTGAAAGAGAAGCTTATTTTCCAATCAAAAGCCTTTATTCAGTGTTGGTGCGGTGTTTCCGGTATTGATCGCGGAACCGGAAACAGTCGAGGGTGATGAAACAGAAGGAATAGGTGGCTGAGTATTACTGTTTTCACTGCGGCTTGAAAGAACTTTTCCATCATTTTTTACAAACAATATTGAGGGACCTGTCATTGAAAAATCTTCTTTTCCTGTTTTCAAGATAGCATTGCCAGTTTCCAGCCGAACTTCTGAAATGTCCGATGTAACGTTTACCAGTATTTTTGCCGTATTTGAAATTATCTTTCCACCAGGAAGGGAAATCTTATATTCCTTTTCCAACTTCTCCATATTACAGAAATAGGATCCTGAAAGGATTGTCAACTGATCATTCAGAAGCAAAAATTTTGAACCAGGTGAAACATCGAATTTTTCGCCCAGGCTACCGGTTATTTTTAAGCTTGAATCGGAAGGAACCAGATATATTTCTCCCGGAGTAAGCATTCCATCGTGAGAAAGCATTTTCGAAGGCGAGTTCAAAAGTTGAAGTGGTTTGGAACTGGAAGCGGCAAGAAAATACGAATAACGTAAGTCCTCAGTAATCACTTGCGTTCCAGAAGAATTTTCTTTTGGAGAATTTCCAGGGTTTGAAACGGCCTGGGGAGCTTTTCCTGTAAAGAAAAAAATGGAAACCGCGCAAAATAAGACAGGAAATACGATTTTCAGTATTACTGAAGTAAGCGGAGTTTCAGTGTTTTTAATTTCTTTTCCCTGAGGAGTTGAGCTTGCGTAAATTGCTGTCATTACACGCGAAATCTGATCCTTCGAGGGTTGATCCTCCTTGAAGGGTGCTAGAGACTCATCGATTCCTTTGAATAATTTTTTGTAATGTTCAAATAATTTCGTGCAATCGGGGCACTCCTTGAGATGCTGTTCTAATCTTATCTTCTCAGACAAAGGGAGTGCGTCCTCCAAAAGTTTTTGGAAGTCAAAGTTATCGCGGCATGAGTTTGTTGGAGAGTTCATGCTATCTGGTCTCCTTGGCTCTGATTGACCGCTTCATTCTGGAAGAGCCATGTTCTCAACATTTCCCGTGCCCGGAAAATATTTGTTTTTATTGTGCCGGCAGGTTCATCCAAAATCATCGAAATTTCCTCGTATGAGAGTTGAGCTCCATGTCTGAGAAGGAAAACAATCCGGTAGGAGAGGGGAAGTTTTTCAAGAAGCGCATCCACTGTCATTCTAGAAACAACGTTGTCGCTTATATTTCCGAGTGCTTTTACCAGGAGCCCTTCGTCAAGGTTTAAAGTTTCCTGATTTTTTGTCTCTTTCCTCATGTGTTCGGATAACGTATTCACGGCGATTTTCATGATCCAGGGGGCGAAGGGCCGGTTGGTATCAAACTGACTCAGGTAATTAAAAGCTTTAAGGAATGTCTCCTGACATAAATCATCACATGTGGCTTGACTTCTGCACGATCTGCGTATGACAGAATGAACCTGAGGCCAATATTTTTCTACAATCGGCTCGAAGGCTTCTTTTCTTCCCTTCCGGGCCTGGACAATCAGATCTGATTCATGCTCCCTGGTGAAAGAAGGCATTTTACATATTATACCGTTTCTTTGAAGTTCATGGACTCACGTTCTAGGCTATTATTCGTAAAATGAAGGCTTCAAGGCTCATTGCATGCTGTTTTTATCAGAAGCATTTTTGGATGATACAACGGTTTAGCCCCCAACTTGGCGGTTTCGATTCAGCTCAGTTCAACTCAACTCAACTCAACAAGCTTGACTCTTTTCTGGAACCAAAAGCGAGCTTAACTCGGAAAAGCACCTTGATTCTGCACGAGAACTACATACAAATGGCTCGTTTTGTTTGATTGTACAAATGCCCAGTGCTCTACCTGGAACTGGAAGGAGTCAATAATTGGGCTGGAAGAATCTTCTGCAAGGAATCGGGAGAAGTGCGCCTTGATACACCGGCAGAGGGCTTGGAGTCGGGCGGATCTATCAACTTGGGAACAGTTTCCACAACTTCTTTGGATTCGCCATTTGATGTTCGTATGGTCACACTTCGTTTTTCAAGCGGAATATTCGGATTTGGTGAATTGTTCTGTGTCCCTTTCTTGGCTTCCAGATGGCTCAACTTTAAAGAGGCAGAATTAACCAATCCAAAGAGGGAACCAGCTGAACGCCCTTTAATGACAGGGTCTTGTACTAGGGAGTTTTTTACTCTTCTTACAACTTTGCCATCGGAATTTAAAATTATGTTTTCCTGATTTTTCAGTTTTTCCTTCAAAAAACCCTTTTCCTGTAGAAGAAGAATGGTAACGCCGTTAATGGACTTGATTGGTTCGTTTGGATTATAGGAATTGTATGCCTCAAGGGCTTTTTGAAGTTTTTCAGTATCGGAGTCAGTGGTGTAGGAAAAAGCAGATGGTTGCTCGACTGCAGCGCTTTTTTCTTCCCCGGGTGCACTTGAGGTGTTTGAGGGTGTAGAAAGAGGTGCTGGAGATGCTGCTAGCGATGATGAAGCCTTCATTTCGGCAGACCTTGCTGCGAGTGCTGCCATGCTGGAAGTTGCTCTGTTGGGAATGGCAGTGGAAGCGGTGTTTGAAGCTGTTTTACCAAGAACTGTTGAATCTGAACTCACACCTGCAATTGGTACCTGGGAAAAAAGTGGTATAACAGGGATTAGAAAAGCAAAAGCAAGCAGAGTCAGTTTTAATAATTTTCCCAATCGTTTTTCAGTTTTCATTTTTTTCTCCATTTCAGAAACCTCTTTGGAGAGATCCAGAGGGGGTCATCGGCTTATCATTTAACTTTGGAGTGGGTGCTGAAGCGGTTTTTCCCGTGACTGATTCACCTGGAAGTTGGAGTGTTTCAGTCGCATTTTCCTTATTCTGGTTTTTCTCAAATATAGCGCTGTTCAAATTCGAAACCATCCGTGAAACAAAAGATAAGTCTTCAGTTTGTGACGCCGTTTCCAAGGTCTGATTGACTTTTATTTTCGCATTTTTTTCGGAAATCTTAAAGCGTTCTATTGCATTCTTTCCTCTCAAAGTCCAAGGGGAATTTGGGTGATGCTTAAATAAAAAGTCCATTACTTTCAGCGCTTCATCCAGGCGATTGTCACTTAGGTAGGCCTTAATAAGAAAATATAATCCCTGAGCTTCTAATAAATCGTTTGGAAGGCTGGATGCAACAAGTATGCGTTTTTTAACTGCTGTGGGGGAAAGACTTTTCAAGCTATCAGGTGAAATCATGTTTGTCGCTTGTTCCCTGGTCACTGTGTTCGGAAATGTTAATAACTGGAGAAAAGTTTTTGTATCAGCCCAAAAGCCCTGGAGAGTTTCAGCGGCTGATGCTAAAGTTTTTTCATATATTATTCCCTTTACAGCCTCGAAAAGACTTTTGTCATTCATTTGAATTTCGGCTTGTAGTCCTTTTATTAACTGATCTCTTGGATTGGCGGGGTCGAATGGATGAATTTTTGGGGTCAATTCGCTCATTTTCGCAATATCCATTTTGCTTTCACTTGACAAAACATTCCTCGCAGTTTCATACCAGACTTCTGGAAATTCCTTCAAAGCTTCTGCTAATGTTTGGTAAACTTCCTTGGTTTTTGAGGAATTTGATTGGGGGGAATCTGAATTTATAGTATCCGTCAAAGCCATTTCAAGAAGATTAGATCTATAGTCAGGAAGGTTTGCAAATCCGGGATCCTTAAAAAGATCAAGGTAAATGTTTGCAGCTTCATCATACTTTCGATCATGTTCATATGTCAAAGCTTCTTCAATTCTTTGAAGGGTTGCAGGCATCTGAAATGATTCGGATGCTCCTAATGACTGACCGGGAAGAAGCATAGAAGAAGAACCATTTTCGCTGGTTGCTTCAACTTTTCCTTCCTCAACGGTAACTCCTCCATTTCCGGAAGCGGAAAAAATTGTGCCACGAATTCCGAGAAGAACCTGTGGAGTTCTAAATTTTACGTCATTGGAGATTGAAAATACTACTGCCCGAAATGAGCCTTTTTTAATTATCAGGGAGTCTTGCTTGAATTCAACTTCACTTTGAGGTCGCAGGGTAATTGAAGAAAAAGGATATACAATAGTTCCCCAGGCGTTTTCCCCGGTTTTTATTTTAAGGGGAGCTCGACACAATATTTTGGATGCCATTAAAGGAAGCCAGTTTTGTTCAGTGCCTACAAAACAACCTTCATTGGTTCCTCGAATGAAATACGGCTTTTCATCACTCGCTTCAAGCATTGAAGAAACGAGAATGATCAGCAACAATTTCAACATGTTTCGGAAAAAATCTTTCATAATCAGCCTCCCTGAATCCAACCAATTGCTCCCCTTATTCTCTTAAATACCTCTACTGTTCCATTTAAACTTCTCTTCAAGTCGCTCAAAGCTTGATTTAATAGTGTTCTACTTCCTCTTAAAACGATTTTTGTTGAATTGTGTTGTAATTAGCAGCGTTTGCAGTTTTAAAGAGGTTAAGTGGACTGTAAAGATACTTGGGGTAAAAAAGCGGCGGCATCTGTTGCCGCCGCTCATTTTTATTAGAATCCTTGTCTGAGTGATCCCGCGGAGGTTCCGGTTCCGGTGGATGCATTGTTGGTGGCGCCAGTCGCCTGACCGCTGTTATCTTCAACAACGGTTCCTGAAGCGGCTACACCTGTTGTGGTGTCTGTTCCAGTGGCCGGAGCGGCTGCTGAAACTGGAGTTACTCTGTTAATCTGATTCACAATTGTAATAATATCCTGGATATCAAACTTTCCATCCCCATTGATATCGGCAATTTTTTTGAAAGCAGTTCCTGCGTAAAGATCAGGGTTGAAATACATTTTGATCATCCAGTCGAGGTCGCCTTCATCAACTGCACCATTGCCGTTAAGATCACCAGCAATGTTTGCGGGATCAACCGGAGCAGTCTTTCTTGTACCGTTGACCATTTCACGAAGGAGCATGTAGTCGTTCCAATCAACTTTGCCATTGCCGTTAAGATCAGCAACTTTATCTGTCACATTGCCAGCCAGGACATACTTAATCATAAGCGGCAAATCTCCTTGGTCAACTTTTCCATCACCATTGAGATCGCCAAACGCGGCTTGGGTATCCATCTTTGAAATGAAATCAGCAATGATCTTATTATCTGAGTTGATCACATTTTGAGCATCAAGAATGACTCTGAAGATATCGATGTACTTTGTTTGCTGATCCTGAGAAAGTTTCGAGAAAATACTAGTGGTCATGAATGCTTTCACAATGTCTGCCATAACTTTATTGTGAGCAATCATGTATTGGTCTAGCTGGGATTTCAGGGCCAACAGATTTTTCTTATCGTCAGCGGAAAGTGGATTCTTTGCCATAATAGCCAACATTTGCTGTTGAAGAGCCATTATTTTAGTCTGAAGATCTTTCATATTGCTGAGCAAATCTTCAAGGCCAGGCCAGGAAAATTGGAACTTCTGATTTATCTTTAAGACTCCATCCTGAACGGTTTTTTCAACGGAATCAATCTTGGTTTGGATACTTCCGGCGGCTTGGGACCGCACACTCAAAACGTGGTTCTGTTCAGCAGTGAAAATGACCCCATCTTTCTGATATTGATCAATAGCTTTCAAGTAGGTGTCTTTTTTTGCGGCAAGGTCGCTTTTCTTGGCATCAATCTGTGTTGATAAACTTGCAAGAGCTCCTTGCAATGCTGTGAGGTCTGCCTGGGAAATGCTGGCTTTTGCTAACAAGGCATTTACTAGGGTAGCTCTCTGCTCGGTTAATTTAAGAATATCATTTCCAACAGTAATTCTATCTGATTGGAATGCAAGAGATTTTTGAAAGAAATCAGCTTGCTCTATACCCTTTTTTTCATAAGTCATTACTTTTTCAACATTCGCGGGATCGGGTTTCCAGGAATGCTTTTCACGAATGATATTTGCTGAATAATCGTATAGACCTTCTTTTTCACGGGCTGCAGCCAACGTGTCATATACTGGGAGCGTATAGGCATCCAGGAAGTGTCCGCCGTTATAGCGTGCCCACTCAACAAAATTTCGGGAATAGGTAACTACTGCAGGCCAGTTTCCGGCATCCTGCAGTTTTTGAATTTGTGCAACTTTAGCCTTCGCTGCGGTCTCCAGAGCATTTTCGGCAAAAACCGCAGAGGTTGCCAACCCAAATACGAAGAAAGCAAACATCACTGCTACAAAATACTTTTTTCCCATTTTTCAATCTCCTTTTGTTTATTTTTTCATCCCAGGTTGTTTTTCAATTCTCAAAAAACTTTTTCAAAACCTCCTTTTCCTTTTTTTCTATTTTTTTTATGTCTTCACTAGTTATTATGAAAACATTTGCAAAAAAGTTTCAACTATTTTTATTTTTTTTTCTTTAAACAACAGCTAAATACAAAATTTGGTTGAAAATCCTTTCTGAATGCTCTGGAATTGAATTCGACCCAATATTTGTTTTTCCTTCAAAATATTACGAACTAAGTACTAATCATTTTTGCGAAAATTTCCACTCGCTAAAATTTAGTGATTTTGCATGATCCACGATTTGCTCATCAATTATCCGGTGGTGGGTAATGGTAGTTCCACCACTGAGTCGAGCTCAGCTGGCTTGTCACAAAAAATGAAGACAAATTTACAGTGCTTGTACTAATTCTTGGATCGTTAGATTCAAGCGCAATACGAATGAACAACTGACTTTGAACGAACTTTGGACTACCCGTTTTCACCTGCTGAACCTTAACAATCTTGATCGCTTCAAAGTTTTTCATGCGTGGTACAGCATATTCCCCGGAAGTGGAAATATTCCCAAGGGAATCATAGACCACTCGAAGTAAACATTTTCCTCTGGGTTTTGCCAATATAGAATAAGTGGTCGTGGCATTTCGCGCAAAAAAAGAAACTTTCTGCGGAAGGGAGGATGGAAGATTTAATAGGGTGTCAGTTTCACTGACGACCTTTTCAACTCCATCGGTATCAATAGAATCACAAGCCAGAAGATCTTTTCGGAGTTGGGAAAAAACTGAACTTGCTGCACGAATTGTTTCCAGCTGATCTTGCCCTTTTAATGAGCTTCTCACTCCCTGAGAGAGCATGAAATTTATGGTAATCATCATGAAGCTTCCGATTAAAACGATAACCAGCGCTTCGACCATTGTAAAAGCCCGTATGGATTTAATTTTTAACGGCATGACTCTGTATAATCTCATTGCATTAAAAAGATATGCATCAATCTTCCCTTAAAATGACCGAAAATGAGGCTGTGTAATCGATTGAATCATTTTGCGCCAATTTCCAGGTAAAGGAAATTGTAACATCCCAAAATTTTCCAATTTTCAAAAGAGCGTTTGGATCGGATAGCGGAGGGTTAAGTTGTTGAACACTCAGAGTACGTTCCAAAAAATTCGGGTGCAACCATGAAACAAGCAGAGATATGCGCGTTCCCGGAATTTGCACGATTCTAGGGTTTCCATCAGGACTATTTCCAGTTTTTCCAAGTTCAATAAGAAAAAGTGGATCTTCAAAAATTTGTTTGACGGTTTTTCCGGTGGCAAGCGAAATTGATCTGATGAATGGACTGAGTCTTTGGATTTGCTCCGCAAGCTCAGAAGCATAATTTACGGCCATAACTTCATACACGGAAGCGTTACTTACTTTATTCGAGGACGATAGAATTCCGATCATTGGCCCCACCGCTAGGGACAATACAGTTATTGCTACCAGAATTTCAACCAGCGAGAACGCAGAACGGCTTCCTGGCAGTTTGGCAGCAAATCGTCCGAAAAAATTTTCTTGCGAAATTTCATTTCGAGCAAAGTGAAACGGCTTTTTTGGTTTACACTCTGACACAAACAACATCTCCTTGATATTTAGCAGTTTTACTCGTTTCCGCCTTTAATCAGAATTCGACTTGTTTTATCTTCAATCAATATATCGCGGGACGCTGGATAAACAGGAGAAGATGGATTAAATCTCGGATTATATTTTATTGTACCACCAAAAGGGAAATTACTCATCGTACTTGAATACGAATTATTTTCATAACATCCCATTTCCTGAACAGCAACTCCACCGAAAATATTCATTCCGGTGTTTCCGCCGTGTGCCATCAATTTTCCTCCGTCTCCCGGGGAGCTTGATTTTTTCAGTGCTATTAAATAAGCATCTATTTCGCTTCCAGTCCCGAGGTAAATGTCTCCCGAAAGTGCGACCAGAGAAAAAAGAAATTTCGGTGCTCCTTGGTCCATGGGGGATCTTACGCTAGTTGGAATCAGGATATTCCCATCGCTGACTATAATTGTGATGTTTTGATCAAGTTGAAGACCGTTGCCTTCGGTTCCTTGTGGCAATAGCCTAAGTTTTTCTGAACCTGCGCCACTCCTTCTTCGAACATAAAAAATTCCTCTTTTCTGGGGCCTCCACCAACCTGCTGAAGGCTGACCCGGTGGAATCTTGTAAAAAAGATGATCCGCGAAAAGTGCATCTTCGGTAGCCTGGTCGGGAGCATTGATCAAATCAATGATATGGCTGACCCTTCTAAGAAGATTTCTGTCATTTATTTCAAATGATCCCAGATTCCCTCGAAAGAAAAGATTGTCTTCCGGAGCTATTCCTCCAGGTGGGGATTCCATAAATTGAATGGAAAAATCCTCATAAGGGTGAATTCCTTTTATGTGGCCAAACCTTTCCTGATTAATTTCAGATCCCTTGGGGACACAAAAGGCGTTCTGAGCGGCAAGTCTTTGGCTTCCATTGAAGCCATTGGGGTAAGAAGTACCGGGGGGATCGTAAGCCATAAAATCAAACATAACATTGAAAGCTACTCCAATTGAAGGGGTTTGATCAAAGTTTGCTACAAAATTGAATGGCCTTACAAGATAATAATTCACCAGACCGGTTTTATCGGGAGGCGGCACCGGATCAGTCGAGGAAGGCTTAAACAGATCTTTAAATTTCGGGGAAGCCGGTGTATAGGAATCGATTTTATCGAGAGGATTGTAGGCATCGGTTGCAATGTTGGGAATGGGAAATTTCCATGCGGGGGGGGTGCTGTTTTCCTTCAGAAAGTAAAATTTTAAATATCCTGCTAAAACAGGGCCAACTACGAGGGTTCGTGAAGGGTTGTCTTTATCGCCGAATGGAAGGAGCCAACTTGCCGCACATTGGTAGCCGGCGGAAAGTGCCCACAGACCATATGCTTCGGCTCCATGCGGTGGACTGCAGGGATTGCCGGATGCGTCAACTTCGTTCGTGAAGAATCCTTGATACATGGCTCCAATAGTTGCATTGATGCTTCCTGAATTGAAAGATGTACCATCTGAAATTACTTCCGGGCGGCCTATCTCTTCATTAGCTTCGTTTAAAATCGGCCTGCAAAACATGAAATGGCCGCCTGCCGAATTATCGTACCCGGAGGGAATCTTTAGTAAAACTCCACCGCTCGAAACGGGGTTTTCACTTGGCCCCAGGAATACCCATCCACGAGTTTTTAAATCAACCGGATCCTGTGGGTTAGCAAAGGCAGTATCAGAGCTGTTGAACAACTTCAAGGGAGCTTTCATCGAAAGACCTGGAAAATGGGTATAAGTAGTGTCTGGTACTCCGTCGAATCTCACTCCCAAACCGTTGTAGGAATTATAATGCGGTGTTTTGGGAACGAACAATGTAAATCTCGACATAATTCCCGGGACGAAGCTTATTACCCGAAATTGTCTTTCAATTTGAGCCTTCCGTTTTAAGCCGTGATAACTGACGGTACAGGAAAGGACAATTTCTCCCATTTTCTCGACCGGATCGCGTCCGGCTTGGAATTGCTCCGGAGTAGTGTCAGGGGTAATTTGCTGAATATTACTGAAAGAAAGTTCCATTTTTTCGCAGACCGGAATTTCAGAAAGCTGAGTGAGTTGGGTCAGAAAACATTGGAAGTCTTTCTTTACCTGCTCCATTATGCTTCCTGACACTTCTGAGCTATCCGCAACCCAGTTAGCAGGATGGGTTTCGTCACACTGAATAAGTGTTTTCATATTGGGAGCGGCAGTGTTAATAATAGTGTCAAGGCTGCTGGTCATCTGGCCTGCCAGCATATTTACGCCTGAAAGAGCGAGGATGCCGGCTACTTCACCAATCTGTTCGTGATGTGCCCGTCTGTTCTGCTGTCTGACAAAACTATTGTAAGCGAAAAGAAAAATTCCCAATAGTACAGCCACAAAAAGCACAACTCCCAAAACAATTCCTCTTTTTCCAGTCCGCATTTTTTTATTTTACCATGATCTGTAAAACAAACGCATTAAAAATACAGGTTTGCAAGGAAAGACCTATGCATTTTCTGAAGTTGGCTTCGACTCTGCACGGCGACCGGATAATTACATCTTCGATGATTGAGCGGAGCGAAGTCACAGAATATTGAAAAGGCCATAGCAGCAAGATTTGGTAAGCCATTCCTGTCGGCTCAGGTTTTTTCAGCAGAAAAATTGAGAAGATTTAAAATATCCTAAAAAAGTTTGTGTTAAGTGCCGATGGATTTCCGAATCATTATCAGGTTTAGGGAGGTAAATGATGAAAAAATTGGCCTGGATCAAAATCCTCCTGGCCTCCATTTTTCTTGTCTCCAACCTATCAATAGGTTGGGCAGGAATGGAAAGCGGCAAGAAACCGGGAAGAGAAAATGGGACATACGTTACAAACGTTATTCCGGGAGACTTGTCTTCCGAAATTTCCACCAGATCTCCCCTGACTGTTGAGTTTGGAGGAAATGTCAGTCCTTCATTTTATCAAACAGTAAACATAACGCTTTTTCAGGGGGCCAGACAAATTGAGGGCGATCTATTCTGTAATCAAAATTCCAAGCAAGTTATGTTCAAACCACGTATTCCTCTTGAAGATGGAATGACATATACCGCTCAATTGAACTTTGGAAGTGCCGAACAACCTGGTGAAAAGGTTTGGAGTTTCCGAACCAAAGGAAAAGGTAGTATCCAGGATGGGTTGTCCAATAAAAGCAGCGGAGAATCAGGTGTGATGGTCGCTGGAATGGGAGCTACAGCTGGACAAACCTCGCAACCGCTTACCATTATGAACGCGAATATGGCCCAAGGTGCTTTGAATCCAGATTCCCCGCTAGAAATCACTTTTTCGGAGCCACTTGAAGTTGGAAGTCTGCGGGATGCGCCTATCCAAGTTCAAAAGTCCGGACAACAAGTCGGAATCGATTATAGACTTTCCAAGGATTTGAAAACTATTTCTCTGGTTCCAAGGTCTCCTTTGAAAAAAGGTTCGGATTATCGAATTTTGATAACCTCAACTCTTGCCGGGACCAGCGGCTCAAAATTATTGAAAAACACAGCAATTCCTTTTTCAATTGGTGGTGGAGCCGACAACTCCCAGACTTCATTTGATGTGGCTCCAAACGTGCTGGATGAATCTCCGGCGCCATCTGGACCATCAATGAATAATAGGCAATCCATGATTTCTGACCCATCCGGAGGAATGGTAAACCTTCAAAGAAGAGCTCCCGTGGCAGTTGGAGAGGATGCGGAACTTAAGGTGGTCGGACTTTCTCCCAGAGCTAACGAAACCATCTCAAATCTGAGTTCTCCTGTGGTTGTAGCATTTAAGGGACAAATTCGTCCGGAAACAATTAACGAATTTACTTTCAGATTGGAAGATGAATTTGGTCCGGTTCCGGCCAAGATCAGATTTATTCCAGGGCAAAATCAAGCTATTCTGACCCCTTCGGGAGTCTTGGATTCAGGAAAGAACTATCGGGTCATTGTGACCCAGGGAATTACAGATGCTTATGGACGCCAGTTGTCCAAGGGTATTACATCTTCATTTAACACTACTTCACCGTCAGCATCGCCCTCTTTTGCTCCAGCCAATCCGGAATATGAACAAGCTCAAGCCCCGCGCCCAAATCCCTTTCAGGGCAGAGCTCAGGGACAAACCAGGCAAATTAGCATGGATACGGGAAATTCCCAGGATTTTGAACAGGCTGAAGCTCCGCGGGCAAACCCTTTTCTGAGCCGAGGGCGTAGTGCCCCTAAATCAGTCAGCATGGACATTGCAAGTGCGCAGGATTTCGAACAAGCCGAACCTGTCAGGCCTAACCCTATTAAGCGTAAGGCACGAGGAGCGACTAAATCAGCTAGTATGGATGTTGGAAGCGATCTGAAAGATCTGGAAGGCGGGGAAGATTCCATGACAGCTGCAAACCCTGACCCTGAATTCGCAGCTCAGGCAGCGCCACAGGATGATCCTTCTGACCGGCAACGATCTAAATCACGTCAGAGATCTTTATCCGAGTTCAAAGTTGTGGGGATCAGACCAGCCGCAAATTCCTATAAGGTTACAAGGGATAGTCCAATTGTTGTACAATTCAGCGAAGATGTTTCTCCTTCAACCGTTAACAATATCTCCTTCTCAGTTTTTGGAAATTCCGTGAGAGTGGAAGGTTTAGTAACCTATGACTCCGCTGGAAAACAAGCTGTATTCGTTCCTTCCAAACAACTTGACCTTGGAACTCAGTACAAAGTTTTGCTTAGTGATAAAATCAGAAGTCGCAATGGCGAAAATCTGGCTTCAAAATACACCTGGGAGTTCACTACTGTTCCGGAACAACACAGAGTCTATCAACCAATGGCCTATGGTGGTGGCGGTGGTAATCCTTCCTCTTCAGGAAATGCGTCTAAAAAACGAATAGGAATTCGAACCGTCCGTTCCACCGATGCCAATGGTTTTGTCTTCCTTCCTGAAAAGCACTGGGCATTCAAAACAATCCAGATGATAACCCAAAAAGGCCTGTTGGGAACCTATCCCTTCAAGGGAGGGATGAGGGTTTCGAGATATGAAATGGCTATGGCTATTAATTCCGCTTTGGGCAACATCAAATCGATTGGAAGTACGCAAACAACCGCAAAACTTAAATCACGCGACCTTGCGGATATTGAAAAGCTAATTATCGAGTTCAGAAGTGAATTACGATCAACAGGCATTGACACGCAATGGTTTGAAAGATTTATTGAGAAACAAGGAATCCAGGTCAGCGAAATAGAAAGTTCCATGAGCGCTGGATAATAGCAAATAAAGCCTGACAAACGAAACTAATCGCTGCGGTGAGCAGCAATTTGCCACAGCGAAAAAGAGTAAAAATACTTGACTTATAAACCTGCACCAACGCAAGTGCTGAAAATTTGGAAAAAATAATTTTTCGCGATTTTTTTTTGAATTGAATGTTTAATTGCCAATGTTAATATGAATTTAGTCTTTGTTGCTGAGTTTTCCACTGCTGCGTTGCATTTTGACTGCTTCATTTGGAATTACTTTAATCCCGTCCAGGTGAAAATTTGGGCGGGTTTTAATTTATTCAGGGTTTCAAGAAGAAATTTGTAATTATCAGCATTTCCGGCGTCCAAAGTTGAACTGATTGAAGTCCAATTTCCATTGCTCCCGGATGCTCTGAATTTTGTCTGGAAATCAACCTCTCCATAGGAAAAAGTGGCATTTCCTGTGAAATCAGATTGATTAAGCGCGTTTTCGACTTCACATTCGAATAAGACTTTTTCATCATTACCAGAAATTGATGGATTGTTCTTAACTTTGTTTGGGAGTAAAAAACAAGTTGGTGGAGTTCTTGCCACCCACGAAATTTTCGAAACGATCTTTGGGGGCAACATTGTCTTCAAATCATGCTTTCCTTCAATTGAGCAACTCCAGTTTCCCAGAAAATTTCCCTGCTTCAATTCTGCATCTGGGCATTTGAAAGAAAAAGAAAGAGCCGGCGGTTTTCCTGAACAATTTATCTTCAAAGCAGCTGTTCCGATCATTTCAGGTAATCCAAGGCCAAACTTGAGAGCCCAGGGCATCGATGCCAAAAAATTTTCCAGTATCATTTCAGTGGAACTTGCGGAAATATTTGCGCCGAAATTGTTGTCATTATCAAAAAAAGCTTTTCCTGAAATGTCAGCATTAAAACCAAAGATCGAGCTTTGCTTGTTTGTGATTTCGATTTCCCTGTCCTTGAGTTCCAGGTCAAGATTTAATAAGAACAATGGAATATTTAAACCGGTAATCACCAATGAAAAATTGTTCAAAACACCTTTGATTGCACCTGAAACCCCGATTTCCCAATCATAAAGCCATGATCCGGAAAGGCTTCCTTTCCCAAGAATTTGTACTGGGAATTTATCCAACCAGAATTTCTCGAACGGCTTCAACGCGTTTTGGAAAGAAAATTCGTCAATTTTCACTGTTCCCTCAAGCCTTTTCAAAGAAGGGGAATAAGTGAATTGAAAATCATTATGAAAGTTGATTCCAAGAATTTGTCCGGAAAGTTTGCTTTCAAGAGTCGAACCCTTCAGTTTTCCGTCGAATTTTCCCGAAAAAAGTTCGGTTTTTCCAATATTTCCCGAAATGGAACCGATTAAATCTTGCTGAAAACCTTTTTCCTCAGAAGGAGTAAGGTGCAGATCGAAGATTTGGATTCGAACGCCGTAGCTGGCTGGAAGCCAATCGCATTTGTTTATATGCGCCTGTGCAATCCTTATTTTCTCGTTGGGAAACGCAAAACACCCAATTTCGTTAAATCTGGGATTTTCCTCGAAAAAATGGTCGATCCGTTGCTGGATCTTCCCGGGGCCAATAATTCTGGCCGACCCGACTTCCAGTTGCGCTACCCTGAAATAACCATTTAAAAGCGCTGAAAGTTCGGGAAGCAGAAAAATATCTGTTAGTTGAATAATAGTGTGGGATTCAGGAAGGGAAACCGAGAGAGTATCTAATTTTATTCCTTCCAGAAGATTTCCATTAATTTTATCGGTCTTAATACTTGCAATCTGGCGTTGTGAGAGGAGGGTTGAAAGGTAGTCGAAAGCCCAAACCGCCCCGGAATTTGTGGAAACCAGGTAATATGATCCCGAAAGAAGTAATAGCAGTGGAATCACAGTAAAAATCAAGAGCAGTCGCTTTCTAGTGAACAAATTTCACCTCACAAATTTCGGGGAAGGGGAGCCCCTAGGGCAAACACACCGAATTCACCATCAACTATTGTTAAAGCCAGTTTTAAAAAAGTCTAATGAGCTTCTTGCAACATTGTATAAAATTCGCACATCGGACAAATAGAAATTCAGGCTTGATGGTTATAGTGATATTTTTCGTAAACTTTAATTTGCTAATTTTGCAAGAATCTCTAATATTAACAGGTATTTCCTCCATTTTTCCTGGATTCATGGTTATTTCAGCGAGTCTAATACTTTTGCCCATAGGAGGCCAACGAGCCCAGGTCTTCTATTAGAACCTGCCTCAAATCTTTTCGAATTGGTCTTTTCCAACTCCGCAGGCGGGGCAAACCCAATTGTCGGGAATTTTTTCAAAAGGGGTTCCTGGTGCTATTCCGCCGTCTGGATCACCTGCTTCCGGGTCATAGACATAACCACAAACACTGCATCTCCATTGTGCCATTTTTATTTTCCTCCAGGTAAATTTTAAAAGAATAACTCATTCCCATTGAATTGGGCTACAATATTTGCCGCAGATAAGGCCCGTTGTGTGGAATTCGCAGCAAAAATTGCAAACAAACTTAACATATTACCCCTGATACTACAACTGCATTTTGGGTAGAAAAGTACAAAGGGAATTCGTTTGCTAAGAGAATGAAGTATACAACAATTCCAAATAAAGCGATTCTTATAACAAATTTACTGAAAAAAGCTTGGTAAATTGGCAGTTGAACCTGGGAAAAAATATTTTGATTTTGCAAAATCAAATTCCCAAAGAACTACCAATAGTGGCTTGGTTTTTAGAAAACTCATTCTTTTCACAATGTGGTTGAGGGGGGGCAGAACGTTTGAAGTCGTTAAAAATAATGTGTTTGTGAGTTCACATTTGTGAAAGAAGGAATAAATTCGACTGTAACCCTTCCCAAACCAATGACAAGGTTGCCCGAAAATTACTCTGTCGGAAGGTCAATTGTCTGGGTTTTTAAAATAAGAGATACTATTCCCTAGCTATTGCTGCGGGGAATATTTCCAGATTTCGTCAATTTCAGTGTCAGATAGAATTTTTTCCGGAGAAATGATCCCGATTATGGAATTTTCGTCAGGGACAAGTTTTTCAACGAACTCAGGCCATTTTTCAAGTCCCGGGAGGCTTACATTATTGGCAACTCGTGTGAGATCCGGAAGGACTTCACCAACTTCAAATCCAATGTATTTCTGCCCAATTTCCAAAATTACAATTTTTTCACCAATATTGGGTGAACTGTCAATATTTTTCAGCTTTCCCAACTGGACAACCGGAATAAGATGCCCTCGTATTGTGATGAAACCTGACAACCAGTTGGGGGCATTAGGAACCATTTCCAAGGGTGTTTTCCCTGAAATAATCTCAACTACTCTTTCCGTAAGGATTCCAAAATTTTTACTCGCAAAGTTTAAAACAACTATCTGATCCGTTGCTTCGTAGAGAGTTTTCTTCTGCGGAAATTGAACCACTTTTCCCATTGTTTTTTTCCTTGAGCAATATATGATTCTAGTTTATCCAATTTTTCACTTTTTACAAGAGATTTTTTGGAATGCAGGCTTCTTGAGGGCTTGCAGTCATTCACAAATAATATTAAATTAATTTAGTCTGTCCTTACTTTTTTTTAAAATTTATTAACAAAAAAAGTTGACTTCTCCGAAAGAATATCGTAAAAATTAGGCTGATTTATAAATGTATTCGGGAGGTACTATGAAGAAGTATATATGCCTATTCATCGCAATAGCGTTGATAGGTGGCGTTGTTTTTTCTACAGGTTGTAACAGCAACAGTAGCATGTTGGGCACTTTGGGAATCATATTTACTGTTGCCATTCTGGCTTCCACAGGTGGAGCGGCGGCGCCCGTAGCTTTCGCAGCATCTGTCCGGGAAAGTGTTCAGGCAAAAGTTTATCTTTCTTCTGTTATCAATAGGGGAAACGTGAAGATTAAAATCACTCCAATGAAAACAGATAGTACTGTTGCCCCGGCAACTACCCTCGATGGTTCTTCAACCACGGTAAATAATACTCAGAACCAACTCTCAGGGACACTTCATGTCACGGTTCCAGATTCTACTTACACCCAATTCAAGACAGAGGTAATTTACAGCGACAGTCAAAATGAAGCTGGTTCAACTTTAATTCAATCGTATTTTTCACATGATCCAACAACCAATGCCCCTCAGCAAGTTGTGGATCCTAATTCAACTGCTAAAGCCATAATTTATGACCAGTGGAAAGGAACTTCCACCGACAAAACTCTGGATACTTTCAACAAAAATTTAGATGCTGCTTCCTTAAGTGGCCAAATTCAGGACCTTTCAAAAAAAATCGAAGATAATCTTGGAAAAGCTGCTGATAGCGGCCAGTTGTCAAAATATTCTCCGACAAAGGATACTGATGTATTAAACTCCGCTTCAGATTTGGCAAAAGTTGTTCCAACCAAAACAACCACTGGGACCACAACTTCTACCGCTTCTTCTACTTCAACAGCTACGGTTGCTGCGCTGGAGTCCTCGACTTTGTCCCGGAATACCTTAGGCATCGTTACTGATTCCGTCAACAATCTGCAATGGTATTATGAACCCTTTTTCCCTTCAAGAAATTGGAGTGATACAAAGACTTGGGTAGCCAGCTTAACGGTTGATAGCGATAGGTGGAGAATGCCAACTGTCGCCGAGCTTCAGACTTTATATCCCACTGGATACAAAAGCGGTCTCATCCCAATGCCGTGGGCCTGGTCTATGGATCCAGATTTTTATGGCACTCCTCCCGCAACTTTTGCTTTTAACTTTTCCACAGGAAACTCAGTTTCTCTCCAAAACGGAGTCACAGCTGACTACGGACTCGCTGTTCGCACTGCGTTTTTGCTGAATATCAAGAGCGCCACAGTCCTTAGTTCAAACCCTGATGGCACTAAAGTCTATCAATTTGTGGCAGAGGCTATCCCCACCGGAACGTATAAATTTGACTGGACTTTCGATGATAATACGACTTTTAGTGTTACCTCAGATGTTGCAACCGTCACGCATACATTTGCCCCCGGAGCTCATCCTATTCTTGTCAGTTTATCAAACGCTCTTGGAAAAGTTCTAACCTCGAAGACCATTACAGTAAGCATTCGCGATGACCAGAAACTGTCTAATAGTGATATTGACAAATGGCGTGCAGCAAATAGTGGTGGTTTCGGTACAACTAACGATAACTGGGATATTTCGAAGCTTCCTGATGGAGTTACTTTTGACATGCAGTTTAATGCTTATTCCGTACCGGATAAATTCATTGTCGTTTATTGTGGAAATGTTGTATACCAAACCGGTTGGCGTGGTGACTCAAGTTACAATGGCAAACCGGCATATCCAGGTGGAGTCACGAGCCCTGGCAATGGTGAACAAGATGGAATGTTCGTAAAAATTGCCGGACAAAACTCCTTCCAGGTAACCACAATTGGTGGCGAACAGGGAACAGCCTGGGATTATTCAATTCGCGCTCGCAAACCTTAAAGGAACGCTCAGAGAAGTTTTGTGAAAACACTAAACCAAGTGTAACTAGTAATCAGAAAAGCGCTTCAGATTTAAAACTGAAGCGCTTTTTTTTCTTTGTTAACTTCACGATTACCGAACGCAATTGTTTGCAGAATACTTATACCAATTTAAATTAGTTTGTTCATGGCACTTTGGGCTGATTCTAGAAATTCAAACAAAATATTTTTAAAAAGGGCATTTCTCATGCCGGTCAAACCTGCAGAACTGTGCTCTTTCCCAGACGGGGGGAATTTGAGTTTCAACTCATTGAAAGCGGTTCAACTGGGTTTGCTTCTTAGCATAACCTAAGTTGCTAGTTTTTTAATTTCTTCAGGACTTAGTCCAGTAGCTTGAGCAATATTTTTCAAAGAAAGTTTCATACTAAGAAGATGTTTGGCAGTTTTAAGCAAGGTTTTTCTCGCGTTTTCTTCAATTTTTTTTGCCTTTTCTTCAGCTTTTCTAGCGATCTCCTTGCCTTTCTTGATGCCTAGTTCTTCGCCTTCTTTTCGACCTTCTTTCCGGCCTTCTTTTCGACCTTCGAGTTTGCCCACACCGTAGGAGGATTGAACCATGCTTGCCTGATAATGTAAATCATCACTATAGTACTCGTATGCTCTACGTTCTTCATTAGAGAGTTTTAATATGTCAAGCTCTTTTTCTGCTTTTTTCAGTCCCTTTGCGCTAAATTCACCTTTAACATTTTGGTTTTTTAGGAAATAGATCCATTCATCGAGGGTGTTTCGCGCTATATCATCGAAATTGTTAACCTTTATCAAATAATATTCCGGAAAAATCTGTTGGGGAAATTCTTTCTTGAAAAGTTCTTTCTGTTGTTCATTTAATTTAAGTTCGTCGTGTTTGTGCAGCCCTTTAAAAGTTGTGTTCCCATAATAGATATAGTCATCACCATATCCTAAATCAAAATAAAGAATATTCACAGAATATACTTTTACTACTTCTGAGTAGGGATGTCCGTTTTCAAGATTTTCTGTAATAGCTTTTGAAGTGGCAAACAAAATGCGCTGTAAGAAGTCATATTCACTTTCGTATTGTATTTCAACAATTACTAGTTCGTCTTTGCTGTTTCTGACTTTTAAATCGAGGCGGCTTTGTTTTTGGCGTTTTGTGTCTTTATTTGTTTCGCTTTCGAGAATTTCTACAATTTTAACATCTTCAGACAGTAGTTCTGAAAGAAAACCTTCAAGTATTTCAAAATTAGCTTTGCTGCGTAAGAGCCTTTTGATGGCCCAATCGAAACTGACAAGCCTGCGTTCTGACATATTCAACCTCGCACATCAACAATCATCTCTCGGTAATACATTGATTATAATCGATACTTAAGACTAAAGCAAAAACTGTGATACCACTTGCTTTCATGCTTCTTAAGAAGCACATAAAAAAACCGGCCCTCAATAGAGGGCCGGCATTTTTGTTAATTAACTAATTAACTGGATTATTGAACCTTAACTTGGAAGTAATACACGCGATCACTGCATGTTACTTGGATCAAAGCGACTCCGGCAACATAGTTTCCTGTGATTGTCATACTGTTAGCACTGAGTGCTGTTGGCAATGTGACAGCCAATTTTCCAGCAGTGCTCGTAACCGGGAGAGCAGTGAAGGTTGGGGAGGTGGTCGAGAAGGATCTGCTGACCTGACGAGGAGTGAGTGTCAATGTTTTACCCATTGGGAGGATGTAAGTCAGGATGGTTTTGGAACCATCGGAGTCAGTTGTTCCGTCTGCGAAGTTAAGCAATCCACCAAAATTGATTGCCCAAGTATTGGTTGCATTAGGAGCGAACACTTGAGTTTCAGTTGCTCCGGGGATAACGGACGTAAAGTTTTCATAATCGTATGAAATACCATTTACGTAACCGGAAGCGCCACCGAATTGAACAAAGTCACCAGCTTGATGGTAGTTGACTCCATTGCCACCCAAGGCAAGGGCGTTAACAGCACTTGAAGCTGTGGTGCCAGTTGCGACTGAATCGTCTGGTCCAAAGCCACCGGTGAAGGTGTTAGCAGCGGTAGTAGTGAAACCAAGAATTTGGTTGGCATCAACTACAGTTGCGCCATCAAGATACTTGGTGTTTGCGGCGCCGACGAGAATTCCAGCAGCGCAGTTGGTGAAGGTATTCTTTGTGGAACCCTTCAAGTAGTTGCCATTATCAACATAGATTGCATATCCATTAGCTCCGGCCAATCCTGTGAAGGCGCAGTTTGCGAATTGAGTATTAATTGTCGATCCACCGGCAACTGCTTGATAGCCAGCTCTATAGGAATCTGTTCCGTTGAAACCATCAGCGGTGAAGGTACAAGTATCAAAATAAACTTTACCAGTGTTTGTGGTGGTCTGGAACAAAACTTGGTTGGTAGCAGATTTAGCAGTGGTAGAAGCTGCAAACTTGATACCGGTAATTTTGATTGATTGACTGGCAGGAACAAGAAGGTCTGTCATGATGCCAGATAGATTTACGACTGGGTTAATGGTATTGTTAACCGGAGTGAGTGTAGCACCAGAGACGCCGGTGATGGCATAAACAGTGCTTACATTGAGTGATTGATTCAGAGTGATGTTAGCAACGTTAAGATAAATCTTGTTTGCGTAGCCGTTAACACCTGTTGTCAAATCAAGTGAATCTCTCAATTGTGATTCATTATTAACTACAGCTTGGAGAAATACTGTCTTGACAGTTTCAGTGGTTGGGGCATTGACCTGGGAGATAAGGCTTACAAGATTAACATTGAAATATCTACTGTTATCTGCGCTATATGCGGACACGAAATTTCTGGCTTTTACGGTGCGGACAACATCGCTCTGTGAGTAAATGCGAGTATCTGTATTGAATGTAACAACGTTATCGCCAAGATCGATATCGTTAGCAACAACGATCGTTCCGGATTTAGCTGTAACGGCTGCATTGAAAGTCGTAGCATCTGTTACTACTGCAACTACTGTGTTGGGGAGGCTCTTCGGGACGGTAAGTCCGGTTGCCGGGACGATTACGCCAGAAGCGATTTGATACAAAGCATTGCCTGTGGTTTGGAGAACGCCATTTTGAATGGTTCCACTACCATAGATGTTAAGTCCATAGGAGTTAGCAGCGCCGGCAGTGTTGTAATCCCAGAGGTTTCCGCCGAGATCGAGAGTTTTGCCATTCAAATCAATTTCAATGGCATATCGGGCAGGAGCGCCGAAACCAACTCTTGATGCGGGGGCTTTAACTGTTGCTGTCAAAGCATAAGTGGTTGCTACACCACCGAGGTGGATTTTAAGTGAATCTTGGTTTACACCTTTACCATTGGAATTAAGGACAGCTTGAAGTTGAGCTGCATTGGAAAGGGTAACTTCCATGTTGTCAAATGTCATAACGGCATCAGCGGCATCGAGAACCAAATTAACGTTATTGTCGAGGAGCAACGCGCTGTTGAAAGTTCTATATGTGACAGCGGCAGCTGGATCAGCGCTATCGATACCAGTGATAGAAGCCGAGTGGAGTGCTCCACCCATAGCAACGATAGAAGCTCTGCGGTTAGGTGATACTGTTCTTTGAGAAACAATGTTCAAGGTTGCTTGGAAAGGCAGTCCAGTAGCTGGATTAATGGTGCTATTGGCAAGCTGACCAACCGTAGCCTTCAAATTAGTGAGCTCGTAACCATTGAGGTTAAGAGTAATGCTGGCGCATTGGATTGCTGGAGCGGCGCCTGGTAATGTGCAGGAGCTCATAAGGCGAACTTCGTTGATTCTGTTGAAATCAACACCAGTTGCAGCTGTTACAGCAGTATGAGCCAAACCAAAAGTTACATCCTGTTGAGTTCTTGCAGCAAGTATGAAGCGGACGCTTCCGGTGGTGCTGCTGTCAATGACTTGTTGCCCAATAGTAATAGCTGGGACGCCATTTGAAGTGTAAGTTGTGGCATTAGGATCGCCAATCAAGTGAGCAATATCAGAACCGTGGAAAACGACGTTTCTTACTGTTCCGGAAGAAATAAGTTGTTTATTTCCGCCGGCATTGGTGACTACGCCATTAGCAGCGCCTTGATTTACCCAAGCGACTGGCATATCTGACAAGTCATATTCGTAGGAGGGATCAGCGGTAAGATTGATAACCTGAACATCGGAAGCCAACAATTTCTTGAGGTCTTCGCTTGTTGCAGCATTTGCTGTAACATAATTTGAAGTCATACCGGATCTAACAACGGTAACGAGGTAGTTGACGATCTGATTGTTAGTTGTAGCTGCGGTTCCTGTTTCAGCTCCTGGAAGGGCTGCACCATAACCATAAACGGAGAATACGGTTGGAACTGAAAGATCAACTGCTCCACCAGAAACAAATGCGCCTGCGCCTACTGATGGGACAACAACTGATTTTCCGAAAAGGGTATACTTCACTGTTCCAGCGTATGGAACTGAGGGAGGAAGAGTTACAGTAATTGTTCTGTAAACACGTTTCTCAATAGTGGTTTCATTGTTATTGATTACACCGGCAATTCCGTTGAAGAAGAAGTCGGTGAGACCGATCCAATTACTGACGGTCTGTGAATAACCTGAAAACATTTCATTGGCTGTTTGGCCGTTGATTTTGAAATTTTGATTGGTAAGAGCAACATTGATAATGTTGGTGGTCCCAGGAGCGGTTTCAGCTTGAGCAAGGGCATTGTTCCAGAAATTGCGATAAGTAGAAAACAGATCGCTGGTTCTGTAATCAGTGTCCAAATCTTTTGCGCTCTTCTGAACTCCATTGATGGTGAACATGCGGGATAAAGAATCCCCGAAGAATCCAGCGTTGAAAGCAGAAGCTGAACCGTCATCGGCGATTCCAACCAACTTGACCATCATCTGAGCAAAACCGGTGGAAGTAGGATTGGTAACACCACAATTGAAGACATTTCCAGATTGTGACGGGCTGACTACCATGTTTCTCAGCACCTTGCGCCCCTGTGTAGCGGAGATCACAATGCTCTTAATGTTTCCGATTGGAGTAACACAAACATACTGACCGGAATTGGCCGGACTTTCTTGCATGGCAAGAGTGGTTACATAAGCGCCATCATAAACGATAGCGGCGACTGTTGCACCGGGAAGAGGAGAGGCAACCAAATTACCTGTTCCACTTGCTGCCGGTAGCGGGAAATCCAAATTTGTTCTGACTTGGTAGTATTGAACGCCACCACTGTCATCGCTGCCACCACCAAACATGTTACAGCCAGTGACGCTGAATGCGATACAAGCTACCAGGGCGAGAACTCCCGCCCACCTAACGAAACGATTGGAAAAAATCATAGCGTTTCACAACCTCCATAAAATGAATTTTGTTGTTGAAATGACAAAGACGCACTTATACCATCGTCAAAAATTTTTGTCAACTGAATTTTTTTTTTCGTGGTACATAAAATCTAATGAAAAAGCCTTTTTATTGCGGGTCTTCCTTCCAAAAAAAAATATTCCAAAAAAAAATAAAAAAATCATCAGAAAAAAGGGTGGATTTTTAAATAATAAGCCATTAGTAGGTCCTCCTGATAGATTAAATCAAACTTAGAGACCATTGTGAAATGAATCGCAATAAAAAAATAGCGAATTTAACTAAAACTCCAAAAAGTTCAAAAAATTTGTACAAAATACGCTGATTTTTTATGACGCTTTTTTAAGGGTTTAAAAATAAACCACTTTCTGAAGAAAGTTTCTGGAAAGCGATATGTTGCAAACAAAGGCAAACTAATTTTTTGAAAGGGCGCTCGGACTTTTCCCAAAGATTGGATAGTTTCTTTTTCAGTGACTGAGGAGAATAGATGGCAACAGGTTGTTGAACTTCCAGGATTTAAGATTTGATAATAAGTTCCCTATTACCCACACCCCAGGAAGTACTTGTCAATGTTCAAAAAAAATGTTAGCGTTATTAAATCAAAATATTTTTCATAAGGAGAAATTCCAGGAATGCGCAAAGTATGTATTTGGTCGGTAGTTCTCGTAATGGTTTTTTCCTCTTTTTGCTGGGGCTCGCAAGACCTCACTAATCGCTGGATTGTAAAATTTAAGACAATTGAATCAATTCCCACTACCAAAGTTGGAAATCCCACTGAAGTAATAAACTATTTAAAGCAACAATTATCAAATAACCTTGAAGTTGGAAAATCAACTCTTAATCTGCAGAATTCCGAAAAATTCTGGGCTGCAAATGCAATTGCTGTGACTGCAACTCCCGAAGAAGTAAAGCAGATTAAACAGCTTGCTAATGTCGAGTCAGTAAAGCCAGTTCAATACAGGAAATGGATTTTTGACAGCAAGGATTCGGCAACTTTAAGAGCTGATACAACCGACGTTCAATGGAGCATCAGCAAAGTTCGTGCTCCTGAAGTCTGGAACAAATTAAAGATTGATGGCAGTGGTATTGTCGTAGGGCATATTGACACCGGAATTGATGCAAAGCATCCGCTTCTTGCCGGAAAAGTCATTCTTTTTAAGGATTTCCTGGCTACTCAGACCGAGCCCTATGATGATGAAGGTCATGGAACCCACACCGCCGGAACCATTTGCGGCCTCAACGGAGTTGGAGTAGCTCCCGGTGCCAAATTGATTGTCGCAAAGGTGTTTGACAGTGGTGGAAGTGGAAACGATGAAAACATTCTCAAAGCCATGCAATGGATGATGGATCCGGATGGCGATCCCAAAACCAATGATTTCCCCAAAATCGTCAGCAATTCATGGGGCGGTGGACCAGAAGAGACAGCGTTCTTTGAAATTACTAAAAACTGGGAAGCGTTGGGAATTCTTCCGGTTTTTGCCGCTGGCAATGATGGCCCCTCAGGAAAAGTTGGCACCCCCGGTTGTTACAAACAATGCTGGGCAGTTGCCGCAACAACAAAATCAGACGCACTCGCTTACTTCAGCAGCGTTGGACCCTCAACTGTCAATGGCGAAACTTATGTTAAACCCGATATCGCAGCCCCCGGACAAGGCGTCATTTCATGTAAAGCCAACTCAGGTGGCGCATTATGCAGCGAAAGCGGAACTTCGATGGCTTGCCCCCACGTTGCCGGATTAGCAGCTCTCATGCTTCAAGCCAATCCTAACCTTACTACCGCCCAAATTCGTGATATCGCCGAGTCAACAGCAATCGATCTTGGCGACAAAGGCAAAGACAACAAATTCGGTTCCGGAAGATATGATGCTTTTGTTTGCCTTTCCAAGGTAACAGCAGCAACTCCGGCCGAAAACAATTTCTCCGGTTATAAAGCTGTTCTTGAAGCAGAAAAAGCTTTCCTGAGCGGGAACAGTGCAATTTCCCCGCTCGCCGCTCCTTCTGTCTACTATCTTATTGAAAAGGCCAGGAGCCTCGACGAAGGCGAATTCTCTTCTTTAAGAAATGAATTCAGCGGAGACCCATCGGTCACCCAGGTACTTAAACAAGCCGCCTCCGCCAGAATGTTCGAGAAATTGCAACATTAATTTTTGACTTAATTATAAAAACCCCGGTTAGAAAAAATTCTGACCGGGGTTTTTTCATTCTTTCAGCTTTTTCCCCAGAATTGGAGAATTTGAGGCGAATCAAATGTTCCGGGATTGGTTGAATTTCTCTCCATACAGAGTGAATAAAGAACAGACCGTTCCTTTTTCCAATCCATTAAGGGGAGGAGCAAAGAGGAAATTTTTTTGCCTAACCTTTCTTCAAGAAATTCAAATGCGATTGAATGAAGGAAGCCGTTCTGAACCGAAGCTTTTCTTACTGCATCAAGAATTTCTGCTGGTTCCGGAGAATTCAATGCAGCGAAATGTAAAATCATCTGAAGTTTTTTCAAAAACTTTTTTTCAGCGGTTTGAAAATCAGGAATCTCTTCTATTTTCAGCTCAATTGCTCTTGTTAAAATTGAGGCGTCAAATATCAACTGTGAGAGCTTTTCTTCGAGTAATAGCTCGAAACTAGGGTGATGGGCTTCTAAAAGGGCTGGAATCATATCTGCAAAAAATGGCAATTTCCATGGATCTTCCTTCCTAAGACTTTCCATGACTATTTCTGAATCTATTTTTACCTTTGCATCTTCATTAATTAAGACCCTACGTAAAAAATCGACTTTAGCATCTGGCTCGTATTCGTTCAGGGATTCAAATAGTCTTCCTCTGGTTCTCTTTTCTTTTATTAAAAGAATTTTTCCAAGCAACTCCAAATCAAGGCTCTTAGGAGCGGTTTTTAACCAAACCGCTATGTTTGAACGTTCCTGGTTGTCCAATCCAAGAAATGCCTGTTTAATAATCACATCTGTTTTTCCAGCTATATTTTTCAGTATTCTTTCCGCAATCTGCGATTTTTCACCTTTCATCTCTTTAAAGTTCATTAATGCTTCGATGGAGAAGGAACTTCCTGTATCACCAAGGGCTGTCATGGCTCGATCGGCGATTTCACGTTCCCCTGTTTCAGCCATCCAGGCAAGAGCAGGTGCAAAAAATGAAAAACCGGATGATTTCATAATTACTATAGCTGCAATTTGCTCACTATCATTTTTGCTATAGATCATTTCTTTGAGAACCAACAATGCCTCACCGATAGAAGCTGGGTTTTGGCTTGTTCGAAGAATTGCCGAAACAGCATTTCCTCTCACTCTATGATTGGAGTGCTTTAATTGAGGCACCAATAGTGAATCTGCTGATCCTTCCCGGAGTTCTCCGAAGGCTTCAATTATATCAGCGGTAATTCGTGGTTCATTTGCGGAATTAACAAATTCTTCCAGGATTAGAAGGCCATCTGATCCTGTTTTGAAGAAAATTACTTTCATAGTTGCACTGATATTTTTGATTTCCCTCTCATTAATCAAAGAGGTCAAAAGCATTTCAACACACCTTTCAGAATCCAGTTCTCCGGCTTCAAATATTGCCCTATATCTGATTTCGGGAATAGGGGACATTAATAGTACATTTATTCTGGAAATTCGGTCATTCATCGGAATATGTCTAAGAGCATTTATTACTTCGAAATTTCCGGTTTCAGTTGACATACGGAGGGTTTCCCCAACCATGACGGGATAAAGCCGATCAATCTTTTTGATCAAATAAAGTGAACTTAGGAAAACCACACCCACAAGGCTGAATAATTGTGGGTCGGCGCCAATTCCAAATTCTTTAAGAAAAAGCAAAAACACGCCTGCGCTCAGATTCGCAACGGAATCGCCGATCCCGATGTATTTCCGAAGCATGAATTTAGCGACTGTGGGCAATGGTTCCAGTAATATTACAAAGGCCGGAATAACCAATGTTTTCGTGAAACTCATTAAAACGAATTGCACTGATGAAATCATGAATAATGTTGGAAAAAAAAGTGCGATTATTGAATTGGGGATAACCAGCAATGACCGTGTCGAAAGAATCGAGGAAAGTCGGCAATTTGAGAATATCCACTGCCCAAAGAATCCCTGCAGAAAGAATACGAATAAGTCAATTCCTGCCCCGAAAATTCCCATGAAGGAAGCCATTTCTTCTGCAGAGTGATAATGCAAGGAAACAGCGCCTCTGAAAAGGAATTCGATGACAATTCTTCCAAAGATTCCCAGAAAAGAAAGGAGTACTAAAAAGACTGAGTAATTTTTCAGATTGGAAGAAGCATTCTCAAAGCCGGTTTGTTTTTTTACAGGGCTTTCCGGTTTTATTTCATTTGGAGATTTTTCAACTGTTTTCGATGTTTTGATAAACTGAGAAAGATCATTCAGAATTTTTCTTGACCAAATCAGCAAAAAACACAAAATTATGAAGGTAAGTTTAATTCCGGCTTTATCTAAAAAGTATTTCAAAAAGAGGCCGCTCAGAATTGACCCGGCTGTTCCGGCAGCTTGAATTTTGGAAAGGAGTTTTTTTAAATCCCGAAGGGGTAGGATTTCTCCGGCCATTTCTGAAAAAGCCTGAGTGGAAAGAAGATCGTAGACGCTGATGAAAAGAAATAAGAAGAGGGGATATATTCCACCGCTCTTGGAGCCTACCATTGCAGCGATGAAGCATGCGAGAAAAAGCGGAAAACATAGTTTAGATAAGAAGGAATGTCCTTTCCATTTGGGGTTTCTCAATGTCAACATTTGGCATGCGATATATAGAAGGTTAAAAACGATATAGAACAGAGGTAACTCCGTTGCCCCGTAATATTTAAGGAAAAGTGAAGCCAAAAGCACCAACAGGAGATTCCCCATTCCTTTCAAAAGGAAAAAATATGAGGAAAGTTCAAAAAAGCCAGATGGCCCTTGCAGTTCGGCCTGTTCCATGACGGGCTCCGGAAATCTCTTTTTTAAGACACTCTATTTATTAGTTATAAATAATTCACAACTATCGATTCAATCGATATTTACAATCAGCGTTAAAAGCGCCCCCATTTTTCCGCCAATTCACCCAAAATTTAACGAATCGAATAGGGTTTATCTTTTTTCAATTATCATACTGGACCATTGAAAAACGCCGGAAAGCGGTATTTCAATCCAGGTGGGGCGGTTATCGAATTCGTAATTCAGCTCATACAGAGCTTTTTCCAGGCAATATAGGCTTAAAAACGGCGATCCGAACAAGTCTGCCTTTTTCCCGCTGTATTTTTTCAGGCCGAATTTATATCCGGAAATGAACTCTTTCACAGCTCTGTCTTTCCAGGTCTCGATAAGAGATTTAACATTGTTTTTCAGAGCTGAGTCAGTCGTTTTCTTTTGAAAAAAAGCAATTTTGGCCATTTCAGCGGCGTAATCAAATGAACGAAGCATTCCGGCAACATCCCTAAGAGGAGAGTCTTTCGTTCTTCGCTTTGAAAGAGGTTTAGAGGGCTCTCCTTCGAAATCAATTATTATTGGCTCATTTTGACCGGCAAGGATTTGACCGAGATGTAGATCTCCGTGGATTCTAATTTTCCAACCCTCGACCACATATCTTGACCAGCAAGGAATCCCTTGCCTTATTTTCAGTTTTACAGAAAAGATTTTTTCAGAAATTTCACGAACAGAATCGGAACACTCAAGGAGATTGTCTTTAAGCCTCAGAAGGGCTCCGTCAAACGAAAGAGAAATATTTTCCATCAAATCCACTAAATCCAGTGCGGAAAAGCGTTCAGGGACAAATTTTGTGTTCGTGGTTTGAAAACTTACAGAATGCAGTTTTCCAAGGGTTTCTCCGATCTTGTAAGTAAAGGCAAAATAGTTATTAGCCTCGCTGGAGGAATTTAAAAACTGCAAATCAAATTTATCCAGGAGTTTTTCAAGAAAATTTAATGTGAGATTCCAACCGTCACTTTCATGATGACAAAACTGTTGATAGATTCCTAAAGTGATTGGTTCTTCTGTTAAACCGGCAAGTTCAATGGAACCATACGTCTTAGGGGAATTTGAATAGCCTTGGCTTTCTTCGAGGAATCTTCCCATTTCTAATTCGGGGTTTACACCCATGGCTAATCTGCGATAAAGCTTAAAAATTTTGATATCATCGAAAACAAGTGAAGAGTGGCTCTGTTCCAAATTTAAACGTCGAATGGTCGGTGTGTTTTGGAATTTGTCCACTTCAGAAAAACAGGTAAAATTAAGATTTACGTTTTCCAACGGAATCTTGGAAGAATCTTTAACCAGGTTCCTCAAAAAAAGGCAAAACGCATCATTGAGAAATGCGTCGATCAGCAGCCATTTTTTACCCTTGGAAACGAATTCGCTTATTACACAATCATTGTTTTGAAGTGGGGTCTGATGATCAACCAGAAGCATTGGAACAAAATAATATTGTACAAATTGAGGAGTTCCTCCAACTTCAACAATTGAAAAGAGCAGCTCGGGGAAGGAGTCTAAAAACGGACGGGCAAAGAGTTTTAGAGAACAAGCATCAATACAAGAACTTTTCATGGCAAACCAGCGTTTTTTGTTTAAAAACACAGGCAAATCATGCAGTGTTAGCTTTATTTTATTATTTGCTCCAAAAAATTCATCCCAGGGAATTAAAGAATTGTTAAGTGAATTCATTTCCAGCTTATCCTTCTAAAAGGTTTTTTTCGACAAGCTAATTCAATTTTGCCTAATTACACCGGTTTTCAGATAGTAAGTTCAATTCCCTCCCTAAGTGATCTTGGGGAGGGTTTGTGTATTATACAGTTGAGGTTATCAGAACTCAATTTTTCTGATCCATTTGAAAGGATCTTCTTTTTCTCCGTATTGGACGCCGGTCAAAAAGTCATAGATTTTTTGGCTTACTGGTCCAACTTTTCGGTTATTAACTATGTAATCCTTTTCCTGATATTTCAGATTGCCAACTGGGGAAATACTTGCAGCTGTACCGCTTCCAAAAATCTCAGTGATAGATCCGGTGGTAATTCCGCCGATAACTTCATCTATTGAGATTTCCCTTTCCTCCGCCTTCAGATTCAACGTTTTGGCCAAAGTTAGAACGCTATCACGAGTAATTCCGGCAAGAATGCTTCCGTTGAGTTTAGGTGTAACAAGGGAATCGCCGAAGACGAAAAAGATATTCATTGCCCCGACTTCCTCAACGTATTTGCGATGAGCAGGATCAAGCCACAAGACTTGTGCACAACCTTTTTCCCTGGCAACCCTTCCAGCTAATAGACTGGCAGCATAGTTTCCACCGGTTTTAGCTTCACCCATTCCACCTTTTGCAGCGCGGCAGAATTCATCTGTAACATAAAGACTGACAGGGTTGAAGCCTTCCTGGTAATATGGACCAACCGGGCTGAGGATTACACAATATATATAATTGGAGGAAGCTCTGACACCCAGGATTGTATCAGTTGCAATCATGAAGGGCCGGATGTAAAGTGATGCACCCTTGGAATTTGGAATCCAGCGTTCCTCAATTTTAATGAGTTTTTCAATACTTTCCAAAAAATCGTATTCCGGCAAAGAGGGCATACAAAGGCGTGCTGCTGAACGATTAAACCTTTTTGCATTCATTTCAGGTCGAAAAAGATTTATTTCGCCTTTTGATGTTCTGAATGCTTTTAATCCTTCAAAAATCTCCTGGCCATAATGAAGAACCATCGAAGAAGGTTCAAGATCCAATGATCCGAGTTTTTTAATTTCGGGATTATGCCAGTTGTCAGTCTCTGAATAATGCATGGTAAACATACGATCAGAAAAAAACTTGCAAAATCCGAGTTTTTTTGTGTCAGTCTCTAGAGGTTTGAGATCAGATTCTTTTAGAGGTTGAATGGAAATCTTCATTTTTTGCTCCTTCCTTTCCTTGTAAAACATTATATTTAAAACCATTATAACTCCATGTGAAAAAGCACGCAACACGTTTACAAATTGCACAACAATTTCGAGGAATTTTGGATTACTAATACCAATAATTAAAAGTCATCACGCAACTTTATAGGTTTGATCGAGCCTCTGGCGCTGCAAAGCGTGTAAAAGTCAGTCATTATTTGTGGAATTGGTATTACTAATCCCAAGTTACAGATCAGAAAGTTTTTAAATTTTTGAAATTCTTACTTGGATATAAAAAACTGCCGATAATGTTTTAAATGAAATCGGGAGGGAAAAATGCTTGGAGTCACACCAGTTGGAATTTATACGGATTCCCCTATTGAGAGCCGAAGATTTTACATGCAAACCCTTGGACTAGAGCAAGTTTATCCAGTAGGCGAAAAAAACAGGAATGCCGCAGAGGGAACTGTTTTGAAACTGGAAAGTCCCCAACTTGAAGTTATGACAGTTCAGACAAAGCTGGTTAAGCATGGGAACCCGGTTACAATAAGCGAAAACTCCCGATTAATACTCCATCCCAATGATGCGGAAAAACTCTTTGAGAAGCTTGTTAATAACGGAATTGAAATCGCCATTGGAACTTCAGGGTTGTATTCATTCACCGATTTAAATGGAATTGTTTGGGAAATTTCGAAATCAACGAAGCACTGACTTTTCGGAATTATCTTAATTAATTCGGAAATTAAAGATTTTCTTCCACAAGTAAGCATTTCAAAAGTGTTGTTCCTTTTTGAAATGCTTACTTGATATTATGCCCGTAATGTTTTCAGCGATTCTCGGCCAATGTCTAGAATGGCTTCTCAAGCCATTTTCTAAAAATGTGGTTCCCTTTTTGTTCGAAGGTGAAAATTTGTGCCAATGCCAATCGTCCAAAATACTTGCTGAGAATTGATGTAACGTTTTCAGCAATTCTTGGTGGTCGCTGCGATTGTTTTTGAGAGCCATTTTGAGCAATGTTCAAAAACTAATTATTCCGATAAGTTTCGTAGTAAAAATCAGTAATAGCTGTATTTTGCGAGAAAACTCGCTGAGAATTGATGTAACGTTTTAGAGAAAGTGGTATAAAGGATTTAAATTTGGTATAATTGAGAAAAAAGTGAGGAGGAAGTCGGTGCCAATCAAGATTTCGCACTCCTGGGATCGCCCTTCTCACCTCCTTCAAAAACGCGAGAATCATATTTTAAAGTTGTCTGTGTTGGCAGCCTCAAATCTTGGTGAAGAGCCAAGATTACCTCTCAATCTTGCGATTGCATTTGATTCAAGTGGTTCGATGGCGGGCGACAAATTAGTCCAGGCAAAAGAGAGCTGTAAGTCTATTTTGTCGATTCTTCGTCCCATAGATCGCTTATCATTGGCTGCTTTTTCATCTTCCCTGCATTCCGTGGTTGAAGAAGCCCAAAATTCGCCTGAAAACATACGTAAGCTTGAAAGCGAGCTTTCAAAGATTTCCCCAGCCGGTACTACTCGCACTGATTTGGCACTGGATTGGCTTATTTCCACGCTTGCTTCAAAAAATGGTTTGATAAAAACAGCTATTTTAATTACAGATGGCCATTCAACTGATTTCCGAGGAAGAATAATTTCGGAATTTTCTTCTTTACTCGAAAAAGCTACTGAGATGGCACAAAGTGGAATATCGCTTTTTACAATTGGCCTTGGCAATCCGGCCGATTTTAACACTTCATTTTTGGTTGACTTGGCAACCACCGCCATGGGATCTTTCCTCTTAGCCCAGAACCCAAAAACTTTGGAACCGCAATTAAAACAAAAACTGCTGAATATTCAAAAGATTACATCAAATTCCGGTAAAATACGCATCATTCCACGCATACCAAGTGTCAAAATCGTTTCCGCCTGTCAAATTAAACCTGATTTCAGGGAAATTCGGCTTTTTGGTGATCAACAATTTTTTCATATCAATCACCTTTCCTGCGAAGAGGCTTCCCAATTCTTGATTTCGGTAGAGGTTCCATCATCGCAATTTGGGGCATCCCCAGGGGAGAAAGAAATTTTGAGAATCGAGTTTCAGGAAAACGATGAATCTGAAATTGTCGAATTAAAAGTTCCGCTTTCATATGTATTATCGCTTTTTGAAGCATCGCAAATTAATCGTGAAGTTGACCAGGATCGTTTGATATGGGAGCTTAATCGCTGCACAGACGAACTAAACAGGTCAACTGACGTTAATAGAACAGGACAACTACTTGAAAATATCGTATTTCTGGCAGAAAACACCGGAAAAACAAATGTTGCTCAGATCGCGAAACAAACGCTTCAAAATTTTTTGAAAACTGGAATTCTTCCACCCGAAAAGAAAACCGGAATACTTGTTGATGCAAGAAATACAAGAGATGGGTAATTTAAGAATTTCTGATTTGGGAGTATTTTAAAATGACCCTTTTTATTCGGACAAACCTAGAAATGAAGGCAGATCCAAACCTGCGAAGCGGTGATCAATTCATATGCGGGTCAGGAAATCTGAATTTAAGATTGCGATTGTGGAATTTTGACCGAAAGAGAGCAATTCCAAAGGAATTTGAAAATGGCAATAAAATTTGGTGAAGACCCGATCCCCGGGTTTGCTTCGACGAAGAATTTGGAAGTGTTGAAAGCGGAAAACGCATTTTTGAAAATCTTGAATGGCCCCAACTCCGGATGTTTAGTTCCGCTGAACTCACTCAAGATGCTTATCGGAAGGAATGATCCGCCCAGAATTATAGTTGAAATAGATCTTACAAGTTTCGAACTTGGGGAAATTCCGATGATATCCAGGAAACATGCGGAATGCAAATGGGTTGACAACAAACTTGAGATAATCGACTTGGGAAGCTCAAACGGAACTTTTGTAGAGGGAAAAAGAATTCCTTCACTCCGGGAAAACAAGGCTCCACAGCCAGTTCAACTTAATTCTGGAAGTCGGGTCCGTTTTGCCAATCTTGAGTGCGAAATAGTTATCTCAAGTCTTTCTCTTAATCCCGGGATTAAAAGAAAATAACCAAACCGTAGGTGCTCAAAGTTTATAATTTTTTTTTATCTCGTCTAATTTAAGGTTCAGAAGCGCGATTTCCTGGCCAATGTTCTTTATCTGTCCTTTTGTTTTGGATAAAGAAGCTGAAATATGCATTCCAAAAATAATAAAAAACATCTGGCCAAAAAAGAAAAGTGTTGAAATTGGCGCAATAATACCGAAGAAACTTGTAATTCTTGACAATATCCCAAAGCTTGTACCTAGTACAAAAATAATAAATCCAACCAATAGCCAAATCCAGGATTCTTCTTCCCGAACCTCTTTTCGTCTGACCAGATCAATTGTCAGAAAAAAAATAACAAAACTTAAAAAAACGCTCAAAATCCGTTGTTTTGGAGGAAGATCATTTTCCGGCATAAAAACCTCTTTTTTGTCATTTAACCTCTTTTAACGCGAATCTGAGGAGTCTGATAAAAATTGATAGAAGCATTTTGAACAAATAGAAAAATGGGTGAAAAAAACCCGAATGCATGGATTTCCCGGCTGCAGGATACATTTTCACATCTTTTTCCACGATCCTGACATTATTTTTTTCCAACATTATCAAAACATCCACATCCGGATAATCACTTGGAAAATCGTCATCTATCAGCATTTTGAAGGTTTTTGAATTCATTGCTCGAAACCCGGATGTTGGGTCGGAAATTGATTTTCCGCAAAAAATTTTAAAAATGATGGAAAAAAAAATTCGACCACATTTTCTTAAAAATGGAGAAAGATAGTTGCATTTGTCGTGGAAACGATTCCCAATTGCTAAATCAGCCTTTCCATCAAGTATCGGCGCTAAAAGATCATCTATGCATTCTGGTTCATGTTGACCATCCGCATCCATTTGTACTAGAAAATCATATTGATTCCTTACGGCATATTTGTATCCAGTCTGGAGAGCGGCACCATAACCCAGATTGACTGGCAGTCTGGCGGTTTTCACTCCATGTTTGCTTGCAATAGAGAGGGTTTCATCTTCGGAACCATCATCTATTACCAGTATCTCGCAGTTGTTCTTAATCTTTAGGATCAGTCCGCTTAGGGTATGTGAAAGCGCCCTGCTTTCATTGAAAGCAGGAATACAAACTAATATTCTGGAGAAAACCGGGGAGGGCGAATTCATTTTGGGTTACTTCATTTGTTGTACTATTGAGAACAAGGGCATGAAAACTGAAAGTGCGATTGCTCCTATGACAACTCCCATAAAAACCGTTAGTATCGGCGTCATAGCTGCTGTGAGAGTGTCAATCAATTCATTGACTTCGAGGTCGTAAAAATCAGCTACTTTTGTCAACATTTTGTCAAGGTTTCCGGTGTTTTCACCCACTTCCATCATTTTTACAACCATTGGAGGGAAAAGATTGTTTCCCTTTATTGCTCCGGTGAGACCCCGGCCTTGTTGAACTCCACCGGCCATCTGATCAACGACAGCCTCAAGTGCTTTATTCCCCATAATTGAGCCAGTAATTTTCAAAGAAGTCAAAATTGCGACGCCAGCGGAAAGAAGCGACGAAAGAGTACGAGTAAATCTCGAAATTGCGATTTTCTGGGTTATGGTTCCTATGAGGGGTGCAGTAACCAAAAATTTGTCGATCAACTGGGAACCATATTCCGTGCGGCTGAAATAATATGCAAGTCCGATTATTACACCTGAGCCTACTAAGATAATAAGATACTGCTCGATCAGAGAATCTGAAAGAAAAATGAGAAACTTTGTTATTGCGGGAAGTTCGGCTTTCATTTTTTTAAACATTTTGGCAAAATTTGGAAAGATCTTTACCAGAAGGAAGATAACGCACCCAAATGCCATTAATAGTTGGATTAGAGGAAGAGTTACGGCACCTTTGATTTTGGCGCGGATTTTTGTATCGGCTTCAGCAAACTGGGCCAACCGGATTAAAACGGTGTCAAGAATACCACCTGCTTCACCGGCTTCTATCATATTGCAGTAAATCGTGTTGAAAACTTTCGGAAACTTCTTCAAAGCTTTTCCAAAAGACACGCCTGAACGCAAATCCTTCAAAACGTTTTCGAGGACTTCTTTAAAAGAAGGATTTTCGGTTTGTTCTGTAAGGATTCCCATTGCTTCAGCAAGTGAAATTGAGGCTCCAATGAGAGTGGAAAGCTGAACTGTAAAAACCATTAAATCTTTATGTGTGATTCGGGGGGCGAAAAATTTGGAAAACGATCCTCCCTCGCCAACAACCGAAGCTTTTACGAGAATCAAGCCTTTTTCGGATAGCATGGTAGCTAGTTGCCCCATGTCCGTGGCATCGACCTGAGTTTTGATGATTTCGCCCTTGGCGTTTTTAATTTGACAATCGTATTTAGGCATTACTATTCAGTTCCCATTAATAAAGTTCCGATTTAATCATTGGATCACGGCCACTTTTACAAGCCGGCAAATGAGCTCATTGCTGAGTGTAAGAGAAAAAAAATAATTATATCAGTCAGATCTGGACAAAGCAATGACTTCATCGGGAGTGGTCAGTCCTTCCAACCATTTCCCTATGGCATCATCGCGAAGGGTTTTCATTCCACCTTTTAT
The DNA here is from genome assembly GCA_015233565.1 of Candidatus Rifleibacteriota bacterium. GTDB lineage: Bacteria > Muiribacteriota > Ozemobacteria > Ozemobacterales > Ozemobacteraceae > JADFXM01. The sequence goes on from JADFXM010000002.1 coordinate 128,429, forward strand.
CGCAGCTTCCATAATATCATCATTCTGTGCTTTTGCAACGACAAGCCGTCTGACTGCTTCAGTCGTAAACATGACTTCATGTATTCCAATTCTTCCTTTGTAGCCACTGTTTGCGCACTTATCGCATCCCTTGCCTCTATAGAAAGTTTTCTCAATTGTTTCTGGTGGTAAATGAAAGTCCGTAATCAATTCAGGAGTGATTTTTGTGTCTTTATCCTTGCAAAATTTGCAAACACGGCGTGCCAATCTTTGAGAAACGACACACAAAATTGCACCTGCAACGAGAAATGGCTCTATCCCCATGTCTATCAATCTGGTTGGAGTTGAAGGAGCATCATTTGTATGTAGTGTCGCAAAAACAAGATGTCCAGTCAAAGCTGCTTCAATTGCGATTCCTGCTGTTTCACGGTCACGAATCTCACCGACCATTATTACATCCGGGTCTTGTCTCAAAAATGCCCTCAGAACAGTAGCAAAATCAAGGTTGATTTCGGCTCTGACCTGGACTTGATTGATCAGCTTAATGCGGTATTCAACCGGATTTTCGACAGTGCAGATATTGATTTCAGGGCTTCTGATTGCGTTCAGGCAGGCATACAATGTAGTTGTTTTTCCAGAACCCGTGGGACCTGTAACTAGAAATATTCCGTTTGGGGAATCGATAGCTTTTCGGACAAGTCTCAAATTATGGGAAGTAAAGCCCATATCATCGAGATTAACTATAACATTGGATTTATCAAGAATTCGTAAAACAACTTTTTCCCCGAACTGGACCGGAATTGTGCTGACTCGAAAATCTATCTGCTTGTCAAGGATAATCATTTGAATTCTTCCATCTTGTGGAAGTCGCTTTTCTGAAATATCCATTCCGGCAAGGATCTTGATTCTTGAAACTATTGAATCTTTGGCTTCCAACTGCAGCGTCATGGCTATGATCATAGTTCCGTCGATCCGATATCGAATTCGAAGTTCGCCTTCATCAGGCTCGATATGGATGTCTGAAGAGCCCTTTTGGACTGCCTGATTAAAGATCGTGTTGACCATTTTAATCAGCGGCGAGTCCTCAGCTTTTTTCCCGTCATCCTGATTAGTCGCGGAAGAGCTGATTCCAAGCTGGTCAAGTGCGTCGGCCATGGCTCCGGCAACGTAAAGCTTATCGATGGTTTCGTTGATCTGATTTTCAGAACAGATACATCTCACCACTTCACAGTCGTTCTGAAATTGAATTTCGTCAATGATGAAAACATCAAGCGGGTCGGACATTCCAACCATGAGAGTTTTGCCTTCGAAGGAAATTGGCACTAAAAGATGCTTACGAGCAATTTTTTCGGGGACATATGTCAGAATGTCAGGTTTGATATCAGCTTTGGAAAGATCGAAAAAGGGAACCTTTAGCTGTTTTCCAAGAATGGGGAGGAGCTTGTCCTCAGTCAGGTATCCAAGTTCAATCAACACCTGTCCAATTCTTTTTCCACGCTTTTTCTGCTCAGCAAGGCCGATGTTAAGATCTTTTTCAGTGATGTGGCCTGCTTCAATAAGCAGTTCACCAATTTTTTTCCTTTTAAACATCTGAGAGAGACCGCCTTATCTTGCTGATTCCCAGTATTTCCGTCGTGCTTCCATGTATTGTGGATTAAGTTTAATGGCAAAATGGAATTCATCCAGAGCTTCATCCACTTTATTCAATTTCTTGAGTACTAGTCCAAGTTGGAGGTGTAGATCCGCGAAATCCGGGTGCTCCTTCAACAATTTTCTATAATATTTTTCTGATTCTTCCAGTAGTCCCGCGTCGGAAAAAATCAGGCCACAATTTACAGTAATGGAAATTTCGTGGATGTTCTTTCCCAGACACTCTTCGATAACACGTCTGAATTCATTCATCGCCTGCCGGAATTCTCCCATTTCCTGGTGGAGTTTGCCAAGATAATATCTGGGAGCGGCGTATCTGGGATTTATCAGGAGGGCCTGGCTAAAACAAGAGAAGGCATGGTCAAAATCGCGATTTTCAAAATATATGAGTCCGATGTAAAAATGGGCATCTGCATATCTTGGATTAAAATGAAGCACTGACTGATACACCGTGGTAGCCTGTTCAAGTTCCCCGAGCATTCGGAGGGCATGTCCCTGGTTTATTGCGTAACAAGCGACTTGAGGTAAAAGATTGGAAGCTTTTTGATAATTTTTGAAAGCCTCCTCATATTCTCCCCGGACGAAATAAATATTTCCTAATTGAAAAAGTACTTCATGGTCGAAAGGAGTGTCCTTCAAGTGATTCGTTGCAACCTGAAGAGCTCTTTCAAGAAGGTTTTCGTCGATTAAATTTTCATTCAGCATAAGTGTTTCATCAACTTAATACAATAAATATCAAATAATGGAGCAAATTAAAAAAATACACTTACTTACACGTCGGTCACTTCGACTTCTCTCAACTCCCGGGATTTTCTCAGGAATCCTCAAGGTGTACTCAGCGATCATTGGTTTTTCTCAACGACCAGTGCTAACCCGACGATCCAGATACGTTCAACGACCGAGCGTCAGACTCTTTCTATACTTCTTAATTCATGGGACCTGTTTTACTGGTATGGCAGTTTCTAACTGGCGTAATACTATCTATCATAGAGCATCAATTTGACACGCTGCCCTAGTTTTGTTCTTGGAGAAAAGTTGCGAAAAAGTACTCTATCAGAAGAGTAAAGAAAGAGGATTTCCATTGTCTCATAAGACTTTTTGCCAAGATTTTCAAGCAGGTCAATAAAAATCTGGTGAAGAAATTTAATACCCTCATCGGTTTCCTGTTGTTCCTTAAGGTGAAATCTGATTTTGTAGATTATTCCTTCATCACGTCGAAAAATGTCAATTTCCGGGTCTTCAAGATGCTGGCTTTTGAAAATGAATCGCCTGGTTTCAAAAAAGCGCTCTCTTTCATAATTCTGGTAAAGATCTGCGCCCCATATAAAGGGGTTTCTGAAAATACATAATGGAAAAGATGGCGAAAGGAGACGTCTCATGGAGTCGACTACCTCAAAATTATACTGATCTGTGGGGACCGCAATCGTAAATGTCCCTCCCTTTAACTCGAAGCAGCCGCCGTCTTCAAAAACCCCGCTAATCTTTTCTACCTTGGTTGCCCCTTCAAGATTTCTAAGGATTTTCTTAGTTCGGTCATTGAAATGAGAAAAGCTTTCATCCGGCCTGTCACTGTAGGAAAAATTTACTTCGCCAAGTGGAATACTTAAAACCATGGCTAATACTTGATGAAGGGTTTCCCTTTCTTTTTTCTCGCTAAAAAAAACGAATTTTTCGTAAATTTCACCGTTTTCCTGCATCACTTCAAATTCTCCGCTCGTAAAAAGACAACCGTTAGATCATCCTCAAATGGAATTCCAAGTCGGAAGTTTTCGATCTCCTTCTGGAGCCATTTAACAAAGTGTTTGGAAGAGGATCTATCGGAATTTTGAACTAATTTTCGTAGGGAATCAGCATTCATCCTTTTTCCGTTGGGTCCAACCAATTCTGAGAGGCCGTCGGAATAAAGGAGTAGTGAATCTCCTGGGTCAAGGGCAACTGCTCGATTTTCGTAGCCTTCCGGATCGGATTCAAACAAACCGAGAGGAATTCCGGCAGCAAATTCAACAAATTGAGAATCTGAACCGTCGGCTTTTATTAAAATCGGTTTACAGTGGCCCGCATTAGATATATAGAGTTTCTTGTCATCAGGAACCACCATTATCATTATCATTGTCGCATACAAAAGGGACATACTTTCTTTTGAAAAATGGCTTGAAAGGAAAGCAAGGAATGAAGCAGGCTCTTTAAACCGGTCGACCATGGCTCGAACAAGAGTTTGAACTTTGGAAAGAAAAAGAGCTGCGGGAAGGCCTTTACTTGACACGTCGGCAATAACAATGAAAAAACGGCCATCAGCTAATGGAAGAAAGTCATAGTAGTCACCGGAGGTTTCATTACACGGCAGACACGTCCCGATCAGGTCAAGGCCTTTTGGGGAAATAAATTCAAGCGGAAGGGAATCCATCTGGATTTTCCGCGCAATTTCAACTTCCTTAAGGAGGCGTCCTTGTTGTATTTTTTCGCGGAAAAGGCTATGGTTTTCAATGAAATTAGCTAGGTGACGATTGAACAAATTGGCAAGAAAATTTTCTTTTTTGGAAAAAACCTTCTGATTCTCATGCAAAAAAACAACCAACCCGAGGATTCTGTTCCAGAGGCTTAATGGCAAAATTGAGGTATTATCGTCTTTTGCAATAGTCTTCAATGGCAATCCAAATGATTTCCATTGCATATCAGCAAGCTTTTTTAAATCAACTTTCTCGCCAATTGAATCAATGGCCTTTTTAACAATAGGCGAACTCGCATCAAGTACTTCCATGTTATTTCCCGATTTTGCTTGAGAGCCACTCGAAAAAACCAATTCAGAGCCTTGGCGTAAAAACACAAGGAAAGCGGTATTGGGGAAAATTTCTTGTGCCAGATTGAAAGCAACTTTTAATTGTTTAGAAAGGTCTTCAGAATAATTTGTAAAGGCAAGTAATTGGGAAATTCTTTCAAGATCCGCAGTCAAGGTCTGTAAATACTTCAATTCAGTTCTATCAGTATTATCTAATTCGGATGAATTTTCTTTTAATTGAGGGTCAGAAAGGATTTTTTTCGCTCTGGAAGCATCATTTGAAAAATAGAAGGTCCAAGCAAAAAGAAAACCGAGGTTCATTGCCGCCAGTAGGTTGAGAATCAAAGGTAAAATAACCGATTCAAAAGGAACTTGCAGCTTAGTCAACTGATAAATTTGAAGGAAAAATGTTCCGAGAGTGACTACTACTCCCAGCGTGAGGATTAATTTGAAATTGCGCTTAATATCTGCCAATCATTTCACCTTCTGAAAATACAACCCAAATCTATAAATTTGGATTCTAACGCATGTGTCCCTCAGCGTCAACTAGAATTCACTTCACGCAGGGTGTGTCATTGCGAGCGAAGTTGACAGGAAAACCAACTTTTATTAGATCAGAGCAAACCCTTAATTAGCTGGCAAACAGCGATTTTATTTTATTGTTTAAAAATCTAAATTATAGATCAACTGGCCAGGGGCCAAATTTGGGCGCAATTTTTCCTGAAAGAGCGTCGCAAAGGGCTTCCAAAGATGGAGTTCGGAACCCAAAAACTGCTATCGCGATAGCCGGTTCGGAAATAGCTGAAACATCATACGGGTTCCTGAGAGCTGCCAAGATGGACTTTTTATGTTTTTCTGCGATTAACGAAAAAGCGTTTTTCTGTCCTTCGAAGAGATGAGCGTTATAACTCAGCAGCAAAATAGGAATCTCCGGATCCAACTTATCAATCAGGGGGGTAACACGGGAAAGAATTTCTTCGCAAGAGGCTTTTGGTTCATATGCGCAAGAAATTCCAGAGGGGAAACGCTCTTTGAAGAAGGCTGCCAGTCCATCTTCTTTTTGACATTCCTCAACTGGAACCAATGCAGAAATTTTGGGGCCAACGACAAGGAACGCAGTTTCCTTTTTGATCGGCAAAATATTCTCAGAATATCTCCAGAAAAGGACTGACTTCTGGTGTGCTTCTGAAATCAGCGAAGAATGGCGTTTTTGAAGCTCAATAATGGATTCGTTTGAGGAAAAGTTTTCCAGCTTACGTTTGGCTTTTGAAATGCGCACCAGACTTTCATCAAGTCGTTGTCGGGCTTCTTCGGACGACTTGACTTCATTATACACGGCTTCCAGAGCATTTTTTTGCCATTTCAGTTCATGACAAATTGCCAGTTGGTCTGACCCAGCGAGGAAAGCCCTTTTAGCAGCTTCCGCAACTCCATAAGTTTCAGTAATTGCACCCATTTCCAAATCATCGGAAATTAAAAGACCGTCATAGTGCAATTCATTTCTTAATAATCCGGTCATTACCGACTTTGAAAGTGTGGCTGGGAGGTTTTGCTGTTTTTCAAAAGCGGGAAAGAAGACGTGGGAAGTCATAATTGCATCGACCCCTTCTTCAATGGCCCCGATGAAAGGCTTTAAATCACGTTGAAAAAGCTCGTCTCTTGAAAATGATATTACTGGAAGGGAAAGATGGGAATCAACCTTGGCAGCACCTTTTCCAGGAAAATGTTTTGCACAGGAAAGAACTCCTCCGGATCGCATGCCACGAATGGCGGCCTGGCCAAATATTTTAACATTGGTCGGGGAGTCGCCAAAGGATCTGGCACCAATTCCTGGGTTTTGAATCGAGTTTACGTCAAGAACCGGAGCGAGGTTCCAATTTAACCCCAACGCTAGCATCTCAAGGGCCAGTGCTTCATAAGTTCTCCTGGTCAATTCTACATCGCCGGTGGCACCCAAAGCCATTGCTCCCGGAAACAGACTTCCGCCGGAAAGTACTCGCAATACTAATCCACCTTCCTGGTCTATTGAAGTAAAAATCTTTGTGCCGGCAGCGTTTTCAATTTTGCGCAATGTTTCCGGAATTTTCCGGGGATCGGAAATATTCCGAGCAAAAATAATTGCTCCTCCGACTCCCCATTCGTTAACCATCTGCAAAAAGTCATCAGAGGGGTTTATCCCGTCCCAGCCGATTACGAACAATTGTCCTATCTTTTTTTTCAACTCGTCACTCACTTTAATTCCCTCCAAGATACTTATTTTCAAAAATATGCGAAACTCAAAAAAATAAAAAATTGTGGTCAAAACACCAAAACGGTGGCATATGTAGTCTATGGTATCAGTTACTTCTACTGCGTTGGGAAAGCCATGATTGAGCTGAATTGTGCGAGCGTTGAATCTGCTGAAACGTCATTTTCTTTTCAAGGATCTCAATACTTTTTCCAGCAAGTTCATCGCCATTTGCACGTGCCAAGAGATACCAAAAGCAGGATTGTTCATAATCACGGGAAACACCCAAGCCCTCGGAGTACATTTTCCCTAGATGGAATTGGGCTTCGGATTGATCGTTTTCTCCCGCTTTTAACAACCATTTTGCTGCTTTTTGGTAATCTTGTTTGATGCCATCCCCGAAATAGAACATTTCACCGAGTTTGCATTGTGCGTCAGGAAATCCCTGCTGAGATGCTTGCATCAGCCATTTTTCAGCTTCCTCGCAATTTTTCTCAACACCTTTTCCTTCAGCGAACATATTCCCTATTTTGAATTGTGCTTTAACATGTCCATTTCTTGCGGCTTTCAAAAACCATTCTGCAGCCGAGGCGGCATCCGCTTGTACTCCCTCTCCGAAATAATACATTTCTCCCAGATTAAACTGGGCATTTTTATCACCATTTTTCGCAGCCTTCAAAAGCCATTGTGAAGCTTCCTTCAAGTCTTGTTTCCGTGCTTTTCTTTCGGATAAAATTTTTCCTAGGTTGCATTGGGCTGTTAAATTGCCATCCTGAGCAGACTTGCGAAAATATTTTTCAGATTCGGCGGGATTTTTTTCGAATTCCTTTCCTGTGGCATACAGTTCACCAATTTCTGCATACAAATCTCTGAGACTTATCTTTGCAAGACCGTATCCGCCGTCAGCTGATTTTTTGTACCATTTCTCAGCTTCCTTGAGATCTTTGGTTACTTCTTTTCCGTTTGCATACATCCAGCCTAGGTTGAATTGGGCGATGACTCCTCCTTCGTCGGCTTTTTTTCTTAATTCGCTCAAATCAGAAGAAAAGCAGCTTACCGCAAACAAAAGGAAAATAATCAGGAAAATGAGTTTGTTCATTATCAAAACCTCCTGCTTCAAAAACCCTCTCCTCAACACTGTTGAAGAGAGGGAGAGAGTGAATTCATTTAAGCAATCGAATTATACTCAAAGATGGTGCTATTCAATCAAATATCAATCAGGATTGCTGATATTCCAGGAAGTGCCTTCTTTGAATCCAACGATTGTCTGTGCATGATTGGTAGTTTGCTTCGCTAATGATGGCTGGTCAATTACATCGTTGTTGTCAAGGTTGTTAAGAATACCATTATCTCCGTTTCCAACGCCCGCATAGATTTCGGTGCTGACACAGTATCCCGCAGCAAGGAGGCTCTTGAGCAAGTTGATCTCTGCATCAGTTTTGACTATAAAATAACCTGTGCCATACTGATCCCAATAACCGGAATCGACTTCTTTTCCTCGATATTGAGCGGCTTCTCTCCAGGCTGCTTCAGAGGGCCAGGTTGTGTAATCAGAAGGGGTTGTATTGTTCTGGTTGTATGGAACTTTTTGCCACGATGCGGCACCCAGTCTTGCTACCACTGCCCCTGCGTCTGAAAGGCTTGATCCTGAATCACTTCCCATGTTGATCTGGGGGTAAACAAAATCAGGACTGAAAATCTTGTCCAGATTTTGGGAAGGAGCTTTTGTCGCTGTATTCCAGGTAGTTCCGCTCAGATTCCAGTTGTGTTCCCGAGCTTCGTTATAAGTATGGATGTAATATACTGCTGACCACGGGGAACATGTTCCCTTTTTTCCCTGGTTGCCAACTGGTGGAAAAAACTGAGTTATAGACAAATCGACAGAGGTAGTTGCGAGACCGGCACCCAACATTCCGCTGGAAAACCCTCGAAGTTTCTTCATTTTTCGCCATTCTTCAGCTGTCGGATGTCTTAAGCCGGTTCCGTAATATTCCCGGGATACAACCAAATTGGCTTTGGCAGAATCAGAAACCCCAACCGATTTCATATCGCTTTGTAACTCATTTTCATTCGGACTTTCTTCAACGAAAGTTCCACCCAAAGATCTTCTTGGCAAGGGCATGATACTTCGAAGCTCTTCTAAGTTCAGTGCATTTTTGGTGGAAACAGTAAAATCTGTTTTTGCTGAAGCTCCAAAACTTCCATTGGTGCCTGTCAAAGTTTTAAAGGGAGGTTTGTCGTAGCTGTAATAATATTCAATACTTAAACTATTGATAGTACCAGCGGTTCCACCGGTGTTATCTACTCTGAGAAAGAAATTGTAATCATTGATCTGAGATGCGAACTCAGAGATATCCACAGCCATTTTGTTATTAGGAAATGGATAACCGCCGCTCATAACCTGGCCGCCCAACTGGGACTGAAAAACCTTTGAAACCACTGGAGAATCTGATGACCCAAGGCCCAAAGTAATCGGGCAATCATCTCGTTTTACATGGGTAGCTTGAAAAACAGCAAGTACGGTTGGTTTGTAGACTTGCGAAAAATTATTGGAAAAATAGGTAATGGCCATCTCCTGCTTCTTCATTGTCGCGTAAGTCAGCCAGTAATGTCCATCTACCTTCTTTTCCCAGCCGCCTGTTCCCCAGGAATTCACTATCTTGAAAGCGCCTGAAGGGACAGTTGTAGTGTCTCTGATGGTAAATACGGCAGTATTTCCGGGAAGAGTTGCATTATTGCTATCGTTCATCTCAGGGATATTGTTATCCGCATCTACAATTGCACCTATGTAATAGGTTCCGGGTGGGAGATCATTCGGAACTGTGAAATCAATGTAATTTCCCGGACAAATTCCAACGGGGCAATTGTACGGGTAGCTTGCAGAAGCCAACAAGCGACATGTCGAGGTAATATTCCTATCGGTCGAGATATAAAATTTAAGGGTAGTTGAGGGGCTGTAGCCAGCCTGATTCCCAATGTTCTGGAAATCAAATTTTATTCTCATGCTTTCGCCGGGTGAGGCAGAGTTTTGGTCGTTCCATTCTCCGGTACCGATAAAAATCTGATTTCCGGCAATCAAATCGGGACCGCTAAGGGAGTTAACTATTCCCAAAGAGACTTTGCTGGAATCATCATTTTTATTTCTGACACAAACGTTGTTTCCAACTGATAGAGTTGTTTGTACGACCGAAGAAGTGCAGGATTGCCATGAAGAGCCATTGTTCAGGCTATATTCCATGGATGGAGACAAATTATTGATAGTATTGCTTGCAATGTCAAGCCAGGCATTTTTTGGTGAAAGATCAGCTTGTTCCCATACAGTGACCGAATAGGTTCTGGTAGCGTTATTTTGTGCTGTGACAGTATAATTTACCGGAATTCCAGGACTAAACTTTGTAGGTACACCACTGTTCGGAGAAACTGATGCGCCGTTGTGGACAATTGTAGGGGTAAGGTTATTTTGAGTAGTTCCGGAGGCGACTTTAAGTACAATTGTTCGGGAGGCTTCGTCTATTATTCCTGAAACCGGGGGATTCAACGAAGCAAAAACAAAGGAGGAAATGCTGTTAGTCGTGTTTGCAGGAGAGGTTGTAAATGAAGAAATTTGCGTTGAAGCTAATGGGTTTCCGGCCAGGTCTTTCAACCCAGTCAGGACCGAAAAATTATATGTAGTGGAATAGGACAAAGGAGTTGTCGGAGTATAGGTTGCAATCGTTTTATCGGCGCTCAGCATGAAGCTTCCCGACCAGGTGGTACTTCCGGTCATAAGTTTTAAATTGCCGGAAAGAGAAGTAGGATCAATAGCCTCGCTGAAAACAACAGTGATTTTTGTTCCAACATCAACACCTGATTGGCCATTGTAAGGAAGAAAGGAATTTACTGTTGGTGGGGTTGTATCAGGGGTTATTCCGAGGAAGAGCCCCAGGGCATCGCTGTAGATTGTGGGGCGATTTAGGTCGAGGCTTGGACTTGAAATCGAAGAAAGGATCTTCGCAGCAAGTCCAATGGTTGCGCTGGCAAAATACTGAGAATTTCCAACGATAGTCTCGATTGTTTTTGCGACAACATCCTGGGATTTCTGAGAGCTCTTCGGAGAAACCCACAGAATGTTTTCTTTACCCATTTCCAAATCGACCGCGCCATGAAAATCAGTATAAGAAGCTATAGAACCTCCATCAATGTGAATATCGCCAAGCGCCGTTTGGGCTGGAAGCCCTTCGAAAACTGCTTCGGCTGTTCCGGAGGCTGTTGCTGTTGCAATCTGCTGATAAGAAGTTGTCGGGCTTGCGGTATTTCCAATATTTACCAGTATCAATTTAAATGTAACAATCGGGGGAGTTCCTGCACCTACTTTGATGGAAACACGCTGGTTTCCATGTTGTGGTAATGGGGAATCCGGTAAATTAACGCAAAAAACTGCTTTGGCATTCCCCAAGGGTGAATAAAGCTTTTCAGACGTAGGGGCAATGGGATTACCGTTATTCATGCCACATCCCGCAAGTATTGTAAGAAGAACGCATAGAATTGAAACAAAAAACGCAACAAATGTTTTGCTATTAAACACAAAACCTCCAGATCAAAAAAATTCCAGCAAAATATTATTTATAAAAGTTTATCTCTTTTTTTATTCAATTTCCATCAAAATCAACTATTTACTACTCCTAACGGGAGCACTACTTTTTTATAGACCTCATTCAATACCTGTGCAATTCCTGTGTACATGGCAGAAGCACCACATATGATTCCCTCAAAACCGGTGAATTGTTTAATTACAGGATTTCCTGTGGCATCACCGATTGCTAAAAGAAAAAAGAGGATAGTCAATGATCCAAAAACGAATTGCAGAGCTCGGGTTAATTTCAATGTTCCAATAAACATCAAACCTGTGAAAATTCCCCACATTACTAAATAACAAACCATTGCGTGTTCAGAAGATTTATCAACCCAGCCAAGTTTGGGCATAACAATCAAACCAACAAGCGTCAACCAAAAAAAGCCATACGAGCCGAAAGCAACCATACCGAAAGTATTGTTCTTTTTCCATTCCATAATTCCGACAATTACTTGAGCCAAACCGCCGTAGAAAATTCCCATAGCAAGGATCATCGAATTCATTTCATAGAATCCGGCGTTGTGAATGTTTAATAAGACAGTGGTCATACCGAAAGCTAGTAGACCTAGGGGTGCGGGATTTGCTGTGGAATCTTTAATTTCATAAACCTGAGTATCGCTCATATTTTTTCTCCTTACTTGGAACTTTCCCAAATCGCGATCTGGGATTTTCAAGAGTATACTTCCAAAACCCAAATTTCGGAAAGAAAAAAATGATGGTTACTTTACTCCCAATCGCAATTTTTTGTAAAAAAAAATTGGCTTCATTTTTCTTGATTTTTTAGAGATTCCTGATATTATTTTACCTTATTGGCAAATTAAAAAAATGATGTATCATCTCATTATTGGCGAGAATGATCTTATGCCGTTGGAGGCCATATTTAGTATTGGGATTTTAGCTTGTTGGAGTAATTCAGTTTTATATATGAAATGCTTCAACAAAGTCTTTGGTTTTTTTTTGTATGCTAATTATGCGGATTTTCAAGTAGTGGTTAAGGTAGAACAGGTATCAACCAATTTTCGGTTGTTTCGACTCAGCTCAATGAGCGGATTTTTGCGTTTTTTGGAAAATTAGATAATCTAAAAAGATTTAAAACTGCAAATGGAGGAATAAATGTATCTGAGAAGCCGAGTAGCATGTTTTTTTGCCCTTTGCGTTTCCCTGACTTTATTAATTGGATGTTTTGGTGGCGGAAGTGGCGGTGAAGATAATCTTGTAGGAAGCACCAACACGCAGATTCTTTCTTCCGTTAAGGGAAGAATTGCAGGAGCTACCAGCGATCAGAATTTAAACGGGATTAATGTTTATCTGGTTAACCCTGATGCAAATATCCCTCCAAGTTCAAATATTCGTGGAGATGCGACCACAAATTTTGGCGGACAAATTTATTCGGCTATTACAGATTCCAGTGGAAATTTCGAGTTCAAAAGCGTAATTTCCGGGATTTACAATCTGGTGGCAAAAAAGGATGAATCCTCGGCTGGAATTTTAATGAATGTAATTCTTTCTCTTGAAAATTCCAAAGATATAGCTGAGCTTTATGTAAAACTTCAGGATTGTGGAAATATTACCGGGGTGATTACGGTGCCATCTGATTTTTTATATAAATCAGGGGTGATGGTCTTTTTAACAGGTACTTCCTTTGTTGCTTTTACAGATACGGCAGGCAATTTTTCGTTAAACGGAATTCCAGCTGGTAACTACACCATGGCATTTCTTGCGAATGGATTAAAGCCATATCAGATTGAAAAAGTGCAGGTAGCAGCGAAGAAGACTACCACCATTCCCAAAATTACCTTATCAAAGGACCAAACATATTTTTCTGGAATTGTCTGGAAAGGATCACTCAGTTCAGCTCCTCAGAATCCTTCTGACAACTGGGGATATTACAACACTACAGATGGTAAAGCTTACATTTCTTATGGTGGGAGCTGGTATTTGTTAGCCAAGGATGGCTCTTCGGGTGCTAATGGTGCGACGGGTCCTCAAGGAGTTGCCGGGGCAACAGGCGCTAAAGGTGCTACAGGGGCGACTGGAGCGGCTGGAACGGCAGGCCCCAAGGGGGCCACCGGGTCTCAAGGCATTTCAGGTGCCACGGGTTCGACAGGCGCTCAAGGCCCCGCGGGTTTGAACGGTATCGGGCTTACCTGGCAGGGTTCTCTTGCAGTGGCGCCTTTGAATCCTCAAATTAATTGGATATACTATAATACTACGGACGGCCGGGCTTATATCTGGGACGGTTCATCCTGGCAGATTTTAGCGCAAGATGGAATGATTGGTCCCGCTGGTCCAGTTGGCCCGCAAGGTCCGATTGGCCCCACCGGACCTACCGGTGCAGCTGGCGTTACGGGAACCACCGGCGCAACCGGAGCTACGGGCGCGCCCGGTGATGTTGGCGCTACTGGTGCGACGGGGCAATCAGGTGCTACAGGAGCTACCGGTCAACCTGGCGCAACTGGTAACATTGGCGCCACGGGAACCACAGGTGCTACTGGCACCCCCGGGACCACTGGAGATGCCGGCGCAACCGGCCCCACAGGCCCCACAGGCCTGTCAGGCACCACCGGAAACACAGGTCCCACTGGTAATACTGGTGTTACCGGGGATACAGGTGCCACTGGCCCCCAGGGAAACACAGGAAACGCAGGAGTCAGCGTAATCTGGAAAGGGAACTTGTCCCAAGCTCCATCTTCTCCACAATTGAACTGGGCTTATTATGACACAATCCAGAAAATGACCCTTATTTGGAATGGCACATCCTGGGATATCCTTGTCCAAGATGGTTCTGTTGGCCCCCAAGGAATATCCGGAACAGGCATCATATGGAAAGGATCCCTTTCCACTGCTCCATCCAGTCCTCAATTGCTTTGGGCATATTACGATACGACCCTGAAACGTGCCCTGATCTGGACAGGAACCACCTGGGACATCTTCTTCGACGTAATGCCTCCTACGGCCTCTTTCGATGCAATTTCACCGAACCCGCGAATTTCCCCGGTGGGAGCGCTGAAAATCACCTTCTCTGAAGCTGTGCAGAATTTTGATATAACCGCTTTAAGTCTTACACGCGATGGAACCACTTTGAACATTTCCTCGATGGTTATTACCAAAATAACTGATTCCCAATATTCCGTAGATTTGACAACAGTGACCGGCATCCCTGGATTTTATGTAGTCACATTGAATCCCTCAAATGTCTCTGACCTTTCCGGAAACAAGATGACTGGTACTTTCACTCAAACATGGACATTTGGAAACCCAGCCGCGCATCAATATTTTGCAAATCTTGGAGGCGACAAGTCTGGTTTGTGGCAAGGTGAAAGACTGAAATTGGGAAGCCCCAAAGGAGCAGTAGTTGATGCTTCCGGAAACATTTATGTTTCAACCCAGGATGCAAGTTACATTCAGAAATTTAACCCTGACGGAACTGCGCTCACCAAATGGGGTACTCTGGGAACCGGAAATGGCCAATTCAAATTCCCAGCTGGATTGGCACTTGATTCCACTGGAAATATTTATGTGGTGGACAGCGGGAATAATCGTTTTCAGAAATTCGCCCCTGACGGAACTTTCCAGGTAGCATTCGGATCATCCGGCTCAGGAGATGGCCAATTCAATAACCCTTGGGGAATTGCCATTGATTCTTCAAATAACTTCTATATAACCGATTCAATGAATCATCGAATTGAAAAATTTGCATCTGATGGTACTTTCATCAAAAAATGGGGAACCCAGGGTTCTGCAGATGGGCAACTGAATTACCCCTTCGGAGTTGCCCTCGACTCATCTGGAAATGTTTACGTAGCTGAAAGAGACAGCAACAGAGTATCTAAATTCACTTCCGATGGTGTTTTTATCTCCAAATTCGGAGGTTATGGAACTGGTGATGGCCTATTTAACGCCCCGCTGGGAATACTTGTCGACTCTTCCGGACAAATTTATGTTTCCGATTCCAAGAATAACCGCATCCAAAAATTCAGCTCCAGCGGAACATTCCTGGCCAAATGGGGAACCGCCGGTAAGAGCGACGGACAGTTCAATGCGCCCTGCTTACTGACAAAAGACTCATTGGGAAACATTTATGTTGTGGACGGAACAAACAACCGTTTGCAAAAATTTGCCCCCGATGGAACATTCCAAGCCAAATGGGGCGGAATGGGTAATGATAATGGACAATTTCTCACTCCTGAGAGTGTTGCAGTAGACTATTCCAAAAATATCTACGTATTGGACTACGAAGCATGCACAGTTCAGAAGTTCGATTCCAACGGAATATTCCTGGCCAAATGGGGTTCCCAGGGAACAGGCGACGGACAATTCCAATCCCCTACTGGTATTGCTGTGAACGACTCAGGAGACGTTTACGTGGTTGACAGTGGCAATAATCGAATTCAGAAATTTTCCGGAAATGGAGTATTTATCAAGAAATTTGGTTCGACCGGCACAGGGGATGGGCAATTCCAGGCACCTTGGGGTTTGGCTTTCGATTCCCCCGGGAACATCTACGTGTCAGATTCAGGGAATAACCGCATCCAGAAGTTTTCTTCATCCGGAACATTCATTTCAAAATGGGGAAGCCAGGGAAGCTCAAATGGCCAATTCAGTTCTCCTCGTTGCTTAACTGTCGATCTGTACGGGTATGTCTATGTTGTCGATCAAGGCAATAACGCCATTCAGAAGTTTACTACTGATGGTACTTTCGTAACCAAATGGGGAACCACGGGAACCGGCAATGGCCAATTCCAGAGTCCAAACGGAATCGTTACGGATAGGTCAAGCTTCGTGTATGTTTCCGATTGTAATAATAACCGAATTCAAGAGTTTGCCCCTGATGGAACGTATGTTGTCAGATGGGGTGTCTACGGTAGCGGAAACGGCCAGCTTCGAGCTCCACGCGGAATTGCGGCCAATACGGCGGGCGATATATACGTTGTAGATCAGCAAAACTTCACAGTTGAGAAGTTTATCGCTCCCTGATCGTTAATACCAATCGTAAAAATCAAGCACGCCTTTTCGGAGATGAACTCCTCAAAGAGCGTGCTTTTTTTACTTTTTGAAAAAAAAGTATCAGAATTTTATCTCAGCGATTCTTGTATATTGAAAACAGAAAAGAATGTTTTCAAGAAAATTTTTTGGATACAAGTATCTTGGAAGCAGCTTCTCTGGATTGTTTTTCTGGGGGGGATCCCGGCCACCATAATCTCATGACTGGTATATAATTCTTCGCGATGGGAGAGTTCGAAGCAATTCTCGGCCAATAGCTAGAATGGCTTGAGAAGCCATTTTCTAAAAATGTGGTTTCCTTTTTGTTCGAAGGTGAAAATTTGTGCCTCTGCCAATCGTCCTAAATACTCGCCGAGAATTGCTGATTTTATCTTCGAGAGGTTGAAGTCCGAAGTTTGGGTTCAATTCTAATTCAAATACTCGTTTAAATCCACGCCGGCTTCAACAAAGAGAGCTTTGTCGCATTCCAGTCGGTTCGGTGCGGATGCTGGAGAAGAAGGTGCCGGAGGAACTGGGATCGGATGACCAGTTATCTCGTGAACGAACTTGGTGTCTAGTTTGGGGTTTTCCAATCTATCGGCTGGAGCATCGGCAGTTGGTATCCAAACGAAATCGGGGTGGGAATAAACACTGGATTTTGTCCAGTTTCCGCCGGTTACTTCACCTTTTTCATTCAAGAAAAGTGTGTAATAGTAAGTTTTTGCGAACCATTTGATTCCGACATATTCGGCTGGAACATTGTCATCGATATAATAAACCTTTGTAGTAAAATACACTCTCGATTTGTTTGCCGAACTTTCCCAGCTGGTTTCATAACCGGTAATTGGGTAATTCCAGACTGGTTTCCTGGGATCTATATCAGCAACAATGGCGCGATGTTTTGTTTTGATGTTTTCAACCAAAAGTCGATGAAAAATATTCGGATAAATGTCCGGTGATGCATAGTCGGGATCTTCCGATCTTTGACCATAAAATTCGCAATAACAGTCCATGTACATTTCCGACAACAGCGCTTTTTGATCTCCGACTGTGAAGGTGATTCCATCAACTGTTCTAGAGGCAGTGGGTTCGGGTTCAAGAATTGAAGCTGCGGACCAACCGTTGCAGTGGCCTTCCCAACCGGCGTTATGAGGAAGATAATGCTTGTTTTCCCGATTTCCTTCCCAATCACATGAACCAGGGTTTTGTCCAGTCTTCTGCTCGACATATTTGTCATACTTAAATAAGGGTGATTCCGGATGTTCATCCCAGCCTTTGAACATGTATCCGCCCTTTTTTTGCCACCAATAACCTGACCACGGAGCAGAAGCAAGAAAAGCTGAGTCGCTTCCGTTCGGGGTATCCAGAAAATTAAAACCCTCCGCCAGTAATTGGGAAGGACAGAATATAAAAATACAGAAATAATATAGAAAAAAGGCAAAAGAATTTCTTCTTAACATGTTTTTTCTCCCCATTTCCCTTGAATTCCATTTGGAATTCGTTTCCCCGAGCTTTGAACTTTTATTTTCTATTTTTTGTCTGATTTTAATTTAATTATTTTTATTTGGAATAGTTGAAGCATTTTTCATACCATTTTTTCGACAGGAAAAAAGCCGACTAATTCAGGGGAATTTAAAAAGTAAGAAAATGTGGCCGATGAATTTTAAGCGGTTAATTGTCAAAAATTTGTAAAGGCCAGCCCCCAAATGGGAACGATCTGATCTTTGAAAATGGCGGACCTGCGGAAATAGTGCTTCCCGATGGCTCTCTAACGGTTGATGGTGTTAAACAAAGAATTCGCAATCACTTGCCGAAACCCTTAATTTACATCTGATGTTCCAACGAGAGAATGATCTAAAATCAGCACTAGAAAATAAAAAGAAAGGGGTTTTTCAAAAAGTTCGTAGCCAGTATTTCATTAGAGTAAAAATCTCTGTTGAAGAGTGTTTCAGAAGTTTAGTGCCATTTTTTGAAATATCGCCCATTTTTGCCCTTTGATTAGCTTCAACGCTGCACCAATTGAGAATACGCACATGGAACATCCGTTGCATAGAATTGTAAGAATTCCCAACTCTATTTTCCAGCCTTAGGCGAGTGTTGATTTCGGCAAAGAGATTTGATGCGCTGAAGTGAGAAAACCGAGAATTTCAGGAGTTGTCTGTTGCAGGAAAAACCACTTCAATGGCTTCTTTTATTGTTTTGACCTTCAATATTTTTAGGGACAGGTCGTTGAATTCAGAGTTTTCTGGTAGAAGGAATCGCGAAAATCCGAATCTTTTTCCTTCGCTGACCCGTCTTTCGATTCCTGATACAGGTCGAATTTCCCCAGATAGAGTCAATTCGCCGATCGGCAGTAGATCCCTGGGGATGGAAAGATCACGGATACTAGCCACGAGTGCCAGTGCCAGACCCAGGTCTCCACCCGGTTCACCAAGTCTCAAACCGCCGGCAACGTTTGCAAAAACATCCTTATTGTAAAACTTGAATCCGGCATGTTTTTCCAGGACTGCCAATACAAGATTCAGGCGGTTTGAGTCCAGGCCGGAAACCACTCTTCGCGGCATTGAGAGAAAAGATTGAGTAACAAGTGTCTGTAGCTCAGCAAGAATGGCTCTGGATCCTTCTAATAAGCTGACGATGGATACTCCCGGGGAATTTTCCCGATTTCGGTTGACAAACAGGTCTGAGGGGTTCAGCACTGGTAGGAGTCCCTTTTCAGTCATTTGAAAAACTACCACTTCTCCGGTGGACCCAAAGCGATTTTTGAAAACCCTCAAAATTCTAAACTGAGAAGTAAGTTCCCCTTCGAAGTACAACACTGAGTCGACGATGTGCTCAAGTACCTTAGGTCCGGCGATTGCGCCTTCTTTGGTTACATGTCCAATAATAAAAACAGGAAGACCCCTGTCTTTGCCAAACTTGGTAATTGCCGCAGCGCTTTCACGAACCTGGGCCACTGATCCAGGGGCGCTTTCGAGATGGGGAGTGAAAACAGTCTGAATTGAATCCACTATAAGTAGCTTTGGGAGGCAAGAAAGAACACAACTAAGTGAAGACTCAAGATTTTGTTCGGAAATCAGGAAAATATCCTTTTCATTTGCCACTCTGAGCCTATTCGCTCTAAGCTTTATCTGAGTCAGGGATTCTTCCCCGGAAATATAGACAATTGGTTTTAGGTTCACCGCGAGTCGTGAAGCTAACTGCATCATAAAGGTGGATTTTCCGACTCCCGGTTCACCACCAATCAGGGTTATACCTCCTGGGACAATTCCTCCACCGATCAAATCGTCGAAAGAGTCGATTCCGGAGGGGATTCGAGCTGTTCTTTCGGATTCGATTGCGTCAAGTGACTGACAAATCCCATGATCGATCCCGGCGGTGGTTTTGAATTTAATTGTTCCGTCCCGGGCTGGTTCATCAAATTCCTCAATCAATGTGTTCCATTCCCCGCATGTAGCGCACTGTCCCTGCCATTTGGGGTAACTCTGACCACAGTTTTGACAAACAAAAGTATTATTTTTTTTCCGGGCCATTTTTATTCCGCTCTTGTTAACATCAGGTTTTCTTTATTCGCTTGTACAAGAGTTTCGCTTGTTCCATATCGATTTCTTTAAGCTGGCCAAAGATGTCCATTGCAGCTTTTCGCGAATTCAGTGCTATATGACAAAGGCCAGCGGAATAAAGAAGTTCTGGAGAATCAGTTGAAATTCGAAGTCCCTCCTGGAAACTCTTAAGGGCTTCATCGAATTTTTCGAGTTGATAGAAAAGTTCACCCAAATTTCGATGGCCAAACAACAAGTTTGGATCGAGCTCAACCGCTTTGGCAAAATGCTTGATGGCCTCATCGTTTTTTTCAAGATCAGCCAGGCAGACTCCCAAATTATTAAGGGCCATAGGGCAATCTGGTTTTATTGATAGGCCTTTTTGCAGGAAACGGACCGCTTCATTAACATTTCCTGTATTTCGATATGCCCATCCCAGGTTGGTAAGTAATTCAGCATTTTCCGGATCTTTTTCAAGAGCTCTTTTATAGAATTCAACAGATTTTTCGAATAGTCCAAGTTCGGAATGGCAAAATCCAAGGTTGAAGAGGGATTCGATATTTCCAGGAGTGATTTTTTCAACCTCTTCATAAAATCCGATTGCTTGTGCAAAGCGTCCCAATTCTTTGGAGAGCAACCCCAATTTAAGTCTCACAAACACATCGTTGGGAGATAAGGTTCTTGCATGCTGGTAACACTTAATTGCATCTTCGATTTTTCCAAAATTTTCCAAGCACATTCCAAGTCCAAAGTGGCTTTCCGAGATGTCCGGGTTGAGGTTGATCGCTTTTTTAAATTTTTCAGCAGCTTCATCCAATTTTCCAAATTCCTGAAGGCAAACAGCCAAATTATGGTTTACTTCGGGGATTTCTGAGTTAGTTTTGCAAATTTCCATGTAGTGAGTTAAAGCTTTCTCATAGTCACCCTTTTCAAAAAGGCATGTAGCTAAATTAAATTGAATTTCAGGATCGGTCGGAAAAATTTTCAACGCAATATTATACATTGAAATAGCCTCATCAAATCTTTTCAATTCGGATAAGCAGATTGCAAGGTTGAAATAACCCTCAGGATCTTCGGGTTTCAATTCTATTACTCTCTTGAAACAAGTTGCGGCATCCTCGTATTTTCCCTTCTGGCCGTTACAAATTCCAAGATGGAAAAACCCCTCTGAGGAGTCTGGATTGACACAGGTTACGGATTCGAATGCCTCTATGGCTTCATCAATTTTGCCGATTTCAAGTAGACAAAGTCCAAGATTGAAATGAGCTTCAATATCATAAAGATTCAAATCTACAGCTTTCCTGTATTTTTCAGCAGCTTCCTCCAGCATTCCTTTTTGAGCAAAACATAGTCCTAAATTGAAATAAGACTCTGAATCGAAAGGATTGACTTCAATGTTTTTTTCATGCTTTTTCACTGCCATCTCGAAAAATTTTCCGGCCATCTGGTTATTACCGTTTTTCTCATGGCAGACACTCAGATTAAAGCATGCGCTGGCATCTTCGGGGTTGATTTTTAATGCGTTTTCGAAACATTCAATAGCTGATTTGTAATCCTTCTTTTGCATGAAGCAGAAGCCAAGATTAACGTGAGAATCGGCATTTTCAGGGTCAATTTGGGAAGCGTGCTTAAGATACTCTTCAGCTTGTTCGATGTCTCCACTTTCAGCGTAACAGGTTCCAAGATTGAAGTATATTTGGGGATTTTCAGGGTCAATTCTAAGTGTGCTACGAAAACATTTGATTGCATCTTCAAATTTTCCGGTTTTAGTTAAGCAGGAACCAAGGTTCAGATGAGCCTTAACTGAGTCTGGGTCAATTTTAACAGCTCTTTCAAAACATTCTACAGCTTTATCAAAAGTCCCTTTTTTTTTGAAACAGGTTCCCAATTCTAATTGATACTCAGGGTTTTGAGGTTGCAGGTCACTGGCTTTTTTAAAACACTTTATCGCCTCATCGAGCTGATCTGATTCAAAATAGATTTTTCCAAGGTTCGCGTAATTGACCGGGTCGTTCGAATTGAATCTGATAAGACTTTTCAATTTTTCAACTTCCGGATTGAATTCCGGATCTTTGCTTTTTTGTTTGCCCTTGTCCATTTGAATCAAACCCTCCGAATCAAGCCTATTCATTCATCAGCATGATAACAAAAACGAATCGGAAAATCCACATCATAGGGAATTTGTATAATTGCAGAGAAGAATGAGTTCGTGGTATAAGACTCAGACATTAATTCGCTCCGTAAATTTTCAGGAGGATTCATATGAAACCTATTCGAAATTTTGTGGTTGTACCAAGGCTTCCCGAGAAGCTAAAAAGATTGAAGGACATTGCTTCTAATCTTTGGTGGTGTTGGAATCCCGAAGCCCTTCAACTATTCAGAAGACTCGACCCATTGGAATGGGAACACACCTATCACAACCCGATAAAAATGTTCGGGAATATTCCTCAGGAGGCATTGGAAGAAAAAGCCCGTGATGAAGGATTTATAGCACAACTAAATCGAGTTTGGGAAAGTTTGAATGAATATACGGAAAATGAGCAAACTTGGTTTGCCAAGAAATATGGTCGTTCAGAAAAACCTATTATCGCATATTTTTCTGCAGAATTTGGCATAGCTGAATCTATCCCGATTTATTCGGGAGGTTTGGGAATGCTGGCAGGTGACCATTTGAAATCTGCTTCTGATCTAGGTGTTCCATTGGTAGGCGTTGGAATGCTATACCGAGTGGGATATTTTCAGCAGTATTTGAATGCGGGCGGCTGGCAACAGGAAAAATATCCGGCCAATGATTTTTTTAACATGCCAATCAGCATGATACGTGATGAAAAAGGTGCTCCCCTTACGGTAACGGTTCAACTTCCTAATCGCCAAGTCTACATCCAGCTCTGGCGTATCGAGGTCGGCCGTGTAACGCTAATTGTTCTGGATACTGATACCCCGATGAACTCACCCCAGGACAGGCGAATTACCGGCGAACTTTACGGTGGTGACATTGAAACCCGTATTCAACAAGAGATCGTATTGGGAATTGGTGGATTACGGGCATTGCATGCGATGAATTTTCATCCGATTGTATATCACATGAATGAAGGGCATTCAGCCTTCCTGGCTCTTGAAAGAATCAGAGTTGCAATGGAAAGACATCAAATGACCTTTCATGAAGGTTTGGAATTGACACGCTCCAGTAATCTATTCACAACACACACGCCGGTTCCTGCTGGAATTGATGTTTTCAACCGCGATTTGATGGAAAGGTATTTTGGAAATTATGCCCCGCGATTAGGGATTTCCATGCAGGAATTTCTTGATATCGGATGGGCAAATAATACTCCAAAAGGTGATGGATTCTCAATGGCGGTTTGTGCATTGAATCTTTCTGCACATGCCAACGGAGTCAGTAAGCTTCACGGGAAGGTATCCCGGGAAATGTGGCGTGATCTTTATCCACATCTTCCTGCCGAGGAAGTACCGATTTCCTCGATTACCAATGGAGTCCACATTCGATCTTACATTTCTCAGGAACTTTCTCAACTATTTGACCGATACCTTGGCCCGAACTGGATTCAAGCCCCTGAGGACCAATCTGTCTGGAAGCATATTGCAACAATACCGTCGGAAGAATTATGGCGAACCCATGAAAGAAGACGTGAACGCCTCGTTGCATTTTCCAGAACCCGTTTGATTTCACAGCTTAAGCAAAGAGGCGCTCCCCCGTCGGATATCGCAGCCGCAGGTGAAGTGCTTCATCCGGAAGCTCTCACAATCGGTTTTGCCCGAAGATTTGCAACTTACAAACGCGCCACACTTCTTTTCAAGGATGTTGAAAGACTTGTAAAAATACTCTGCAACAAAGACCGACCAGTCCAGATTATTGTTGCCGGAAAAGCGCACCCCAAAGACGAGCCGGCCAAACAGTTCATTAAAGATATTATTGCTTTTTCCCGCGACTCAAGACTTCGGCGGCATGTTGTATTCATCGAGAATTACGATGTGGTAGTTGCAAGATATCTGGTACAGGGAGTGGATGTCTGGTTAAACAATCCCAGAAGACCCCTTGAAGCTTCTGGTACAAGCGGAATGAAGGCTGCTGCGAACGGTGTTTTGAACCTTTCCGTCTTGGATGGCTGGTGGGACGAAGGCTATATGCCGGGAAACGGCTGGGCGATCGGACATGGAGAAGAGTATAAAGATCAGGTCTACCAGGATGAAGTTGAAGCCAACGCCCTCTACGAATTGCTGGAAAAAGATGTTGTACCGGTTTTCTACGAACGTGGACACGATGGGTTACCCAGGCGCTGGATTGAAATGATGAAACAAAGCATGAATCAGCTCGCCCCAGTGTTCAATACAAACAGGATGGTAGCCGAATACGCCGATCGTTATTACGTAACCGGTGGAGAGAGATACAAAGCCCTTTCCGCCGACGACAGGAAACGAGCTCGTGAGCTTGCAGGCTGGTTGAGGCACGTCAAGAGCACCTGGTGCAATCTTCGATTTGAGAATATTGAAACCGGCGAAGGTTGTGATCATAAAGTTGGTGATGAGATTGAAATCCGTGCAAGACTTTTCCTTGATCAACTTAAACCGACTGATGTTCAGGTTGAAGTTTATTACGGCCCCATTGGATTGGACGACCGTATTTATTCGAGCAAATTAGTCAAATTGGAACCCAAAGAAGTTCGGGATGGCCGCGGGACCTATTCGGGGAAGATAAAATTTGACTCCAGCGGAAAACTTGGAATGACTGTTCGGGCAATGCCTTATCACCCTGATCTGGTTAATCCAATTGTCTACCGATTGATGCTCTGGGCGTAAAACCCATAAAAATCACACGGACTCGTCAAACGGTCCGCTTAACTTTTGAATAGGGCGTGTTAAGGCGATGTATTGCCTTAATCCGCCCTGTTTTGTTCACCGGATCTTCTCATTAATTTACAGTACCAAAAAATATGTGCATCACCTCAAGAACATTGATTTGATCAAAATGAGGTTGGATCGGTATATTTTCTAAGAAAACACAGAACTTTCATGAAAATAAGGAGCCATTACTGGATGGTTGAAGCATTCATTTCTGTCAGACCAAACTCCAATTTCAGACTTCCTGATGCGGGAGTATTTTAAAATGGCACTATTTATTCGAGAAAGTCTTGAAATGTCGGCAAATTTTTCCGGAATAAGTGCATTTTCAAATTCCGCACCAATACTGCAAAATAGCGATCAATTCATATACGGATCAGGATTTCTGAATTTACGCAGACCTGAAGCACGAAAGAGGTTGGATGAACGAACTAATTGAAATTGGTATAACTTATCGAGCAGGAATGTTTTCTTCGCCTGTGGAGGAATCAGAAGGGTTCCCGTAATCGACAGGAGAGGTTGTATCTACTTGCGAACTTGCACTTGGCTCGGATTCAGGTTCTGAATTTTGCTCTGCTTCTGCTTCAGATTCAGCATCGTTTGCAAAATTGGTGTCCGTGTTGACCGCACTATTGCTGGATGCTTCATCCGGGACAAAAACCGGATCTACAACCAAGCAGTTTTTCCTTTTATGCACTTCCGATTCGTAATTGGCTTTAATTGTCTTCCAATCTGAAAAGGCAAGTAAATCCTTCAGAAAATTTAGCACTCTTCGATGGTCGAACAGATTAAATACCGGATATTCCACGAGTGCTAGATCAACTGGAGCGCCACAATCATCAAGTCTGTTCGTCCAACTTTTCCTGAAATGATATTCCGAATCACAGCAATTCAAAAGGATAATCCGATATTTAGACGGGAAATTGGTGCCCTTAAGGTCTTCATCTGTGGCCGGGAAATATCTGAATGGCCTTGTATGGCGATCTTCCACGATTTCACCGTTACCACTTTTGAAAATATCATCCCGGTCTGAAAAGGCCATTCCTCCACCATACCGGGCGTGTCCGGAATAAATTATAACGTCTATTGTCGGGTCTTCCAGAGCCCCTTTAAACAGCCCCCGAGGGTTGTCAGCGACCTGGGTAATCATACCAATTTCTATTTTTGCCGGTTTTCCGTTGAAATAGACCGTTTTTCCATTTAACGTCTCGAATGCGGGAAATGTTGCTTCAATTACTTCTGCTGGGTGATCCCAGCCCCAAAAAACTGCAATTTTAAGCTTTCCATCTGCAAACATCGCTTCATACCATGGGCGGCCTGCAGGAATAATTCTCCCTCTTTTTCTGATTGGTTCTTTTTTTCTTCTTCCTGATGTTTCATCAGATTCTTCATTAGCTTCAGATACGACTTTTTTCTTGGCAGAAGCCTTCTTGGACTTTGATTTAGATTTCGCCCCACTAAGAAAAAAAACGACTGATACTAACAGAAACAATAGTAAAAGTTTAGACCGCTTTAATTTTTCGATAAAATAATGAAACATTGGCATATATCGGAGGAAATATCGGTCTTTCTGCGGTAATAGTTTAGACCTTTTGTTCCTCGTATCCAATTCGGTTTTTGGTTGATAACCATGAGAGACAAATTCAGCCGGGAAAAGCGGCAGATTTCACCTACTGTAAATAATATGAAAAATGCAAAAATGAGTAAGTCAGAAACGGATTTGTAATACTTCGCTAAACATAGGCCGGTGTTAATTATTTGTTGCTGCGAGGGAAAAAATTTGTGAAATGTTCAGAATCATGCTTATTCGACCATCACCAAGAACAGTACATCCGCTTACTCCGGCTATTCCTGAAATATATTTCGGAAGAGGTTTTATAACAGTGTGCTGTTGTCCCAAAATTTCGTCCACAAAAATAGCTATTTTTTTGTCCTGGTCTTGGGATATTACAAGAATGCCATCCTCTAGACGTTTCTGACCGCCGGGCCGGCGGAAAAGCTGATGTAGACGAACTATAGGAATCAGATCTTTTCGTAGTTTGACAATTTCACATTTGTCGGGACCAATGAAAAGGTTGTCGGAAGTGGGCTTAAGAGACTCTCGAATAGAAAGGAGTGGAATAGTATAAAGGCTTTTTCCTACACGCAAAAGCATACCATCAATAATTGCAAGGGTAAGGGGAATTCGTATTACGAAAGTTGTGCCTCTTCCGGAAACACTCGAAATGAAAACCCGTCCCTTCAATTTTTCGATGTTTTTCTTGACGATATCCATTCCAACCCCGCGGCCAGAGATGTCGGTTATAGATTCACTGGTGGAAAATCCAGGTTCGAAAATAAGGTTAAATACATCTGCATCCGAGAGATTGTTGCCATCCCCAACGATTAAATTTTTGGCGATTCCTTTGGAAATGATTTTTTCGCGTGAAAGGCCTTTTCCATCGTCAGAAACACTGATCAATACCTCCGCTCCTTCGTAAAAAGCCTCAAGACTTATGGTTGCAATTTCAGGTTTTCCTGATTTCAAGCGCTCTTCTGATGATTCTACCCCGTGATCAGCTGAATTTCTGACCATATGTACTAGTGGATCGTCTATCAGCTCAATAACTGTTTTGTCAACCTCTGTATCTTCACCCTGGATATCTAGTTGGAGTTTTTTTCCAGTTTTCCTGGAGATGTCATAAACCACTCTGGAAAGTTTGCGAAAAAGCGATGAAATTGGAACCATTCGAAGAGACATGGATACTTCCTGAATTTCTCGTAAAATGCGTCTCAGGTGATGTGTTGCATGGGTAAAATTGGGAAGCCTAAGGTCAGAAAGATCAGAGCTTTGTGTAACAGTTTGTTCGGCAATTACGAGTTCTCCCACGAGATTGATAAGGAGATCAAGCTTAGGTAGGGCAACTCTGATATCCGAACCGATGGTCTTTCCGGATTCGTGAGAATTACTTAATCTGGTTTCCTGAATTGCAAGGGCTTCTGATATTGCCTCAGGTGTAGCAATCCCTCGTTCTATCATTATCTCGCCAAGTTTAAGTGGAGGAGAATTTTCAGGTTCGGAAGACTTAATTATTTCCAGTAGGTTAGCCGCAAAAGTTTCGCACTCTTCTTGGGTTACCGATTCTTTATTAGTCTTTTTAATTTCTTCAAAAAGTTCCTTGAAACGATCGATCACATTCAGAATGGTTTCCAAGTGGATTTTTTCAATTTCTTTTTTCGAATCTCGGAAATAGCTCAGATAAGTTTCAGTGGTATGTGCCATTGAGCTCAAGGAGGTGAAGTTGAGACTCATACAGCTTCCCTTAATTGAATGGAAAGAACGAAAAAGCAGATTTACAACTTTATCCGGTGAAGTTTCTGAATTTCCCTTGGGATCCAATAATGAAAGAAGCGTTGTCTCTGCTTCTTCAAGAATTTTTTCTCCTTCAGAAACAAATATCTTGGATAATTCAGCTTTTTCTTCCTCGCTAAATTCGAAATCATCCACTGGCAGTCTTTCCTCTCTTCGATTGGAGATTTATCATTGTTCAATAACAGCTATCGGACATCAGCCGTTTTCTGCAATGGTTGAAAGGGCGCTCATTTCTTCATCCTTGAGGAATTTTTCCAAATCCACCAAAATAATAACTCCTTTTCCAGCCCTACCCATTCTGTTGATGAAGCGACTACTTCCTCCTTTTTGCAGTTGCGGTGCTTGGGAAATGTCTTCCGCAGGAATGGTGACTACTTCGTTAACTGTATCTACAATCAAACCAACGGACAATTCGCTTATATTAACGATTACAATGCAAGTGTACTCATCAAATTCCCGTTCTTCCATTTGGAAACGAATTCGAACATCAATAACTGGAATTACGTTTCCGCGAAGATTTATTATTCCCTTCACGAATTTCATCATCTCAGGAATTTCCGTAATCTCCTGCATACTGATAATTTCTGTCACGTTTCTGATGGGAATACCGTAAACAGAATTCTGAATTCGAAAAGTCAGGTATTGGTCTTTCTGTGAGTCTTCATCATCGTCATCAAACCAATCATTTTCGCTGAAATTGCTCCGCTTGAGATCTTTCACGTATTCTTCCTCCTTTAAAAGTCCTTCCAATCAGAATTTTTATCCGGAAGACCATCCATTCTTTGGAACTGTAATTCTTCGTCATCGGAAACAGTCGGTTCGGAGCCTAAATTCAGAGAGATGTTTTTGTGTTTATTCTCTCTGTCAAGATGGAATCGGGTTGTCAATTTCGCAAGTTCTTTAACCTGCGAATATAGTTGAACCGAGGATGCAGCCGTTTGTTCTGCAGTAGAAGCTGTTTTTTGGGTAATGGAATTGACTTCTGTAAATCCCTGGGTTAGCTGTTCTATGGCATAAGATTGCTGTTGACAGGATTTTGCGATTTCTCCAACTGCTTCCACCATGTGTTCGGCTTGCTGAGTGATCTGATTTAATGAACCTTCGGTTTCAGCAGCTGTTTTGGCCCCTTCTTCCACTCTAAATATGGAGCTGTCGATCATTTCAGCGGTTTCTTTGGCTGCTTTTGCGCTTCTTCCCGCAAGGTTTCTAACTTCTTCGGCAACGACGGCAAAACCTTTGCCGTACTTCCCGGCGCGAGCGGCTTCAACTGCTGCATTTAAAGCTAAAATGTTTGTTTGAAAAGCAATTCCTTCTATCACTTTTATTATTTTTCCTATTTCCCTGCTGGCATCTTGAATTGATCTAATGGAAGCCATCATTATCGACATTTTTTCTTTTCCTACTCGGGCTGATTCACTGGATAACATAGATAACTGGCGGACTTTTTCAGCATTTTCGGCATTTGCTTTTGTCGATGCGGCGATTTGGGTTGTTGTAGCAGAAATCTCTTCAAAAGATGCGGCCTGTTGAACAGCTCCATCGGATAAGGAGCGGCCTGCTCTCGATAGGTCGCTTGCACCATTATTAATTTGGCGAGTAGTTGTTGAAACTTTTCCTACAATGGACTTAAGGCTGGAAACCATTATTTTTAAGGCTTTTCCAAGTTCATCCTTGTCGGAAACCTGCTCAACTGAAACAGTTAAATCTCCACTTGCTATCGCTTGTGCAATCGAGGTTTTAGCGATCAGTCCGTTTCGAAGAATCTCAAGCTTTTCATTGATAACAATTTGGCCTCCAGGAAGTTTCTCCATGGTTTGAGAGGTATCACCTACCGAATAAGCGTCAAGAATGGCCAAAAGCTTTAAAATGTTGTGGACATGAAGTCCTACAGCTTCATTGTATCCTTCAGCAAGTCGTTTGAAAACTCCCAAAAACGTATCTGTCTTTATGAATGCATCAATATTTCCAGCTTTGTGTAAGTTGTACATTCTATCGGTTTCGGCTGTCAGACTCATCATGGTGTCGATGCAACAGTTAATGTTTGACTTGATTTCATTGAAATCACCTTTGTAATTGTCTGTAATTTTTTTGGGAAGATCTCCTTGGGAAATTCGATCGATATATTCGGCAGCTACATTTAGCGGAAGAATCAACGCGTCCAAGGTTTGGTTTACACCATCAATCACACTTTTGAAAGCACCTTTATGTTTCCTTGCGTCAACTCTGAAATCGAGCTTTCCATCGATAGCGGCTCTGGATAAAGTTACGGCATCATCGATCAGAGTGGTAATGGCCAAAGAAGTTCCTGTTAGTGCCTGGTTAATTTTTTCGAAATTTTCGGCTATTTCGCGAGTGTCCTCGTCAGCGGGAGCAACTGACTGATCAAGGATTAGATTGCCTTCGGCCAGTTTACTCAGGTTTTTCACCATTCTATCCACTTCTATATTCTGATATTTGGTCTGTTTTTCAGCAAACCTTTGAGCTCTCTTAAGGTCAGTTTGGTCTACAGCAACTTCAAGGGCTCCAATAATTTTCCCTTCCGAATTCTTTAAAGGAACGCCTGAGTAATGAATCTCCTGTTTCTTTCCGTTTGGATAGACCTCATTTTCAGCGGAAAGTGTTTTTCCAATTTGCATACATTGGGCAGTTGCACAACCTTCAGTTCCGCAATGGGGAGTTTTGAGAATATCAGCGCATTTTTTACCGCACAATTCCAGAGCAGTCATTCCTGCAAAAGTGGCAATTGTTCGGTTAGCAAAAAGGATCTTTAATTCTCGGTCAACTATGAATGCTGGAATTGGCATTGCATCAATCAAGCCAACAATTGAGTCCATGGTGCGATTTACGCCATCTATTATTTTGCGGAACTCCCCTTGATGGATCGAAGAATCAGCACGAACATTCAAGCGTCCTTCTATCGCGGCTTTTGAAAGAGTATTCGCATCAGTTGTTAAAGCATTTATTGCATTAATGCAGTTGTTCAGGTTGTTCTTTATTTCATTGAAATCGCCATTATAGGTATCGATAATTTTTGCTGGAATGTCGCCCTTGGAAATTCGGTCAATATATTCAGCCGTAACATTCAACGGGCGGATTATCGCATCAAGAACTTCGTTCAAACCATCGGCAACCCCCCTAAACTCAAAATCAACTTTCGCTGAATCAACTCTTACATCCAATTTTCCGAGGGTGGCGGCATTAAAAACTTTTTCCAGTTCAGAAAGGAGGGTCTTTATAATTTTTTCAATGTGATTTGCAAAAAAGAACGCGATTAAAAGCGACAAAAAAATCCAGAAAAAACCAATAAGTAACAGTGAGTTTTTGGCCGAAACTTCAACCTTCTGTTCAACTTCCTTTACAGCCTGAACACACTCAAAAACTTCAGAAACCGGCACCACCCCGGCAATTATGTATCGAATACCTCCGATTGCCAAAGGTCGATAGGAAACAAATTTGTCGACTCCTTCAAAAATATAGCGACAGTTTCCTGTTTCACCTTTTAGCATTTTTTCATTTACAATTTTTGCTAAATCTCCAAATTTGGGATCGGTTAAGTTGAGATTATCAGCCAATTTATATCTGGGGTGAGAAATGACAATTCCACGGTCGGAGACAATATAGCTGTAGCCTGTTTTTCCGTGCACCCGACTCTTGAAAATCTCCCAGACTAAAGACCAATCCAGGTTAACAACTATGACTCCATCAAAATTCCCACCATGAAAAACCGGACATGCTACATGAATAACAGGTTTTCCACTTCCGGATTCAGCTGTGACTGTGCTATAAACTTGCTCGCCTTTTTTAAGTCTTTCCTCACAATTTAATAGCCATTCAGAAATTTCATTTGATTTTGAAGACGATGCAATTTTGCCATTGGTGTAACAAAGGAATTCATCGCCATTTTCGCCAAAACAGCTGATTCGGGTTAAGAAAGGTCTAGGCTTTCCTTCAATTGCATGAAGGGCATTTCGGAAAACAGTTGCAACTTTCTTCTTAAGCTGTCCAAATGTGAACTCAGTTTGAATGCTATTTTCAGTTTTTATAGCGGAGCAATAATTTTCAAGAGCGATTGAAGTAGCCAGTTCACGACTTGTAGTTTGGGCTAATTCAATTAAATCTGCGACAAGTTTTCCATCAGAATCTAATGTTCTGCCAATTTCCGAAATCATTCGATCTTTTAGCGCAGTTTGAAACACAATACTAGCTTTTTCGTTTAAAATGTCCAGCTCATGAATACCCCAACCTCCGATAGTGATTGCAGCTATCAGCACCAGCAGGAAAAAAGAAGCGACGAGTTTGTACTTAATTGAAATTGTTTTCATTCAATATCTCCATATTTTTGGGAAGAACAGATTCCTAGGGGCTATTTCCGAAGGTAAGTTTAAAGCTGGATTATATCATTTCCATTAAATAAAGCAAAAATTAAGGATCTCAGGGCACACATACGCTTTTTCGCCTGTTAATCAATCTTTCAGGAGGTTTCCTATTAATGCTACTTTATCGGGTATTTAGTATGAAACGCCCATTTTTTTGAAGAAATTATTTGCAGAAAAATACGATTAATGAACCCGTTGTGAGGAGATTAAACGCATCAGATCAATAAAAAGTATTCGTTGCCCTGAAGGCGTGAAAAAAATATAGGCCTTCGTCAAAGTACAACATTTGAGAGGGCCGCTGGCAAAAGAATGAGATATTTTTCACAGCCATTTTTAACCTATTTTTGACATTTTTTCACCGCTTCCCTGAAGGTGTGAAAAAATTGATTTTTTGAAAATGTACCTGCTTCCAAAGTCACACTAGAAACCTATTGTGATAATTTTCACCCATAAAACTTAAATTTTTCACATCTTGCTTGTATGGATCTGATGCCTCACAAACTGAGAAGGTCTAATTTGTAACATCATACGAACTTTTCTTTTTTCTTCCGATCTATTTAAAAATATCTTCAAGATTAATGTAAAAATCTTCAAAAATTCCGACTTTTACCTTTCTCTGATCGGGTTTTTCAAAGCTGTAAGATTTTGGTGTATTATAACTTCCATTTTTGCCCAAACGAAATACTATTATTGTCTTGTCGAGTGGATGAATAACCCAGTACTCGCGAACTTTATGTCGTTCGTAAAGTCGAAGTTTTTTTACGTAATCCATTGATGCAGTTGATGGAGAAACGATCTCCATTAAAAGATCAGGGCTTCCGCGAATCCCTTTTTCGTCAAGTTTCTTGGAATCACAGACAACCATGATGTCGGGTTGTACGACAGTATTGATTTCGTTTTCCGATTCAAAAGCTTTAGGGAGCCTGACATCAAATGGTGCATGAAACACTTCGCAGGGTTTCCCCTCCAGGAAATTGAGCAATACACGAAGCAGTCGCCCTGAAACTCTCTGATGACTCAACCCTGGCCCTGTCATTGCATATGGAACTCCGTCAATAATCTCCCAACGTTCTTCGTCCGGCCAGGTTAAATAATCTCCGTAAGTGAAAAGCCTTTCTTCATTTGGAACTGGTTTCATAGATTTTTATTCCCAATCTTCACTTCGCTGGTTTTCCCACAATCAGAAGATAATTTTTGAAGTTTTCCATTACAGCTTGCTTAACGTCTTCGGGTTTGATGACTTGAAAAATCTTAAAATATTCTTCAATTGCTTTAAGCGGGACACCCCAAGCTTTGAACAAGGTAATGAATTTAGCATGGTCAGTCGATCTTTCAAAACCCAGCATCATGTAGCTTTCAAGCATCTTTGAGGCTTTCTCGATCACTTTTTCATCGATTTCGATTTTGTCCAGTGAAGTTGCAAGATTTCTGATGGCTTCACGGCAACTTTCCAGCTTATTTACTGGTACTCTTAGCAGGACATAAATATAATTGGCATAAGGGGAATTATTATAGGTTTGAGCCACAATGTCGTCAGCCAAACCTTTTCCGACAATCTCCTTGGATAGAATTCCATTTTTGCTCCAAGTGAGAAGATGGTAAAATGCGGCATCAGCAGCCCTCATTTTATGGTTTCCCAAGGCTTTTGGAAATCTGTATCCATAAGCGATGTAGCCGGATTTGGAATTTCTGGGCAACTCAAGCTCTATTTCTTTGGTGGATTCAAGAGGTATTGAAAAGGATGCTGTAACAACCTGGGGAAGGCAAATTTCGGATTTGGAAATTTTTGAAAAAATAGGTTTTGCAAATTTTTCGACTTCCTGAGGGTCAAAATTTCCGAGAAAGGTAATTAAAAAATTTTCAGCCACGATCCACTTCATTCGGAAAATGTTAAATGCGCTGTAATCGATATTTCTGACCTCTTCGGGAGTAGGAGTGGGCAGTGAAAGAGGAGAAGATGCAAAAATATTCTTCCTAAAGCAATCTTCCATTAGAGAAACAGGCTCTTCCTGTTCGTCAGCGTATTGCGCAGCAATTTTTTCGCGAGCTTTTTCAAAAACTTTCGGAGTTATTTCCGAATTTACTATCAAATCAAAAACAAGGCGACAAAGATCTTTGAGTTTGCTTTTTTCGCAATATGCTGTTAAAAAGACTCCCGCCATTTGCTTTTCAATTTTAATTTTTCCTCCAAGGTCGTCCAGTTCTCTTCCGATATTGTAACTTTTGAAGTTCTCAGCGATTTTTTCCTCTAAAGCAGCTTGCCAAATATCAATCAGACATTGTTTTCCTTCAATTGAGGAATTGGGACAGAGATCCAGACGAAGGCAAAGAGCTGGTACTTCGGAACTTGAATTTGGTTTGATGGTTAATACAACACCATTATCCAAAGTCTCTTCAATTGTCTTTTTCTCGCCACTTATTTTGCTTGAAACAGGATGGACTGAATAAACCGCGTACGAGCTTTCGCAAAAAATTTTCCTGGCAATTTTGGAAATATCCTCAGGAGTTACTCTATCAACGGCGTCATTAAAGGAAAAAGCTATGGAGAAGTCGCGTGCAAGTTCAGCCAATCCGATATTGAAAGAAAGCATTAATCGCAATTCGTTAGCAATACTTTGCTCACTTTTTTTCATGGTTGCAACTCTTTCAAGCTCACCATATGACGGGGGTGTTGCCGAATAATTCGCCAGTTTCTTTAAAATCGCACTGATCACCGGATCGATTTCAGGATCCTCGCTTTCAAATTCTAAAACGATAAATCCCTTGTCGGGAGTTGGATAGTAAGTTCCGCTAACCTGTTTAAGATTCGGAAACTCCTTTTCAAACACTCTTCCAAACCAGGAATCATTAGCACCCCAAAGTGCTCCGGATAGCAGTTTTGCTGCCGGCATATCCCGATCGGCCATTGAAGGGGCGGGGAAACATATTCCAACCTGAGTGGTCTTCACATCGAGAAATTCTTTTGCTTCATAACACTTTGATGTAGGGGCTATTTTTAGTCCTGCAGAATCTGAGGATACTTGGTTAACTAAAATTGTTTCAGTTGCAGTTTTTGGCGACTCGATTCGTCTCGCGGTCAAATCCCCAAAGGAGGCCATCGCTTTTTTGAAAATATCTCCTGCTTTTACATCTCCAACGATCGTAAGAACTGCATTATTCGGAACCAGAGTTGAGGAAATCAAACTCTGAATTTCTTCAAGCGTTACGCCCTTTAAAGAGTCATCGAGATAGGCGTCACGTTCAGCAATATTTTGTCCACCGCCGAGAAGAGCAATGGCCTTGCTTTGAATATATCCCGAGGAAAGGGGGTGAATCTTCGACTCCTGTAGATCGCGTCTGGAAGATCGTTTTACATGCTCAAGGAGATCATGTGTAGGATTCAATTCAAAAGTAACTGCACGCAAGAATTTTAACATTTTGTCCAGGCTATCCGGGTGACCTTGCACTCCGGCCCACGGAACTACTGAAGGAAAGGCCATTGTAATACAGCCTTGTTCTTCTAAGGCAGCATTCAAATCCATTCGGGAAACGCTTTTGGAGTCTCCCTTTTCCATGAGCATTCTCAGGATTTTAAGGCCCCGGGAAGCAAGAGGATCGATCTGGCTTGCAGCATGTGGAGTAGAAAAATTGAAAACCAGTGTGGCTGAAACCATTGGAAGAGTGGAATCTTCCAAAACCAGCACTTTCAAACCATTGGGAAGTATGCCTCTTTCCGGGGGAGCTTTAACCAAAGCCCACGAAAATTCGGAGCCTAATAAAACGATCAAAGCAGACAGCAGCATTTGAATCCTAATTTTGTTGAAAACCACGTTCATATTACCTCCGGAAAGGAAATAAAATTGTTAATACCCACAAATATCATTTTTTAATTTGTACCCGTTCCCTTTTGGAAAACAACTCTATCCTGGCTGATATCTCTTATTACAAAAGAAAAATGGTCGACTATAACCATTTTGTAATTATCATCACCATAGATTTCTTTCCTGAAGCCAATTTTTTCGGCGTATTCACGCATCGCTTGTTCGACAAAGGGTTGAATTCCGCGTGAGGGATCTTCGGTAATCGAACGACATTCACGGTCGTCAAGACCAGCTGAAAGGAGATATTCCTCGCTCTTGTCCGTAAAAATAGTAAGAGAAAGTCGATAAGAGACTAATTTTGCCTGTAAACCAGTTACAAGAACAAAACTCAGCATTATTAAAAAAGCAAAAAGTAAGCCTTTTTTCATTGTATTCATGATACCATGATTTCCTGTTTAGTCAATGATGTCAATTCCAAAACAGCAATTTTCGGAAAACAATCTAAATTCAGGTTCCAGTAAACTTTCGAACTTTTGATATCTGATAGTTGTTTAAAAGCCGCTAGTCCTTATACCAATTCCAATTAGTTCGTTCATACGCCTTGTTTCTCGCTTCAGATCTGCGTAAAATTAGATTTTATCTGACAGAAATGAATGTTTCAACCATCCAATAAGGAATCCTTATTTTCTCGAAAATTTTGTTTTTTCTTGGAGAATAAAGCGGTCCCTTTACATTTTGGTCAAATCAAAGTCCTTGGGGAAGTGCACGTATTTTTTGGGATTGATATTACTCACAGATGAGTTTGGATGTTGATTGCGAAGATCGTTTCGACTCCGTTCAAAAGATGTGAAAAATTTACTAACTCACAAAAATACAACCACTGAGAATGCCGCCGACAAACAAATGTGATATTTTTCACTTCCGTTATTAGGCAATATTTCACACCTTCTCAACGACCGGGCCGGTAGAGTGGTGTTGAAGTCACAATATAAAGCCGCAGATTATTTGAGTAGATACTATAAATTCAATTGTGACAGAGGAGACTGTCGAAAAATCCCGGTACATTTTGTTCGGCACAAAGTCGCTCACTGTTGATGCTAAAAAGCAAGGCTAAAATTTGAATCGGCACATAAAAACATGAAAAATAGGGTATTTTTCGACAGTCTCAGAGGACTAGTTAAGCTACCTTTTAGAAAAATTTTCCTTTGAGCAAAACGGTGTAAGAAAGCAAATTTTCATGGATATGTGAAACTAAATTTCCAAAAACAACAACCCCCTCCGCAGAATAGCTTGAGGAGGGGATTGTTGTAAACAATTTGCAAAACCAAAAAAACTAGAATTTCATGTAAACTTCCGATCTGATATCGGTTACATCACGGTTGTAATCAGAAGTTACTCTTACAGCGCGCAATTCAAAGCTGGTTTTATCATCATATTTATATCTCAATCTCGAAGTAAGAGCCGAAATCTTCTTATAGTCATATTTGGAATCCACCGGATCCAGGAAATCAGCGATCAACTTGAAGCTGAGTTTTTGAGTGAAGAAATATTGGTAGTTGATTTGTACATCCTGGTAACCATGGAAATCTGCTTGATATGCTCCGGTATCCCCACGATAACCCATTGCTGGAGTTCTAAGAGGTGAGCCGGGATTTGTTGATCCCGCAGGAGGGAAAACGCCGTTTCCCATTAATGCCAAAGCCTGCAAAGTATCTTCAAATGGATGATATGGAATGTCCAAGTAATAAATATCACTTAAGACATCGAAAGCATGGAAATTATTTTCCTGTCTTCCCCATGAAACCCCTGCGGTATATTTATTCTCTTCTTTGAATTTCAAGCCCAACATATAGCTGCTGTTTTCGATGTCGCCCCTGAGGTAATTCAACGAAGAAGGAGTATTGGCACCGTTTAGCTCATTTCTATAAACAACACCGGAGCCAAAATATTCCCAATTGGAATTTATTTTTCCCAATGCATCAACTCCAAGCCATCCTTCGCGGGTTGCTGGGGTGGGTGGGGTTCCTGCTACACCGTTTGTAGAGACAACCCCAAATTTATCGTTTTCAGCATTGTTAATTACTTCATACATATTAATTTGGCTATTGTCGCTCGGTTTGTAATCGAGGGAAATTAACCCTGCATCCATTCCATGGGTCCGCCCGGGGCTGGCTTTATCATTTCCGGCGAGTACCATTCCAGTGAAACCCAAGTTCTTGAATAATTCTGCGGTGTATTTTACGCCATCAACAAAGTCTAATAACACAGCACCCACACCGTGTTTCAGGTATTGCCGTCCCAGAGTCCAGTCGCCACCCAGGACCTTTTTCTTTTCGACATTCAATAAATCAAGTACCATATCACTTTGAGAATTGTTATCGGTTGAAAATGGGTTTTTACCATAGTCTGTTCTTCGAACCGGTTGTGTAAGCAACAATCTGAAGTTAGCTTTAAATGTGTCATCGACGGGAATTGTCCCACCTAATCTCAATCTGTCGGCGAATGCATAAGAAGTTGATTTCGCGCCGTTTGCATCTAATCTGGCATTTTGATATCTCATTCTGACATCGCCAAAGATTTTAACGGATTCTTTTGTTTTTTCCAGAGAAAGAAGTCTTTCTTCCTGTGCAATTTCATTCTTCAGGACTTTCTCAAGATTCTCATTGTCGATTTTCTGATTTTCTTTAAGGTCGTTTTGTTCGATTTTATATTCTTCCATTGTTTCCAGGAGAAGTTGAATTCTATGTTTGACTTCTTCCAATTCCGCAGGAGTTTTTACGTTGTGAAGTTCTTCCTGAGTCTTTCTTAGCATTCTTGCAAACAAATTGGCAGTCTCGTATCGTGAAATTGGCTTTGTCCCATTGAATTTCCCGTCAGAACCCACTTTGATCAAGCCGCCATCAATCAAATTCATAACTTCGTCGTATGCCCAGTGCCCGGCAGGCATATCAACGGGGGTTCGTCCGTTATAAGCGCCTGACGAAGATTGTACTGTCTTTTTTTGTGCTTTTACGGAAGCTTTTTTTGCTTTTTGTACTGAAGGTGATTTCTTGGGAGCCGAATCCACCTTCATACTCTTTTTGGAAATCAGCTTTTGACCAACAACTTTTGAGGGAGTTGCAGTTGCTGAATTTGCAGCTTTGGGGGCTGTGGTGGCATTTCCAACGGCTGTTGTACTCGCATCAGCTGTTATGTTGCTAATTGGCGCTGCAACTACAACGGCTGGGGTGCTTCCAGCGCTGCTCGCGGCAGCAGGAGGCTCATTGGCGTTAAGCACCTCATACCCCGTGAGAAGCTTGAAGACTATAAAAAAGGCTATCCATTTAGATGTACTATTCATTTCTTTTTCAAACCCTCCTCTTTCGATTGCATGCATTATCGTAAGCAGTTTAAATTTATTTAATGTTATTTTTTACAATCTTGCTGTTTTGCTCAAAATTGTGAAATGTGATAGAACAAGAGGTGGTTTTGAATCAAAAAAGTTTGTCCCACAATTTTTAGATTGAGGAATGGAGGAAACAATGGAATTCCGATTTTTTGCGGTTGTTTCACTGTTGTTATTGGTCTGTCTGAACGTTCGAGCCAACGAACTTGGAATTGAAGAGGATTTTGCCCTCTCAGGGGAGCGGGAATCCGTTTTAAAAAAGTTGGTACCAGGTACCGAAGAATATTATTATTACCATTGCATTCAATTCCAAAATTCAGGAAACTTGAGCAAATGTGCGGAAATGCTGAAGCAATGGATAGATCGCTACGGGTATACTCCCAAAGTAACGGAAACACAAAACCGGCTTATGCTTCTTAGATATCCCGAAAACAAATCAGAAACTCTGGGTTATCTAAAAGAAAAATTGAATCTGACTTTCAACC
Organism: Candidatus Rifleibacteriota bacterium; assembly: GCA_015233565.1. Classification (GTDB taxonomy): domain Bacteria; phylum Muiribacteriota; class Ozemobacteria; order Ozemobacterales; family Ozemobacteraceae; genus JADFXM01. The sequence goes on from JADFXM010000002.1 coordinate 168,456, forward strand.
ATTCCCGAATTTTGATGAACCAAAAACCCACATTTCAAACTCGACTTGACCAGTCAATACTTTCCAAAGAGAATTTTATCAGAATTGCGTTTTCAATTTCCCGCGATTTTTCACAGTTCGAAGAATCCGGGTTGTACACCTTTACTGATTCAGATAAAGACCCTGATCAAAGAAGGTTCTTTTTAAGAAGGCTTACCAGACCAGTGATAGATAATCTTCCAACATTGGTTACAAGAGATCTTGCCTACGAAAGATCGGGAACATTCGGAACTGTACCAATTCATTACAAGTTGACTCGCGAACAACTCGAAAAATGTCTTGAATTAATGCCCAAACTCCTGAACGAAACAAATTTCATTAACTGTTACATTTCTAAATTATGGCCAGGAGCCGACAAAAACGGCATTGAGAACCACGCTGATAGATCTGCTTATTTAAACAAACTTTGGGAATTTGTGAAAAAGCTTCCAATCAGCCATAACTCGTTAAAAGCGCACGTGTTATACCATAAATTAAAGGATGACATGGAAAGAAACGAATATGATAAAAATATGTTCGTTGAATATTTGAAACTTCCGCGCAATGGCTACTATATCAACCAGGAGTTTTTAAACAGGAGGGAAAATCAATATAACCGAGCTGATTTATCCTTCGATTTCAAATCGCAAACTCTTTTGCCTTCCGTTGGGAATGATGAATCTCTGGTTCGACAATATCTTCGCAATCTGTTTTTGAGCGAATCCGAAAACGAGAGTGGAATCACCAACGGGCTGAAAAAGCTGTTTGATTTTTCCGGAAAAAAACAGGGATATTCGAGATTATTTGATGAATTGTCCGAGTTGATTGAATTCAATTATCTCAACGATGTTTTTGCGGAAACAAGATTAACTGCTGGCACAGGAGACATGGAGAAATGGTTTTCCCTCCTGACACCTGAAAAAGTCCGGGAAATTCGCGAAAGAGTGGAACTGGAGTTTCCTCCTCACAACCCTGATTATTTCAAGGTTTCTGACCCAGTTTCCCTCGAAGTGTCGATTAAAAATGTTCCGACCCTGATCGTGAAGGTATTTCGACTCAATACAATGAATTATTATCGGGAATCGAATCAGGAAATAAACACCGCTATCGATCTGGATGGCTTGTTCCCGAACGAGGAAAACGTTTATAAATATGATCTTCCCGAATTCAAGCGGCATTCGGAGAAGTTTAATTTCAACAGTCTTTCAGAACCTGGGACTTATGTGATTGAATTTATTGGCGGAGGGAAAAGTTGCCGCGCACTTATCCGCAAAGGAAGGCTTTCTTTTACGGAAAGAGTCGGATCGGCAGGCCAGGTATTTAAAGTTTTTGATGAAGCCGGAAATCTTGTAAAAAATGCGGAAGTTTTTCTTTCAGGACATTTGTACAAAGCCGAAGAAAACGGTGAAATAGCTGTCCCATTCACAGCAAATCCCTGTGAACAAAACATCATAATAAAAAGCGGTAATTTCGCCGCTTTCCACAAGTTTTCCCATTTAGGGGAAAACTATGCGCTGGAAGCAACTTTCCATGCTGATCGTGAAGCATTGATTGAAAGTGCAAAAGCCAAAATTGTTGTTAAACCCAAGCTCACCTTGAATTCCGTTCCAATTGATGTAAAGCTGCTAAAAGAAACCTCTCTTTCCATTACGATGGTTGACCGGAATGGAATTACGACCTCCAAAGAAATCAACAATCCTTCCTTAACAAATGATGGAGAAACTGAGTTTGAAATTAAAGTTCCGGAAAAACTTGAAAAGTTGACTTTCCTATTAAAAGGAAAGATCGATAGCCTTATATTGGGAAAACCCTCTGATTTGTCAGCCACCAAAGAACTTACCTTCAATGCAATTGATAAGACGAATCAAATTGAAGATCTTTTTCTGAGTAAATTTGAGAATAATTACATCGTTGAGGTACTTGGAAAGACTGGTGAACCAAAGTCGGAAAGACCTGTCCATTTTGAATTCAAGCATCGCGATTACCTTCCGACGATCAAAGTTACTCTTCAAACAGATTCCAAAGGACGGATCGATTTGGGAGAACTCCAAGGAATCAGTTGCATTATGGCAAATACCCAAACCGGTTGTTCCAAAACATGGAATACAATCAGAGAGAAGCGGTTTTTTACTTCCTGCATTCAAGCGGTTTCCGGAAAACCTGTGTTTATCCCAGCTTCGGAAGAAATTCAAACAGGTACTGCCAGTTCAGTGTGGCTCTTTGAGGTTCGTGAGGGTAATTACATTACCGATTACTCCAGCAATGTGAAAATCAAAGATGGTTTTATTGTAATTGACGATTTGCCTGCGGGAGATTTTGAAATTTTTTCACTGGCGGGAATGAAAACTACTATTCTGAAACTCACCGAAGGCAAGGAAGAAAGCGACTACCTCATTTCCAAAACCAGATTCTTGAAAAAAGAAGGAGACAATCCTCTCCAAATTCTGGCTATCGAAGATTCGCAGAAAGAAAAGAAGTTAAAAATCCAGCTGAAGAACACCACTTCCGAAACCCGTATTCACATTGTTGCCGACAGGTTTGTGCCGGATCGTGATTTATGGGATTCACTTGGAGCTCCTTGTGACGATCCATTCCCAACCTGTGATTATTGGGTGATGCCAACGACCAGATATGTTTCGGGGCGCTCAATCGGGGATGAGTACCAATACATACTAGAACGAAAATTCGCCAAAATTTTTCCTGGAAATATGTTGAAAAGACCAAGTCTTCTTTTGACTCCTTTCAGTCTGAGGAAAACAGAGACCGGAACTCAGGCTGCTGAAGCTGGAAATGCTTTTTCTCCACTCCCGGAACCCTCTCCACAGAAATCCAGTGAACCAATGTCACCGAATGGAATTGCTCTCGCACAGGAAAAAAATCAGGGGTTTGCCAACTTCGACTTCCTGGCCACAGCTTCCAAAGTTTTTTATAACCTCAAACCCAACTCAGACGAAGCTTTATTTATTAATTTGGAAGATCTTGGCGACCGGCAACATGTACAAATTTATGTAACCGATGGTAGGGACGCAATTTTTAAAACAATTTCACTCAGCGAAAAGAATTGTCCCACTAAAGATTTGAGACTCGCGCAAATGCTAGATCAATCCAAACATTTTTCAGAAATGAAAAAAATCACCGGTTTGGCTTCGGGAACAAATCTGACTCTCGATGACATAAGAACAGCAAGGTTTGAGGTTTTCGATTCTCTTGAAAGAGTACATGCACTCTTCTCAAGTTTGAAGGTTGATTCCAATTTCGCTGAATTTAACTTTATTTTGAAATGGCCTGACCTTAAACCTGAAGAGAAGAAAAAGCTTTATTCAAAATACGCTTGCCATGAACTGAACCTGTTCTTGTACAAAAAGGATCCTGCTTTCTTTGAAAGTGTAATAAAGCCATTTTTGTCCGATAAGCATGACAAAACATTCATGGACAATTACCTTATTGGTGCTGACCTTTCGAATTATTTGAAACCATGGGCCTATGAAAGGCTCAACATTGTGGAAAAAATCCTGTTGACTGAACGAATTACCGATCAGGTGTCAGCCACAGAACGCCATGTCACTGACCTGTATGATTTAATTCCACCGGACATCGAAATGTACAACCAACTGTTTGAGACAGCCCTGAAATCAGGATCTCTGGATGTTGGGGACAAATTTGGGTTGGATGCGGCAAAACAACAATTTGCAGCAAAGCCATGCGCTCCTCCTCCACCTCCGATGATGATGAAAACTGCTTCTTTAGCTGGAGCTCCCCCTAAAGGAGCGATTGCCGACAAAGAAGAAATATCTCTACAAGAAGTATCAACTGAGAATGAGTATAAAAATGCCCCTTGTGAACCTTCAAACGCTGATGCCTTTGCTGCTACAAACCTCGATGACTCAGCAGCTGGCAAAGATTCACGATCGGAAGAGAAAGCCTTGCGAAAAATTGCAAAACCGACTGCTAGACCCGGTGTTGGAACGAAAAAAATGCTTTCCAATCGATTGCGTGCGGATAGAGATTCCTACGAACAGGATGCCAAAAGACGAAGCGAGTTTAGAGCTTTCTATCGCGCACTCGAAAAAACTGAGGAATGGGCTGAAAATAATTACTACAAACTTCCAATCCAGAATCAGGTGGCAGACTTAGTTAAAGTAAACGGTTTTTGGAAAGATTTTGCAGCGCGCGATCGCAAAGTTCCGTTCATTTCCAAAAATGTGGCTGAGGCTGCCGGAAATTTCACCGAAATGATGCTGGCTCTTGCAGTTCTGGATTTGCCCTTCAAATCGGCAGATCATTCCGTGGAATTCAACAACGCCGCTATGAAATTCGGTGCCCGAACTCCTTGCATTATTTTCCACAGGGAAATTAAGCCTTGCGAAAATATTGAAAAAACACAGACAATCCTGACAAGTCAAAATTTCTTTGCTGAAAATGATCGGTACAAATACGAGAATCACGAAAAATACGACAAATTTATTACCGATGAATTTGAAACAAACCGAGTTTATGGCTGCCAGGTAACTTTGACCAATCCATCGAGTGCAAAACACAAAGTTGATTTTTTGATGCAGATCCCTTCAGGTGCTCTTCCAATCTCAAATGGATTTTTCACCAAAAGCGAACACCTCCAAATCGAACCATACTCGACGAAGCTCTTCGAATATTATTTTTATTTCCCGCTGTCGGGAGCCTTTGATTTGTATCCAGTACAAGTTTCTGAAAACGGAAAAATTCTGGCTTTTGGCAAATCCTTCAAATTTAAGGTGGTTGAGACACCCACTACAATTGATGAAAATTCCTGGGAACATGTTTCTCAAAATGCCAAAGATGACGTAGTGCTTCGTTTCCTCCTGGAATCAAATATTAATAGAATTGACTTGAATAAAATTGCATTCCGCATGAAGTCAAAGGAATTTTTCCTTAAAACCCTTGATTTGTTGTCAGCCCGAAAGGTTTATAATGAAACAATCTGGTCTTACGGAATTTTTCACAATCATGTTCCGGCGATAGTCGAATGTTTACGTCACTCTTCCTTTGCAACATCATGTGGAACAACGCTGAAAAGCGAACTGTTGTCACTTGATCCGGTCGAGCGTATGGTTTACCAGCACAAAGAATACCAGCCTCTTGTTAATCCAAGAGTTTACACGTTGGGTAAGAAGCGGAAAATCTTAAATCAACAATTTTATGCCCAATATGAGGAATTTTTGGCTGACTTGAAATTTCATCCGGCACTTTTAGATCACGATAAAATGGAAATTGCATATTATCTTCTTCTTCAAGACCGAGTGGAAGAGGCTTTGAAGTTTTTTGATCTGGTAAAAGACGAAAAACTTGTCGGGACTTTACAGTACAAATACCTGCAAACTTATTTCGACTTCTACCTTGGAAAAGCCGATGAGGCAGCTAAAATTGCCTCTAAACTTACTGACTACCAGGTTGACCGCTGGCGCGATCTTTTTCGGGATGTAATGGCACAGGTTGAAGAAACCCTGGGAAGTGCAGCGAAAGTTATTAATCCGGAAGACCGCGATCAGGCAGTTACAAAATTGGCTGACACTGAGCCTGTACTCGATTTGGCGGTTGACAATGGCAAGATCGAAATAGGCTACAAGAATCTCAAATCCGTTGAATTGAACTTCTACATAATGGATATCGAGCTGCTTTTCTCCAAAAATCCCTTTGTCCAGGAAATTTCCGGCCAGTTTTCCATTATCCAACCAAACGAAACTCTGTCAATTGAGCTCCTCCCTGGTCAGGCAACAAACTCTGTAATGATTCCTGAAAAGCTCAGAGACAAAAATGTTATGATTGAAGCGGTTGCCGGAAGTGTTAGAAAGACTAAAAGCTATTACCCAAATACCATGGATGTTCAGATTCTTGAAAACTACGGGCAGCTGAAAGTTTTGAGTAAAACTGACGGAAAGCCCATCTCGAAGACATATGTAAAAACATTTGCCCGAATGAAGGATGGGCAAATAGCCTTTTACAAGGATGGCTACACCGATTTGAGAGGTCGGTTCGATTATTCCTCTTTAAGTACAAGCGAACTTGATAATGTGGAAAAATTTTCCATTTTGATCATCAGTGATAAAAATGGATCTCTGGTCAGAGAAGCCACACCACCGAAGATGTGATTTAGTCCGGTTGCCAGGTTAGACCTTTGCTGCAAAGTGAAGGTTTAACCTGCTAGTCAACTGATAATATATGCGAGGAAGAAATGAGCCATGTCAAAATCCAATCCCTGAGATAAAATTTTCCAACCCAACCACTCCAAAATTGGGAGTGGAGGCCATGACACTCGAATCGTTATTCAGCCGTGACATTAACAATCTCTTAGAAACGCCTCATCGAGTGAATTTCTACCACCTGATTCTTTTTACACAAGGAACAGGAGTTCATTCGGTAGACTTTATAGATTATACTTACGATAGCAGGACTTTGTTACTTATTTCCAAAGGGCAAGTTCATCAATTCCATGTAAACAATGCAAATAAAGGTATTGTGATAGTCTTTACGTCAGAGTTTTTATATGAAAACGCAACCGAATCAAACCTTTTTCACAGTCTGCATGTTTTTGAATCTGCATTAATTGCACCTTCGATTCAGTTGACTGGTGCCCAAAAGGAGCTTTTGCAGAAATTCTCCCAAGCCATTTATTCTGAATTTCAACAGCCTATTGACGATTTATCTGCGGAAATATTGCGTCATTTGCTGCGGGTGATGTTATTACAGATAGCACGAATTCACGAAAAAGTGCTTTTGGCCCAGCGGATTGCACCAAATTACAAGGAATTTGTAACCTTTCGCCGGTTTGTTGAACGTGATCTGGGAAAATCTCGCAAGGTGGAGTATTACGCAGGCCTGTTAGATGTTTCTACAAAAAAACTAAATGAAATTCTTCGTAAAATACTAAATAAAACGGCAAAAGAATTTATTGAAGAGAATGTTATTCTCGAAGCCCGTCGACTCTTGACTCAAGGTGATCTTCCCATCAAAGAAGTTTCAGCCCGACTTGGGTTTAGTGAGCCTACCAATTTGGTAAAATTCTTCAAGAAACACACTAATACTAGTCCAGCAGAATTCCGTCGTAAAATTCACTCTTCCAAATAATTTTTTTGCCTAATTTAATCATCGTTTGGCTTAATTCAACCTATGAATTATTTCTACGATTCTTTATAGTTAACTTAACCTTCTGAAACGCAGAAGAAAAAATCATAAAAGGAAAATCGACATGAACGATTTGAAAGAAGTTGTAAGACCGTTTTACACCCAATGCCTGACCGTCAACAATGAAGTAAACGTGGCTGAACTCATGGGTAAACTCCTGGCCGATAACTTTGAATCACGCTCGTCTGTGGAAGTTAAAGGAAAGGCTCAGCTTATTGGGCAGATACAGTTTTTCTGGAAATTGATCCCTGATTTGAGATGGGAAATCCAGGAAATTCTACAGGACGGGAACAATGTGATTGTGCGAAGTATGGCTTCGGGAAAACCCAATGGTGACTTTATGGGCCTTCCTACCAATGGAAGCAAGCCCTTCAAAATAATGACAATCGACATACACACAATTGAGAATGGACGAATTGTTAAAGTCTATCACCTTGAAGACTGGCCTACTGCCATGAAACAGCTGAAAGGGTAATTTGAAGTAGCAGTTTGCTGCTAACGATCAATCTGGCCTTTTTGCCACATCCGCCCGCTGGTGCCATAGTCAGGATAAGCTTGAATGGTGGCTTTTTAAGCACAAATTGGAGAATGAATGAAACCCTTATGCTTAAACTTTCCCAATATCGACAACTAATTAACCTGGACGAGAATTTTTCTCTTACTCCGGTAGGTTTTACGGAAAAAGAAGAATGTGCACTCGTGAATTCACTTCTAACGAAAACAGCTGGAATAGAGGCGAGTGGATATTTTCCCAAAAGTTTTTTATACCCTCGTGATCGGTTATATGCCAGATTGATTTCAAGAATACCATTTTCACTTTGTGAGGAAGTGCTTAAAGAAATAGATCGTCTTTTTGTACATGAGAAAAGCAAAATGAAAATCATGAAAAGCTCGGAAATACAAAAAGTTTTTAAACATCACGACTTTTCCACAAAAGTTGCTTTATGGCAGGGAGACATTTGCTCTCTTGCGGTTGATGCAATTGTGAACGCGGCAAATGAGCGAATGCTGGGTTGTTTTCACCCTTTCCATAGATGCATTGATAATGTAATTCATGCAGCCTCTGGGCCTCGTTTGCGTGACGACTGTTCAAGGATAGTAAATTTGCAGGGAGAATTTGAAACCATCGGGTGTGCCAAAATTACCAGAGCTTACCATCTTCCTTCGCAATTCATTTTGCATACGGTTGGCCCCATATATGAAAATCCTTCACGACATTCCAGTTATTCAAACTTGCTTTCAGAATGTTACAAATCCTGCCTCAACCTCGCCGACCAATTATCAGCTATTAGTTCGATCGCGTTCCCATGTATTTCCACCGGTCTATTTGGTTTTCCAAATGAAGCTGCTGCACAGATAGCTCTCAATTCTGTAATGGACTGGTTGCAGGAACACCCTCAGCGTTTTTCGTTGATAGTTTTCAATGTTTTCCTAGACAAGGATTTTAAGATTTATCAAAACGAGATTGACAGGAGAAATAATAATGTCTCAAAATGGCCTAAACCCGCGAACTGATCTGGCTGTTAAATATCTGAAGGAAGCAGACGCGCTTTTGATTGGTGCAGGAGCTGGACTTTCTGCAGCAGCAGGTTTTGACTTCACAGATCGAACGGTATTTGCCAAAAACTATCCAGGAATGCTCCAATATGGTTTTAAATGCAAACTTGACATGATGGGAAATTTTTCAGTTCCGCAAGAACTACTGTGGGGCTATTACCTTCAACATGTTAGAGAGACACGCTTCATCAAGGGGGAAAACAAAACATACCAGGATTTACTTGCTCTTGCCCAATCCCGAAAAAATTACTTTGTAATCACTACAAATGCAGATGGGTTATTCGAAAGAAACAATTTTGACCAAGAAAGAATCTTTACTCCGCAGGGCGACTACAAGCTTGCTCAGTGTTTGACTCCCTGTTCTCAGGATACATGGGCCGTTGAACCGATTATCGAACAATATTTGCCATTGGTAAACAAAGCGACTCAAAGACTATCACCGAACAAGGATCCCAAATGTCCAAATTGTGGAGGACCGACTTTTTTGAACGTTCGTGGCGGGGCATGGTTCGTTGAGAAACCATGGCTCGAAGGCTCTTTAAGATTCCACAAATGGCTTACTCAAAACGGAAGGGCAAAAATTGCAGTGTTAGAAGTTGGTTCGGGGTTTAACACCCCAATGTGGGTTCGCTGGCCGTCTGAAAAAATTGTCCGAGTAAACCCAAATGCTCGTCTCCTGAGAATTAATCTTCATCATCCCGAAGTCCCTGAGGATATAGCTCATCACTCGCTTTCCTTTGCGGAACCAGCCAATGAAATTCTTTCCCTATTGGCGGCTGGCTGTGAATGATATGTGAATTAGATTTTGGGTTCATAGGGAAAAAATAGGAAAACATTTGGAAACAGTGAATGATCAATTTGAAACAAATCTTTTATTTAGGAGAATTTTATTCATGATGAGCTTTAACAGAGCATTACTGAGTTTAATGGTTGTTCTATTCATTGGGGCTGCTTTTTTGTCCGCTTCGACTCAAGAACGGGAAGATCAATTTATTAAAGCAAATGGTCTTCAAATCCATTATGTTGAGTCGGGAAAAGGAGCGCCCTTGATATTGCTTCATGGTGGTGGTTTATCTCTAAAAAGTTGGAGCACTTTTGCTCCGGAGGCGGCAAGGCATTTTCGGACCATTGCCATTGACAGCCGTGGTCACGGACAGACCGACAATCCTACGGGAAAGTTTAATTACGATCTCATGGTGGAAGACGTTGTCGCTTTCATCAAAGTGATGCGCCTGGAAAAGCCAATTTTGTGTGGTTTCAGCGATGGTGGGATTATTGCTTTGACGTTGGCTAAGAAATACCCGCAGATCCCCTCGGCCCTCATAATAGGTGCTGCTGCTCCGGTGAATGAAGACCATTCTCATTATTTTTCCGGCCTGAAATACTTTTTTCTGACTGATTCTCGCGGAACTTTAACAGATGCAGATCTTAATCGAATTGTTGCCGAAAGCCCCGAAATGGTTGATCGATACCGAAATTTGCACAATCGCTCTGGCGACCCAGAATATTGGCGGACTTTGTTGAAAAATGTCTGGCCAATGTGGACCAGTCCTCTTGCATATAAAAAAGAGGATCTGGTCGAGGTTAAAATGCCGGTGCTGGTTTTCCTTGGCGACCGTGATCAGTTTTTTACTGTTGAAGAGGGGACAAAACTTTTCCGAATGCTTTCAAATGCTGAAATTGCAATAGTTCCAGGTGCTTCTCACTCATTCTTTCGGGAAAAATCAAACCTTTTCAATAATCTGGCACAGGATTTTCTTTTGAGACAAATTAACCATCAGAAATAAAAATCCTGTCCAAGGCTGCAATTATACCAATCCTAAAAAATATGTGCATCACCTCAAGAACATCGATTTGATCAAAGTGAAGTAGGATCTGTATACTTTCCAAGAAAACACGTAATTTTCGTGAAAATAAGGAGCCCTTACTGGATGGTTGGAGTATTCGGTTCTGGCCAACCCAACTCAAATTTACGCAGACCTGAAGCACGAAATAGGTCGGATGAACGAACTAATTGAAATTGGTATTAGTACTATTTTGACTTTTTTCCCTCCAATTTTTTATTCCTTAAGATTTTTTTCGCACAAATAGAAGGTGCGAAAAATTTGCTGGAAACGGAGTAAAAAAAATCGCAATTATTCGCCAGAGGCGCTCTTGGATGTTGTAATTCTACAAATCATTATTATTTTTTCAGCTTAATAGCAATGGAAAAAGAATTAATTAATCGCTCTCATCAGTCTTTACGTGCCTCTTTTCCATGAAGGTATTTATTTTGTGAACCAGCGGAAACCATTCATGAAGCGAGTTGAGAGCAGGAGCAATTTGGACAATAGATAGGTCAAAAAGAAGAACCCGGGGGTTAAAGCTACCAGGATCCAGGGATTATCGACTCTCCTGAAATGTAGCAGAAGCACACTGAATCCAAATAAGAACCATTGGACGCAATAAACCAGGGTAATGTTTTCGCTCCAGAATGAAAGTTTGGTAAGGGTCGCCTGAAACAGACCAATCCTGGTTATCCACATGAAAAACGCGGTCCACAAAAGTGCGAAGCTCACGACGAGAAAAGTTCCCCCGGCATACATCCGGTAGTAGTCGCCGAATTGTTTCATACCGAATACTGCGATGAGAACTGCACCAGCGGTAGCAAGAGAGAGTCCTGTTTGAAGCATTCCTTTAAAAATCTCCGGTTCCTTGACCCCAGCCAGAAGGAAACGCCCGATGAGCAGTCCGGCGAGGGGATAGATTAGCCAAGGAAATGCAGGAAAAGGAGTATCTGTTGGTACATTCTGGATGAGTGCTCGTCCCCACAAGGGTTGGAAAAAGTAAAAAACAGCTCCCATGTTTTCACCTATTCCCCAAAGATAGGGTGCAGAAAAAACTGCTACAGCACCAACTATTATCCATTGGTAGGTTTTTTTGATAAAAATCTGTAGCAGTGCGAGCAGCATAAAGGCTATTCCTGCAAAGCTCAGAATATCCAGGTTATAGAGTAATCTCCAGAAGATATCGCTTCTGGTTGTCTGCAACATTTCCCTTATTCTGTCAAATTCAGTTGGGGCATAAGTCAATAGAATAAAAAATGGAATGACTTGCCTGACAATATTCAGCAAAATACCGAGCGCAAAAAGCTTAATACCTCGAATGAATTTTACCGAAAATGGCTTGTCTTTTGGAAATATGAAGAAGATTCCCATGAGCAGCATGAAAACAGGCGCAGCTGGCGCACTTCCACAGAATGAATCCATGAAACGCCCTATCAGCGTAGAACAGGCTTCACCTGATCCGAACATGAGGGCTACGTGAGAAATAATCATGGAGATCACCGCCATTGTGCGAACCTGATCAAAAGCGGGAATACGAGTAATAGTGCTGTTATTCATGGCTTCCCTCACTTGTCTGGACTAATTCCATGTGTTAAATTAAGCATTCGACTCTTATTTGTTTCAACTTTTCTAGGGCACGAACTTTGCATAAATTGTATAATAATCAGTGATGAATGGACAACCTTTTTTGAGCGAGGGAAAAAATGCCATTTAAGCTAAGACAAAGACTAATTATGTCTATTCTTTTTTTAGTTACGTTTACTGTTTCCCTTTTCGGGCAAGTGGGAAACGGTTTTTTCCGAAATTTAATTCTTAAAAGAGTTGAAGAAAAATCAAGCGCATTGCAGGTTGATGCGAAAAGAGAAACCCTTATCTTCAATGGAAAAGCACGTTCCTACTATGTTCACGCCCCGAAGGGTTGGGATCGGAAAGATCAGCTTCCTTTGGTCTTTCTGTTTCATGGTGGTGGTGGCAATGCCAAACAGGCTTTAGGTCACTATCAACTTATTTCAAAATCTGACCAAGCAGGATTTCTCTTAGTGGCACCAAATGGAACAGGCCCGAGAGAGGAAATTTTTTTGACATGGAATGTAGGCTTTGGATTCGGTGAAGCTTTTAAGCAGAACATTGATGACGTTGGTTTCTTCAGAGTTCTGCTTGCCAAAATTGAACATGATTTTCCGATTTCCCCTGATAAAATTTTTGCAACCGGAATTTCCAATGGGGCGATTCTTTGTCACTTGCTTGCTGCTCAACCTGACAATCAAATTGCAGCTATTGCACCAGTAGTAGGAACTCTAGGAGGAATGGATCTGACTAAAAAAGTTCTTTTTGTGCCACCTAAGCCGACTTCCCCTGTTTCCGTAATGCTGATTAATGGATTATTGGACGACCATATCCCGATAGAGGGTGGATTACAAAAAAAGTCAATTCAGGAACCCCGAATTGTTTCTTCTGCATCTCAAACTGTGAATTTCTGGGTTCAAGCAAATGAATGTGATTCAACCCCCGACTACAGTTTCGATGGAAAACTGAAAACTGCAATCTATAAGTACTCTAAGGGTAAAAATGATACAGGAGTGATTCTTTACATACTCCAAAATCAAGGACATGCCTGGCCAGGCTCAACACAAACTAATCGCCTTGCAGCTGACAAACCGTCCCCAGATTTTCCGGGAAACGACATGATCTGGGAATTTTTCAAGTCTCACCCCGGAAAAAGTAAATGGCCAGACTCCACTAGTAGTGTGTTTCCAAAATAACATAGCAATAATACTACCAAAAGTGGCTGATGTACAATAAATCTGGAACCTGAAAACATGACAATTGCCTCATGCCAAACAAAAATTTCAGATATCCTGGTGCGTATTTGAATTGATCAAAAATTCAGAGTTTCCAACCGGAAATCCATCTGGCACTTTTCAAGGAAAAAAGTGTTTATTTGTGCTGAAAATTCTTCAAAATTGTGCCAAATGAGTTCCTTCTAAATCAGGAAGTCTGAATTTAGTTACTGGCTGATAATGCAACGGTATTTTGGAAACGTCGTACTAGTCTTCGGAGACTGTTTATTTTGCTTTTGTCCTATTTTTTGTCTATAATTGTGCGGAAAATTATTTTAAAGATATTTGGTTGAGTTGTGAGGTTAATATGTCAGAGCGTAGGCTAGTCAGCTTTGATTGGGCCATAAAAAGAGTCCTGCGAAGTAAAGCCAATTTTGAAATACTCGAAGGTTTTCTTTCGGAACTACTGAAAGAAGACGTAAAAATTGTAGCTATCCTTGAAAGTGAGAGCAATAGGGAGACAAAATTTCAGAAACAAAATCGACTTGATGTTAAAGTCAAAAATAGCAAAGACGAGCTAGTAATAGTTGAAATACAATTCGAAAATGAGCATGACTTTTTACAGCGGATCCTATTTGCAACATCGAAAGCTATTACCGAAAACCTTGAAGCAGGGCATCCGTATTCAAATGTGGTAAAAGTATATTCCGTGAATATACTTTATTTTGACTTTGGACATGGTGATGATTACATCTATTATGGGAAAACAATCTTTAAAGGGCTGCACAACCACGATGAACTACAATTAAATGAACGACAAAAGGAACTTTTCAAGAAAGAACTTCCTCAACAGATTTTTCCAGAATATTATTTGATTAAAGTAAACAATTTCGATGATATAGCGCGAAACACTCTCGATGAATGGATATATTTTCTGAAAAACCAGAAAGTTAAGAGTGAATTTTGTGCAAAGGGCTTGAAGAAAGCCAATGAAGAACTTGATATTTTGAAATTGTCTGATGAAGAGCGAAGAGCTTACGAACGCTACAGCGATGATTTGCATTATCAAGCAAGTATGGTACAATCATCCTACGGAGTAGGCAAGCTTGAAGGTCGAAAAGAAGGGGAAGAGAAAGTCAGAAAAGCTGAAGAAAAAACCAGAGAAGCCGAAGAGAAAGCCAGAGAAGCGGAAGAGAAAGCCAGAGAAGCCGAAGAGAAAGCCAGAGAAGCCGAAGAAAATACAAGAAAAACTTTGCTTCAAACAGCACGAAATCTTCTGACTATGAAACTACCCCTGGAAAGCATTGCTCAGGCTACCGGCCTTACTTTGGAAGAAATCCAAAAATTATCAAGTGAATACTGACCAAGAGACCCGGGAAAAATTCCGGGAAAGTTTTACCTGTTTGTAAGTGCGGCCTCCGACCGCTATTTCTCTGATTGCAGCCCTTATTTTATCTGAGTTAATCCGAAAGAAGAAACCTCCTCAATTGTACTCCTGAAGAAGTTCAAAATACCACTTGAAGCATTAGAAAAACGAGCAGTTTTTACATTTTCCCAATCAAGGGGCTAACACCAGGAGGATTTTGCGGTCGAATAATGGACAGTCTTGGTTTGACAGAACTTCCCTGCAAATGGAAAAATTCCGGAGCCAAATCCGCGGGAAAACAAAAGAATAGTAGGACAAATTGGAAAATAAAAACTTAGCCTTGGATAAAAAGTTGTTATCATCAAATGACGAAAACTTGGTTTCTGCCGACAACTCCAGGTTTTCGGTTCTTTACCAGGATGAATGGTATGTTGCGATCCATAAACCGGCAGGATGGCTTGTTCATCCGACAAAGATTGCTCCTGTAGCTCGAAAGTCCATCCTACCTGTTCTAAGCAATCAGCTTGGACAACCTATCTTTCCTGTTCATCGGCTCGATTGCGCAACTTCCGGGGTTTTGATTTTTGGAATGAGTTCTCAAGCCACTGGAAAACTGTCTGACTTGTTCGAAAAACGGGAAGTCGAAAAAACCTATCTTGCAGTAGTTCGAGGCTGGATGAACCCAGCCGATGGTAAAATCGAGCGCGATCTTTCTCCATGGCCGGGAGAACCACCTCAACAGGCAGTTACCAATTACAGAACATTAGCGACATCAGAATTGCCTATTCCAATCCACCCCCACAAAACCTGCCGATATTCTCTGCTCGAGGTCAAGCCATACACCGGTCGCCGTCAACAGATTCGACGCCATTTTTCCGGAGTATCTCATCCGGTGATCGGCGACACTTCTCATGGTGATCAACGCCATAATAGAGCTTTCAAAGAACATTTTCAATGTGAGCGGCTTTTGCTTATGGCCGTTGAACTAACCTTTCAGCATCCCTTCCTGAAAAAGGATCTGATTTTAACCTGCCCACCTGATTCCGCAACCGACTTACTATTAAAGAAAATATTCTCCGGAAACGAATATTTGGCAAAAGGTTTAGAGCCATTTCTTCGAGGTTAAATCCTTGCATCCTCTCCTTTAAGTCTGCTTACAAGCGGTGAAAAAATTGAAACTTTACAGGTGAAATGTATCGCAATGGTTTCTTGGCGTGGACATTGGAGGTGGTACATTTTGTTAAAAAATCAATTTTTTCACACCTTCTTAGCGAAAAACATGAGATGTACTATAACGACAACCGTATTTTTCAGGAGGATACTGAAAGCCTCTCGACGACACGTATCTTATAAAAAGGCTACTTTATTCTTATCTAGATCTTTAAAAACACTTGACACATTTACTACTTTGTTTTACAATATAGCTGTGATAGCATAATACCTTGCAGCAAAATTTATGATCGGGGATAGGAGATTGAAATATGGCTGACAGTAATGCTCTGAAAGATCAAAAGGTCAAACAATTCCGAAAAGGAATTCTTGAATTGGCGATTTTGAAGATCATTTCCGACAAAGAGTGCTACGGGTATCATATTATTGAAGCATTGAAGGAAAGTGCTGTTCAAATCACCGAAGGAACCGTATATCCGATTCTTTCACGCTTGAAGGATGACGAAACGATTTCCTATCGATGGGAGGAATCCAATAAAGGCCCGCCTCGAAAATACTATTTTATCACTGAAAAAGGTAGTGAACTTCTTGAACTGTTAACCACTGAATGGCGTTCTATCAATCAGGCGCTTGAAAAAATTTTGGGGAGTTTGAAATGAAGAATCTCGAAGGAATGTTTGACTTTACAAAGGAAGCACTTTTTATTGGGGAGTCTTTTTTTCGGAACTTAAGAAATGAGGGAGAGCGCCAGAATATTGTCCCTTCCACACTTCAGGAAATTTGTGATTCTCTTGAGGAGCACCTTGGATTTGCATTACATCAGGAACTGGACAAGCGTCGTCTAACCGTTGTTGATGCTCAAGTGATGGCCGAACTCATCGTCTCCCTTGGAACCCCTGAAGAATTGCTGGAGGGGCTTCCGACCGTTGATTCGGTCCAATCTGAAACGGCAAAAAACATGCCACTTGTTGAATTTAAGAAAGATGAAAAGCGCGAAACAAATAAGGAAGAAAAAAAGGAAATTCCTCCTGATTTTCGAGCTAGATTTAGAAGAAAACCACTTTGCCGGTCAACAAAAAACCGTTGGTTGTTCGGAGTTTGTGGTGGTTTCGCTGAATTCTTCGGTGTTCCACCTATTTTAATACGAGTTCTTTTTATTTTTCCTCCTTTCCTTTTGCCTCTCTTTTTCTTTGTTTATCTTCCTTTGAGTTATCTTCTACCGACTGACAAGGGTCCCGATAAAACAGCTCATACTCAGAAAGCGGAAGGATGTCTTCTTGGCACAGTTCGATTTGTATTTTCGATTTTGATGTCGTTATTTGTGTTTTTTCCACTTACTTTAGCCTCATTGCTAATGATTTGGGTAGGGTGCTTGAAGATATTGTCCGAAATTGGCTGGAATATTGGATTCATGAATGATTCATGGTTTTATTGGATTATGAATTTTCCGGGATTTGTTGCTGGGGGTGTAAATGTAATCATTGGCCTATGTTTTTGTGTAGTTTTCATTCACTTGATGATAGCAACATTTTTTGGACGAGCCCTTCTGACGATTAACACTCGAAAAATTCTTCTTTCTTTAGGTATTCTTGGATTGGTTTTTCAGGGATCATTACTGGCTATATCTAAAACTCAAACCAGTGCCAAAGCAGACGACCTTCACTGCTTTTCATTTCCCTGCGACCAAATTCAAGAAATTGTATTTCAGGGAAAAGAACAGAATCCGCCGCTTTACAATCGGCATATCGAGATTGTCGGTATGCCAGGAATTGCAACGGTTTCCATTGAAATTGTCAGAGAAGCAAGAGGAAGAAATTTCGCTGATGCTGAAGAGGCCGTTCATTCAATCAATGCGGACCCAGTTTTGGAATCCGGAAAACTTGTGCTTCCGGTTGCCTTAGATCCAAGTTCCTGGTGGTTTTATCGTTATCCTGAACTTCAGATTTCCATAAAGGTTCCTTTAGAACAAGCATTGACACTTTCAACCGAAGGAAATTTTCGACATGGGAAAATTTTTCTTAGAAAATTACACGGTTCAATTAATTTGAACGTTGAGACTCTTGATATGGAGCTTGATGAAATCAACTGTCCTCAACTGAAACTTGCAAACAAGGTGGGTTCCGTTCTTCTGGGAAACATTGAAACTAACATCCTTGAATTTTCTTCATCTGTTGGTTCAATCGATATTCGGAATTTGAAATGTGCAACATGTACTTTAGAAACCGATGTTGGACATGTCGAACTTTTAAAGGTAATAGCCGACTCTTTGGAAGCCCGAACTCGAGTAGGGGCAATTAATATTGATGGCTTTTTAGGAAAAACACTCCGGGCTAAATCTGATGTTGGTTCTGTACAGGTAAAGACTTACGAGTGGGCCCCTGAAGTTGAGTATTTTCTTGAAAGCAATATCGGAAGTGTAAACATTCGAGTTCCTGAAAACCCAGTTCCAGCTCTATTTTTGAATTCGCAGATCGGTAAGATCCGCAATGATTTTGACGAATCAATTCCAGCATCCGGAGCTCCTCGTATAAAAATAGAAACTCACATCGGTGGAATACGGGTCAATTCCGGAAATAAATTCGATAAATTGAGCAGATCAAGCAAATGGGAAACAACGAATAGATTTGGAAACAGCTGGAATTATTCTTTCGGCAGCAAATCACGAAAAACTAAAACTTTCAGTTCTAATGGAATGCCTGTTTTGCCGGAAATGCCTCAAGTTCCAAAAATTCCTGGACAACAAAACGCGGTTTCATCTTTCTCGGCGCCTCAGTTGCCTCCACTGCCTGCTGAAGCACCACCAAAATTTTCGAAAAATGCAAGCGAGCCATCTTCATTAATCGGGTGGGATTTATTTGAAAAAGTTATTCAGATATTGGTAAAATTATAGCGTTTGGAAAAAAAATATTTCCAAAACATTGATAGAGGCTTGTTGCTCTATTCTTGAATCGCTCAAAGTACAAGGAACCCAGTTGCTTCTGGAACCTTTTTTTGAGGCTTGATTTATATCATAATTAACCTTTTTGAGAATTATGCAACAAACTCATAGGAACTTACTTTCTTTGGAATTAGGTGAAAACTGACAAAACCTACATTTAGATTTCCTTTTTAGAGATTTTTGAATTCATGAAATTATTGAGACACTGAGAAGTTGGGAAAAATTATAGTGGTTCGTGAAAGTACAACACTTGAAAGCGCCGCTGATAAATAAATGTGATATTTTTCGCAATTTCTTAGTGAAGTATTTGGATTTTCAGAAAATTTTCCACGTGCTATCAGTGAAACGGGAAACCCGCATTTCCAATAATGTTGGCTGAATTCTCTTGAAAGGAACGAAGAAAAAGTGAGGAATTTCTTGCAGAAACCTTTGTTGAAGGCTCCTTTATTCTCATCTTCGGAATTTATTGCTCACGTTCGCAAAAGTGATCGTGAAATCCAAACAGTTGAATCGCATCTTCTCGAAACTTCTGAAATTGCAGGACGTTTTGCTGAAAAATTGGGCTTATCTCATGCAGGAGCATTAATTGGTTTGCTTCATGATTTTGGAAAACTGAGTAGCGCTTTTCAGAGTTATATCAAAGCATGTGTCAACAAAGAATTCGATAAGAATTTGATTGATTTTGATGTTGACCAGGAGTTTACGGATTTCCAAAATCTTAAGAGAAAAGTGGATCATTCGACGGCAGGGGCTCAGTGGATCCATAAAAATCTCCCCAAGCACGTTTGGGGGCCGTTATGTTCTCAAATAATGAATTTGTGCGTCGTTTCCCATCACAGCGGTTTGATTGACTGCCTTGATCCTGATGGAAAAGACAACTATAAACGGAGAATCGAAAAGGTTGATGAGGAAACCCATTTCGAAGAATGTTATACTAGATTCAGCCCAAGATTGTCTGATAAAGCAATTGAACTCCACGGAGAAAAACTCATCTTGGAGTTCAGGGTCTTAATAAAAAAGATTTTTAGCCACGAGGGCCCAGAAGGGAATAAAGTAAAGGAATTTTACCTGGGATGTTTAGCACGATGTTTGTTCAGTTGCTTAATTGACGCCGATCGAATAAGCAGCGCCGATTTTGAAGAGCAAAAAAATGCGACAGTCCGCTCAAAATCTTTTCCAAATTGGGATTTGGCGATAGAAAGGTTCGAAAGATTTTTCAAAAGTCTTAAGCAGGTAAATCCAATTGACAAAATCAGAAAGGAAATATCAGACAAACTCAAATCCCAGGCAGGAAACTCAATAGGGGTCTACACATTGACAGTTCCAACTGGAGGAGGCAAAACCTTCTCCAGTTTGCGTTATGCTCTTCATCATGCAAAGAAGCACAATCTTGAGAGGATTTTCTATATCATTCCCTATACTTCAATAATAGAGCAAAATGCCTCTGAAATCAGGAAAATTCTTGAAGAGGAGGGGGATGACTTTTCTTCCTGGGTTCTGGAACATCATTCAAATCTCGAATCTGAGCAACAAACATGGCAGAGTAAGCTGATTGCCGAAAATTGGGATGCTCCCATAGTTGTAACCACAATGGTTCAATTCCTCGAAGCATGGTTTGGCAGCGGAACTAGAAGTGTTCGGCGTCTGCACCAAATGGCAAGATCGGTATTGATTTTTGATGAGGTTCAGACACTTCCGATTAAATGCGTTCACATGTTCTGCAATTCAATGAATTTTTTATCAATTTTTGGGAAAAGCACAGTAATTCTTTGTACTGCCACACAGCCGGTTTTAAGCGAACTAAAAAATTCTAAGCGTGGACAATTACGCCTCTCAGATGAATTGGTGGGTAATTCCACAGATGTTGCCAGACTTTTCGACTCTCTTGAACGGGTGGAAGTGATTAATAAATGCAGGGAACCCGCAGGTTGGAGCCTTGAAGAGTTAACTGAACTTTCTGTTCAATCCCTGGAGCAATCCGGCAGTTGTTTGGTAATAGTGAATACAAAAGCTTGGGCCAAAAACCTTTATCTGTCCTGCAAGAAAACGGGAAATTTTTCAAAGGAAATATTCCATTTGAGCACAAATCTATGTCCTGCACATCGCAAAGAAATTTTCAGGAAGATTAAAGAACGTCTTGAAAAACAGCAACCTGTCTTATGTGTCAGCACTCAATTAATCGAAGCTGGAGTAGACATAAGCTTTAATTCGGTTATCCGATTTCTCGCCGGTTTTGATTCGATTGCCCAAGCAGCTGGACGTTGTAACAGGCATGGAACGATGCAAGACGAGTCAGGAAAACTCTGTAGGGGAAAAGTTTTTGTTGTAAATCCTGAAAAGGAAACAATCAAGGGACTTGAGGATATTATGGAGGGCCAGAGAGCAGCTCGAAGGGTTTTTTCAGAAAACCCTGATGATAATATTTTGAAGCCTGAGATTATTAGGAAATTTTTTGATTATTATTTTTTTGAACGTTCGGACTCAATGATTTATCCTTTTAAAGATCATGTGGGATACTCAGACTCTATTTTCAATCTCTTGAGTGATAACCCCCATAACAACTTTGGGTGTAAAAATGACTTCCGAGGGAAAAAAGGTATGTTGCCTTTGCTTATGCAATCGTTTGCGACTGCAAACAAATACTTTGCGGCAATTGATGCCCCCACGGAATCTGTAATAGTTCCCTACGGAGAAGAGGGTAGAAAAATAATCGCGAGTTTGTGTGGCCAGCAATTCGATCCAGCCGCTTTCAGGTTAATTTTGAGAGATGCCCAGAAATACAGCGTAAACGTATTTCCCAATGTATGGGACAAATTAAGAAAAAATCAGTGTATTTACGAGGTCCATCAAACAGGTATATATTACCTTGACGAGCAATATTATAATGAAGATTTTGGCCTGGCAACCGAAAAGGTTGCTGAAGCGGGTTTTTTGATGATCTGAAAGGGGGATTACATTGAAAAACAGTATCAACTTCAAGTTGTGGGGCCAGTATGCATTGTTTACCGATCCAATAACAAAAATTGGAGGTGAGAAGTGCTCCTACCTGGTTCCAACTTATGAAGCAATAAAGGGTGTCTTAAAATCAATTTACTGGAAGCCGACAATAATCTGGCGCATAAACAAAATAAGGGTTGTTAAGCCAATTCGAACTCAGACAAAAGGTGTTAAGCCGCTTTCCTGGAATGGGGGAAACAGTCTGGCTTTTTACACCTTTCTTCACGAAGTTGAATACCAAATTGAAGCGCATTTCGTTTGGAATGAGTTTCGACCGGAACTAAAACCTGATCGGATCGATGGTAAGCATTACTCAATTGCCAAACGCGTTCTTGAAAAGGGGGGCCGTCAGGACATCTTTCTGGGCACCCGTGACTGTCAGGGTTACGTTGAGCCCTGTCAATTCGGTGAAGGGACTGGCGCTTACGATAATATCGACGAAATGGCCTTCGGACTTATGTTTCACAGCTTCGGCTATCCTGATGAAATCGGTGGAAATGAGCTTAAAGCCAACTTCTGGTTGGCAAAAATGAAATATGGAATAATTGAGTATCCGAATATGGAATTGGAATCCCTTAACTCTCGTTCTGTAAGGCCTATGATCCCAAAGGTTTTTGATATCAATAAGAATCAGAAATCTGTTGAGGTTGAGGAGCAAAATCTATGAGCTGGATTCAAAGACTTTACGAGACCTATAAGCAGGCTCAACTTCTTGAATCGGGAGATAGGGAAAAACTAGTTCCTGAATATCACACTTCTCAAAATGCCCATATAAACATTATTTTGGATGAAAAAGGTTCTTTTAAAAGAGCAGAAGTTTCGGATGAGAAATCGTCCATTCTCCTTCCTTCAAATGAAATTTCACAAAATCGGGTAGGTAATGATGCCCCTCACGCTTTAGCAGATACAATTCAATATGTGGCAAAAGATTATCCTGATTTTGGTGGAGAGAAATCTTTTTTTTCTTCATATTATGATCAACTGACAAGATGGTGCGATTCAGATTTTTCTCATCCTAAAATACGGGCTGTTCTTGCTTATGTTTCTAAAGGGCGAGTAATCGCAGATCTTGTGGAACATGGCATTTTGTTTGTTGATGAAAACCGGCATTTTATGCGAAAATGGGAAAAAAAAGATCTTGAAGCTCCAAAGATATTTTCCGTTTTACCAAAAAAAAATAAAGGGGAAATAGACCCTAGAACGGCATTAATCTGCTGGACAGTAGAAATTCCAGGGGACAGGAATTCCAGCGCTGATACATGGAAGGATCCGACTCTTTACGATAGTTGGATTTCTTTTATGGATTCTCAAAATTCCGACAAAGGTTTTTGTTTTGTTTCCGGACGTCTGGAATCTATTGCAAGGTTGCATCCTGCAAAATTGAGACACAATGGTGACAAAGCAAAATTGATTTCCTCAAATGATACCGAAGGTTTTACATTTTTAGGCAGATTTCTTGATGCAAAGGAAGCCGCCTCTGTGGGATCGGTGGTTTCTCAAAATGCTCATTCCGCACTTAGGTGGTTGATTGCAAGACAAGGTATCAGAAACGATGATCAGGTTATTGTTGCCTGGGCTGTTTCGGGAAAACCAATCCCAAACCCAGTAGAAGACAGCTGGGACCATTTATTTAAGGACGAAGAAATAAATACTTCAGAAATTGTTCCGACGTCAAAAAATGATTTGGGCACAGACTTTGGGCAAAGAACTGCATTAAAACTTAAGTTAAAAATCCAGGGTTACCGACAAAAGTTGGAGAGCACGGAACAATTGTCTCTGATCTGCCTCGATTCTGCTACCCCAGGAAGAATGTCTATAAACTATTATAGGGAATTTCTTCCCGATGCATATTTTGAGGCATTGAATGACTGGCACGAAACTTTCACCTGGTTTCAGAGACAATCTCTAGAAATTCCTGATAAGAAGAAAAAAGGGAAGAGAATGACTGTTTGGCCACAGATTGCCCCTTCACCCAAAAACATTGCCGAAGCTGCACATGGAAAATCAATTTCCCCTGAGCAGAAAAAGCATATTTTCGCCCGAGTTTTGCCGTGTATTGTTGAAGG
Source organism: Candidatus Rifleibacteriota bacterium (assembly GCA_015233565.1). Classification (GTDB taxonomy): domain Bacteria; phylum Muiribacteriota; class Ozemobacteria; order Ozemobacterales; family Ozemobacteraceae; genus JADFXM01. The sequence continues at coordinate 192,332 of JADFXM010000002.1, forward strand.
AAAAGGACGCCCCTTTCCGTTTGATATTGTTCAGAGTTGTTTAAATCGTGCAACTAATCCAAATTGTTGCGAAAAATGGGAATGGGAGCGAAATGTTGGTGTTGCCTGTGCTCTTTACCGAGGCTTTTTTGCTCGCCATCCACAATTAGAGAAAAGGAGAATTTTTTCGATGGCTCTCGATGAAAAAAATTGTTCCCGGGATTACCTTTATGGGCGTTTGCTTGCTGTTGCAGAGAACCTTGAAGGTTATGCATTAGCTATTACAAAAGAAGATCGTTCAACTACTGCTGAACGTTATATGCAGCGTTTTGCCGAAAGGCCTTTCAGCACATGGCGGAATATTGAGCTTGCCTTGGCGCCGTATAAAGATCGTTTGAGAAAAAACAGACACGGTTTTCTGGTGATTAGAGCAAAAGAATTAGACAACATTATGACAAAGTTTGCTGAAAAAGATTTTACCTGTGATGATAGACTTAGTGGTGAATTTCTACTTGCTTACCATTGCCAGAGAATGGAATATATGAATAAAAAGAACACTTCAGAAAATAATGAAAACGAAGGAGAAAATAATGAGCCTCAATAATAAAATTGATTTTGCCTTGATTATTGCTGTTTCAAATGCAAACCCCAATGGTGATCCCCTGAACGGAAACAGACCCAGAACGGACTTCTCCGGAAAAGGAGAAATTTCCGATGTATGTCTGAAAAGGAAAATCAGGGACCGCCTTCAGGATGCTAAACAAAGCATTTTTGTACAATCAGATGAGAAGAAAACAGATGGAATGCCAAGTTTAAAAACCCGAGCTGAAGATCCAACATATGGGCTTGGGAAGGATGCATTTAATCCGAAAAAGACCAATAAAGATGATGCAGTAAAATTAGCCTGCAATAAATGGTTTGATGTTCGAGCTTTTGGTCAGGTTTTTGCCTTCGGAAAAAGTGAAGATGCTTCAGGTGTTTCAATTGCAATCAGAGGTCCGGTTACCATCCAGTCAGCCTTCAGCATCGATCCGGTAAGTGTTACCAGTATCCAGATAACCAAAAGTGTCAGCGGAGAGGGTGACGGAAGCAAAAAGGGGTCTGATACTATGGGAATGAAACACCGTGTGGATAAGGGAATTTATGTTGCTTACGGAGCTATTACACCACAACTGGCTGAAAGAACCGGCTTCAGTGATGAGGATGCAAAGGTTATCAAATCATTGCTTCCGAAGTTGTTTGAAGGTGATGCCTCATCCGCCCGGCCAGAAGGAAGCATGCAGGTCAAAAAGGTGATCTGGTGGGAACATAGCAGCAAATCCGGTCAGTATTCTTCGGCAAAAGTTCACCAATCTCTGACCGTAAATACAGACGGAACATATCAAATTTCTAAGCTTCCAGACCTGAAAGTGGAAGAGGTTGATGGCTTTTAATCGCAAAAAATTTAGTTAACCTAATTATTCAGCTACTTGATGAATTCAGAAAAAATTTTCAAAGATGAAGATTGCATCCAGATTTCGGGGTTGCAACATTTTGCATTTTGTAAACGAAGGTGGGGTCTAATCCATATTGATCAGGAATGGGTTGAGAATTTCCTTACTGCGGAAGGCCGGAATATGCATGAACGGGTTGATGAGGGTTATAGTGAGTTTCGAAAAGGTCTTCGACAGTATTCTGGTCTTTACGTGAAAAGTTGCAAGCTTGGAGTTTACGGTCGAACTGATCTGGTTGAAGCTTTGAAAACGGAAGATTTGGACCAGGAAATCGGTTTACTCGGCCTCAAGGGACACTGGGAATTGTTTCCTGTCGAATTCAAAAGAGGAAAACCTTATTCTCATGAAGCCGACAGCATCCAGCTTTGCACACAAGCCCTCTGCCTGGAGGAAATGACTGGTTCTGAAATTCGTGAAGGTGCGGTTTTTTATGGCCAAATAAAAAGACGGGTGGAAGTTAGATTCGATTCAGACCTCAGAACCAAGACACGAGAGTTAATTGTTTGCGCTCACGATTTACTGGGAAAGGGAATTGTCCCTGCACCAGTATTTCAAAAGCACTGTCGATCCTGTTCCATGATCGATATTTGCATGCCGGATAAATTTTTCCCACAGAAGGTAGAACAGTATCGTCGGGAGTTGCTTGGGTGAAAAAAATCAGAAATACTTTGTTTGTAACCGTTGAAGACGCGTGGGTTCATAAGGACGGTGAGACAATTACCATCCATAAGGACCATAAAAAAATCGGCCAGTTTCCAATTCATCAGATAGGTGAACTTGTTTGCTTCGGTTATGGAATAAGCGTTTCTCCTCAACTTGTTGAACACTGCGCTTGTGAAAACGTTACAGTGTCATATCTCGATGGGAAAGGAAAGTTTCTTGCAAGACTGCAAGGGCCGGTTCAAGGAAATGTATTGCTCCGAAGAGCACAATATCGGGATGCGGACAACCCTGCAAGAACTTTGGCAATCTCCAAGTGTTGCGTATCAGCTAAAATCCAAAATCAGCGTAGTATCCTGCTTCGCCATTTACGAAATCATTCAGGTTGTGAAGGTGAGGAAAATATTAGAAACGCCCTTTCAAACATGGAAATTTCCCTGAGTTCAGCAAGAAATTGCGAGGATCTGAGTTCTTTACGGGGTATTGAAGGCGCTTCGGCAGAACATTATTTCAGTGTTTTTGATTATATGGTATTGTTTCCTGGCCCTGATTTTCGTTTTCATAACCGCAGCAGAAGACCGCCGATGGATCGCACAAATTCACTCCTTTCTTATGCATATTCCCTGCTGGCCTTAGACATAAGATCTGCTCTTGAAGCTGTCGGAATTGATCCTTATGTTGGTTTTTTGCATGTTGAGAGACCAGGAAGACCAAGTTTGGCTCTTGATATCATGGAAGAATTCAGGGCCTCTATTGCCGATCGTCTCGTTTTAAACCTTATAAATCTTCGACAAATTGATGCTTCTGGTTTCAAAATAAAGCCAAACGGCGAAGTTGAAATGGATGACGATACAAGGAAGGTTTTTCTTGCTGCCTGGCAGAAACGTAAACGTGAAGAAATCCTCCATCCTTTTTTTGAGGAAAACATGGAAACCGGTATAATTTACATTGCTCAGGCCAGATTGTTAGCGAAGTTCTTTCGCGGCGAACTCGATTATTATCCTGCTTTCATTTGGAGGTAACATGTTAGTATTGGTTACTTATGATGTTTCCACCGTCACTTTTGCCGGACGAAAGCGGCTGAATCAAGTTGCAAAAGCATGCAAAGATTACGGCATAAGGGCCCAGAAATCGATCTTTGAATGCGAAATTGATCCTGCTCAATGGGTGGTTCTTAAAAATAAGCTTTTGGACATAATTAAAGAGTCCGAAGACAGTCTTCGCTTCTATTACTTGGGTTCAAACTGGGAAAGACGGGTTGAACACCATGGAGCCAGTAAGCCCCCCGACATGAACGGTCTTTTGATAATATAGTGGATTTGCTTTTTCAGGAAAGAAAATATGCAGGAAAACCAAAACATAGAGTTCAAAGAATCATGGCGTGACGAGCACCTTAAATGGATTTGCGGTTTTGCGAATGCCGGTGGAGGGAAATTGGTTATTGGGCGCGATGATCAAGGAAATGTGGTTGGTTTAAAAGATACCCAAAAATTGCTGGAAGATATACCCAATAAAGTTCGTGATATTCTTGGTGTCATGGTTGACGTCGACTTCTTTCAGGAAGGCGGAAAAGGTTATCTGGAAATAAAGGTTAATGAATATTCCAATCCAATAAGTTTTAAAGGTGAGTATTTTTATCGAAGCGGAAGTACTAATCAGGTGCTTAAAGGGGCAGCTCTTGCAAGGTTTTTGCTGCGTAAACAGGGCTTACATTGGGATTCCATCGCTTTACCAAGAATGAAAGTTTCTGAATTAGATCAAGAAGCAATTCTCTTTTTTAAAAATCAAGCATTATTGAGTAAAAGACTGGATCGCACAATTACGAAAGAATCAACTCTTTCCCTATTTGAAAAACTTCATTTGTTGGATGAAAAAAAATTAAAAAGGGCAGCGGTTCTCCTGTTTCACTCTGATCCGGAAAAATTTGTTACTGGAGCTTGTATAAAAATTGGCTATTTTGAAAATGATGCGGATTTGCGTTACCAGGATGAAGTCCATGGTCCTTTACTGAAACAGGTTGACCGAACAATTGAAATAATTAAAGCAAAGTATTTTAAAGCATTGATATCTTACAAAGGATTGCAACGGATTGAGACCTATCCGGTCCCAGAAGTTGCGTTACGGGAAGCAATTTTAAATGCAGTGGTACATAAAGACTATTCAAGCGGCGCCCCTATCCAAATCAGTGTTTATTCTGATAAGTTGATGATTTGGAATCCCGGGCAGCTTCCTTTAGATTGGTCATTGGAAAAACTTTTGACAAAACATTCATCGCAACCCTTCAACCCAGATGTTGCAGCTGTTTTTTTTCGGGCCGGCTTGATTGAAGCCTGGGGGCGGGGTATTGCAGAAATGTTAAATTCATGCCAAGAGGAAGGATTGTTGCCTCCAAAAGTAAAATTTGATTCCAATGGAATTTGGGTAAATTTTTTCTTTTCATCTGCCTTGTCTTTGAATGTGAGTGAGAATGCCCCAATGTATCCTACCAGTAAAATTCAGGTCAAAACTACCAATAAAAGGAAGAAGTTATCTCCAAAAAGCGCCAATGAGACTAATGATGAGGCTACCAATAAAAATTCAGTCTTTCCTACCATTGAAAATGAGCCAACTACTTTTGAAAGAATTTTGGAAATATTGAAAAAAATACCCGAAATTTCGGCTAAAAAACTTTCAATTACTTTAGGAATTAGTGAAGACGGTGTCAGATACCACCTTAAAAGAATGAAAGCTCTGGAGTTCATTGACCATCGCGGTTCAAAAAAAGCTGGGTACTGGAAGGTTCTAAAATAAGAAACGGGGATCTCTGATCGCTGATATGCAGTGCCATTTTTTTCCCGGAAAAGGTAAGCGATTGCCTATTCTGGGCCTCAAATCTGAATTTAGTTAACAATATTTTGTTTTTAACTAAGCCTGTGATAAAATAATGGATGAACAGCGAAATTAAGGTTTGAAATTATTTTAAGATCAAACTTTAAAGCTAGCGGTGTCGCGCCCCGCGTGGGCGCGTGGATTGAAACGAAATCGTATCAACCGTACCACCGGTCATTTTGTCGCGCCCCGCGTGGGCGCGTGGATTGAAACAATCACCACAACCGAGGGTATGACTTGGCGAGGTCGCGCCCCGCGTGGGCGCGTGGATTGAAACGGCTAAAGTGAGAGAGGTAAAATTAATCTTTGGTCGCGCCCCGCGTGGGCGCGTGGATTGAAACATTTAAAACCATGGAATCTTGGAATGGAGTAAGTCGCGCCCCGCGTGGGCGCGTGGATTGAAACGACCAGCCATAGCATCAATTCTTGATCTGACGAGTCGCGCCCCGCGTGGGCGCGTGGATTGAAACCGTAACAGTTAACTCTTATAACCACAATATCCCGTCGCGCCCCGCGTGGGCGCGTGGATTGAAACAACGGAGATTCTTATTTTGATATCCAAGCACAAGTCGCGCCCCGCGTGGGCGCGTGGATTGAAACAACTTGGATACCGCAAGGCCAAAAGCAGACAATGTCGCGCCCCGCGTGGGCGCGTGGATTGAAACCTTTATCGTGGGCCATTCCCTGATGGGAATATGTCGCGCCCCGCGTGGGCGCGTGGATTGAAACGGTTGTGGTGATTAAGTCGTGTGCTTTCGGGTGTCGCGCCCCGCGTGGGCGCGTGGATTGAAACAGTTCAAAAGCTTCATTTTAACTGTGGTAACGGTCGCGCCCCGCGTGGGCGCGTGGATTGAAACAAGCATCGAACAAGCCAGAAAAGTTGTCCTAGGTCGCGCCCCGCGTGGGCGCGTGGATTGAAACTTGTTACCTACTACAATCCAAGGCAATGGCAAGTCGCGCCCCGCGTGGGCGCGTGGATTGAAACTTGAAGAAATCCAAGAATTTGACGGGGAAATGGGTCGCGCCCCGCGTGGGCGCGTGGATTGAAACAGTCTGAGCTTGCTGAAATGATAGGGGTTTCAAGTCGCGCCCCGCGTGGGCGCGTGGATTGAAACAGCAACAACGCTGGGAATTGTGGCTAGATAAAGTCGCGCCCCGCGTGGGCGCGTGGATTGAAACGGTTCAACGCGAGACGGTTCTTTCAGGCTATCGTCGCGCCCCGCGTGGGCGCGTGGATTGAAACAGTGTCTACAGTTCCAATTTCACCAGCCGCAATGTCGCGCCCCGCGTGGGCGCGTGGATTGAAACCGGGCGCTGGTTTTTCAACGATCATACCAACACGTCGCGCCCCGCGTGGGCGCGTGGATTGAAACTTCTAAAGCCTGCATTCTTTCTTCTTTAGACCGTCGCGCCCCGCGTGGGCGCGTGGATTGAAACATGGTGAGCAAGTAACAATTCTTGAATCTTCGGTCGCGCCCCGCGTGGGCGCGTGGATTGAAACAACTTGGATACCGCAAGGCCAAAAGCAGACAAGTCGCGCCCCGCGTGGGCGCGTGGATTGAAACGAGCCTTGAGAAAAGCCACGCCCGCGCCCATAGTCGCGCCCCGCGTGGGCGCGTGGATTGAAACTGAGAAATAGGAATGGACTGTATTCGCTGCAAGTCGCGCCCCGCGTGGGCGCGTGGATTGAAACCGTTTCAGCGATTACCACAAACTCGAAAGATAGTCGCGCCCCGCGTGGGCGCGTGGATTGAAACTGCCAGTTGAGCTACTGATGCACTTTTTATCTGGTCGCGCCCCGCGTGGGCGCGTGGATTGAAACGTTAAAATTCCATCAAAAACCTTGCTCGATCCGTCGCGCCCCGCGTGGGCGCGTGGATTGAAACCTGCCAATTCCTTCTTCAAGTACCGGGCCTTGGTCGCGCCCCGCGTGGGCGCGTGGATTGAAACTGCACTTCGGGTAATAGGGGATTCGATGGAGCGTCGCGCCCCGCGTGGGCGCGTGGATTGAAACAGTTCAAAAGCTTCATTTTAACTGTGGTAACGGTCGCGCCCCGCGTGGGCGCGTGGATTGAAACGGAACAAAGGGAGCTATGGGCCTTTCAACCCTGTCGCGCCCCGCGTGGGCGCGTGGATTGAAACAATTCCGACATGCTCAAGGGTTTCGTTGGCTAGTCGCGCCCCGCGTGGGCGCGTGGATTGAAACTTGCCCATGCTCGAATCAAATACCAAAAGCCAGTCGCGCCCCGCGTGGGCGCGTGGATTGAAACGTTAGCTTCTTCTTGTGCTTTTTTATTTTCTTGTCGCGCCCCGCGTGGGCGCGTGGATTGAAACGGTTTCCGTCGTCGTTGCGTTCGATCTGCTTCGTCGCGCCCCGCGTGGGCGCGTGGATTGAAACCTGCGCAACAGTATAAAGCGTTTGGGGCGGTAGGTCGCGCCCCGCGTGGGCGCGTGGATTGAAACCCGATTCAGGGATTTGGGCAAATTGTCCCACCGTCGCGCCCCGCGTGGGCGCGTGGATTGAAACGTGGTCGGAATTCCAAAATCCTTTGGCCCAAAGTCGCGCCCCGCGTGGGCGCGTGGATTGAAACAAACCGGGACTTCTGGTATAAATTACGGTCCCGTCGCGCCCCGCGTGGGCGCGTGGATTGAAACTCCGCAAAAAGGACATTGTACGAAATAATTGCGTCGCGCCCCGCGTGGGCGCGTGGATTGAAACATCAAGGAAAACGAATCGACAAGGTCGAGAAGGTCGCGCCCCGCGTGGGCGCGTGGATTGAAACGATTCTTCAGGCAATATTTGTGCTTGTTGCGTAGTCGCGCCCCGCGTGGGCGCGTGGATTGAAACCAGTTCCAGGTACAAAACTTCCGTCAACATATGTCGCGCCCCGCGTGGGCGCGTGGATTGAAACTGTTGGAATGGCACTTCATTAAAAGTGACCGGGTCGCGCCCCGCGTGGGCGCGTGGATTGAAACTGAAAATGCAGCGACTTGCAACGTCGGCGGTTGTCGCGCCCCGCGTGGGCGCGTGGATTGAAACCGAATGGGTCGTATACGTTGAAAGAATGGAAAGGTCGCGCCCCGCGTGGGCGCGTGGATTGAAACAAAATCCTTGTGTTCATCGTAAAAATATGGTTGTCGCGCCCCGCGTGGGCGCGTGGATTGAAACCTGATCAAGAGACAATATGAGTCAGTTAAAAGGTCGCGCCCCGCGTGGGCGCGTGGATTGAAACCGATCAGGTTTACAATAGCACGGAGCCGGTTGGTCGCGCCCCGCGTGGGCGCGTGGATTGAAACCAATTTTGCGCCGTCTTCTAGATCAGCGCCTAAGTCGCGCCCCGCGTGGGCGCGTGGATTGAAACTGCAACTACTGCTTTAATAAGCAGATGCGTTAGTCGCGCCCCGCGTGGGCGCGTGGATTGAAACGCAGGCAATCAAAGACCGTGATACCTTGTTGACGTCGCGCCCCGCGTGGGCGCGTGGATTGAAACGAAACTGGAAAGCAATGAGAGGTTTTTCTTGTGTCGCGCCCCGCGTGGGCGCGTGGATTGAAACATTGCTTTCCAGTTTCGAGGTGGTACAAGTTAGTCGCGCCCCGCGTGGGCGCGTGGATTGAAACTGAATCAAACGTTGACCGCCGAAATAATCAATGGTCGCGCCCCGCGTGGGCGCGTGGATTGAAACATACTTTGCCAGCCGAGCTTTCAGGTAGTCTGGTCGCGCCCCGCGTGGGCGCGTGGATTGAAACAACCTTTCCCAAAACAAATTAAGCTTTTCCAGGGTCGCGCCCCGCGTGGGCGCGTGGATTGAAACTTTTCCGATCTTGGATGGATACATCCGTATTGGTCGCGCCCCGCGTGGGCGCGTGGATTGAAACCTGACGAACTGGGAAAGGCTAATAGTGTTGCAGTCGCGCCCCGCGTGGGCGCGTGGATTGAAACTTCGCTGAAATAAGCTCTACCCGTCATTAGATGTCGCGCCCCGCGTGGGCGCGTGGATTGAAACGATAGTCGGATTACTACCGATTGAAGAATAGAGTCGCGCCCCGCGTGGGCGCGTGGATTGAAACTTCTTGTACTTTAACGACGACCGTAGATTACGGTCGCGCCCCGCGTGGGCGCGTGGATTGAAACTGAAGTCCTCTTCAACATGCTGGGTTATATTAGTCGCGCCCCGCGTGGGCGCGTGGATTGAAACGGCGGCTGGGTTCCCGGCGTCAAACGTCGTCAAGTCGCGCCCCGCGTGGGCGCGTGGATTGAAACATCAAGGAAAACGAATCGACAAGGCCGAGAAGGTCGCGCCCCGCGTGGGCGCGTGGATTGAAACTTAACAATAGAGAAAGAAGCAGAGGAGGTTGTCGTCGCGCCCCGCGTGGGCGCGTGGATTGAAACTATAGGAAATGGTACTATTGGGCTATTTGATGGTCGCGCCCCGCGTGGGCGCGTGGATTGAAACCGGTTGGAGCCGCTTCACCTCCTGGAGATCCTGTCGCGCCCCGCGTGGGCGCGTGGATTGAAACCGCAGTCAGTATCGTAAAGCATTTTTGGAAACGTCGCGCCCCGCGTGGGCGCGTGGATTGAAACCATCGTCAATCTGCGTTGTCCACATTCGACCAGTCGCGCCCCGCGTGGGCGCGTGGATTGAAACCATTTTTCAATTCCAGAAGGCGTTGTTTAGGTTGTCGCGCCCCGCGTGGGCGCGTGGATTGAAACTATACTGTTGCGCAGGAGTTTTATTAAGTCCAGTCGCGCCCCGCGTGGGCGCGTGGATTGAAACCGCCAGCCGGATTGAATAACGGGATAGCGGTAGGTCGCGCCCCGCGTGGGCGCGTGGATTGAAACTCTGACAACTGGAAATACAGCTATAATCGGTTGTCGCGCCCCGCGTGGGCGCGTGGATTGAAACGAATACCGGCTTGCAGCTCTTGAAAAATTGGCGTCGCGCCCCGCGTGGGCGCGTGGATTGAAACTAGCTGGTATTGCAGGCGCAAAAGAAGCCGCTGTCGCGCCCCGCGTGGGCGCGTGGATTGAAACTATTCGCCGTGGTTGACCTGGGGAATTATTGCGTCGCGCCCCGCGTGGGCGCGTGGATTGAAACAAGTTGGCAGTTTTCAAGAGTTTGGCCGCGCAAGTCGCGCCCCGCGTGGGCGCGTGGATTGAAACGGCAAATGAACTCGGGAACAAGCTGATAAAGAGGTCGCGCCCCGCGTGGGCGCGTGGATTGAAACCGGTATTGTACGACGGAGTGGGCAGAATTGGAGTCGCGCCCCGCGTGGGCGCGTGGATTGAAACCACGCTGGAAAACAACATCTTCGGCCTTTTCAGGTCGCGCCCCGCGTGGGCGCGTGGATTGAAACAGATCAGCACGATTGAAAAACCACAATCCACCGTCGCGCCCCGCGTGGGCGCGTGGATTGAAACCAGTAACCTTGCGGAAATAACCCACCAACTCGGTGTCGCGCCCCGCGTGGGCGCGTGGATTGAAACAAGAGTAAAATTACCAAGTATTTTATTTCCAGGTCGCGCCCCGCGTGGGCGCGTGGATTGAAACGTCGTTTATCCTACGGTTGATTTAGCAAGGTCGTCGCGCCCCGCGTGGGCGCGTGGATTGAAACTCGAAAAACTACCCTGAGAAATTGATGAATTTGTCGCGCCCCGCGTGGGCGCGTGGATTGAAACTAGCCGATGCCGTGAATTTGTTTGACGTGCTAGTCGCGCCCCGCGTGGGCGCGTGGATTGAAACGAAAAATTGGCTGCATAATCAATTAAATTATGGTCGCGCCCCGCGTGGGCGCGTGGATTGAAACTTCCTTGCCCGTGTAAATGCCACGTATGCAAGGTCGCGCCCCGCGTGGGCGCGTGGATTGAAACACTACCTTATAGCCGATCAAGGGCAACTCCCAAGTCGCGCCCCGCGTGGGCGCGTGGATTGAAACAATTTGCAGGGAAGGAAGCTGACCCAGTAAGCGTCGCGCCCCGCGTGGGCGCGTGGATTGAAACCGGAAAATTTAACTGTTAGCCAGTGGACAGAAAGTCGCGCCCCGCGTGGGCGCGTGGATTGAAACTGAAAATGCAGCGACTTGCAACGTCGGCGGTTGTCGCGCCCCGCGTGGGCGCGTGGATTGAAACGGAATTACGATGGAACCCGCAAATTAAACGAAGTCGCGCCCCGCGTGGGCGCGTGGATTGAAACTTTCGGAGCTACCCCGCCAACCAGCTATGGAAGTCGCGCCCCGCGTGGGCGCGTGGATTGAAACGAAAATTGATTGCCGATATTCCCATCAGGGAAGTCGCGCCCCGCGTGGGCGCGTGGATTGAAACGCATCCCGATCAACGAAGCCTCCTGCGCGGATGTCGCGCCCCGCGTGGGCGCGTGGATTGAAACTTTTCATTGGAATGGTTTTGACGGAACAAATGGTCGCGCCCCGCGTGGGCGCGTGGATTGAAACCGGAAGCTACGCCAGCGGGACCGTAATTTATAGTCGCGCCCCGCGTGGGCGCGTGGATTGAAACGTATCTTGCCCCTTCCAGTTTTGTTCCTGAGCGTCGCGCCCCGCGTGGGCGCGTGGATTGAAACGGCTATATTAGCCGACTACACGAAAACCTATAGTCGCGCCCCGCGTGGGCGCGTGGATTGAAACGAAAAAATTGTATCAGAAATTAGCGCAAATCAGGTCGCGCCCCGCGTGGGCGCGTGGATTGAAACTCTTATTCAAAAGTGATTGAAACAAAGTCGTCGTCGCGCCCCGCGTGGGCGCGTGGATTGAAACCTTATTATTTATTCACCATCCGCGCCATCACCGTCGCGCCCCGCGTGGGCGCGTGGATTGAAACGATCCCACAACGGTCTTGAGGCAACCATGGACGTCGCGCCCCGCGTGGGCGCGTGGATTGAAACAAGGCCCGGTACTTGAAGAAGGAATTGGCAGGGTCGCGCCCCGCGTGGGCGCGTGGATTGAAACGCTTCAGCGCGTTTCAAAACGAAATGGGAAAAGTCGCGCCCCGCGTGGGCGCGTGGATTGAAACAGAGTTACCAACAAAGCACCCAAACTTTCCGCGTCGCGCCCCGCGTGGGCGCGTGGATTGAAACAATCCCGGCAAGGAAATACAAATCTGGAAGAAGTCGCGCCCCGCGTGGGCGCGTGGATTGAAACGCGGCTGGGTTCCCGGCGTCAAACGTCGTCAACGTCGCGCCCCGCGTGGGCGCGTGGATTGAAACGATGAGCCTAAGGGCGGGGATGTTGTGGTGTGGTCGCGCCCCGCGTGGGCGCGTGGATTGAAACAGGTCGTCCGTGGTCAATGTTTCGGATTGATTGTCGCGCCCCGCGTGGGCGCGTGGATTGAAACATTTTTTGGCAAACGGGATTATACCGCAGCAAGTCGCGCCCCGCGTGGGCGCGTGGATTGAAACCGGGCGCTGGTTTTTCAACGATCATACCAACAGTCGCGCCCCGCGTGGGCGCGTGGATTGAAACGATCCTGGCAAGCGTTGGAAAGCATCAACATTGTCGCGCCCCGCGTGGGCGCGTGGATTGAAACGGAATTAATACCAGAAGTTCGATTCTGGAAAAGTCGCGCCCCGCGTGGGCGCGTGGATTGAAACCTGACGAACTGGGAAAGGCTAATAGTGTTGCAGTCGCGCCCCGCGTGGGCGCGTGGATTGAAACTTCGAGGGCCGCCTTCTCGATAACCCGGAAATGTCGCGCCCCGCGTGGGCGCGTGGATTGAAACGCCCCGGATTTGAACTTCCCAACGCCACCACGGGTCGCGCCCCGCGTGGGCGCGTGGATTGAAACGGCAAACATTGCCTCGTGATCCATTTTTCCAAGTCGCGCCCTGCCACCAGTCGATAGCTCGATAGCCTGAAGGGTGTATTTCGCTTTTGATTAATTTCCAAAAAAAAAGAAGTTACAAATTTGTTACGTTCCCTTAAATGGAAAGTTACTTGGACGGGCGATAATAACATTGGATACAACAAATTAACTCCCGAGAAAATTCTTTGATGACTGCTCACTTGGATTACGAAGTTTCCAAAATGAAGCATCGCTTTAATTCCCTACAAGGGTTAAAAAAAAGCGAAGTTGACGATGATTGGCGAACAAAATATTATTCGACCCCCCAAAGAATTGATTTGGTATGTGCCTCTTACCAATGTTGCCATGCTTGTTTTCAACAAAAAATGCTAATCGAAAAATATTTTACATAGTTCCTTGACATATAAGCTACTATGTTTTACAATATACCTATAATCACCTAATACCTTGCACTAGTTTTAAAAGATTTTAAACTTCTCGGAAACCGCAAAAATCATTTGTTAGTGCATGTCTATGCGATTGAAAAATCGCAGGGGAAGGCTTTTCTTGAAAAAGGTAGCAAAAATGAAGAAAAATGGCATCGGAAGCGGAAAATGGATTTTCTTTAATAAAAGAAAACCTAGTAATTTTTCTCCATAAAATTTTTCCCCCAACAATTCTCTCCCAATCAGCTTTCATGTAACCCCAGTTGCCAAGTGTAACTGTGATCGGATTTCCATTGTCAAAAAGGAGTATTCGCATGCGTCTATCCCAAGCAAACATTTGTTTCATTCTTCTTGTGGCCTCATTTTTCTTTTGTCAGGGAGTAAGTTCGGCTTTGGATCTGGTAAAGCTAACTGATGGAAACGACCTTTTTATGGATAAAGACTCAGCAAAATTTGATACAGGAAGTTGTGGAAAAGTGATGGTTGATGTGTGGCTATATTCGCAAGTTAAGGGAAATATGAATCCTTTCAAACATATGAGATTTGATTTTCTGATGAATGCTCTTCCCAAAATAATTAATGGGGAAAAAGTTGACAGCCAATACGTTTTCCCATTTTGGAACGAAGAAAGCATTCTTTATAAAGCGATCATATTAAGTGCAAAAGATGAAAAATTGTTGCCTGATACCTTTAAAAATATTATTACCAGAATCGATGTTAAAGAATCATAGAGACAAAACCGGAATTGATAATCTATCAGGACAATAATCCCTTTGAAAGAATGTTTTTCACCAAAATTTGAATGAAATTGTTGAAATAGCTTCGTATTTCCCTACTGCCAATAACTTTTCCGATTTCCCCCCACTTGCAATCTTTTGTCATCTCGGCTATCATCGCCAAATAGAAAGGCTAGGGAAAAAAATGAATAATGATCAGAAAAAAGTCATTAAACTCCTTATAGTCGACGACTCAGCCTTCATGCGAGCTGCACTTGAGCGAATGCTGAAAGATGAGCCGGATATTTCTGTGATAGCTTCAGCCTCCAACGGGAAAGAAGCCATTGAAAAAGCAATGCGCTTGCGGCCCGATGTAATTACTCTTGACATAGAAATGCCTGTAATGGATGGCTTACAAGCATTGCGTGAACTTATGAGAATGCTTCCTTTGCCAGTAATCATGCTTAGCGGGCTAACTCAACAGGGTGCACGTGCTGCATTCCAAGCCCTTGAATTAGGAGCAGTGGATTTCATAGGTAAGCCAGGCTCAGGGCTTTCTCTCAATATTTTTGAACTTAAAGAACAACTATTAACAAAAATCAGAACTGCCGCTTCAAGTAGCCCCCAACCAGGAAAAATTTTTGTTAGCAAAGAAGGCTTCCATCACAATAATTCGAATCCGGGAATTTTTTCTCCCGATCGACTGATTGTAATAGGCGCTTCAACGGGTGGGCCACCTGCAATTGAAACTCTGTTATCTACTTTTCCTGCAATTTTTAGTGCCTCCATTGTGATTGCTCAGCACATGCCTCCGGTTTTCACGAATGCACTTGCTCAAAGACTGAATTCAATCTGCAAGATCAAGGTGAAAGAAGCCCTCGATGGTGAGATTCTGCAAAATTCAATTGCATATATTTGCCCAGGTGGCCTCCAGACAAAAATTGTTAAGTTGTCTAACGGAAATGCCGCTTTTCAAATTTTCCACGAACCTAGGGAAAAATGCCGTTTTTCTCCAACGATTGACCTTTTGTTTGAATCAGGGCTTAACGTTTATGGAAGAAAATGCCTCGGAGTAATCCTCACCGGCATGGGAGAAGATGGAGTTGCCGGATTGAGAAAAATTTACGATGCTGGGGGATTAACAATTGTGCAGGATAAAACAACTTCTGTGGTTTTTGGAATGCCGAAAGCTGCCGCTGAAGCTGGAGCAGCAAGTCGTGTTTTGCCAATAACTGAAATAGCACACGATTTGATTCTCGCATTGAATTCCTGACATTTTGAGCGTTTTATGGCATCATTTCAGTAGTTCATGGTTAACACCCAGGTTGTTTCTATTTTGGTCAATTGGGATTTTCTCACCTTTTATACTTTACTATCTTGGAAAATTTGCTTGAAAGGCAATTGTGAAATCTACCAAAGGAGTTTGTTTTTGAGAAACTTTGTCCGAAAGTTAATTTTTTAAAATGTGTGAGGGTTCTCTCAGAGAGTTTTGATAAACTAAGTAAAAATGTTTTGTCATTTGGTTTTCTATGACTGTTTGGAGTGTTAGACTGTAAAAATTTTTTTTGTGTGATTGCATGTGGAATTTTGTAATTTTTATGCCTAAGTGAACTCTATTAAAAGGATGGCAAAAATGAACTTTTTATATCTTTCCCCGCATTTCCCTCCTAATTTTAGTCTTTTTTGCAAACGACTATCTGAACAGGGAGTTAAGGTTTTAGGTATCGGCGACAGCCCACAGGAAAATCTTGAATCGGAGTTGAAAAACAGTTTATTTGACTACTACCAGGTTCCCAATCTGGAAAACAGTGAGGCGGTTTACCGGGGATGCGCTTACTTCATATGGAAACATGGACGTATTGACCGTGTTGAATCTCACATCGAACATTGGCTTGGACTAGAAGCCGAACTCCGTGAAGATTTCAACATTTTTGGTCCCAAAAAAGCCCAAACAGAAGCTTTTCGAAGAAAATCCAGTATGAAAAAAATTTTCCGACAGATTAACGTTCCCGTTGCTGATGGAGTGCTCTTTCAAGATGAAACTCAATTAAGGGAATTTGTTAAGAAAGTCGGTTTTCCGTTGGTTGCAAAACCAGATATCGGAGTGGGAGCCTGGGCAACCTACATGATAAAAAACGAGAAGGACATTGTTGATTTTTTAATTAGTCATCCTCCGGTTGATTATTTCCTGGAAGAATTCATTTCCGGAAAACTTTACACATTCGACGGAATTACCAATTCAAAAGGAGAAATGGTCCTATATACCTCACACCACTCTGACACCGGAGTTTGGGAGTTGGTGAACGAAAATCTAGATCTGAGCTATTATTCCCTCCGCGAAATTCCTGACCAATTGTTTGAATATGGAAAAAATATTGTCGCTGCTTTCAAGCTTCCGGAAAAATTTTTCCATATCGAATTTTTTAAACTTTTCAAAAACGATGTTTTCACGGTTATTGAGATCAATTGCCGTCCTCCCGGTGGATTTACAACGGACATGATGAATTTCACGGCTGATGTTGACGTTTATCGCCTGTGGGCAGAGATAGTAGCGCATGGAAGAACCCATACCCGTTTCGACAGAAAATACCATTGTGCTCATGTTGCTCGAAAGAATGGCAAGGACTATGTCTATTCCCACGAGGAAATTTTAGCCCGCTATGGCGACAAAATTGTTGTGCACACTGAGGTTCCAGAGGTTTTCAGCGCAGTAATGGGCAATTACACATATCTTGTGCGAACGCCAATTGAGTCTCAAATACGCGAAATGATTTCCGAAATCCAAAAAGTTCGAGGTTAATTATGAATGTTGAATATCATGAATGGAACAGCATCAGATTGGATGCCAAAGCTCAAATTAAAGTTTACGGCTATTGGGGATTTCCGCTTCTGGTATTTCCTTGTGCAGGGGGAAGTTTTTTTGAATTTGAAGATTTTGGAATGGTTGAAACAATCCGGGAATTCATAGAAGCCGGGAAATTGAAGGTATTCACTGTCCAAAGCTGGGATTCAAAAAGCTGGCTGAATAATTCAATCAGTTTCTCTGAAAGAGCGCGTAATCACGAAATTTATGTTGACTATATCACTTCTGAGGTAGTTCCTTTTATCCATTCCCATATGGGTGGAAAACAAGGTATCACAGCCTTTGGGTGCAGTCTTGGTGCCATGCATTCTTTATCGTTTGCGCTACGATTTCCTGAAATTTTCACTTCTGTCATTGCTCTAAGCGGAATTTACCGACTTTCGAGGTTGGTTGGAGATTACAAAGACGAATTGACCGTTAGAAGTTCACCTATCGATTTTCTAGAATCACTTATTGAAGGGCCACTTATCCAGAAAATCAGGGAAAATTCGCTCACAATTTGCTGCGGTCAGGGAGCTTGGGAAAATGAAAGCCTAGAAGATACCCTTGCTCTGCCACCACTTTTTGAGAAAAGGGCTATTCCCGCCTGGATAGATTTATGGGGAAAAGATGTTTCGCACGATTGGCCCTGGTGGAGAAAACAATTACCTTATTTTATTCAAAAGTGCGTCGAAAAAAACAATAAGCGAAATATGAGCCATTAACGGGTTGCCTCAAAAAAAATCTGTAATTAATATATTCCTGCAATATTCCGAAAATGTGCGAGACTCCGCTAACTGGAAATCAGGATAAAGAATGCACTTCACCAGAAAGGATTTTTTTTCATCCCCGGATTCAAGGTCTTTAGTAACCCGGGCCTTTCTGATGGTTGCCCTTGTAATTTTTCCGCTGTTCATTGCTTATTTAACCTTATCGAAAGCAATAAACGAAAAAACGGACAGCGAAATTGATAAATTAAAATATGACCTCTTAAACCAGGCTATTTTCGTTTCAAAACTTGCAAAGCCGCAGTATCAAACCAAATTGATGCTGACAGAAGCCCTTAAAAAAGGGCTTCTGAAGCATTCTGATAAAGAAATTGGAACTTTTTTCGACGTAATTGATAAAAAATTTCCGGGAACTTTCAAATGGGTAGTATTCGATTCCATAGGGAAAGTTCGTTCTATTCCCTCCCCAAGATGTTTAGCCGGGAAAAAAAATTGGGAAGGATTGTTAAAATCCTATTTTGACCTTTTCGGAATTAATCTCGATAAACCTGGACAACTGGAAAGTCGATTTGACCCCGAAGTGCAGGCGGCGTTTAAGTTTTTTCAGACTGCCTTTGGAAGCAGTATCAAGTCGAATTCCACCTTCAAGGGATTTGAACAGGTACTTGAAATAACCTTTTACGGGAAAGCAGCCTGGCTCACCTGGGACCTGGACATAAAAAAATACGGTCCAAGCGGTAACCCCAAAGAAACAAATGGTGGAGTAATTTTGCTGGTTTACCCTGAAAAACTTTCCAGCGATTTCGGGCCTCGTCAGGCCATACTTTCCAGAAAACACCATGACAAAAATCTTGCTTACCCTATGATGATGATGAAAATCGGAGATCCAAAATCGGCATTTCTAGATCCTGAGCTTCCGCGAAAAGAGAAATTTGCTCTTCTTGCTTATAAAAGCTTCTCAAAACGAAATGACTATTTTTTAGGTTTCTTTGACTGGATCGGAGCTACAGTTCCAAGTTATGAATCTGAAAACCCTGAGCGAATGATCGTATTTGCAAATATTGGCTCCCTGATAAAAGAGCGGAACGGCCGACTTTCAATTTTGTCGAACGTTCTTCTCGGATTATTCATTTTAAGATTTCTCCTTGTCTGGCTCTTCAAGCCACTTTCAGGGTTGGTTAATTCACTGCGTCCAAAAATTCTTGGTTTTTTTATGATTGCAGTTTTTCTTCCGGTGGTAAGTCTTTTGGGCTTCGGATATGTCTGGATAGCCCGGGAAGATCGCCTTTATCGTGAACGTTTGATTGATACCATGCGAAAAGGAATTGAAGGTCTGGATTTAAGATTCCGGGATGCCCCCAAAATAATTGAGAAAGACGTTTTCAGCCACTTGAATAAAAGCCTGGAAAAAGCCAGCTCCAACATTGGATCGGTTGTGGGTGCTCTGGAAAGGGAAGCTCAAGAAGGGCGACTTACCTATTACTTTCTCTCAGACACAAATGGAAAACTAGTAAAAACAAATTGCATGATTCTGGATGCCTTCATAAAAAAGATGATAGAAGAAAACCTCAAGAAAAATCTTGAATTCGAAAGAGGAGTGGAGTTAAACAGAACCCTTGGAGATAAAGCCTTTTCTGAGGAGATGGAAAGTTACCTTGGCAAAACAGGGAAACCAAGGATGACTTCAGCAGCCGGATCCCTTGTATATTTCTGTTACCGCAATCTGCATTTTTATTTTATGGGGATGCCGGTTAAAATTGGCAGTGATTTGGTTTCTTTAATTGTACAACTTGATGCCAGTCTGGTAGAAAAGTTTTTTGTTGCCGAAGAATTTGTCCAAAATTCGACCAAATTGCATTCTGAAGATTTTGCACCACCTATTTTAGGTTTTTACGGGCGTCTGAAAGGATCAAAGCAGTATCCACCCGGCGCCGAAGAATGGACGGTTTTGACAAAAGCAATTGAGCAATCATATGAATTGCGTTCAAAAATTTCAGGGGAAGTTGAGATAGAAGGAGAGAGATTTTTATACTTCATTTCTCCTTTGCCTTCGATGCCACTTCAGAGTTATATGCCTGTTTATTTGTCCAGCCTCAAGCAAATTGAGACACGGGTTAGCGGATTCCAAAAGCTTCTTCTTGCTGTCGCTTTGGTTGTTTTTCTTGTCGCACTGCTTCTAGGTTTGTTTCTTGCAGGAAATCTTTTAGACCCCATCACACGGATTGACGGTGCCATCAAATTGATAGGGGAAGGCAATTTGAATGTTCGACTTCCTGAGGGCCCGGAAGACGAAATTGGAAGATTGGGAACTAACATCAATGCAATGGTACAGGGACTCAAGGAACGTAAAATCCTTACAAAATATGTTTCTGAAAACGTTCTTGAGGCAATCGGACAAAATACAGGACTGGATTTAAGGCCCGGGGAATTAACCGATGCAACGGTTCTATTTTGCGACATACGCGGCTTTACAAAACTTTCAGAGCAGCATCCACCTGGCGAAATCTTTGAGATGCTAAATGGACTTATTGGCGGGGTGTTCCCTATTATTCAGCAGAACATCGGGCGAACCGATAAATTCATCGGAGATGCTATCATGGCTTTGTTTTTCGGCTTGGAAAATGGCAAACATGCGCAAAGGGCTGTTCGTGCAGCGCTTCAAACGGTTGAATTCGTCTCAAGTTTCAACAAAACTCGCATCGCCGAAGGACGATTCCCTATTAAAATCGGAATAGGATTGAATACTGGAGAAGTTATGCGGGGCGATATTGGCTGTGAAGGGCGAAGGGATTTAACGGTAATAGGGGATACCGTTAATCTGGCTTCCAGGTTGGAAAGCTATTCTGTTGAAGCACAAACAACCGGAATTGTCATCTCTGAAGCGGTTGCAAAAGAAGCAGCGGAAATTGTAGAAATTAAAGAGATTGGACAGCGTCAGGTAAAAGGAAAAGCTCTTCCGGTTAAGATGTTTGAAGTGCTTTCTCTGAGTAACAAAAGCTAATAGTACCAATTTCAATCAATCAAGTACATCGAAAATTCAAAGCAATTTGTTCTCTGGAAAACTTGCTTCTCCCTTCGAAGTGGCTGAAGTATCAGGGGTGATTTCAGAACCTGGGGTGTTTCCTGAAAAGTTCTATTTGACTT
The DNA here is from genome assembly GCA_015233565.1 of Candidatus Rifleibacteriota bacterium. Lineage (GTDB taxonomy): Bacteria > Muiribacteriota > Ozemobacteria > Ozemobacterales > Ozemobacteraceae > JADFXM01. The sequence continues at coordinate 213,000 of JADFXM010000002.1, forward strand.
CCCAAGATGGAAAAGCATTTGTAATCTCAACACCTGGAGCAAAATTCGAATGGTTAAGGAAAGGCGATAAAGTAAAAGCCCGAATTATTTTGTCTGCAAAATCAGAAAAATCTCCAATCGAAGCAAGCTTGCAATCTGTAGTAAAAACCTCCCGCTAGTGTACAACTGCTCTAAAGAAAAAACGTGTGCTTTCACAGTAAGAAGTAATCATCATTTTCCACTGATTGAACGAGGTTGTTTGAGGCCTTTGGAAAATCTCGACACATTTTATTCCGTGCTGCTCGCTGGTAATGCGAGAACGCTGGGTGAAAAATGGGTGGGTACACAAAAAGATGATAATTAGGGAATTTTCCGATGTAAGTGCTCAAAACCGCTTCCTCTAATTTTTTGCTGATTGTGGCACTCTACCAGCAGTTTAGTTTAGTCAGATTTCAAATAGGCCATTAATTCTCTGAATCTGTGGAGGAATCGACGCTGACATCGGAAATCATTTTATCTGGGGAATCTACTGTGGATCGGAGTTTTTCTTCGACTGTCGCAAGATCCACAAATCCGCTTGTGGACAATGCGTTTTCGAGGGAATCACGGTTTGCAAGCGATTTCAGGAGATTTCTGACGGCTTGAATTCCCTGTTCCTCAATCATAATCCCCGTGATGGCAAGAGATTGAGCATACAATTTTTCAATAAAATCGCGATTTTCCGATCGAGGAAAGCCTTGATCCATTTTAGAAAGCGGAAAAATTTTTCCGGAAAAATCACGAGCTAATATTTGCTTGGCTTTATCAGGTGGAGAACCTTCAGCAACCTGGGCCAAACCTTCGTTTAGCCAAGCTGGGCAGCGCCCCGCAGAAGTAAGGTAAATAAGATGATGGCAGTATTCATGAAATACAGCGCGGTGCAGATTTTGAGCTGATGTTTCTCCACTTGAGACTGGAAGCCTGATTTTCCCATCGTAGAGACCTCCCGCCCAACCTGGTAAACTATTTACGCGGCTGAATTCATCTCTGGCGTAGACTATCACTTCAGTTCGCTGAGAAGGGTAGAAATTCATAAATTCGCCTACCTTTGAATAGGCTTCTTCAAACAATTCAAGTATTTCATGTGCGAGGTCAGGGGAAAGCCAATCACAATAGGTCAATGAAAAATTTACGCTTTTTTCTCTTAAGTAATTGGATTCAACGGAATCTTCCCGGTTGATTTTTGCCAGCAAAAGTGATGCCGAAGCCATTCCAAATGGGGCACCCGAAGATGACTCACGTGCCCGACCGAGATAAAATCTGGATTCGGAAGTGTTGCCCTGCTTGTAATAGATTTGCCCTATTTGAAAAAGAGCATCGGCGTTATCCGGCGAATGAGCGAGAATTTTTTCGAGAAGATTCCTGGCCGATTCATCGTCTTCCAGTTTCGAGAAAGCATTGGCCACTTTCAAAAGTACAGCATCGTCATAGGGTCGAAGTGCCATTATCTCATGTGCTTCGTTATCAAGTCTCTCACTATCGCGGGTTAAAACTAATGCAGAAAGCATGTTGAAGCGAATATCAAGATCTTCTGGCTTTAGATTTTTTGCTTTTTGGAAGTTGGAAATTGCCCTCGAATAGTTTTCTTGCCGACATAACTTCACGCCAAGATTGTTGTAGGCTCCTGCAAGGTTGGTCAGGGAAATTTCATCGAAGGGGTCAACTGATTTTGCTCGGGAAAAAGCCGCAATAGCACCTTCCCAATCACCTTTCCGAGCTTTTTGCAACCCGGAACGATTCATTATTCGCGCATCGTCATCGGCATCAGCAAACACCGAAGACAAACTAATTACAAAATAAATAAACAACAATGAAAAAATAAGAGATGACTTTTTCAATATACTCCACTCTTCACTCGAAACCTAAATTTTGCCATCGAAAACTCGTATTATCTTACTGACCGAAGCAAGAACTTGCCCAAAGTTAACCAAACACCTTATCGCTTCAATCTTCCGCTCTCTTCCAACATCGTTTCTCTCAAAACAGGTTCTTTCATATGCCAGATTCAGGTGAAATTTTCTTTCGAATTTTGCTGCCTGCCAGTTTTGTTACGCCTTTATGTCTATCTTAAAACCGCGCAGACCATCTGGATCTGGAATTGAAGCCGCCTCTTGCTTTTCCGCATCCTGATCTTCTTTCTTTTTGGCAGCTTTTCTCTCTGCCCCTTCACCTGACTTCTTTTCAGTGTTTTCCTCTTCCTTTTTTAGTATCTTGCCCTCAGAAGCTTCAGATTGCTGAAGGGTTTCAATCTTTTCCTGGTGTTTTTCCTGGTTTTGGACCGATTGTTGTACAGCAGTTCCCTGTTCCTGATGTTTCTCGTTCTCTTTAATACGAGTTAATTCAGGATTGGCTAGCAATTTTACTTTTATGTCGATTGGAGTAATAGTCATACTATTAATCTAATCACTTTTCTTCATCGACGCAAGTACCAAATTTTTTGATGGTAATATTTGCGAATAATTAACAAAACCAATAATATTGCCGATATTGGCATTGTAATTAGTACTGGAATTCCCGTTAGGGCAAACGTATTCTTTTCTTTAATGCAAATTAATTGTGATTTTTTCGAACGAAGCCTCAGAGATCCGTTCTAATCGCCAAAAATCGGTCCCTGAGCGGAGTCGAAGAGATCATGAAATTGAATCTTTGCTTGCTTCGGAATTCCCCTGAAATATTGAGGCTTTAACTGCAAATTTTGTGAGGAAAAATATGCAATCTAATACAGTTCTTCGACCCCCACGTTCCAGAAAAAATGAAAATAAGCATTCCAAAGAACCATTGCCCTGGTGGACTCAACCGTTGGTAAAGAGTCAAAAAAACCCCAGAGTTTTTAAGCGCTCCATAAAAATTTAGTGCGTTTGCCAGGGCTGATCTGAGAGGAAGTCTCGAATGTCAGAAATTCGTCAAAATCTTCTTACCGGCGAGTGGGTTATCATCGCTCCTGAACGAGCCAAACGCCCTGTAAATCTCGCTCGTTCGGCTGACAAGCCTGTTATTCCCCAAAGTTCGCCTACTTGTCCGTTTTGCCCTGGAAATGAGCACATGACAACTGACGAGCGATTTCGTATTTCCGATAAAGAAAACAACTGGTTGGTTCGCTCAGTTGTCAATCGATTTTCAGTGTTGTCCGTTGCTGAGTCAACCGATCATGAAGTTACAGCGAACATGATTCCTTGGAAAGATGCCAACATCGGAAAACAATTACCGATTCCAGGTATTGGACTCCATGAAGTGATAATCGAGCACCCAAGGCATGATTTGACTCCTGCTCAGTACACGCTTTCACAAATTGAAAACCTAATCGGGGCCTATATGCATCGCTTTGTCGAATTCGCTGCGGATCCGCGGATAAAACACGTCGTTGTGTTCAAAAACCATGGTGAGGAAGCGGGAGCATCACAACAACACCCGCATTCGCAAATTGTCGGGTTACCGATTATTCCGGGACAGGTTTTCGAACGCATTGGGCGGGCGCTGCGATTTCATCGCGATACCGGAGCTTGCCTTGGTTGCCGAATCATTGAGGAGGAGTGCCACGAAAATTCAAGAGTGATCGACGAAAACGAGGCATTCATTGCGTTTATTCCTTTCGCTGCCCTTTCACCCTTCCATTTGTGGATATTCCCCAAAAAACACAATGCCTGTTTTTCTCAAACTCTTCCCGAGGAACGTCACCTTTTGGCTGGAATACTCCATCGGGTGCTCTGCCGTATCTTCATAGCTTTAGACAACCCAGCCTACAATCTTGTGGTGCGTTCTCTGATTCCCAGTGAAGGCAAATCCCCTTTCGTTCACTGGTACATTTCAATTGTCCCACGTGTTGGAAAATTGGCAGGGTTTGAACTTGGAACCGGGATGTTTGTGAATTCAAGTTCTCCTGAAGTCAGCGCTGATCGACTTCGTCAAGTGGACATGAATTTATAACGGTGTAGATACTTGCCTTAGCTATTACGCTTTCCATCAGGATTTTCCAGAATTCCCCCTAAAGTGGCACTTGCAAAATCTTTGAGACTGCTTTTTTGGCATTTTACTTGAGTCAATCGTTTGGCTCAGATTTCTTTCTTTCTCAAAAAAAGGATTTTTATTCTCGGCTTCACGCAGAAAATCCAGAACCAAGACGATTTTTCAACAACTACCTTCAAACTTATGTAGAACGCGATGTGAGATCCATGTTTCAATTGCGTGACCTCTCCGCATTTCAAAAATTCCTTGTTTTGTTGGTGGGCCGAGTGAGACAAATCGTCAACATGGCTTCACTAGCCAATGACGTAGGGTTATCCAGCACAACTCTTCGAAATTGGCTGAGTGTTTTAAAAGGCTTGAAAAAACTAAAATTACCGCAACTCATGTTGGAAAGATAGCCCAAGTTTGTCATCCGGAAGGTTGGAATGTCGATAAAATGGCATTTTCTTCTTTTTTTCGTCACTACTGATTTTTATCGAGTTTATTTTTCATGGTTAATTTTTCAACAAAAATGACTAACTTGGACTAATCTGGGAAACCACCTGAATAGTCGGAAATTTGCCTAACCTTGTGAATTGCGAGTGCAGGAAAAAACGTGTATTATGAAATGCTATGTCGGCCTATGAAATTTAGTGTTTTTTTGAGCGAACGGCTGAACCAATGGCGGTGAAGTCAGGGTGTTTTTTGTTGTTGATAGATGCACAGACTGTTCAAAGACAAATTGAGTTTCGTTAATTTGGTGTTAACCCTGTTCCCTGGCTCGATAGTTCCCTTAATCAGTGGCTGCAAAAAGATGCAAATTATTGATTGACAATATGAGGAAATAATCATGAAAACAATTCGCAATGCCTGTAAGCTCCAATCCAACGCACTGGAAATCAATGTTGGCGACCAGATTGAACAATTGGACCAGATTATTCACGACACAGACGGAAGTGAATATTTTGGGAAGACTTTCATTACCGAAGGCATGAAAATATTGCTTATAAAGGGCGTGGCGCGCCTTGCGGGCAAATCTAACGATACGGTTTTTCATCTCAAACAGGCAATGGGTGGTGGTAAAACTCACTTGATGGTGGGTTTCGGTCTTCTGGCAAAAGATGCAAACCTAAGAAATCAGAAAATTGGTGAACTACCACATCAAGGATCTTTCTCCAGTGCAAAAATTGCTGCTTTCAATGGACGTAACAACCCTGATACTTATTTATGGGGAGAAATAGCCCGACAGTTAGGTAAAGCATCATTATTTAAAGAGTATTGGGAATCGGGAGCGAAAGCACCGGATGAAGGTGCCTGGGTTAAACTGTTTGAGGGGAAAGAACCGATTCTTATTCTCCTGGATGAAATGCCTCCTTATTTTCATTATTACACCACGCAAGTATTGGGACAAGGCACTATTGCTGATGTTATCACCAGAGCGTTTTCCAATATGCTCACAGCTGCTTCCAAGAAAAAAAATGTGTGTATTGTTGTTTCTGATCTCGAAGCTGCCTACGACACTGGCGGTAAATTAATTCAGAAAGCTCTTGATGACGCTACTCAGGAACTAGGACGGGCGGAGATAAATATTACCCCTGTAAATCTCGAAACAAATGAAATTTATGAAATCATCCGAAAAAGGTTGTTTGTAAATTTGCCTGATATAAGTGAGATTGCCGATATTGCCTCAGTTTATGCAAGTCGATTGGCTGAAGCAGCGAAAGCAAAATCAGTTGATAGAAGTGCTGAGTCACTGGCCAATGAAATTGAAATGACTTACCCATTCCATCCGAGTTTCAAAAGCATTGTTGCACTTTTTAAGGAAAATGAAAAATTTAAGCAAACCCGGGGGCTTATGGAGCTTGTATCCCGTCTTTTAAAATCGGTGTGGCAAAGCGATGAAGATATATATCTGATCGGTGCTCAACATTTTGACCTCTCGATACACGAAGTTCGCGAAAAATTGGCTGATATTTCTGAAATGCGGGATGTAATCGCCAAGGATCTTTGGGATTCGACCCAGAGTGCACATGCTCAGATTATCGACATAGCCAGTGGCAACCAGTATGCAAAACAAGTTGGCACGCTTCTTCTAACTGCTAGCCTTTCAACAGCAATAAATTCGGTTAAGGGACTTTTGGAGAGTGAAATGCTGGAGTGCTTGATAGATCCAAATAATCAGGCAAGCGAATTTAAAAAAGCTTTCCTGGCATTGGAAAAAACAGCTTGGTATCTGCACCAGACTCAGGAAGGAAGATCTTACTTCGACCATCAGGAAAATCTGACAAAAAAACTCCAGGGTTATGCAGAAAAGGCTCCGCAGAACAAAGTCGATGAACTGATCCGGCATCGTCTTGTTGAGATGTACACGCCCACAACGAAAGAAGCCTACGAAAAAGTTCTGCCCCTTCCTGAGATGGATGAGGCTGCTGCGGCTCTGAAAACCTATCGAACTATGCTCATTATAAGCCCTGACGGGAAGGTGCCCCCTGAAGTTGTAAAGCAATTTTATTCCCATATTCCCAATAAAAACAACCTTCTGGTACTAACAGGCGAGAAATCCTTGATGGCAAATCTGGAAAAGTCAGCAAGACATGTCTATGCTGCAACCAAAGCTGATAACGAATTGCCTGCAACTCATCCTCAACGTGCAGAACTTGATGAGAGAAAAGCCCAGTATGCACAGGACTTCCAAGCTACTATCCTGAATGTCTTTGATAAAATTCTCTTCCCGGGAATGCAACAGAATGAAGACATTCTTCGTGCCAAGGCTCTTGACAGCACCTATCCGTCAAATGAATCCTATAACGGAGAAAAGCAGGTTATAAAAACGTTGGTGTCGGATCCCATTAAACTTTACACGCAGGTTGCGGAAAATTTTGATACACTTCGAACTCGCGCTGAACAGCTTTTGTTTGGCAGTAGTAGTGATGCCCGCAAAACTGATTTGATTGATAAACTCCGGCAAAAAACACAAATGCCCTGGCTTCCGGTAAAAGGTTTCGATCTACTTATCCAGGAAGCCTGCCAGAGAGGCGTGTGGGAGGACATCGGAAACGGTTACATTACGAAAAAGCCCAGACCAAAGACAACGCAGGTGGTGTTAAATGAAGAAAGTTCCCCTGACGATACCGGCGCTGTCAGATTGAAGGTCGATGCGGTAAATTCCGGTAATGCTCCCCGTATCCATTATCAGGAAGACGGGACGGTTAGCGCTAACAGCCCAGTACTATCCGAAAGTGTTTTGACAACAAGGGCACTTCGAGTGCAGTTTCTTGCTGTAGACCCTTCCGGCAAAAATCTGACTGGAAATCCTGTCACCTGGACCAATCATCTGATTATCCGCAACAAGTTCGAAGAGAATACTCGCAAACTTGAAATCCTTGTTGCTCCCTGCGGGACGATTCGTTATACCCTGGATGGCTCAGAGGCCAGGAATGGTATGAATTATTCTCAGCCGCTGTTTTTGAACGAAAGCGCTCAATTCGTCTATGTGTTTGCCGAGTGCGATGGTATTGAAGAAAAACGAACTTTTCAATTTGCGGCAAAGGGCAAGCAGGAAATCGAAATTAAGAAAGATAAACCAGCCCAAATAATTAGTTCAAAGCCTAAGCGTCTGGAAAACTCAGCTAAGACCTACGAAGGTCTTAGATTAGCGAAAGAAAAGGGAATCACTTTTGAGGAGGTGATGCTTCTGATAGGCTCCTCGCCGAAAGTTATCCATCTCTCGTTAGGTGAAATGCCGATTCAGGCAGATTTTTTAGAAAAGGAACTGGCGAACTTACAATCTCTTCTCACTCCGGATGCACCGGTTATTCTGTCATTTAAAAAAGCCTATATATCCACCGGTTTTGACCTTGAACAGTTTACCAAAGCACTCGGTATCGAACTAAAAATTGGAGAAGTGATTCAGGAATGAGTAATACCATTGATTTTGGCGCTTCCAGAGATTTTGGGACACATCATTTTTATGTAGATATTCCAGCAGAACCCAAGGTTGCGATAAGTATTTATGAAGACTTTGGTTTTGACGGAGATGAAAAAGGGCGTGAGACCACTGAAAAACGGGTTATTCTTGCACGGGAATTATGGACAAAAATCAGGGATGATGCCCGCAGGGATTTTAATGAGCGATTGAAGACAAAAAAACAGAGTACCGGCACCTGGAGCACCGGCAAAGTTAGGCTGGACAGATTCCTTGGGCGGGAGTTATGTGTTTTAGCTTGGGCGGTTGAACACGCAATGCTGGAAGAATGTGCTATTATCTGCCAGAAGTGGCTGGCCCTTCGGCCGGAAGAACGCTGGTGGCTCTACTCGAAAACATCCTCTGAAGCTGGATTGGCAGATCAAAAAGACCGCGGTTGGCGAAAGGCCCTTTACTGCGCCCTATCTGATGGTGAAAGCATCAAGGTGAAGGCAAGAATCAACCCTAAAATCCGAAAAAGGGAAGAAAAGGAAGGAATGAGTCTTTTGGACTTTATGAAAGATGATGCTTAAACATGCTGGAAAGTAGGTTGCGGGCTCTGATTAAAGAAGGTGAAGGTCTGCGGGTGGAGTTCAAAAGCAGCAAAAAGGACCTGAACCGGGATGTGTATGAAACCGTATGCGCATTTTTAAACCGCTACGGCGGAGAAATTTTACTCGGAGTAGATGATAAAGGCGATATCATCGGCGTCGAACCTGCAACCATTGCTCGGATAAAAAAGGATTTTATTACAGCAGTGAATAATCCACAAAAGATTGCACCTTCTGTCTATCTCTCCATGGAACAAGTAAACATCGACGGCAAGCAAATTCTGTATGTTTTTGTACCGCAGAGTTCGCAGGTGCATACCTGCAATGGGAAGGTCTTTGATCGGAATCAGGACGCCGATTTGGATATAACCGCGAAAAGCACTTTGGTCTCGGCTCTTTACATCAATAAACAAACCTTTTATACAGAGAGCAAGGTCTACCCTTATTGCGAAATGGCTGATTTGCGGCCGGACTTAATAGATCTGGCGCGGCGCCAGGCAGGTTTTCAAAAGACGAATCATCCATGGAAGAATATGGACGACATGGCTCTTTTAAAAAGCGCCAAAGTTTTTCTAAAAGATTATCAAACTGGAAAAGAGGGCTTTAGCCTTGCTGGTATTTTATTATTCGGCAAGGATGAAACTATTCTGTCGGTTATACCCCATCACAAAACCGATCTGATTCTGCGCCGTGAGAATCTTGACCGTTATGATGACCGGGATGATGTGCGAACCAACCTGATCGAAAGCTATAACCGAATTATCGCTTTTGGACAGAAGCATCTTTCCGATCCCTTTTATCTGGAGGGGACTCATCGCATCAGTGTGAGGGATAAAATTATGCGGGAGATTGCTTCCAATATTTTGATTCATCGTGAATATGTGAAAGCATTTCCAGCGAAGGTTATCATCGAAAAAAGCAGGATTCTTGCTGAGAATGGCAACCGGGCCAATAGTCATGGCCTCATTGACCCGAACAACTTTACTCCCTGCCCAAAAAATCCGGTCATCGCAGGAGTCTTCCGACAAATGGGTCTTGCAGATGAATTGGGTTCTGGTGTAAGGAATCTGTTCAAGTATACCGCGGTTTTTTCCAGGTCGCGCCCTGAGATGCTCGAAGAGGATATTTTCAGAGTGATTGTTCCACTCGTTGAGGAAGCTACCGACCAAGTTACAGGACAAGTCGCCGCACAAGATGCCGTACAAGTCGCAGGGCAAGTCACAGGGCAAGTCGCAGGGCAAGTCACAGGGCAAGTCACAGGGCAAGTCGCAGGGCAAGTCACCGCGCAAGTCTTATTACTGTTGAAAAAATGCCATCTGGAAATGACAAAAAAAGAAATGATGAATGCTTTGGAACTAAAAGGGAGAGATAATTTTGAAGAACTGTATCTTCAACCGGCTCTTGAGCAGAAATTGATTGAACGCACGATTCCAGATAAGCCTCAAAGTCGTTTGCAGAAATACCGCCTGACCGGAAACGGAACGTTAATAATCCAAGCCAGCGAAAAAGCAGTTTCCCAAGATACAACAGGGCAAGTCACAGGGCAAGTCACAGGGCAAGTCGCAGGGCAAGTCACAGGGCAAGTCACAGGGCAAGTCACAGGACAAGTCACCGCGCAAGTCTTATTACTGTTGAAAAAATGCCATCTGGAAATGACAAAAAAAGAAATGATGAATGCTTTGGAACTAAAAGGGAGAGATAATTTTGAAGAATTGTATCTTCAACCAGCCCTTGAGCATAAATTGATTGAACGCACGATTCCGGGTAAGCCTCAAAGTCGTCTGCAGAAATACCGCCTGACCGACAAGGGGAGGCAACTATTGCAAGGAGATCCCAATGCTTAAACCATTTGAATGGAAAGACCGCCCCTCGCTTATAGAACACCTGTTTCCGGTGCAGAAAATCTCTGCGGAAAGTTTTAAGGAGCAGATGGCAAACACTGGGAAAGCTTTGACTGCATTGGGTAGCTATTGGAAGGGCCGAAAACCTCTTGTTCTCAATAAAGCCTGTATTCTAGGTGCTTTACTGCCTGCTACGAATAACAGAATTAAAGACCTTGAAATTTTTGAGCTTCTTATGGGCATGGACAGCCAGACTATGCAGAAACGCCTGGAAGCAAATATGCCGGTTTCCAAACATTATACTTTGGGTGAATACCTGATACTTCCCTTCAACGAGCAGATCAAAAAAGCCAAACGGCCGGAAGAGCTGGAAGTTAGTCTATTTGAACATATCTGGGAAAAAGTGAATAAACATCTCGGAACAGAGGCGTCATCCTTTCCTGAACTGGTTGAACAGATGGGTATTGCCCGCTTCGGCCATCGGCCCAAGGTTGCCGATGTGTTTTGCGGAAGCGGGCAGATACCTTTTGAAGCTGCACGCTTGGGCTGTGATGTTTATGCCAGTGACTTGAACCCTATTGCCTGTATGCTTACCTGGGGCGCTTTCAATATTGTGGGGGCGAATGAGGAGATGCGGGCAAAGATTGACAAGTCCCAAAAAGAAATAGTGGAACTCGTGGAATCTGATATTGATGAACTTAAGATAGAAAAAGATGAAAATGAGTGGAAAGCAAAATTTTATTTATATTGCGTAGAAATTCTATGTCCAGAAACAGGATGGAGAGTTCCTTTACTACCAAACAGAATTATTAGTAAGGATTGGAAGACTGTTTTTGATATTATTCCAGACAGGAATGGAAAAAATTATAAAATCAATATCAGACAATTGAAGGAAAAAGAAACACTTGAGGGTTTCGAGGTTGGTACTTATTGCAAAGGGGAAGTGTTTCACACCCCCGACGGGGAAAATACTAAACGCTTCAAGATCAGTACTTTGCGGGGTGATTATAAAGATGGCAAAGAAAATAAAAATCGTTTGCGTTTGTGGGGAAAATCAGATTTTGTTCCTTGGCCCAATGATGTCTTTCAGGAACGGCTTTATTGCATACAGTGGTTGCGCAAAAAAACTTCAGGCAAAGGTGATGAATTTCAATTTCGATCGGTGACTGCCGATGACCAGATACGTGAGCAGAAGGTTATTGAATATGTGGGTGCTCATCTTAGTGAGTGGCAGGAAAAAGGATATGTGCCGGATATGTTGATTGAAGCAGGGGAAAAAACAGATGAACCAATCCGGACTCGTGGTTGGACCCATTGGCACCATTTGTTTAATCCGAGGCAATTACTTTGGGGTGCCCTTTGCTTAAAATATATTTCTGGATATACTTCGTTAGCTGTTCTGCAGACGTTAAATAGAAATGCTAAATTATCTCGCTGGGATTACTCGCAAATCGGCGGGGGTGGAAGTGTTAAGGATGTTTTTTATAATCAAGCATTAAATACGTTGTTCGATTATGGTTGCAGAGCAAGTGAATCTGCAAAAGTGTTTCTTATGAAAAAAGTTTTATCTCATCCAATACAAACAATGACTACCGTCAACTCCCACCCCGCGCAAGAACTTGCCACTGACAACGACATCTACGTTACCGACCCCCCATACGGGGATGCTGTCAAATACGAAGAAATCACCGAGTTCTTCATTGCATGGCTTCGCAAAAATCCTCCCCCTGAGTTTGCCAACTGGATTTGGGATAGTCGTCGCTCACTTGCAATAAAGGGTGAGGGTGAAGGCTTCCGAAGCGGGATGATTGCGGCATATCGGCAAATGGCAAAGCACATGCCCGACAACGGCATTCAGGTGCTTATGTTTACACATCAGAGCGGCTCCATCTGGGCGGACATGACCAACATAATCTGGGCCAGCGGCTTACAAGTCACCGCAGCCTGGTATGTGGTCACCGAAACCGATAGTGCCCTTAGACAGGGTGCCAATGTTACCGGGACGGTAATGCTGGTACTCCGAAAGCGCACGAAACAGCTTGAAACTTTTCGCGACGATTTGGGCTGGGAAATTGAAGCGGCAGTCAAACAACAGGTGGAGTCCCTTATTGGCCTTGATAAAACGGTCCGGGAACAGCGTTCCGAGGGCCTGTATACAGATGCAGATTTACAAATGGCCGGTTATGCAGCTGCGCTAAAAGTTCTCACAGCCTATTCAAAAATTGATGGCAAGGATATGGTCACCGAGTCTGAAGCGCCCCGTATTCCTGGAAGGAAAACCTTTGTAGAGGAACTGATCAACTTTGCCGTACAAACCGCTGTTCAGTTTCTTGTTCCCGCCGGCTTTGATAAAAGTGAATGGCAAAAACTGGCCCCTGTTGAGCGCTTCTACCTCAAGATGGCCGAGATGGAATCCCAGGGAATTAAAACCCTTGACAACTATCAGAACTTTGCAAAGGCTTTCAAAGTGCACCATTTTGACCAGCTCATGAGCGACGCATCCAAAGCCAATGCTGCTCGTCTCAAACTCTCCACTGAATTCAAGAGCGCTCTTATGTCAGGTGAAGCTGAAATCGCTTCGACGCCACTTCGGGCGCTTCTCTACGCAATGTGTGAAGTTGCAAAAGAAATTGAAGTGGATGACGTGCTTCTCCACCTGATGCAGAATTGTGTGAACTTTTTGCAGATGAAACCGCTCATCATAAAAATGGCCGATTACCTTGCCGAAAAACGTGGAAGCTTGAAACCGACCAAGACTTTCCGTCCTGATCTTGAGGCAAGCGCCGCACGAATACTGACGGAAGCTCTCCGTAATCAGAGAGTTTAGACCCCCAAGGCTCACCGGTAGCTAGCCCAGTGAAAGGGGTTTCTAAAACCATTCCCAAGCAGGCCATGTTGAAAAAAAGAAGATCATAATGAATAATCCGAGGACATAGTTATGACAATCCGTCGATTTTCTTCTCGCACAGAACGGCTTGACACGGAATTTCTGGCAAAAGCCCTTAGAGGTGCTACGAAGTATTTACGTATAGCGGGTTACTTCCGCAGTTCAATATTTGAATTGGTTGGTGAAGAAATTTCCCGGATACCCGAAGTAAAGATTATTTGCAACTCAGAACTCGATATCGCTGATTTTCAGGTTGCCACCAGTCGAAACACCGCTCTCAAGGAACGATGGAACGAGGTTGATGTTGTGGCTGAAGCGCTGATCAAAAAAGATCGCTATCAGATTCTCGACAGGTTGCTACAAGCAGGAAATGTTGAAATTCGCGTGGTTCCAAGGGAACGGCTCTTTCTTCACGGAAAAGCTGGTTCAATTCATTATCCAGACGGTAGTCGAAAAGCGTTTATCGGTTCGGTTAATGAGACCAAAAGCGCTTTTTCCCAAAACTACGAACTGATGTGGCAGGACGATGATACTGCGAGCGCCGACTGGGTGGAAGAAGAATTTTGGGCGCTCTGGAAAGACGGAGTGCCGCTTCCTGAGACCATTTTAGCAGAAATTACCCGCGTTGCCAATCGACGAGAGGTTACTATTGATGTCCTAAAGGCGGCTGATGTTCCCGGTGCTGCCCTTGCGGAAGCCCCCATCTATCGCGGGGGCGAACAACTTCAACCCTGGCAGCGTTCATTTGTAACTATGTTCCTGGAACATCGCGAAATTTATGGAAAAGCCCGTTTGCTTCTTGCAGATGAAGTTGGAGTAGGAAAGACCCTCTCGATGGCCACCAGTGCTTTGGTGAGTGCTCTTCTTAATGACGGCCCCGTTCTGATTCTTGCCCCTTCAACTCTTACATTCCAGTGGCAGATTGAAATGATGGACAAGCTTGGCGTTCCCACAGCCCTTTGGTCTTCACAAAAAAAAGTATGGCTTGGTGAAAAAGGGCAGATTCTTTCTCCCCGTGGAGATTCATCGTCAATAAAAAAATGTCCATATCGTATCGCCATTGTTTCCACAGGTCTTGTTATGCACCAGCGGGAAAATGGGGACTTTATAAAAGAGACAGGCCTTCTCCTGAAAAACAAATTTGGAACAGTAATTCTCGATGAGGCACACAAGGCACGCACTAGAGGCGCTTTGAACGAAAAAGCTTCAGAACCCAACAACTTGCTTGCTTTTATGCTGAATGTTGCAAAACGAACTAAACATCTGGTACTTGGCACTGCAACACCTATCCAAACGGATGTCAGAGAACTTTGGGATCTCCTTAAAATATTGAACAGCGGGGCCGACTTTGTACTGGGGGATGAACTGTCACCGTGGCGGGACTTCGAACGTGCAATCCGGATCGTAACCGGAAAAGACCAACCAGCTACCACAAGCGAAGCATGGGACTTACTTCGTAATCCCCTCCCTCCCTCGAATGAACAGGGAGTAATTTCTCGGATTCGAGATAACCTGGGTGTTGCTCCAGCTGACTTTTTCTGCGCCCATAAATACGAAGACCTGGAATATCTTGTTAAGGATCTGTGGCTTTCTGAGTGTTTGAGTGATGGATTTTTCCGGCAATATAATCCGGTACTGCGCCATATAGTTCTCCGTAAGAGAAAACAGCTTGAAGATAGCGGGCTTCTGATGCGTATAGGAGTAAATACCCACCCAATGCAAGAGAAACAAATGCTTTATCAGTCAAGGTTTGCCGGTCTTGGTATCAGAACTAATACCCCCTTCGAAGTTGCATACAAAAAAGCCGAAGAATTTTCCCGACTTTTACATCAACGCACACCTTCGGCAGGGTTTATGAAGACCCTTATGCTCCAGCGCATTTGCTCAAGTTTTGCCTCCGGTTTGAAGACCGCCCGACGGATGTTGGAACATACTATTTCCAATGAAGATGAAGATACAGTCGATTCTGTTGAACACATTTTAACCCAGATGACTCCGGAAGAGGTTGGCTGCCTCAGGGAAATTGAAAATCAGTTATCAAGACCGGAAGCAACAGATTCTAAGCTTGATACGGTCAAATGGTTTTTAAATGAATTCCGTTCAGATGGAAAAACCTGGCATGAACATGGCTGTATTATTTTCAGTCAATATTATGATACTGCGGAATGGATAGCGGCTGAATTGGCAAAATCCTTCAAGAATGAAGTCGTGGCCGTCTATGCTGGCGCGGGAAAAAGTGGTTTATATCTGAATGAGCAATTCAATACTGTTGAGCGCGAAGTTATAAAAGCTGCTGTCAGAAACCGGGAAATCCTGATTGTAGTGGCCACGGATGCAGCCTGTGAAGGCCTCAACCTTCAGGCTTTAGGAACACTCATTAACATCGATCTACCCTGGAACCCCTCCCGTCTTGAGCAACGTCTTGGACGTATCAAGCGTATCGGTCAGGCAAGAAAGTATGTTGATATGCTCAACCTGGTGTATCATGAAACCCAGGATGAAAAGGTTTATACTATCCTTTCGGAACGTCTCCGGGACACCTATGAAATATTTGGAAGCTTACCGGATACAATAGAAGACGATTGGATTGAAGATGAAGAAAATTTGAGAGAGAGGATGGACAGCTACATCCAGGAACGGGAAAATGCACAAAATGTATTCTCGGTAAAATATCGCTCTTCTCTCGCCCCTGATTCAAACAAGTGGGAACTGTGCGCTGAAGTTTTGTCACGGAAGAATATTGTGGATATCTTAAGTGAGCCGTGGAGTTAGGTGTCGCACAATTCTTGTGGTAGTGTTTTTTATGGAGTTTTGAGTTGAGCTTCCGTTCTAAGATTATTTGGTTCTTCCAGGGCATAAAATTCATGCTGTTTTCTATCTGAATCATTTTTGCGAACTTTTCTGACAGTCAGAAGGAAAAATCGGCAAATTAACTGACCAGTTCTTCTTGAACCCTCGAAAAAAACTGAAGCTCAGGCCTCCTGTTTAGCAGGAGCTCATTTGGCACAGTTTTGAAGAGTTTTCGGCAAACATAAACATTTTTTTTCTGTGAAAAGTGCTTGGCGGATTTCCGATTGGAAACTCTAAAATTCTTACCAGTTCATATATGCATCAGGAGATCTGAGACTAGCAACAAACAGGCATAGTGATTGCCGTAAGGAACCAGTGTCGGAGGGTTACGTGCAGTAGAGTTTATCAGATTGTTTCGCAGTGTATGAGTTAAATTGGAAGGGAAAAAACTATCTGAGATTTTGATTTTGTGAACCCCAATTTGAGATAAAAATGATGAGTATCTTCACGAACAACATTAGATCGAACTTTTAATTGGGTAAAACCACGATTCTTTGTCCAATGAGCCACTGCTGTAACTAATTTTCCTCCAATGCCAGCACCCCTCCGATTTGCGTTAACCACCAAACCACCAATTTCCACAAAAGGGGGAGATTCAAGGCGGTATGCGATAAAAGCGTGGATCCATCCCACTACTTTTCCCTCAAGTTCAGCAACTAAAACCAGGTTTCCATCTTCTTCTGAAAGAGATTTCAGGCGTTCCAGGGTTTCCACTTCATTTGAGGGATACCCAAGTTGACATGACAGTTCTGCTAATTCCGGGGAATCGCTTGGCAGGGCATTTCTAAGAATTATTTGATTCATTATGTTCAGGCTTTTTTCTTCTGAACTGTATTATAGAGGCGATCTGAACGATCAAAGGCGTCAAGATAATTAATATCCGCATTGCAGATCAGATCATACATTTTTAACGCTCCTTGGTAGCTCTTTATCTCTTCAAGTCCAGTGGCGGTTCTGTACAAAAGGTCTTTTAACGGTTCATCGATCAACTCGGGATCAAGTTCAAGAGTTTCAAGAATCTCTCGAGCCATTTCAGGTTTTTTCAGATTCAAATATGCGTCGGCCAAAAATATTCCGATTTCCTTTTTTCGGGTGGTTGCAAATACTGGTGAAAGAATGTTAACAACGTCATCCCATTTTTTTGCTGCTGCCTTGATTCTTGCTTCTGCAAGTTCAGATTGCTGGATGCTTTCGCCAATGGTTGAGGAAGGGAAATTCTTTGAATCAGTGGAAGAATCTTTCTTGTCAGATTCAGGGGAATCCTTTTCTATTCTGGGACCGGGGGTTTTGGGGCCAGGTGCTTTTGAAACGGAAAAGGCTGTCCGTGGTGGTAAATCCGGTTTTTCACTTCCTATAGATCCTGAAGTCGGTGCTTTGGCCCCTGGTTTTAGCGGGGGAAGAAGTGAATCGTCAAACTCCACTTTCGGTAAAGCTGTTTTTCCTTTCAAAAAATCCGGTTTGGTGACAGCGGGGGCTTCTTTGGAAGTCTGATCGCCTTTTTTTAAAAATTCCGGAACAGGAACTGGTTTGTTTTTTTTCAATAGCTCATCTGGCAATGGTTCTACAAAACTTGCAGCATCAAATTGCCCGTTAGCGGCTGATTTTGAGCTTGACGAGGGCAAATTCATGAGACTTTCAGCCATCATCTCTTCTGAGAAAGTTGAAAATCCATCGTTGGATCCACTCTTTGCCCCGCTTCCTCCGCTGGTTTCGAGATCCTTTCGAAGACCTGTTAGTATTTCTGAAATTTGTGGATTATCAGGAAATCTGCGCGAAAACTCTTCATACTGAAGAATCGCTTCATCCAGCATTCCCAATTTTTTCATACATGTTGTGTATACAACATGTATTCCCATGTTATTGATGCTTGAATTTAAGACTGAAAGACATTCTCGTGAAGCTTCATTGAATTTGCCGGCTTTGGAATAAGACCTTGCAAGTAGCTCACGGAACGGAAGGTGATCCGGTTTGAATTTTAATGCTTGTTGAAGGACAAGAATTACTTTTTCATCCATTCGTTTGTTTTGAATAAAAGCTTCCCCCAATGAAACCGCAATGTCCCTGTTTGTTGGATCAATCTGATAAAAATTTTCAATGACTTCCATTGCTTCGACCGTGAAAATTTTATTTCCGGAATAATGTTTGGCTAGAATTTCAAGATACTCAGTATTTTCGGGATTTTGTTTATAGGCGTTTTCATACATTGAAATTGCTTCGTCGCTTGTGTCATTGGTATACAAACTGGCTTTGGCAACATATTTCCAGGCAATCATGTTGTCGGAAAAAAGACTCAATAAGTGTCGTGCGTGATCCTGGCATTTAAAATAATTTTTTAGCTGAAAATGACCCTCAACTGCTATTTCAAGTAATTGGCGTTCAATTTGAATCGGTTGCTTGCCTCTACGCAGCGCGTTTTCGGCTACTTGAACCGCTTTTTCCCAGTTTCCCGAATCGAGAGCGTGTTTGGCTTTCTTAATTGGATCAAAAGTAAAGAACTTGAATGCAGGCAAAAACATAAGCAGAAAAACCATTGCGAAGGCACCGACGAATATGCCTATTCCAGTAAGGACTTCCGTTTGGTAATTTCTGTACCATAATCTATATTTCAAAATGCGAAAGGATTCCCGATTTTTAGCGTAGTCAGGTTCACGTGAAACAAATTCGTTAAACCTTTTATAGGCCTCTTCATAATTTTCTTCATCGGCCAGGATTCCTATTACAACCCATTCCACATCTCTCTTCAATTCTTTGTCAGTGCCGGGAAGTGCAAGGAACTTTTCGAAATATTCCCGGGATTTGGCATAATCTTTTTCGGTTCCAAGGAGCAATACTTTTCCGATATAAAACGTTGCCTGGGAATATTTCTTCGGATCGCTTTCATAGGCCTTTATGAACCCATCTTTAGCCTCGTCATAATTTCCTTCTTCATAAAATGCTACTGAGCGCTTAAAGTTTTTTTCAATCGTCTTTATTCCTTCAATTTTCGCTCTTAGGTCTTTGGCGGCAGAAGAATCGGGATTTGTCTGTTCAATTTTGGAAATTATCTCTGCTGCATCCTCCAGATTACCATCCTGAATTTTTGTTTTTGCGCTTGAAATCCATTTTTCGGACTCCTTCATTTTTGCTTCCTCTGGATCAGAGCCAACTGGAAATGTTTCGGAAGTCGGAACGGAAGCTGAACCGATCAAGATTCGGGGAGGTAAAAGATCCGAATTCTTTGAAGAAGTTAAGGTCGATGAGAGAGTTGAAGAGGTTAAAGAAGTCGATGAAGTTGAAAAAGTGGAAGAGGAGGTAGGATTATAAGAAGAGGTTGGGACTGATTGCGCAGTTTTAGGCCCGGTAGAGGTGGAAGCTGGCGTCATGCTCGTATCGTTTGGAAATCCAATATTCAAATCATCAGGAGAATCAGGAATTTCGTCAGGTAATGGTGGCAGATTTGATTTTCCGGAGTTGGAAGTTGGGGGTTTTTGGGTTACCTGAATTGGCTTGGTTCCAGTAGTGGCTCCAGTGGTTGATCCAGTTTTCAGCGATGATCCTAAAGCTGTGGAAGATTCATCAGGCTCTGGTGGCGGAGGATTGATAGCCACTCCCTGGTGAGTGGGATCATTTTCAAAAGGGCTATCAGGGGGTTTGGGAATGCCCGATTTTGGAGCAACCGGCGAAGTTCGGGACAAAAAACCGGAATTGGGATAACTTCTCTTCGCTGCTGCAACTCCATAGGCACGTGCGTAATAGATGAAATTAAAATCTTCGAAAATTGCTTCAGAAGCAGGATTGATGTGTAATGCCTTTTCCATTTCCTCGAAACATTGATTAACATTTCCCTTAAAATAAAGCAATTTTGCAAATACATAATGAGTAATGTCGTTGGGATTTCCTGATAAAGCCTGAGTTATATTCTTCATTCCGGAATCAGCAAGTGCCTCCTGGAAATCAATGTCTGCAAGAACAGTAAAAACCATTGAGTCATTTGGCTGAACTTTGGCACGTGCGGAGGCTTCTTTTCGAGCAAGTACGAGCAGGTCTTTCTTTAACTTCACAATTTTGGGGTCGGCATCCTTCATGGAAAGCTCACATCGAAGCATTTCCAGATAGGCTTCAGTATACATTTTTGCATTCAGAAATTTTTTCAGAGTGGAATAATCTGTTGTGCTTCCTTGTGCTGATGCAATATTTGCGCACAAAATGGCCAAGATTAGCAGAAACGTCACTCCTGCAAATTTACTGATAAAAGATTCTTTCACACGTTTTCCCTGATCTTTACATTACAAAAGCACATAGTTATGAGACTGTTAGAGTCGAACTTATTTCTTTCTTCACAAAGATGGCTCATTTATTCGTAATTTATTTATCCCTTAGGTCGTTTCACTCCACTTCGAATTCGCTCAACGCAAGCACTCAACGATCGGTTTGGCGAGTTGCTTTTTCAGTAAATTTGCGACAGCTAAAATCATTAAAAAGTTATAATTTAAATAAAAAGACATCGTTATTAACAAAAAACAATCAGGCCATTTGTTTACCACAACTTTGGCAGTAATAATCCACTGCTTTATTCGGATTTCCACAATGGGGACATGCGATTTCAGTTGAAGCATCAGAACCCGAAGGATCTGGAGGATTAGAAAGCGGAGCTTCGAAAGATTCCCCTCTTGTTTGAGGTGGATTCTTATTGATCTTTTCGAGAAGTTTATTTGCTTCCGTTAAGCCCTTCTGAAAAGCCACGTTATAAGGATTTTCAGCAAGAAACGTGCGGTATATTTCCACTAAATCAGCCAATTTACCCATTTGTGAGTAACAATCCCTCAAAACGGTGTGAACAATTTCATTGTTTACATCGATTGACAGAACCTGCTCACAACATTTCAAGCAGGATTCGTAATCCCTCTTTTTGAGATGCATTTTTCCGATTCCCAGTAGGAAGTCGGGCTCTGGATTTGTTGTGGCAAGCATTGCCTGAAAAACCTTCATCGCGGTTTGATCAGATCTACCTTTTTGGAGATAGAACCGCCCCAGGGCTTTAAGCAATTCAGGGTGGGAAGGCTCATTTTCCATCCATCTTTCGAGGATATCAACTCCCTCCTGGGAAAGCGTTTTTTGCGATAAGTAATGTTGGCCTAGCAGTGCCACAAGGGCATTGTTTTTCTTTTCAGTTTTGTACAAGTTTAACAATTCCGGTAAAGTTTCCGGGCTGAGTAATCTTCTTCCGAGGTAGGCAAAGCCCAACCATTGGTGGGCTTCAGCATCAGTTGAGCTTATCGAAAGAAGGTGTTTCGCTTCTCCGATAGCTTTGTCATAAGCAGCAGTCTTGAGAAACGCTTGCGTAAGAAGTCGGGAAATTACTGCCCCATCATATTGTGTAATTCTTGGATGCCGCTTGATCTTGTTCAATTCTTCAATACAGTCCTTGAACATTTGTTTAGCCAAATAGCTTCTTCCCCGCTGAATAGCTTCGTTTTTGCGATACTCAGGAAGATTCTGGTACATCACATAAGCAACAAACAACAATAAAGCTATTACCACAATAGGTATGACAACAGGGCCCCATGCGAAGGCGGTTGCTTTGGCAAGAACGTCATCGATTCCGGGGTATTCCGGGTCTGAATCCTTGATTTCTTTGAGGATTTTATATGCTGAAGGATTGTCGCCTTCTTCAAGAAATAAGTTTCCTAAAACGAATTTTGAACGGTTATTTTCAGGTTGTCGATTAAGTGATCGATGGGCATAATCTCTGGCTTTATCCTTTTCGCCTTTTTTCCAGTAGGAAAATGCCATATAACTTTGCAGTTGGATATCATAATCAAATGGTAAAGTTTCCATGAATTTAATGCATTCAGCCCATTCGGTGTTTTTATAAGCATCAACTGCCTTTTCCCATGTTTCTTTGCGCTTGTCTATGCCATCCATTTTATCGATATCGGTTTGAATTTCCGATTTGAGCTTTGCCAGGGTGTCATCCATTTCGATGACTGTTTGTGCTTTTGAATAAGCAACTCGAGCTTCTTTATAGTTATTTGCGGCACAAAACCTTTTCCCCTGCCGGATGTAACCATCGGCAAGGCCGGCTAGTCCTGAAAGATCTCGAGGAAGCGGGTCTGCAATACCCAGTCTCTTTTGATAATCTGCTTCATAAGCGATAGCCTGGTCAAGAAGCTTTTTCGCTTCCTTGTTGTTAGGCTCAGCGGTAACAACCGCTTCAAGATAATCTCGTGCAAGAAGCCATTTCTTGCCGTCAGTGAACTTCTTAGCTTCAGCAAAAAGGTCTTTACCTTCTTTTTTTGCAGTCAACAGTTCCTTTTCCGCTTGAAGTTTATCATTCCCGGGATCAATGGCCAAACCTGCGTCGTATTGGTCTAATGCTTCCTGAATTTTTCCCTCTTCTGCGAGTTTTTTGGCGTTCCTTAGATACCCGTCAGCTTCCTGGGCTATTGCAGTGTTTACATCTTCAGCAATTTTTTTTCCCGCTGGGGCATCTTCAATTGGAAAGCTTGTAGCTTTC
Source organism: Candidatus Rifleibacteriota bacterium (assembly GCA_015233565.1). Taxonomy (GTDB): domain Bacteria; phylum Muiribacteriota; class Ozemobacteria; order Ozemobacterales; family Ozemobacteraceae; genus JADFXM01. Next base: position 235,549 of record JADFXM010000002.1, read on the forward strand.
TGGGCATGGTCACGCGCATTTTTGTAATCTTTTTCAGCTAACTCGATTTTGGCAAGCACTAGCAGTATTTCTCCCAATGGAGCTGATTTATACTCTGCTATCTCTTTACGATTTTTCTCGACAATAGATTTTGCAAGCTTTTTTAATCCTTCATTGTCATTGGCTTTTTGCAATTCCTTGATCTGCTCGAGAGCCATGTCAAAGTCTTCGGGATTAACTTCCAGGACTTTTGCCCGCAAAGATTTAATTTCAGCCTCGTTTTTAGCCGTTTTGGCCTTAACTAAATCATCTTTCAGACATCCTGCCCAGGCTTCACGATAAGTTGGGTTTGTTGGTTCCAGTTCGTGCGCAATTTTTAACTGGCGTTTGCTTTCATCTAGCTTTTGTACCAGCCTCAAGAGCTTGGCAGCATTGAAATGTGGCTCTGCCCAGTTGGGGTCCAATTTCATTGCTTTCAAAAGACAATCACGGGCTTCCTGGAAATTTCCTAAAGCCGTGGCTTTCAATCCCATTTCGTTCAACTGCTTTGCATCCTGAGCGAAAAGGCAACTTACGGAAAAAACGAACAAAATCAAGGTTCTTAAAAAACGATTCATTTTCAACCGAACTCCTTGGTTTTTAACTCCCCATCGATTGAAATCCCCCAAATACTGTGGGCAAGTATTTTGAATACCATCTTAATAATTGGAAGAAAAGTGTCATTGCGAGGAATTTGCCGATTGCTGCTCTTCCTTGCAATGACACATAGAACTTATTCTAAACTATTGAGATGAAAATTTTTGAGGGACATAAAATCGGTCAAAATCTCACTTCTTTTCCATTAACGGAAGGAAAATATTCGCTGACTTCAGAATGTCAACTGCTCTCTGAAGTTGAGTATCATATTTATTGACTATATAATACTGAATACATCCTTTAGTGAAACTATCCGGTTGCTCGATTAATCCACTGGGGGTGGCGATATCATCGCTTGTTGAAGCCAGCTCAGGCAAATTGATCCCTATGTTGGCAGGAAGGCTCCCGATTTCGGTGGAATCGCTGCCAAGTGGAGTGGAAGTGCTGCTGATTTCCAAGGGTTTGCTGGCAATTTCAGATGCAGGGGTGCTAATTTCAGAGGAAATGGTGCCAATTTCAGCTGATTTGCTTCCAGTTTCACCCGATTTGCTCTCAAGGCGTTTGGTTCCTGAGGCTGGAACTTTGTTTGCTGCTTCACGCGCCTTCTTCTCTTCTTCGTCAATCTGCTTGACTATCTCCTGGCGTTCAGCTTCGGATAATTTTGGCAAATCGACCTCGATGTCCGGCATAATTCCCTTCTTGTGGATGTTTACTCCACTGGGTGTGTAATACAGTGCAGTGGTCAAAGCCATTGCAGAACCATCATTCAAGGAAATAACAGTTTGCACAGATCCTTTGCCGAAACTCTTTTTCCCAAGCAATATTCCACGTTTGCTATCTTTTACCGCTCCGGCGACAATTTCAGAGGCCGATGCAGAACCTTCGTTAATCAGGACAACCAATGGAAGCAATGGATGGGACTGAAAAAATGAGCTGTACGTATTTTTTTCTCCATCACGGCCCTTGATTGAAACAATATCACCCTTTGGAATAAATTTGCGTCCGACTTCAACGGCAGCTGTCAACAACCCTCCAGGATTATTTCTTAAATCAAGAATGATTGCTGTAACTTTATGCTTTTCAAGTGCAATCATTGCCTTTTCAAGATCTTCAGAGCTGGTCTGGATGAATTGAGTTAATCGGATATATCCAATGTCAGGCTTGACAACCCAATATTTAACGCTTGGGATCTTAATAATCTCTCTGGCCAGGGTATAATCTTTTGTAGCTTTGTCACCTTCACGATAAACCGTGATAGTTACTTTTGAACCTTCAGGACCTCGAAGAAGTTTTACGGCATCATGAAGAGCAATGTCGGTGGCATCTTTCCCGTCAATTTTTATTATCACATCTCCCGCTTTAATTCCAGCTTTGAACGCAGGTGTGTCTTCAATCGGAGAAATGACGGTTAATAGCTTTCCCTTAACAGTAATTACTATTCCAAGGCCACCAAATTCACCTTGGGTCTCTGTTTGCATTTCCTTGAAGGATTTGGGTTCCATGAACCGGCTATAGGGGTCATCCAAAGTTTTTAGCATTCCTTCGATGGCACCGTAGATAAGTTTTTGCTCATCAACATTTTCTTCAACAAAATCCGATTTGATCACATCCATTACTTTTCTTATCAAATCAAGAGATTTGAAATACGAAAGATTGGTCGAGGTGGCAAAAGCAGAATCAGAGGAATTTATACCCAGAAGAAAAACCAGCGTAATAATGGGTATCATTCGCTTGCAGAAGGATTTAAACATTCACCATGCTCCTTAAATTTTTTGTCAACTGTTTCACCTAACCAAGTAGTCTAACACATTTGCACGATAGTGACTAGTGGGTAGTGATTAGTCATTTCGGCTTCGGGAGAAACGCTAGGGGATTTTCACAGCGTCCGGATTGCCTGATTTCAAAATGAAGCGACGCTGAAGGGCCCCCGTTAATATAACCGATAGGGTCACCAGCTTCCAAAATTTGCCCTAGCCCTGTCCACATTTCGTCAAGACGCCCGTACACTGTCGAATAGCCTTTTGCGTGCCCCAGTATCATGACATTCCCGAATTGCCCCATTGGCCCTTTGAAAAGAACCTTTCCTTTCGCCACTGCTTTGATTTCAGTTGCGTTTTTTACATGAATTTCAAGAGAATTTACTCCACCCCCATTCTCATCCTTGAATCCGAATGAGCTTACGTCTGCAACTGGCCAGATAAAGGGCAATGCTACTTTGGTGGATGATGCTACCTTAACGGTTTTTGCCATCTTCGATTCAGCAGCTTTGGTTTCGTCTGCTTCGGGACCATTTGTTTCCTGAGTTTCGCCATTTTTCCCTTCAAAGTCGGCTTCTAATGTAGCCATCTCTTTTGGCCTTTTGCTCTCTATTTTTGCAATTTCCCGATCAAGTGCTTCATAGGACTCGTGCGTTCTTTCCTGCCGCTTAAGAAACAATTTTTTTTCCAAAACAAGAGTTTGTAGCATCGCCAATAATTGTGAACTTTGCAGGGCCAATTCTGCCTGCTTCGTTTGATATTGATTCGAAACTTCGGTCAGGCGTTTTTTCTTTTCCTCAAGACGGACTGTGTTCAACCTGATCTTTTCCCGGCTTTCATAAAGGCCCTTCAGCGTCTTTTTATCCTGTTCAAGAAAGAATTTGGTATAGTGAAATTTGTTTAGAAATGTTTCAACATCCTGAGAAGCAAAAATTCCGGAGATCATCGAACCCTGTCTGATTTTATGCAGTTTAATTAATTTCTGCTTGAAGCTGGAAATAGTTTCATTTGTTTTCGTTGTAAGATTTTTCGTCTCTCTTGATGCCTCTTCCATTTGTTGGTCGATTTCGGATGATTCACTGGCTAATGTTCCCAGATTTTTCAAAAGTTCATCCTTTTGTTTCCTGGTTTTAGCGATTTTGTCTTCCAGTTTTTTTTGACTTTGGGAAGCATCGCGAACTTTCATGTTGAGATATTCTATCTGAACTTTAAGAGAGCCCAATTCATCCTGCAAAGACTCAATTTGTTTCGAATTTCGCTCAATTTTCTGCGATTTAAGATCCACAGCCTCCCCAAAAAGAGTGCGGGAGAAGATGAGCAAAAAAAATAGCCCAAAAATCTTTGGAATGGAAATCTTTTCGACATAATACTTTTTTTTTAAAATTTGATGGGACTCTTTATTTAATTTCATTTTTGGAAAAAGAGGTCAAGTCTCTCAATGAAAATAGGCTTCCGGAAATTCCTAAAACAATTCCCACCATTAACAATTTTACCGACAACTTGAAGATCTGTGAGAAATCGATGTCAATATAGAAAAATGGAACTAATAATCCTATCCGGGCTACAATAAATTTATATGAAACAATGAGTAGAAATACAGCGACTAAAGCTCCAATCAATCCCTGAATCATTCCTTCAATCAGAAATGGCCATCTGATAAACCAGTTGGTTGCACCAACCAGACGCATAATAATTATTTCCTCACGCCTCAAAAAGAGAGTAAGAGAAATAGTGTTGTACACTATAAAGAAGGAGGCCAAGCCCAGAAAAACTATGACGATCAAAGTTCCAGCCCAGAATAAATCGCTGACTCCTTTAAATCTCTTGAAAGCCTCTTCCCCATAGAAAACGCTCTCTACTCCGGAAAAACCTTTTAATTTCTGTACAAGTTCTTCTACCATTTTCTCGGATTTTACTTTTATCCGGACAGAATAAGGCAAAGGATTGTCGGACCCGGACATTCCAAATAATTTTTGGTCCTCTTTATCCAGAAACAATTCTGAAATTGCTTCATTTGGAGTAATTATCTTTACTTCGCCGACTTCTCCCATTTGGGAAATTCTTTCTTTCAATTGACTAACCTCTATTTCCCCAACAGTAGGAGCCATAAATGCTGTAACCATAGCTTCATTCTGAAGTCTTTTTAAAAATGCCTCCAAATGAAGTGACCCAAGTAAAAAGCCACCCATCAGAAGCAATGAAACGGCAATTGTCGAAATTGTAATCGCCGTCATCATTACAGCTCTTCGTGAGTTAGTCAGCGCTTCACGAAAAAAGAAAGCAGTGTTTGACAAAATTGACATCGTTTCTCCCCGTTATTCGTAGGCGTAGGTACCGTTGGCTTCATCCTTAACTATACGCCCTTCGACCAGGGCAACCACCCTTTTCCTAAGCTTGTTGACAAGATAATGGTTATGTGTTGCCATGATGATTGTGGTCCCTTTTCCGTTGATTTCCATAAACAGTTGCATGATTTCCAGTGAAATCATGGGGTCAAGGTTCCCTGTTGGTTCGTCGGTAATAAGTATCAAGGGGTTATTTACTATTGCCCGAGCTATGCAAACTCTTTGTTGCTCACCGCCTGATAACTCATCAGGAAACATCCGCCTTTTATGCGACAAACCCACTAATTCCAGCACTTCCTGCACGCGAACATTAATTTTATCTTCGCTGGTTCCCAGAACTCTGAGGCCAAAACCTACATTTTCCGCGACTGTCCTTCGTTTCAGAAGTTGAAAATCCTGTAAAACAATCCCCATATTCCGCCTTAAAAAGGGAATTCTGGAATCAGCCATCGAAACAATGTCCTTGCCGTCAATGAATATTTTCCCTTCAGTGGGCATATCTTCTCTGAAAAGGAGTTTAAGAAATGTGCTTTTTCCGGCACCGCTTGGCCCGACAAGAAATAGGAAATCGCCCGCTTCAACATTCAAACTAATGTTCGAAAGAGCTCTGACACCATTTGGATAAATCTTTGTTACATTTTGAATTTTTATCATGATCCCACTACGAAAAAGAAATTTTCAGGAATAATATCGGCTGGAAATTGGAAATAACTGAGCAAACTTTCAGTATCCTATTCAAGCATGTGAATTAGGACAAACACAAAAATATCATTGTCAATTATTTTCATTTTTCGGACGATTTAGTATGATAAGGGGTAAAAGCAATACATTTTAATCGTGCCGGATAACATAGGACGGATTCGGTCTTTATTTCTCCAATTCGTCGTAAAAATACGGCTTTTAGCGTTGTGAATGATATAATGGGTGATACAAGAAATTGATACTGCGGAGAGCGTCAAATGATTTTTGAACTTCTCAAGCTTTGCTACGAGAAAGGGGCTTCCGATCTTCATTTTAAGGTCGGCTATCCTCCTGTTTTAAGAATTGACGGAAGCATGATTCCCATGAAGAAAATGCCCGTCATTACGGAGGTCGACTACGAGGTAATGCTGGAGGGAATACTTGACGACTACCAGCTTATCAAATTCAAGGAGCATAAGAAACTTGATTTGGGATATAGCTTTTTGAATACCCGTTTTCGGGTGAACCTATTTTACGATTTCCATGGTGGAAACGCAGTTTTCAGGATGATCCCTTTTTTGAATTTGTCCTTCGACGACATCGGGCTCCCCAAAGCCGGCCGCCTTCTGATCGAAAGACCGCATGGCCTTATCATGGTCACAGGGGCTACCGGTGCCGGAAAATCCACCACCCTTTCGGCATTCATAACGCATATTAACAATACCCGCACAAAAAGCATCATTACTATCGAAGACCCGATTGAATATATTTTCATGGACAACAAAAGTATTATCAGCCAAAGGCAAGTGGGAGTTGATTGCCCTACATTTGATAGGGGAATCAGGGGTGCCTTGCAAACCGATGCCGATATCATCATGGTTGGAGAGCTAAGAGATCCTGAAGCGGTTGAAATGACTTTGATGGCGGCAGAATGCGGTAAGTTGGTTTTTGCAACACTTCACAGCAATACTTCCGTGCAGGGAATAGACCGCTTTGTAAATCTGTTCCCAATTGCTCAACAGTCCCAGATAATGAGCCGGCTTTCGACCTCTCTTTTAGGCATAATCACCCAAACCCTGATTCCGAAGAAGATGTCAAAGGGCCGAATTGCCGCTTTTGAAATATTGATAGCGATTCCAACGGTCAAAGGGTTGATCGGCGAAAACCGCATGCATATGATCCAATCGTATCAGGAAGCAGGTGGTGAGACTGGAATGTGCACATTGGACCAATCTCTAGCCTTGTTAATTTCCCAAAATAAAATCAGTGCGGAAGAAGGAATGATGAAAGCAGTTAGTCCAACTGTTTTGAAGAAATATTTGGAACAACAGTCAATCCCCGAAGAAACCGGAGGGAAGGCGCAATGAAACCCAAAATTTTCCGCTATTTTGATGAAGCGTTCAGACTTGGAGCATCAGACCTGACCTTGAAAACCGGTGCTCCGCCGACCTTCAGAATAAACGGACATTTGATCTTCTCAGAAGAAGAAGCGCTGGTTGCTCAGGAAATGTATGACATTTTCCTTCCGATTCTCACTACTGATAAACAAATGAATCTGAGACAAAACTTCGAGACTTTCTCACTGTTCCAGTATCGCAAAAAATGGAGAATCAGATATTACATATATCAACAAAGGGAAGGCCTTGCCGGCTCCTTCAGATTCATTCCCACGACCGTCCCATCCATCAGAGCCCTTTTACTACCTGAAGCTCTCGATGTACAAGCTTGCAGGCCGCGCGGACTGTTTCTGGTTACGGGGCCGGCGGGAGCCGGAAAATCCCACACCATGGCTGCAATGGTGAATGCTATCAATTTTCGGTTCGCCAGGCATATAATTACCATGGAAAATCCGATCGAATTTTGTTACACCCCTAATCAGTCAATATTCACTCAAATCGAGATTGGAACACAAATTCCGAGTTATCAAGAAGCTTTGACAAATGCCCTTCGGGAAGACCCTGATGTAATGATGATCGGGGAAATGCAGGACCGAAAAACAGTTGAAATGGCTCTGGTAGCATCAGAAACCGGGCATTTCGTCATTTCTACGCTTCCTACGCTGGGAGCAGTCCCTACTCTTGAGCGCCTTGAATCCTTTTTCCCTGTAGATAAACAGGAAGAAGTCCGGACGCAGATTTCTATGAATCTTCTTGGAATTTTTTCGCAAATTCTGATTCCCAAAATGGCTCCTGATCAGCCTGCAAACATTGCTTACGAACTTTGCATCATTAATTCCGGAATGCGCACACTAATTCGTGACAAAAAATATAATCAGGTGCACTCTGCCATGTTAATGGCGCGAAAAGAAGGGTGCGTCACCCTTAAGGATACACTTGGAAAGCTATTGAGACTGGAAAACGTCAATGCAGATCTAGTCAAAGCAATGCTTCAGGAGATCGTCGAATGAAGAATATTTTTCATGAAAGAGTTCTGGAACTTCAAACAAAGGCTTCTTCAGCCCTTATCGGACTGATAAATACAGAACCTCCACTAAAAACCAAAATGCTTGCGCTAAAAGCCCTTGGCAGAATCAAAACTCCTTCTGCACGAGAAACCGTTTGTACGATTTTCGCTCAACATTCTGATGAAGAAGAAGCGCTTGAAGCTCTCTCAACTTCCGGTGGAGAAGAAGCTTTGGCCATTATGCTGAAGGCGGCAAAAAACCCCAGTTCCAAAAACAGGGATCTGCTTGTCGAAAGCATCGCTGAATATAAAACGAGGGAATGTTTTGAATTCCTCAGAGAAATGTTGAAGGATTCTGAAAGATTGGTGAGAGCACAAGCTGCATTTGGTCTGTTTAATCATGGCGGACGTGAAGCTGCACTGGCATTGTGTCAATTTATTTCCGACCCGGATGAATGGATCTCCATGAATATTCTCAAACTCCTTTGCAGATTGAAAGAACATGAATCGATCCCATTTCTTGCCGAACAATATTCCCGGGATGAAGACATCAGACGTAAAGCACAGATGGTCAGTTTCCTTTCGAGATTTCGGTCAGTCACGCTTTTGAATATTTTCGATGACGGTTTGAAAAGCCACGATGCACGATTAAAGGCCAACTCAATTGAGGCCATTGGAGAACTGGAGCTTCCTCCAAGAGAAATTTCCTCGCGAATAATGCCTTATTTAAAAGATCCCAACAACAGAATAAGAGCAAACGCAATTCTTGCTTTAGTTCGGACAGAAAATGAAGTTATTAAACCATTGATTTCTGATATGGCGAAATCAGATGACATCCAATTGAGACGAAGCGCTGCTTATATTTTGAGTCGGGTAATACCTGAAGGATATGAGGATTTAGCGTCCAAACTTTGCCATGACGAATCAGATGATGTAAGGAAAAGAATGATTCTATCCTTGAAATCCTTCCCAAAGGAATTCTCGAAGGGAATCATCGAAAATGCAATTTCAGACAGCAACCCCTGGATTAGAAAATACGCCGTGGAAATTGTTTCCCAATTTCCTGATTTTCCAGTACAGGCAATCATCAAACAATTCAGACAGGAAGATCGTACCCCCAATATTGTTGCCTGTATGAACTTTTTCTCAACTCACTACAACGATGAAGCTGTTAAATCAATAAAAAACCGCATGCGTGATAAGCGTCCGGAAGTAGTAAAAACGATTGTCAGCACCCTTGGAAAAATTTTGGGATTCGAAGGTTTAAAGGGAATTTCCCGTCAGATAAACTACCATGATCCCCAAATTTTGCGGGCTTATTCAATTGAATATTTTTCACTTGGCGGAAAAGAGATCTTCCAGTCTGTTGTTGATAAGGCTGTGCAACCACGTATTCCAAGCGCAGGCGATCTTTATCTGCCAACTCTTGAAGGATGTCTCGAATTACTGGATCTTGGGGAAAAAATGCCCAAAAATCTAATGGACGAGTTGTCCAGAATTCCTCAAACTGAAATCCTACCTCCTCCCAAGCCGGTCGAAGAACCTCCGAAAGCTGAAAAAAGCTATGATAGAGCTATTCCCGCCGATGGGATTGATCAAAAGCAACTGTTATCAACAGAATTTTTGGATTTAGGAGCGTCTGAAGGAAAGCCGGAAGAAATTTTGGAAAAGAAACCTCAGGCGGATCAAAAACTTCCCAAACAACCCAAAATTCCTCATTCATTTCAAGCTGGTGTTAAATTTTTCCACCTGGGAAAATACCGCCAAGCAAAGAAGGCATTTTTCACTGCACTTGAAGAAAATTCAGATCTAATAAAAGCACATTTGTACATTGGATTAATGGCCTGGGAACAAAAGGATGCAGAACAAGCCAGAGAATCACTTTCCAGGTTTCTTGCATCAGAGCCTGAAAATACCAAAGCCCTTCACATCATGGGAAAAATTTACAAGGGTAATCGTGACTGGGAGAATCTCGTAAAAACTTATGATTTGCTACTTAAAATAGGAGGAACCCTTAAGGAAAAAGTGGAATTCCAGATCAGAAAAGACCTTGGAATTGCCCTTGAATACATGAAAAGATTTGAGGATGCCAGACCACACCTGGAAGACGCCTACAGAATAGATCCGGATGACGAGGAAACAGCTTATTATCTTTCAATGGCCTACTACCAGTTGAAAAACTTTTTACAATCTGAAACCACCCTAATGGAGCTGCTCAGAACAATATCACCCAAGTCTCATCTTTATACAATGGCGAATTCCTTATTGGACAAGATTCGCGAGAATATTTCTGCTGAGAGGGATCAAAATAAGAATTTTGAAGACAATGACGAAGGGAATTCAATTTCTGATAAAGAAGGTATTGATGACTTTGAGGGAAATGAGATTCCCGATGACTCCTTTTTGGAACCCTCAGAAGACGAAGGCTCCAAAGGAAATTTTTTTGATGAAGATTATCAAGAACCCAATCCTCCCAAAGGACAATGATTGGGGGAAAAGGAATCATGCATTCGATATTTTCCAAGGCTTTTTGTTATGGTTATTGGCTGCAATTAAGGCCCTATCTGTTCTTCATCTCAGGAATTTCAGGACTAATTGGGCTTTCTATTAACCCAATCGAGGGATGGTTCAGACTATTCATTGCTTTTGTAGCTTTTTTTTTACTCTTTGGTTTTGGCCAGGCCCTTATTGACGTTTTCCAAATTGCCAGGGATTCCCTTGTCTCACCGAACAAACCTCTCTGCCGAGAAGCAATATCCAAAACTCAGGTTTTTGCTGTTAGCTCTGTTGGTTTACTTTTTTGCGTTGCGATTTTTTCTGTCCTGAATCCATTAACCTTTTGGATTGGTTTGGCAGGTGTCATGGGGCTGGTTGCTTATACGTGGTTTGAAAAAAGATGGTGGGGAGGGCTTTTTTGGAAATCATGGATAGCAGCCACTCTTCCGGTGATAGGCTTTTTATGCTTCGAACCTTCCTACGAAAAGATATTTTTGTCGGAAAAATTATGGGCTGCAATGGGAAGTATTTTCTTTAGCTACTCGGTTTTTGTTCTTTTGGGGTATTACAAGGATATTTCAGTAAATTCCAGGGCAGGGTACAATACTTTTCCGGTTGTATTCGGATGGAACGCTGGTCTTTTTATCAGTTCCTGCTTTCTTACACTGACGTTTATTTTTGGATTTTGGCTGTTTGTCTTTAAACTGATGCCAGCAGAATTCGACCCGGTCTTTGTCCTTGCGACCGTATTGTGGAGTTCTGGAATTGCTTTTGGTGCTTTTGCACACAGATTGATGCTCAGAATCAATAGGGAAAGACTTGCCCATTTAGCTATAATCCATGCAGTAAGGAGCTTTGTTCTTATTCACTGCGGAATAGTTATAGCCCTTAATCCCGGGTTAAAGTGGTTCATTCTTTTTTTCTGTTTGGCATTTGAATACTTCATCAGGGCTAGACCCGAAAAATCGCAAATTTAATTTTAGTGGCTATGTTGGGTTATAGAGTGAAATCAACCATTGCGGGGTTTGTACTGTTCAAAGTTCTTTTTATCAAATGCCCGTCTGTAAGCTTCTTCTGGAGCTATTTTCCTTGATTTTACCAAATCCATTAGTGCCTGATCCATGGTTTGCATTCCAAGCTGTTTGCTTGTCTGGAGTATTGAAACCAATTGAAAGGTTTTGTTTTCACGGATCATATTTGCAACAGCAGGAACATTGATAAGTATTTCCACTGCAACTACGCGGGAATTTCCTTCAACAGTAGGAATCAATTGTTGAGCAATGATTCCCTGCAGGGCTTCCGCAAGTTGAGTTCTTATCTGTTCCTGCTGATGTGCAGGGAACACATCAACCACACGATCAACTGTTTGAGGAGCAGAGGGGGTGTGGAGAGTTGCAAAAACGAGATGTCCGGTTTCTGCGGCGGTTACTGCCAGTGATATCGTTTCATAATCACGCAATTCCCCTACAAGAATCACGTTGGGATCTTCTCGAAGAGCCGCCCGCAAGGCATTTGCAAAAGACTTGGTGTTACATCCGACTTCACGTTGATTAACAATACATTTCTTATGCTGATGTACAAATTCAATAGGATCTTCAATGGTAAGAATATGTTCCTGCCGCTCTTCGTTGATCAAGTCAACCATAGCGGCAAGGGTTGTTGACTTTCCCGAGCCAGTCGGGCCGGTAACCAGAACCAAACCTTTATTTCTCCGTGCCAAGGTAGTAAGAATGGGAGGGAGGTTTAAATCCTGGAGAGTTTTGATGGAATTTGGGATAACCCTGAAAACTCCTCCCATTCCCAATCGATTTTGAAAAAGATTGCATCTGTATCTTGAAACCCCGTGAATTTCGTAAGAAATGTCAAGTTCCCAGTCTTTTTCAAATTTGGCTCGCTGTTCATTAGTCACAAATTCAAAGATCAGTTTTTGTGAATATTGGGTAGTAAGAGGCGGAAGGTCGGTTGGCCAAAGTCTTCCATTCAGTCGCATCATCGGAGGGGATCCGACGGTGAGGTGCAAGTCAGAGCCTTTTTTTTGTACTACAAGAGAAAGCAAATCGTTGATTGTGTAATCTTCGACTCCTCTTGCCGGCCCTGGTCGGGAAGTTGCTGATTTGAATTCGGACTGAGTCGGAAAACCGGTTGTTGATGGATTTGCAGGTCTGGCAACTGCCGGGGAAGGTATTCCGGTGGGAGCAGGGCCGGGGGGGGGAGGTGACATTCCCGGTGGCCGCTGTGGAGGAATATTTGGTCGTGCTGGTTGAGCCGGCTGGCCTGGTTGAACTGGTTGACCAGGTTGAGCAGGATGAATACCGGGTGGCCGCAGAGAACCGGGAGTGCCCTGTGTGCCGGGTGAACCAGGTGCAGGCGGTTGGCGCAATTGCCCTGGCGGTAAAGGGGCTTTGGGAGGAGTTTCGCCCTCAGTGGGCTTTTCGCCACTTTCCCCGCCACCAAATAATTTTCCAAAAAAACTGTCTTGATCGCTCATTTTATCTTTCGAAAAAAAACATTTTTAAAAAAATCTTAAATATTCATCAATTGAGGTTTCACCGTTGGCTACGAGTGTTAATGTCTGCTCTTCAATACTTTGAATTTCCTGCTTTCGAGCATACTGAAATATGTCCTGGTAATCTCGGCGTTGAATAATCATTTGTCTTAATACCGGAGAGGTTGGCAAAAATTCGCCCAACAGGGTTTTACCTGTATAACCGGTTTTCTGACATTCATCGCAACCTGTTGAGCGGCATGGGGTTGGCGAATTTCCTAACGCCTGAAGTTTTTCCATTACTTCAGGAGGACAATCAGCTGAAATCTTGCATTTCCTGCAAAGAGTCCTTACCAATCGGAGAGAAAGAAAACCGCATAGCGAGGTAGCAGCAATAACCGAATCAGTTGACATTTCCAATAGCTTAATGACAGTGCTGGAAGCATCGTGCGCCATGAAGGAAGTTAAAACAGTTTTTCCACCTAGAGCTGCAAATGCAACATCGGTTGCAATTTTCTTATCATCGATATAGTCGAGATAAATTAGGTCCGCATCTAGTTTTAAGGCTATTTCCATTCCCTGTTTCATGCTTTGCACACCGTTTTTTCCGATTTGCATCTGGGTCATCTTTGGGAATGAGATATGGACAGGGTCTTCAACTGTTACAATTTTATTCCTGTCAAGGTCGAAAGAATTAAGGATAAAGTAATTCACTGTAGTTCGCCCCGATTCACGTGGCCCCGAAACGTATAAAACCCCATGATTGGCTTGAACAAAAGAAGCAATTCTGAGGAAATTCTCGTTATTTCCTCCAAATATGAACTGGGAGTTCTCGCTGAAATCGTTAATTGACAAAATAACCATTTCGCCATGAATAGTTGGATAAAAAATTGATTGTACGTTAACAGATCGTCCGGAAATCGAAACTCGAAAGTGCCCGACGGATAAACTGCTTTTTTCACCTTGTCCAGTAGTGATTTGTGATAGAGATTTCAGCTTTGCGAGAACTTCAAAGTGCACCTTCAGAGGGATTTCCAGTTTTCGCAGCAGGCTTGAACAAATCCTGAATCGAATAACTACCCCCTTTTCGGAAGGCTCAAAATGAATCTTTTCAACCTTGCTGATAATTGCCTGGCCAAGAATGTAATTTATTACTTTCTCCGGGGCTTCCATTCCTTTCGGGATGGCTCTTTCAGTGGTCATTCCCGCGTCTGCAAGCTGTTCAGTGCTTTCAACCTTTCCCGAAAGGTCATGCGGACCAAAAACTGCTTTAAAAGTCTGTTCGAAATCAAAATTGGTACAAATTGAGACGGAAATGTCCATATTTGTACGGTTTGCAATCAGATCAATTGCTTCGGTCTCAAGTGGGTCAACCATACAAATGCAGAGTTGACGGCCGCTGCGATAAAGTGGAATCAGTTTATGCTCCAAAGCAAATTCGGGAGAGACCACATCCAGGACTGATCGATCGACAATTTCCTGACTAAGATGAATAAAGGAAACGTTTAATTGGTTTCCCAAAGCCCAGATGATATCCTGTTCTGTAACGATATTCATCTCTATCAAAGCTTGTCCCAATTTGATTCCATTTGATTTTTGGAAAGCCAGCGCTTGTGACAACTGTTCCTGAGAAATAAGGTTGCAGTCGATTAAAAGATCACCTAATCTTCTTTTTGTTTGATTCATATTCCAGTCAAAAATTCACTCCAAAAAAATTCGCCGCTTCATTTTGAATGAAGCGGCGAATAATTGTCAAGCTTACTTTTTAGTATTTTTCGGTGGTGGATTTTTAGTGGTTGTGTTTTTTGATGTTCCGGTCTTTGGAGCTGTGTTTACCACTTCTCTGAGTTCTTTTCCGGGGACGAATTTCGCAACTTCAGTTGTTGGAATGGTGATGGGTTCTTTTGTTCTGGGATTGACACCAGTTCGTTCTTTTCTGGTGGCAACTTTAAACGAGCCAAAACCAACCAGCTTAACTTCTTCTTTTTTTGACAAAGCTGACTTGATAATGTTTAGTGTTGTTTCGAGGGCTTCTGAAGCCTGGGTCTGGGTAAGCTGGGTTTTCCTGGAAATTTCCCGGATGAGTTCGAGTTTCTTCACTTTTGGATCCTCCTGAGTAAGTATTAGAAAAGGATATTGATAGTTTAACAAACTCAAACTGGCTTGTCAAGAGAGCAAAAAAAATAATTTAAAAAAAAAGGCTTCCTTTGCCAACTTTACGAATAGGAAGTGACTTGTCATCGCATTCTCCCGCGTAGGTCACTTATACGTTGCATTAATATTTCATGCCGCTCTCGCTGTTTTTCCAATTCTCCCGTCAGCTCCTGAATTTTTTCACGAATCGGACCAACTCCCGTTGTGTTGGTTGTTACAGGCTGTGAATTCACACTACTCGTATGCAAATATCCAGGAAGTTGATTTTGAAGAACACTTATTTCGTTCTGAACGTTCGATATTTCAAGGTTAAGTTGTGAAATTTCACTGTCCATTGTCGACAGTTCATCGCGTATTCTTGCGGAATCATCAAATTTTGGAGGATTTGGTTCACCCTCGCCGAATGGGCGCGTCTCTTCAGGGCGTAGTAATCCTTTGGAAGGGGTATCTGTTCCTGTAAATGCCTGAGTTCCCGGGGGAAGAGGAAGCAATCCTAAAGCAACTTTCCGGTAGTCATCTCCCGAGGATCCTGGGCGGGCAATTGAACCGGGTGGTGTTCCTTTCCGTAAGCCATCAAAGAATTCCAGTCTTTCTCGAACACTTCCCTCTGGGGATGGCTCTTTCTCTAATCTCTCCTCGACAGGAGGTCTTGCTATTCCTTGACCTTCCGTAGATTTTATTTGCAAATTCTCCTTCTTATTAAACGAATAAGCTGAGCTTCCGATTATTTCCGGGTAGATTCCGGGGAGCCCTTTTGATTCTCTACGTGCCAATGGAGGTTTTCGTGGATCAAATTGAGGGACAAGAGCCCATGCCTCGTTCATGTGGATTTCTTCCATTTTTGGATCAAACTTTTGTGGTTGGGAAGGCAGATTTTTTTTATCTGAAATATTGGCCATCATTCCCTTTTGAAGTACAAGTTGGCGGCTTCTTTCATCGTGAGCTCGAATGGAAACGATTCCTCTTAGAACTTTGACTTGGGTTTTCCCAAAGCGATCTACAGAGACGTTGAAGGAGGTCCCCAATACTCCGCAGATAACCGTTGGAGTGATCACCTGATATCCTCTGGCCTGTGTTTGAAGGTCCAGCCAGATTTCGCCAACTTGTAATTGAATGGATGCTTCCAGCAGGGTGAAAATAGTGTTGGGTTTAATTCGCAGCACGCTTCCGTCTGGAAAGCGCAATTCGGCTTTGGTTTCTGATTCGGTTCGCAATTTTTCTGTGGGGCGTATCTGAATAGGTTCAGCACTTAAATCCAGCCAGGTCGAGCTGACATTTCTCAGTAAGGCAGCTCTTCCACGCAAAAGGTGAAAAACGATTTTGTTTTCCCCGAAACAGGAAATGCTTGACAAAACAAATACAAGACTTAAAAGAAAAACCTTTTTCATAACTTGTCCCTAAAATATCATTTTTTCATCGAAAGTGCAATGCGTTTGCGAGCTACGTCAACTTCCAGAACGGTTACCTGGACCTTCTGTCGAGGTTTTACAACCTCGTTTGGGTCTTTAACATACCTATCAGCAAGCTCGCTTATATGAACCAATCCATCCTGATGAACTCCGATATCGACGAAAGCTCCGAATTTTGTAACATTCGTCACGATCCCGGGAAGTTTCAGCCCAGGTTTTAAGTCTGTGATTGTTCTTACAGTCTCGTCAAAGGAAAAAACTTCGAATTTGCTGCGTGGATCACGACCGGGTTTTGCCAATTCATTCATAATATCATTCAATGTTGGGAGCCCGATTTTTTCATCTATATAATTTTTCAAAGGGATCTTTTTGCGGAGCTCTTCGTTCTTCATCAAATCGACAACCGAACAATTAATATCCCGAGCCATTTTCTCCACTACATGATAACTTTCGGGATGTACTGCACTTGCATCAAGTGGATTTTTGCTTTCGGGGACTCGAAGAAATCCAGCGGCTTGTTCGAAAGCCTTTGGCCCTAGTCTCGATACTTTTTTCAACTCCGAGCGGCTTTTAAATGCTCCATTTTCGTTTCTCCAATTGACAATATTTTTTGCCAATTGTGAACCTAACCCGGATACATATGTCAGCAGTTCACGACTTGCAGTGTTTACACTTACTCCAACGGAGTTGACACAACTTCCCACAACATCATCGAGACTTTTTTTAAGGTTTGATTGGTCGACATCGTGTTGATATTGTCCAACCCCAATCGCCTTTGGGTCAATTTTTACGAGTTCGGCTAACGGATCCATAAGACGACGCCCGATCGAAACTGCACCCCTGACGGTAACATCATGATCCGGAAATTCATCCCGGGCGACTTCAGAGGCCGAATAGACCGATGCCCCACTTTCATTTACCATTATGACAGGAATCTCTGAAGGAAGATTCAATCCCCGGATGAAAGCTTCAGCTTCACGGCTCCCCGTACCATTTCCAATGGCAATTGCCTGAACATTGAATTTCTTAACCAGTTCGGGGATCAATCGGGCAGCCTCATTATGTTTGGAATCAGATTGCCCAATGAAAATAGCTGTATTGAAAAGCAATTTTCCCTGAGGATCAAGGCAAACAGTCTTGCAACCGGTTCTGAATCCGGGATCGATTGCCAATACTGATTTCCTTCCAAGCGGGGACTCCATTAGGATTTCATGCAAGTTACTTGCAAATACTTTGATTGCCTCTTCATCTGCACGTGTTTTTGCTTCCTGGCGAATTTCATTTTCCATTGATGGGGCTAGCAATCGTTTATAACCATCTTCCACTGCCATTTCCACTTGACCGGAGGCTGTTTCCGATAAGGCAACCTTGTTGTTTCCACCACTTGAGCGGACGTATCTGCGTTTCAAAAGTTCAAGCGCTTCCTCTTCAGAAGGACGAATTGAAACTTTTAAAAATCCTTCATCTTCTCCTCGTAAAATGGCTAATATTCTGTGACTTGGGGCCTTTAATATACTTTCTTCCCAGCCAAAATAATCCCGAAATTTTACGCCTTCCTCTTCTTTCCCCTTTGCTACCAATGATTTCATAACTCCTTTTTCATTAAAGAAACCTCTCATTGTTTTTCGAGTTTCCACATCCTCGCTTATCGTTTCTGCTATTATATCCCTTGCCCCCGCTAGTGCTTCGTCGATATCTGCAACTCCCTTTTTTTCATCAACGAATTTTGCGGCTTCAACCTTGATGTCAGTTTGATTATTCTGAATTATAAGGAAATTCGCCAAAGGTTCGAGTCCCTTTTCCTTTGCGATCATAGCCCTGGTTCGACGTTTTGGTTTGAAAGGAAGGTAGATATCTTCCAAAAGGCTCATGGTTTCAGCGTTACTTAGGGAATTTTTCAACTCGTCAGTCAAAAGATTGCGCTCTTCCAAGGATTTGATTATTGCATCACGCCGGTCGTCTAGCTGAGTAAGTCTTTCCAGATTGTCTCGGATTTTTATAATCGCTACCTCATCAAGACTTCCAGTGGCTTCTTTCCGGTATCTGGCGATGAATGGGATTGTGGCTCCTTCGCTCAGAAGTTCTGCTACGGAAACAACTTGTCGCTCAGATATCGCGAGTTCCTTGGCTATTTTATTCAGATGTTTTTGATTCATTTTGCGTTCCTTTAAAAATTAAATGAGTTTGACCTCAACATATTATTCAAAAAATTCAGTTTTTTGTCGAAAACAGAGTATAAATTATTTATGGGAGGTGGTAAAGAGTGTTAAAATACCTTTCCATCGGATTGATTCTCCTGGCCCTTTTTTTATTACCAGCCGCAATTACGGGATGCGGAGA
Source organism: Candidatus Rifleibacteriota bacterium (assembly GCA_015233565.1). Classification (GTDB taxonomy): domain Bacteria; phylum Muiribacteriota; class Ozemobacteria; order Ozemobacterales; family Ozemobacteraceae; genus JADFXM01. Next base: position 254,234 of record JADFXM010000002.1, read on the forward strand.
AGATGACCTTTCTATGGCAAGAAACTATTCAACAGTTGGACCAGGGAATGCAGATGCAGGTTATTTGCTGCAACATCCGCCATCAATAGCTTCAGGCTCACAAAGTTCGTCCTGTTCCTTACGGTAATTATTTTAGTGTAGCAGGCGACAAACCGCTCTGACTAAGCTGCCGGGAAAAGACCGCGAAGGTTTTTCCAGGCAGTTTGCCTTTTTTTGTAAATTTTCTAATTGGCAGGAATTACCCATTAGGTTTGGAACTTAGATAAATAAATGCTTTTGAAAAATTATTTTCGCCAATCTTTTAAAGCACAAAGTTTTGTTAATGGGCGTTTCAAAGAATTTTGGTGGGTAATTCCTAGCTAATTGGTAATAGCGTAGACAATTTAAAAAAATTTGTTTATAATACCCGCCATGGCAAAACAGTGGCATCAACTCGAAAAACTTGACCATAAATCGCTTAAGAAGCTTCAGGCAGATCGCGACAAAGTAGTAGTTCAGCAGAAAAAAGAAGCCGACCGAAAAAATATTATGCTTATTGGCGGCTCCATCCTTTTTGCTATTGCCATTATTATATTTTTTATTTCTATGGTAATGCAAAGAAGTGCAGAGCGAGCTAACCAGGCGGCGCGTGCTGAGTTTTACAAACAAAAAGTTCTAGACGCTGGTGGTGCTGCCTTTTTTCGCTCAATCGGCGATTGGCAGCCTTTGAAAAAGGGAATGATTTTCGATACCGATCACACTTTCAAGACTGAAAAAGAGGGTTTTATCGTTATTGAACTTCAATTGAAAAATCAAGTAAAACTGGCATCCAATTCCGAAATGGTAGTTTTTAAACCTTCCCTCCACGAAAAAGAAAACAAGGTCACCAAAGAGAAAGTTAAATTGACACGAGGAGAAGTGACCGTCTCCATAAGCATGGAAGGCCGGGAACTATTGGAAGTGGAATCATCCGGAGTTACTTCTATTGGTGCTTCAGGTCTTTATAAAATGCTTTACAACGAAATGAAACGAACTGGTGAAGTTGTTGTGAAACATGGTTTGGTTGAAGTAATCGGAAACCAGACAGAAACGGGTTCATCAAAAAATCCAGCAACGAAACGCGTAAAAGTTTCCGGATTTTATAAAGTTACTTATGCGAATTCCCAGGTAAGTAACCCAACTCAAGCAAGTGTGATTCAATACGACTGGAGATAGTTGAGATACTCTCTATCACCTCAATGTAAAGGACACACACGCACTTTTTCTGACATGCCAATTAATTGTGATTTTCCAGAGCGAAGCCTTTTTCAAAGGTTAATCGACAAAACCCGGTCGTTGAGCGCTTGCGCTGAGCGAAGTCGAAGTGGAATCGAAATGACCATAAAATCATTTGCGTTTGCTCTTATGAAAGACTTGTTGAAGCGAAAGTTAGCAATGAGAATGAGATCCCTACTTTTAATGCGGCTCATAGTTTAAGAAAGCGATAGAATTTGAATTCCAATGATAAAAATTCTCAAAGCCAAAGTCCATAATTTAAAAGAATTGTCTGTATCAATTCCTCGTAATACCCTCACAGTAATCACCGGAGTTTCCGGGTCAGGAAAATCTTCGCTGGCTTTTGACACAATCCATGCAGAAGGGCAGCGCAGATACATGGAATCGCTTTCGTCCTACGCACGTCAATTCTTGCAGCAGATGGAAAAACCGGACGTCGAGTCGATCGAAGGGTTATCCCCAACGATTGCGATTCAGCAGAAAACCACATCCAGGAATCCTCGTTCTACTGTTGGTACTGTTACAGAACTGTATGACTATTTTCGGCTTCTTTTTGCGGCTGCAGGAAAACCGCACTGTCCCAATTGTCACGCTTTTTTAAAAGGATGTTCGGCGCAGGAAGTTGTCGAAAATCTGTATAAACATTCGGAGGACAGCGAAAAGAAATCTCTTCTCACGGGCGACAAGAACAAAACCAAAATCACCATCCTCGCACCTATCGTCATCGGAAGAAAAGGTGAATATTCAAAAGTTTTTGAGGAATTAAGAAAAGAGGGTTTTTCCCGAGTCCGAATTGATAAAACATTTTACTCTTTGGATGATGAACTTCCCAAGCTTGACTTAAAGAAAAAACACGATATCGATGTTGCAGTTGATCGCCTGATTTTAAGCGAACAATCAGATGCCAGTCGTCTCACGGAAGCCGTCGAACTTGCTTTTAAGTTAGCTGAGGGACAGGTTAATATCATAATTGATGAGAAAGAAATATTTTTCAGCGAGCACCTTCGCTGTTCCGCCTGCGAAATCAGCCTTCCGGAAATCAAACCGCGACTTTTTTCGTTCAATGCCCCCTACGGAGCTTGTACAACATGTTCGGGCCTGGGCTTTCAGCTAATTACTGATCCCGACCGGATTATCCCCGACGCTTCTCTTTCACTGACTCAAGGAGCAATTGCTTCTGTGAGTTTCGGAGAGGAAACTATTTTCGGACAATGGCTTCAGGCATTATCCAAATATTATAAATTCTCACTTGAAGTCCCGGTAGGCAAACTTCCCGAAAAGATAAGAAATATTATCCTCTATGGGTCGGGAAAAGACGAGCTTGAAGTGCAATACGAAAGCAAACGAATGCAGGCAGTCTTCAAAAAACCATTTGAGGGGGTTATTCCCACGATTGAAAGGCGATTCCGGGAAACTTCATCTGAGGAAGCCAAAAAATTTTATGAAAAGTTCATGAGGGAACTTCCCTGCCCAAGTTGTCATGGGAAGCGCCTTTCTCCAGCTGCACTCGCAATCACTATCGAAGAAAAGAACATTCATGATCTGACGGAATGTTCAGTTGGAGTGCTTCTGAATTTTTTTCAGCAACTGAAACTCAGTGATCGCGAAGCTTTCATCTGTAAAAAAGTCCTGGAGGAAATCAGAAGTCGGTTGAATTTTCTAAAAGATGTGGGACTCGATTATTTAACTCTGGCTCGAGCGGCACACACACTTTCGGGTGGAGAGGCTCAACGAATCAGACTTGCCAGCCAAATTGGGTCAGCCCTGGTCGGTATTACCTATGTACTAGACGAACCAAGCATCGGATTGCACCCCCGCGACAACCGCCGGTTGATAGACACTCTTTTGAAATTGCGGAATTTAGGCAATACAGTTCTTGTGGTGGAACACGACAAGGAAATAATGCTGTCCTCAGACCACATTCTAGACCTTGGACCTGGTGCAGGTCGCGAAGGTGGATATCTCGTAGCGGAAGGTACTCCGGAGATTGTTTCCAAAAATTCAAAAAGCCTCACCGGAAGATTTTTAGCCGGAATCGAGGAAATACCCATCCCAAAAAAAAGAAGAAAGCTGAATGGGAAAAAGATTACAATTCATGGGGCATCTCATAATAATTTAAAAAAGCTTGATGTGGCATTTCCCTTGGGTTTATTCATAGCTATCACAGGAGTTTCCGGTTCAGGAAAATCGAGCCTCATCACTGACACTCTTTTTCCGGCGCTTTCCAATCTGGTTAATAATTCGAAACTGGAAGTTGGTGAGCATACTGAAATAACGGGAATTGAGCATATAGACAAAGTGATTAACATCGACCAAGACCCAATTGGCCGCACTCCACGTTCCAATCCGGCAACCTACACCGGTGTCTTTTCGCCGATTCGGGAGCTTTTCGCACAAACCCCTGAAGCTCGTGCCAGAGGCTACCAACCTGGACGTTTTTCATTCAATGTAAAAGGCGGAAGATGTGACTCCTGCGAAGGTTCAGGACAAATTCAGATCGAAATGCATTTCCTGCCGGATGTTTATGTAACCTGTGAAGCTTGCAAAGGCCTCAGATTCAACGATGAGACTCTCAAGGTGAAATTCAAGGGAAAGAACATCGCTGAGGTTCTTGCCATGACAACAAAGGAGGGACTCGAATTTTTTGAAGCTTTCCCTCCGATAAAACGGAAATTGGCAACACTCGTAGACGTCGGTCTGGGCTATCTAACCCTTGGGCAAGCAAGCAATACGCTTTCCGGTGGGGAAGCTCAGAGAGTGAAGCTTTCCACAGAACTTTCGCGAATGGCGACGGGTTCAACTTTCTATCTTCTCGACGAACCTACTACGGGCCTCCATTTTGAAGATACCAGGCTTCTGCTCGCGGTTCTGAATCGCCTGGTGGAAAAGGGGAACACTGTGGTAGTGGTTGAACACAATCTCGATGTCATTAAGACAGCCGATTGGATCATCGACCTAGGACCCGAGGGGGGTGACGCTGGAGGAAAAATAATCGCAGCCGGAACCCCAGAAAATCTTGCACAAAACAAGCTTTCCCTAACCGGAAAATTCCTGAAAACAGAGCTTTCAGCGATTCATGGAATCACTTAGGAATTGATGGTATATTAAGAGTGTCATACAAGAAGAGGTTCTTGCAAAATTAGCAAATACAAGTTTGCGAAAAATATCGCAATGATCGTCAAACCTGAATTTCGTTTTGCCCGATGTGCAAATTTTGTACAATATTGCAAGAAGCTCAAGAAAACTAGCACTTCAAATGGAGACATTTTGTGATAAAAATAGAAAGAACTCCTGAACTTACTGAAAATATTCGTAGTGCACTTGCAAAAAACAATTTTTTTTCAAAGCTCGTTGAAAAACAGCGGGAGCAAGTGATTGAAAAGGGTGGAACCTTTGAAGTTTACGAACCATCTGAAAGCATCGTAAAGATGGGTGATCCGTCGGATTTTCTTTTTGTGATTATTCTTGGGGACGTTTCCATTATTGCTGGCGCAGGTGAAGATGCAATTGAACTGACAAAACTTGGGCCAGGGCAAATGGTCGGGGAAATAGGGATTCTGCTTGAAGAAGTGCGGTCGGCCTCCTCGGTTGCAATTACTCAAACGACGATTATGCGTATTCACAAAGATGTGTTCAAAAAAATTCTGGCTGCTATCCCGGAAGCCGGACTGGGAATGATGAAAATCCTTGCTGAGCGATTGAAGAATACCTCCAGACCAATGGTTGGAAGGGCCTTCAGAAAAGGTGCCCCCATCCCACCGGTTGAGGTTCTTAGATTGCTGCCCACGGCTTTTATGCAAAGGCATCGGGTTGCACCTGTGAGAGTTCAGGAGAGCAAGTTCCTGCTTGGATATTGCGACTTGCTTGACCAGGCCATGTTGAATGCGGTTGCTCATATGCTTCCAAGTATGACAATTGAGCCCGTTGCCATTGATCCACAGTATTTTAATACGATCATGCAGGAATATGGAGGAGACGCGCCAAAAACTCAGGAAGGAGAGGGTTCCGGAGTAAAAAATGTGAATGATCTTTTAAATCGGTTAGTAGAAGAAGGTGGATCAGATCTTCATCTCTCAGCGGGGCAAGTTCCAAGGTGGCGAATTGATGGAGATATTAAAAGGATTTCCGGGTACCAACCGCTTGGCTCAGAAGAGGCTTTCCATCTTCTTCAATCCATTATGAGGCCAGCCTCGATTGAAAAATTCAATCGTGAAAACGATGAGGATTTTGCGTATTCGATGGACAAGAATTCCCGTTTTCGGGTGAATATCCTTCGGGATCAACTTGGAATCAGTGCGGTTCTCAGGCATATTCCAAATACTATTTTTTCTCTCAGCGAACTTGGACTTCCGGACATTTTGCGAAAATTCTGTGATTATCCCAAAGGGTTGATTCTGGTAACCGGGCCGACCGGAAGCGGAAAATCAACAACCCTGGCTGCAATGATCGATTATATAAACCAAAACCAGAAATGCCACATATTAACTCTGGAAGATCCAATTGAATTTGTACATGAAAGTAAGACTTCGCTGGTAAATCAGCGTGAAGTGGGGATTCACACAAAGAGCTTTGCACGAGCTTTGAAAGCTGCTCTCCGTGAAGATCCGGATGTGGTATTGATAGGGGAAATGCGTGATCACGAAACTGTTTCCATGGCGCTTGAGACCGCCAATACCGGGCATCTTGTTTTAGCCACGCTGCATACTTCAACAGCTATGAGCACGATAGACCGAATTGTTGACCTTTTTCCTGCGGAATCTCAAAATCAGACAAGATCTGTTCTTGCAGAATCCCTCATTGGAGTCTGCTGTCAAACGCTTTGCCGAAAAATCGGCGGCGGACGGGTTCCCGCGCTTGAAATTCTCGTATCAGATTTTGCAGTTGGGAATCTTATTCGGGAAAATAAGACGCATCAGCTCATAAATACAATGGTTACTGCTCAGAGTAAAGGCAATCGTCTTCTTAACGACGATTTGATGAAACTTGTTTCATCAAAGAAAATATCTTCGGAAGAAGCTTTGAGCAATTCTTCGGACAAACGCGACATGGAGAAAAAACTGGGACTTAAAACCTCCTGAATTTTGCAGAGAATTCATTCTTTGCTTTTTTGCACAGAAGGATCAAGTCATCTGAATAAGGTGATTTCAGAGTGAAACAAATTTTTCATTATCGAGAAAATTGAGATTTTGGTTCTCATTGCAAAAATATTATGAATAATACCAATTCCCAAAAAATATGTGCATCACTCCAAGAACATTGATTTGATCACAATGAAGTTGGATCGGTATTTATTCCATGAAAACACGGAACTTCCATCAAAATAAAGAGCCCTTCCTTGGTGTTGAAGCATTCATTTCTGTCAGGCCCAACTCCAATTTCAGATTTCCCAACCTCGGGGATTTAAATTTGATACCACTTTTCGATTAATGAATCAGCAAGTTGCTTTGGAAGGCATCTTCTGATTTATTTTTATGAATGTTGATCTTAGGATAAAATCCAACCGAAAATTATTCCAAAATCAGGAAAATATCTTTTGAACGGATGTTTCATGTGCACATTCTCAATTGGTGTAGTCTTGAAGCTATTCAAAGGGCAAAAAAGGGTGATATTTCAAAAAATGGTACTAAAATTCTGAAACATTCTTCAATAGAGCTTTTTACTCTAATGAAATACTGGCTACGCACTTTTTGAAAAACCGCTTTCTTTTTATTTTCTAGTGCTGATTTTAAATCATTCTCTCGTTGAAACATCAGTTTGAAGCTATTTTCCGAGAAAATACAAACTATCGATACCAAGAATTCTGAATTTACGCTGACCTGAAGCACGAAATAGGGGGGGGGACGAACTAATTGAAATTGGTATAAAAGATGCGCTGCAACATTTTGACTGCACATTTTTTTTTTGAACCTTTCCTCCAGGCGAAATTATTTCTTGCGTTATAAAGGTGAACTCATTTTTATTGAGGTTGTTTTGTCTTTGCTCCAGGAGCGACTAAGCAACTTGTTTTTGCATTATTTTTTTACTGCAATATAAAAAAATTTTAAAAAAGACTTGATTTTTTTGCTTTGCATGATTTAAATTATGAAAAAGTTTTTAATAAATAAGTACTCGCCAAGGAAAGTAATGAAGAGGAGCATTTTTTTATCTGATGTAATTTCAATCTGAATTTGTTGCAACGCAGAATCTTTTTTCGAAATTACCTGCTTAATTGGTTTAATAACGCTAACGATATTAACAACTGATTTCGCCTGTTTTTCTTAAAACACGATTTTGCGAATCGCAAAAACTTCCATGAGCTTTATACATGATTTTCCGGGAAATTTTCTCGGTAAATTTGTAACAATCTCAGATAATGCAAAAACAATGTTGCAACGCGTTTTTGAGAATCCTCTTCGGGAAAAAGTCTGTTTTTATGAGTATCGACAAGGTTTTTTGTTTTGGGTTTTCCCCCATTTTCGGGGTTCGGAATAATCGAGAATTTAGTAACCAGGAGGAATGAATGAAATCTCGTGTTAGTTTTTTGGCCCTCTTTTTGTGTGTGTTTACTTGTACTGCTTTTTGTTTTAGTGAGACTCATGTTGGAAAAGCGACCGATGATTATTTTAAAGACCTTTTCAACAGCGGTGGCGATCGTGGCAACGGGGTGTATTCAGAAGTGACTTCCTTTGGAAGCAATCCGGGGCAACTTAAAATGTACAAATACGTTCCCGCATCGGCGCCCACAAATGCTCCATTGGTTCTTGTTCTTCACGGTTGCACTCAAACCGCTCAGGAAATTGCAGCCAGAGGTGGATGGAATCAGCTTGCTGACCGTTTCGGTTTTTATATACTTTATCCAGAACAACAGAAAAGCAACAACCAATTCGTAGCGTTCAACTGGTTTCAAGACGAGGATATTCATCATGGGCAGGGTGAATGTGAATCTATTAAACAAATGATCGATCGAATGAAAACCGACCATTCGATTGACTCCAAGAGAATTTTTGTAACCGGGCTCTCAGCAGGCGCTTGTTTTACTGCGGTGCTTTGCTGCGAATATCCTGAAATCTTTGCTGCGGGCTCTGTAATGTCAGGGATCCCCTACCGTGCTGCAGGTCCTAACGACGCTTTTATGGCCATGTTCCAGGGAAAACAACATACCCCCGAGGAATGGGCTAAATTAGTAAAAGAAACAAATCCTGATTTTACCGGTTCATATCCGCGAATGGTGATTTTCCATGGCACCAAAGATACGACTGTTAATCCAATTAATCTGCAAGAATTAGTCAAGCAGTTTACGGCAATCCATAATATCAATCAAACCCCAACAATTACTAACACTGTTAAAGGCTTCCCCCATAAGCTTTACCAGGATGAAAAGGGGCAAACAGTAGTGGAAACGTATGAAATTACCGGAATGGCCCACGGAATTGCATTGGACCCGGGAACAGGGCAGGATCAAGGCGGTTCTCCAGGATCTTTTGCTCTCGCAGTTGGATTGTATTCAAGTTACTACACCCTTGTTAGCTGGGGAATAGCTCCCAATCCTTCTTAATCTGATCTTCACGCAGCTCGTTAGAGACTGTCGAATAATCTCGGTACATTTTATTCGGTACAAAGTGGCCCGCAGTTGATGCGAGAAAACGGGGCAAAAACCGGGCAGGTACACAAAAAAGTGAATTTTAGGAGATTTTTTTCGACAGACTCGTTAGCTGTTTTGCCTGAAGTTTAAGGGTTGTCTTTTAATCCTTAAACTTCGGTCAGATAACCAGCAACAAAGAGTAAATTCATATTGACATTGGCAATTAACCATACAATTCAAAAAAAAATCGCAAAACATTATTTTTTTCAAATTTTCTGTATTTGCGTTGGTCAGGTTTATAACTCAAGAATTTTACTTTTTTTCGCTGCTGATAACAGCCATTCTTGTGAAAAGGAAGTCCTTGATTAAACTATAGGAAACTGTATAGGATTTCTGGAATTTTGTATTATCATAATCAAATTCATTTCAATTTTTTTTCATTGAAATGCTGATTTTATGATGATAAACTGCAAATTATTGCAATCATATTTTTCTGAAGTGCGAGGTTCGAATTTTGCTCGAAATTATGGATAAGGAATTTTCGCGCGTGCCACACGAAAAGATCACTAAGTTTTTCCTAGTGTCAGAAAGATACAGCGATTCTCGGCAAGTCGCTGTGATTGTTTTTGAGAGCCCCTTTGAACAATGTTCAAAAAACTAATTATTCCGATAAGTTTTGTAGTAAAAATCAGTAATAGCTATATTTTGCGAGAAAACTCATCAAGAATTGCTGAGAAGGATAGTCACTTTTTGAAAAAAAAGGAAGCTATTAAATTGAATTTAAGCTCTGTTCCTTATACATGCCAGGACAATGCATAAAATCAGTGAAGATTATTTGAAAAAACAAAAAGAAGTCTCTATCCTTAAAATAGTTTTGCCCTATTTTGTCATCTCCGGATTGTGGATTCTTCTGTCAGACAAGCTACTGGAGTTTTTGCAACTTGATGCTGCGACACAAACGCAATTGTCTATTTATAAGGGTTTTGCCTTTGTGGTCGTTACGGCGTCTCTGTTGACAATGTTGCTTCGTTGGCAACTAAAAATCCTGGCACAAAGCCAGTCCACTTTACAGGAAAGCGAAGAGCGACTACGATTGCTCGGGGACAACCTGCCTGAAAGCTATGTTTTCCAATACACCCTGAACCCCGATGGGTCTATTCGCTTCCTCTATCTGAGTGCTGGAGTGGAAAAGTTACACAAGGTCAAAGTTGAAGATGCCCTTAAAGATTCCAACCTGATTTTCTGCCAGGCTCCTCTGGAATTCTTATCAAAGTTGAATTCAGAACAAGAGATCAGTTTCAAAAATTTATCCGACCTTATTATAACATTGCCAATAAAGCGACCCGATGAAGAATGCCGTTGGATACACTTTTGCTCCCGACCACACCGTTCTTTCAACGGTGAAATTATATGGGATGGAGTAGCCACCGAAATCACCTTACAAAAAAAGATTGCGGAAGAACTCCAAAAGACTCAGGACACATATCGTTCACTGTTTTTGAATATGATGAACAGTGTTGTTCATGCGCGAGTAATATTTCAAAGCGATACTCCTATCGACATGGAATACATTTCGACTAACCCGGCATTTGCTGAAGTGACAGGAATAACCCAATCTGTTCAGGGTTGCAGAATAAGTGAGGTAATTCCCGGTTATTGTGAACGCAATAAAGACTCCCTTGAGACTTTTGGGAAAGTCGCCCTTACGGGGATCCCAGCGAGATTGGAACATTTTCTCCCCGAATTGGATCGCTGGTTCTCCTTTATGATTTATTCTCCTGCACAAAACGAGATTATTATTATTACTGAAAACGTCACCGATCGAAAACGTGCAGAGATAGCTCTGAGCGAAAGCGAAGAACGTTTTCGGACCCTTGTCTTTAGTGCCCCTGATGGTATCCTTATTCAATCCGAAGGATACGTTAGATACCTCAACCCAGCCATGGTGAAATTGCTTAGAGCCAAACGAGAAGAGGATTTGCTTGGTAAGGATATCATGAAAATTCTTGCTCCGGAATTTCACTCCATTGTTAAAGAACGCATTCAAATGCTGATTGAGAAAGGTATTCCAGCGCCAGCAATGGAACAAGTATTTCTGCGTGTTGATGACTCGTCAGTACCGGTTGAAGTCACTGCTGTTCCCTTCCGCTTTCAGGGTCGCTTTTCAGTCGTAGTCTTTGCTCGCGACATCACGGCACGACGAAAAGCAGAAATTGATAACAGGAACCTCCAGGAACAGTTGTTTCAGTCACAGAAAATGGAAGCAGTGGGAAGATTGGCTGGAGGAGTAGCACATGATTTCAATAACATTCTCGGCGTGATCATCGGACGGACAGAGATGGCTTTGGAAAGAACCAAGCCAGAAGACAGATTGCATTACGATTTAAAGGAAATTTTAACTGCAAGTTTGCGATCTGCGGATATCACAAAACAATTGTTGGCCTTTGCTCGAAAACAGGCCATTTCTCCGCACCCCCTCGATTTGAATGCAGAAATTGAGAATATTCTAAAGATGATTCAACGGCTAATTGGGGAAAATGTTAAATTGTTGTGGCAGCCCAATCCTGAATTGTGGCCAGTAAATATCGACCCGTCCCAACTTGTCCAGCTACTGGCAAATCTTTGTATTAACGCGAGAGATGCCATCAAAGACACTGGAAAAATCATTATCAAAACAGCAAATCTTGTTTTAGACAAATCCTCCTGCACAGATCATGAAGAGTTTAACTCAGGGGAATATGTGCTTTTGACTATTACTGATGACGGTTGCGGGATGGACAAAGAGATTTTGAGCCAGATTTTTGAACCTTTCTTTACAACAAAAAAACTCGGTTCCGGAAGCGGACTAGGCTTGGCGACAGTATATGGCATTGTTAAACAAAATAATGGGCACATTACCGTTTACAGCGAACCACAAAAGGGAACGACCTTCAACATTTATTTTCCCCATTTTCAGGGGAAGGCAGAGGTCCAAAAAAAAAGAAATTCAGCGGAAATTATGAAAGGGAATAATGAAAAGATTTTAGTAGTCGAAGATGATGCTGCACTTGGAAATCTAACACAAATGATGCTGGAAGCTTTTGCATATTCTGTGCTAATCGCCAATAGTCCGAGCGATGCTATCCAGTTGGCAAAAGAACATTCCGAGGAAATTCAACTTTTGCTCACTGACGTTGTAATGCCTGAAATGAATGGAAGAGAATTAGCCGAACGAGTACAGCTAATAAATCCCTCGATCAAATGCCTGTTTATGTCTGGTTACACTGCAAACCTCATAGCTCATCATGGGGTTTTAGACAAGGAAATTCACTTTCTCCAGAAGCCATTTTCTTCTAAAGAGCTTGCTTTCAAAGTCAGAGAAACCCTGGAATCTCCGAGACATTTTCCGACAAAAGTTTTGGCCGAAAACAGTTCAAATCCGAGAGAATGAATTTTTGGATTAGAAAAATACTTCAGACATAATTATGGCCACTGTTCGCATTAACAAACTCATACCGAATATGAGCCTTGTGCTGCAATTCTTAACTTTCTTGCAAACTTGCAGAAATTTGGTAGTATCCTCGAAGGGAAGAATTAATTTTGGAGGAATTTATGTTACGTCGGCTGAAAGTGTTCACAATTTTTTTGGTAATTGTTCTATCAATGGTGGATTCATTTTCTGCGTTTGGAGGCACGCTCCCAATCACTAACCCGCTTAAAGCCAAATTAAAAGCAGGAAAGCCGGTGTTTGGAGCATTTGTCACTATTCCTTCGGCCAAAGTAGTTGAAAATCTTGCGGTTCCTGGCAAGTTAGATTTTGTCTGGATCGAAGCTGAGCATACTGAATTTGGTCCGCGGGAAGTTCAAGACCTGACTATAGCTGCGGAAAACGAAGGGTTGACTTCGATTGTTCGAGTTCCTACAAACGATCGCGACCAGATCAAAAAATTTGTTGGAACAGGAGTCCTTGGAGTAATTGTGGCCAACATTTCGTCTGCTGATGATGCACGCAAAGCAATCGCTAATTTGAAATACCCCCCTCTGGGATGTCGAACTGTTGGTCCCGAGCGTGGTAATCGTTATCTTGCCCATTTCAAGGAATATCTGGAGGCTGCCAACGACCAAATAATGGTTATCCTCATGATTGAAACCCCCCAGGCTATAGCGGAAATCGATCAGATTGTGCGACTTCCCGGTATCGATGTACTGCACATCGGTTTGGGTGACCTTTCGCTTTCCTTGGGTGCGGCAATGGATTCTCCTAAAGTCCGGGAAGCAGTTGCGAAAGTTGAATCTGCAGCACGTGGAGCTGGAATTCCTCTCGGTGGCCCGCTTCCTGAGCTAAAAAAACTCGATGAAAAACTCAAGGCCGGATACAGGTTCTTTACCATCCCGGGAGATATGGAAATCCTGCAACAAGGAGTTTCCCGATTTTTTACTCCGGGTTCGTGAAAGCCTTTTATACTTAAATTCAGCTTTGAACTGTTGTTAATTAGACATATTTCCCTTCAATGTTCTAATCGAACTCTGCTTCTGTCCATCGCCACTTTAAATGACACTAAGTTAAGATGGACAAAGTTAGCTATTGCACTACAATAGTTAAGCTTTGACAAACGTAGCCGGATAATTGAGCGGAGTCGAAATACCTGGGTTTGCTTCCAAAAGCTGTAGTCGAACTCTTTGCGCTGAACCAGGGGTTAAAAATGATGGATATTTCCTCAATTTTTTTTAATTGTCGTGTTTTGTTTTATTTAAGGCGAAAACAAGATTGATTTTGGATTTTTTGTGATGTACACTAAGCCGTATGGATTATAAACAGATTGCTTTTGATCTCAAAACAGGCAATGCAGAATCTATCGCAAAATTGCTCAAAACTCTTTTTGAGTCTGATGAAATAAGCACGAATAAAGAACTTTTTGAAGTTCTTTATGACCTTAAATTTCATACTGATTTTGGCGTAAAATTTTGGGCCAAAAAGGTTTTAAACAAGCTTGAGGTGCAATACCCGAAAAGAAAACAGGAGTTTGATGGGCCTCCTCCTCCCGAAGAACTGATTGAGGGTCCTCAAACTTCTGAGGAATCTCAAATCCCCTCTCCAGAGCCAACGCTTAGTTCCGAGCAAACTGTGCTTCCAGAGGAAATGCCTCTTTCCGAACAAGCTCACTTACCGGATTTAACAGTTCCCCCCGAACGGGACACTTCTCCAGAGCAAGCACCTTCCTCTGAACAACCCCTCCCTTCAGAACAAACTCTTCCTCCGGAAGAAACAGCTCTTTCTGAACAGACAGTTTCTTGCGAAAATTTAGCACCCTCCGAATCTCTAGTGGATGAACTAATTAAAAAGTTAAGCGAAAATCCCGATGACGTACTTCTTGAGGATCTGAAAATAATTCTTGAAAGACCGCATGATCAGGCGAAAGAACCCTTGTTTACATTTTTTAAAAACTGTACTGACTCCAATCTTCTTTCTTTTCTGGCAAAAAACCTTGGAAAGACCTACCCATCTGAAGAATCTCTTCTACTGCTTGCCCCTTTTCTTCGTCACGAGGACAGTCGTGTTGTTGCAAATACTATTGAGGGAATTGAGGGAATAATTGATACCCGAACTTTTGTTTTATTGTCCCAACTATTTGATCATCCTGACAACCGTGTCAGATCAAACGTTGCAGTAGCCATCGCACGGTTTAATAGTGATGATGCCATGGCAATTATTGAACGGATGCTGCAGCTCCATGGAAAAACCCATATGCAGTTTTCTGCTTGTTATGCAATCAGGGAACTAAAAGAAAAACGGTTATTTCCGAAACTTGTGGATCTGTTTTCAGACCCGCAATTGTTTCGGGAAGCTTTGAAAGTGTTTCTTGCCGTTCCATGCAACGAAGGGGTAGAAGTTCTCCAAGACGCACTGCAAGAATTAACTGACGAACAACAGAAATTCTCCATCCTTGCTTCAATTGATCAGATCCTGAAATTTATTGAAGAGGCCGATGTTTCGAATAGTTGAAGAGATTCGATTTTGTGCAAACCTGCTTTTAATCACATTAGATTTTGCGTTTTAAGAAACGATTGTGATTGCACTAACACTTGTTTGCTTTGGTCATGACCCTGATGTTTTATATGACCCGATAGCCATTAATATATCATCGAAAGCGGCAGAGTTCGTAAGAATTGTGGCCGGATCACCAAACCAAAGATCAGGCCCTGCACATTGAATGAAAATCATATTATTGGAATGAACAAAATATTTGATTGGTGTACCCCATGGATCAGTCATAAAATCATTTGGGGATCCTTCCATGTATGGGCCTTTCCATTTTTTTTGCAAAACACTGTAAACTGCAACATTGTTTATTAGAACGTTTGTTGTTCCCAGGCCCATTTCCTTTGAAGTACTATTATCGGTTTCACTGTTGAGGCCGGCTAAATTAATAACACTTGTGCTATAGGTATTACTATTTTGGCATGGGTATCTTCCCATGTTTTGATTGAAATTCTGTATGGCCGATTTTAAATTACTCAATTGAGCTTTGGCGGCAGAAATTTTGCCTTGCTCAGTTACACCGGTAATCATTGGCCCGGCGACCGAAGACAAGATCGATACAACTATTATAACAACCATTATTTCCATGAGAGTAAAACCTTTTTTGAATCTCATGGTTGTTTTGTTCATGAGTTTTTCTATTTCAATGCCCTTTAGTATGGTACCTTTTCCCTGTTCTTACATTCTTTTATTTCTCTTTCCTCTCTTAAGTATACCTCTAAAAATACATTTTGATAACAATCTGAATCTTTGAGACATTTCCGACCAAAAATTTTTCCTACAAATTTATTTTACTGTATTATGCAACAAACAATTTGCTTTAAATGATCGGCATAATTGTAAATAGACTAAGTGAGTTGATCATTAAATAATGATGGAAGTTCAGAATTAATAGACCAATTCCTCGGTTGAATTGACTTCGCCCAGTAATTGAACGCTTAATAGTTTTTTCCTTGGTAATTTTATTTTTGGTACAAAGATTCCTTCTCATAGAATTTGATTATTGCTGGTAGCAACAATTTCCTGGTAACATCATCGTCATTCAATCTGAAAGGATGATTTTTAATGTAACATTTCATTCTTTTTGCCCCGCTTTTGCAAATCGCTTTGTATCAATTTTATGTGTGCCAAGATTTTTCGACAGCTTCCACCGCAGAGCTTCTTTTTCCATTTCTTCATTAGTGTATTTTTCCAATAAATAAATGTTTGTCCTGTGGTAAACTGAACGGACAAGAATGCGGCCAAGATATTTCCGACAGCATGAGGAGAGAAGACAGTATGAGTAATTTTAATTTCACATTTCTGATGATTATTATCAGTGTGTTGCTTTTTGGCAGTGTAGCGTCGGGGGAACAACCATTTGTAAAAGATTGGCGCAAAATTGATTCCTTGTATTCCTACGATGGAAACGACCTGGGATGTACATACCATAAAGGTTCAGCTACATTGAAACTTTGGGCGCCAAAAGCTTTCAGTGTAAAGGTTTTTCTTTACGATAGAAATGATCAAACAAGGCTGATTGGAGAGAAGCCAATGAAGTTATCGGATCACGGCCTTTGGAGTATTACTTTGGCCGGAGGCGATTTTCCTGGAATAGATGATTTCAGAGGATATTATTATCAGTATGAAGTCATCAATCCTGATCGTAACCCGCGGATAGTTCTTGATCCTTATGCCAAATCAATGGCAGCTGTGACTGTTGATACAAATGGAGAGAGTGCGGGCGCTAGCGGAGATTTTGTTGGTAAAGCAGCTATTATCGACCCATCAATTGTCGGTGTCAAACTTGGAAATCCTGACATAAAGGGGTATTCGAAACGGGAAGACGCTGTAATTTGGGAAATCCACATACGGGATTTTACTTCCGATCCTGCTATTGAAAAAGGTCTTTCAAAGCGTTGGGGAAGTTACCGGGCATTCATTGACAAACTTTCCTATATCAAATCACTGGGGGTAACACATATTCAATTACTACCGGTCCAGGCTTGGTACTTCGGTGACGAAACCAAGATGGATCAACGAGAGATGCATTACTCTTCCAAAAATAATCAATATAATTGGGGATATGATCCGCAGAATTATTTTACTCCTGATGGCGCCTATTCAGAAAACCCAAATGATCCCGAACTCAGAATAGCTGAGCTCAAGGATCTGATAAAGGCCATACACGACGCAAATATGGGAGTGATTCTTGATGTTGTATATACCCATATGTCAAAAGCTGAATTCCTGGATGATATTGTTCCAGACTATTACTTTTTCCAGGACAAGGACGGCAAATTATTGGGAGATTTTGGAAACAATCTCGCAACCAATAGGAAAATGGCTGAAAAACTTATTGTTGATTCCGTAAAATACTGGTTTCAAGAATTCAAGATCGACGGAATGCGTTTTGACATGATGGGAGACGCTACTCAGGATGCAATTCAACGAGCCTATGATGCTGCTGTTGCCATTAATCCAAAGGCTCTATTTCTAGGTGAAGGTTGGCGAACTTTTAAAGGAGATCTTGATGATCCCTCGTTAAAGGGGAAAGCTGCTGATCAGGATTGGATGGACAAAACTGACAGCGTGGGAGTGTTTTCGGATGAGTTTCGGAATGAGTTGAAATCTGGCTTTGGTTGCGAGGGAGAACCGAGATTTATCACCGGCGGAGCCCGAAAGATCGCTCAGATATTAGCTAATCTTAAAGCTCAACCAACCAATACACCTGCTGATTCACCTGGGGATATGGTGCAATATATTGCGGCCCATGACAATTTGCCATTATATGATGTTATTGCCCAGTCAATAAAAAAAGATCCGGATCTTCCGGAAAACGACCGGGAAATTCATAAACGAATCCGAATTGGAAATGCGCTTCTTCTGACAGCTCAAGGAACGGCTTTTTTACACGCAGGACAGGAATATGGCAGAACAAACCAATGGCGTGCTCCTGAAAAACCCGAATGGAAATTCCACACCCTGGATAATTCAGATGGAACACCTTTCAAATTTCCCTATTTCATTTTTGATTCCTACGATTCTTCTGATTCAATAAATCGATTCGATTGGACAAAAGCTACCGAAATGGCGCAATATCCAACGAACCAGATCACCCGAAAATATACCGCTGGCCTGATTGCCTTAAGAAGATCAACCGATGCCTTTAGACTTGGTACAAAAAATTTGGTGGACCAGAATGTTACTCTTATAAACGCACCTGAAATCAAAAATGAAGATTTGGTCATTGCCTATCGCTGTCGGGCAACTACAGGCGAAATCTACAATGTTTTTGTAAATGCGGATACGAAAATCCGGAAATTGACGATTAATTATGACTTGACGAAGGGACTGGTGGTCTGCAATGCTGATGAAGTAAATCCAAACGGTGTCTCGAAAAAAACAGGGTTTGAAATTACTCCCTCAGAAGTTACGCTTCAACCCTTGATGGTTGCTATCGTTAAAAATTGAATTGGATTACCACAATAGCTAATCGTCGCCGCTCACAATGTGTGAAATATTATAATGTTTTGCATAAGTACAACACTTGAAAGCTTCGCCAGCCAAATATTGTGATATTTTTCACTTTCATTGTAGCCAAATTTTAACTTCTCTCGCCAGGATTGTCCCTCAAGCGGGAATGTGGCCCCTGCGGGTAGAGGCTTATGCTGTTTCTGCGGCGATAATCGCATTTTGTAAAGTTCAATGAACAAAAAAGGACCAGCAAATTCACTGAAATAATTTCTAAAAAAAGCCAGAGGAGACAATTTTAGTGTGAAAGGAAAAAGCTTGCGGCTTTTTCTCTGAAATCTGTGTTTTAAAACAGGTTTTGAAGAAAATTGATCAGCTACTTTCATACAGTCTCAAAAAAAAAGAGTCAATTTGAAAATCAAATTGACTCTTTTTTACAGGGGCAAATGCACCCATGTAATTGCGTGTAGCGAAGTCAAAGCACTTTTGCTTTAAAAAAAAGTCGCGTCATTCACAGAAGAAGCAAAATTGCCTTGGCCAAAACGCTTCGCAATTGTAAAACCAGAATTTATTTTATGTGTTCGCCTCGGTTTTCTTTTTTTTTAGAAATTTTCTTTATCCTACAAAATAAGATATTCATTCTCTCTATAATTGTTTCCGAGTACTCAAAACGTTTTTATGCTGTGACTCCTTCGCCAAAGATTGAAGATATTCCAAATTGATAAGATGCATACTGAGTCTGAGAGCCATAAGCCTTCAAAACTTGTTGTGCAAAGCTCTGAGAAACTGTTTGAGTTCGAAACTGAGCTTGAACCTGATCTTGCGATTGTGAGTTGAGAGCTTGAGCATTAGTGGAATCAGAAGAAGCCGTAGAAGTTGCGGTGGGAGAGGCTTGATTACTTTGATTCGAGGTCGACGAGAGCAAGCCAGAATCAACAGCTTTATTTAGTTCATCAGCAGTGATACCGTTTCCATTGGTGTCGATCTTGTCATAGTTGGAAATCATTTGGTCTAATGCTGATAGAGCCTGACTATTTTGCGAATTGTTGGCAACCAAGGAATCTTTTAATTTCTGCAAATCTTCTTTGGTAATCGGAGAATTGTCAGTGCTTTGAGATTGGTCTTGCGACTCTCCTCCCTTTTTATGATGGCGATGCATTTTATGCGCTCCACCACCACCTTCAGGTGCTTGAGGTGCTGATATCACGCCAGTATCGGCAGCATTTTTGAGCTCATCTCCGGTTACACTTCCATCTCCATTGCTATCGATCTTGGAAAACTTGGAAATCAAGTCGTCCAATCCAGTCATTAGACTACTGTCCTGGGTGCCCAAAGAAGCCAAAGTATCTTTTAACTTTTGCAAATCATCCTTGGTTATACCGGATGTGGTGGCATTTGTTGTTCCTGCGCTTGAAGTGGAACCATCGGTTGGTGTGCTGTTTGAAGACAAAGCATCTGTGGCAGCAGTTCCAGAAGCTGCCAAATCACTGATAGCCTCTTTGAGCCCCGAAAATAGATCGTGGCGCAAAGCAGTAGCTTGAGTTCCATTTTGCATCCCCATTACACCAGGACCGCCAGATGGAGGGGGCGGAGGTGCTGAAACCACACCTGAAGTTTCAGCTGTCTTTAGCTCATTAGCACTGATGCCATCACCGTTGGTGTCAATTTTGGAAAAGTTGGATAATAGTTCATCCAATCTTCCCGAAGGCTTGTCTGTAGCGTTGCTTTGAGAGGATAGTGCTGTTTTAAAAGATTCAAGATCGCTTTTTTGAAGATTAGTTTGACCTTGTCTAAATGCTTGGAATTTAGCACGCATCTGCTCAAAGATCGAAGTTGAACCAGAAATGTTGTCTACACTCATAAGAGGCTCCTTTCTTCTGTTCTTCCTTATTTGAAGCCACTTCCCGGCTCCAGAAGAATCTCGAACTGTAAAATAAATCAAACTAAAGGAGTTTAATTTGATAAGAAAGAAAATTACCCTACATTTATTCTATCGACTTATTTTCGTCCTGAGAAAATGCAAGATTCATGAAGAAACATTAAGCAAACTTTACATTTATTTTTCATTGAAGGTGTTGTTTCGAAGTTCTGACAAAGGTTAACCAATGAAAAATAAGACTTAGGTTAGGGTTAAGATTAACATTAACATGTTGCCTTAATCATGCAAGTGAGTTGTTTTTGCGTGGAATTTTTCTAAGGTTGGTGAAAATTTTGGATTTTGGAAAAAACTTTCGACAAATTTTTCAGAAAATCTTCAAATTTCTTGTTAAAAGAGTTCTAATACCAATCACAAAAAGTGCATCACCCCAAGAACATCGATTTGATCAAAATGAAGTTGGATCGGTATATTTTCCAAGAAAACACGTAACTTTCATGAAAATAAGGAGCCCCTACTGGATGGTTGAAGCATTCATTTCTGTCAGACCCAATTCCTATTTACCCAGACCTGAAGGACGAAATAGGACGGATGAACGAACTAATTGAAATTGGTATTATCTTTAAAACTGATGTTCCAACGAGAGAATAATCTAAAATCAGCACAAGAAAATAGAAAAAGAGCAGTTTTTCAAAAAAGGCGTATCCAGTATTTCATTAGAGTAAAAATCTCTGTTGAAGACTGTTTCAGCAGTTTCATGCCATTTTTGAAATGTCGTCCATTTTTGCCCCTTGATTAGCTTCAACACTGTACCAATTAAGAATACACACATGGAACATCCGTAAAAAGAAACTTGCAAGACAGCTATGATGGGTTTGTGTGTTGATTGTTGTTTCATAGGTTTTTGGTTTTATTTTTTTTCGGCAAGTTTTGGGTATTTTTACTTTTTGTAGAAAAAAAATAAAAAAGTTGTTTTTGGGTATTGTAC
>JADFXM010000030.1 GCA_015233565.1 Candidatus Rifleibacteriota bacterium
TTGAGATGCTTTCGGGTTGGGGTTACCCCACCTTCTTTGCTGCCAACTCCAAGTGGTTAGAGGTAATCGAAACATCATGAAAGAAATTTACTCCTGCCGTTTTTTGCATGGGTAAGTGAACGGTTACCAAGATTAACTGTATCGCCGAGAATGGTCATTTCCAGACGAAGTTCAGCAACGCCCAGGATCCCGGATAAGACAGGACCAGCAGTGATTCCAATTCCCAGCCGTAGATTTTTTCGATCCAAGAGTGGTGCAAGAACTGTTTGAATTTGTCGGGCAGCTCGAATTGCATATTGTACAGGTTTAGCAAATTCATTTTCGTCGGCTGTGAAGTAAGCCAGCACCTTGTCCCCAATAAGTTTATCTATCTCCCCATCCGCCCGGAGAATTTCCCTTGAAATGGATTGAAGAGAGAAATTCATATCTTGCAATAGATTGACGGGATCTTCTTTCTGAAGAAGATCACGGAAGCCTGAAACATAAACGAACATGACGACTGCAGTAATGGACTCCCCTTCAAGTGCTTGGGATTCGCGTGTCTTGTTGCGGGCGACTTCCCGAACCTTTCCCGAAACGAATTTTCCAAGGAGACGGCCTTCGCGCGCTTCAGTTGCCATTCTGTTGAAAGCTCGGGCCAAGGTTCCAAATTCGTTTGAGTATATTTCCGGAAGACTAAATTCAAAATCACCGCGGGCCACCCGCTTTGCGGCATTTACAAATTCCAAAACCGGTTTGAGAAAGCCATTCGAAATAAGCCGCGCCAAGAGCATTGTCAAAAGAATGAACACCAAAAGTACAAGTCGTTGCAAATTGATTTCATCCAGCAACGTTTTAAGAATTTGCCCGATTGGAACTTCACCTCTAATAATGAAAGAGCGCGATGTAGATGGAATCGCCATTACAAGTCTGGCGTTTTCGCCCTCTCCAATGCGTCGAACAACCTTTGTCATCTTGCTTCCAACAAGGGCCGTAACATCATGATTACCAGGACGGTGAATTGCTAAGTTATATTCCACACCACTTTTTAAGGGCGCTTTTAGAGCTCGGAAATATGGTGGAACGAGGCCCATCGAAGGACTTCTTAAAATAGAGGCCCCAAGTGCTATTTCGGATTTTCCCGCTTCAAGATCATGCCATCCGAGAAAATTTAGCCGGTCTAGTTGATTAATACTGAAAGTTACGTGGAGTTCTGAAAAAGGCTGTTGATTGTTCCATAAAATTCGGCGAAAATATCCGGTTGGAGGACTTTGTCCAACAGCCCATTCCATCTGATGGCAGGAGCTGTGAATCATTGCAGCCAAGGACTCTTCGCCCATCAGGAGTCGCAAAAAAGCTTGGAAGTCTTCGATTTGACTACCCAATACCATTTTCTGAACTTCCCCACCCGAAGTTTTTCCGCGTTCCCTCAAACCCAAAGCTCGAAAACATTCACAGCAGGTTTGTGATTGAACCTTGTTTATAACATCGCGGGTCTTATTTTCACCGGGAAAAAAGTAATTTCCCCCTTCAGGAAAAACCACCGAAATTTCTCCCGGCTGAAATCCACGCTCCCTGAGCCACATGAAAAAATTTTCCAAAATGGTGTGCCCTATAATTTCTTGGCAGACAACCTTCTGTTTTTGTGAGAAACTATCTGAATTTTTTGCCTTCTGTTGTAGAGCACCAGCTCCCGCGAACAAAGACATCTCTGACGATTTAAAAGCACTTTCAGCAGTGTTACTGGAGAGTTGTCTGCTACCGGAAGCCTTGATGGAAGAAGTGTACAGTAAATTTGAAAAAATGTTACTTCCTGCCACAAACAACTGATGAAGCCAAGCTTTTGCAATTTCCGATCCTTCATTCTGCCTGTTGAGATTTTCTGACAGGCGCTTCTGCCATTCTGT
The DNA here is from genome assembly GCA_015233565.1 of Candidatus Rifleibacteriota bacterium. Lineage (GTDB taxonomy): Bacteria > Muiribacteriota > Ozemobacteria > Ozemobacterales > Ozemobacteraceae > JADFXM01. The sequence continues at coordinate 1,887 of JADFXM010000030.1, forward strand.
TTCAATTCTTGATTTACGGAAAATTTGTTCCTGAGCCAATAATGAAGACGCGAGAATAATTGCAGGGAAGATGGCCAGAGCAAATCCACCAAACAATTGCCTTCCCAGGGTGAATTTCAGTATGTCCTTCTTTCTTTTGAGTAGCAGGACAATAAGAATTCCACCAATCCCCCAGATTATTATTCCGAAGAATAAGAGTGTCATAAAAAAACCTTGGTCACCCTCAGAAAGAACTCGTCTTCCCACAAAAACCCTCGTGGGCAAAGAATCCGTTGTTGTCCGGCTATCAATCGAAGTTTTCATTGCAAGAGATGAAGCTTTCCAGGATGCAAAAAGCGATGGTGCAAAAAGACCGCCTGAAAGAAATCCAGGTGTTGCCGAAACTACACTGTTTTTTTTGGGCTCGAACTCTTGAAGAACCGCCATTTCAGCACCTTGGGATAAAACCTGGTTCTGCAGCTGAGACCATCTTAAGGAATTTGAAAAAAAGCTTGGATCGAACGCAAAAAAAAGAAACCCTCGCAAGGAACGTAAAATTTTTTGTTGTCCAAGGAACAAGAAGGGATCTGAGATTGTGGAAGCAATCCATTCATCGGTGTTTTTCCAAACTTCCCTTTGTGAAAAAGGCGGAGTTCCCACAAAAACAGGGAGACAAAAAATTATCTTTTCCTTCCCATTGAAGAAAACGGGTTGGGCAGTTCCCATGGTTTCGATAACAAATCTGCTGTTTAACTTTGGAACACAGGAAATTTTATCCAGAATTGGTTCAAACTCGTATGGTGTAATCTTTGGTTGAAAAACACCGCCGATATTATTCATAATCAATTCTTGCCAGGAAACAGTCAGAAGAAGTTTAAGATTTTCATCAGTCAATCCTGGAAAAAGAGAACCTCTCCGAAGAAATGTATTCTCAGATCTGATCAAATTCAAACCTTCCAACTGCCTTGTACAGACCGCAAGTCCCCAGTAAAGACCTTTTTCTATTCCAAGTGAGACCTTTTGGATAAATCTCCAGGACCGTCTATCCTGCGACCATGAAATTCCAATATTTTTTTATGGATTTTTTGCAAACGTATCCAAATGGCATTTAAGCCCGTCTGAATCGGTATAACATTGTAAGCAAGATCACTCTGATCATCACGAAGAGTATAAACCAGCCTATCATTGTTATCCCATCCAAAAAATATGCTTGGAGCATCGCCCTGACTGCCGGACGACCGAACCATCAGACCGGCAACAGAATAACCGGATGGCCCATATGGTCGCTGAATACATGTTTCAATGCCTTGTATCTTTTCGGAATTTTGCCAGGCGAAAAAACAGGAGTCCCAGCGCGTACCGATCAAATATCCTCCCGCACTAAGTTCCATCGTTTCTGTCCCAATACCGGAAATTGTACCTGGCGGGAGTGAACCACCAATGTCTGTCAATTTCAAATCTTTGAAGTTCAACGGTTCAGTTCTATAGTTTTCTTCGCTGGCACCAGTGGCTGTGAGAAAAGCTGTTTTCTCAAATCGCGCAGTACACGTTCCTGAGATGTCGGGGAGTTGAATATATCCCCAAAGTGTACCTGAAAAACTTGCACAAGCTGAATCAGCCAGATTGGCAACCTGACTTGCCAAAGTGCTTGTTTCAAAAGGCCATGTCAAGGGTTCCGTAATAGAAGCTAAAGGTTCGCGAATTGTCTTTCGGAAAAACGAGGTCATCTGGGTTTCCCGATCCGCCGTTGCCATTACATTGTCCAGATCTTCTTTTATCAGCTGGAAAGCTCTTTGTCGTTGGTCCTCATTGTGACCCATGTAAAGCATATAAAAACAACCAATTGCTACCACTAATGGCAAAAACCAAATCAGGGGATTCCTGAATCTTTTCCAATTCCATTTGTTTGCTGTTTCGTCAATCTGCTCGAAGAGGTTGGTTTTCAGGTTTTCCGGAACAACATCAACAGGCATTTTCTTGTCATCCTTTTTGACCAGAGAATCGGAAAGCCCCGTTGTTATAAACCTTGAATGGCAAGTTTCATCATTTGTCCCGAGGTTTGGCCAGCCGGGACCTTCTTGTAACTCCCACACATCAATGTTACTGCCTACCGGTAGAACCGTTTCATTTGGAAGCGACTTTCTAACACTCTCAGAGATAATGATTTTTGTTGAAGTTCCTTCTTTGGAAAGGTTTTCTAATTCGGCAGCCCTGTTAATGGGGTTTCCGAAAACTGTAAAATCAAGACGAACTGATTCTTCCCCCAGAACACCAACAAGCAAATCTCCCCTTTCAATGCCGATTCCAATCTCATAAGAAAATTTTCCGGATACAATACGTTCTTTTATCAGCTCCCGATGTTTGGCCATCATCTTGCGAGAAGCATTCAACGCCTGATTAACGTGCCCTGCTCCTTGCACAAAGTAAAAAACCGCCACTACAGCATCACCAATAAACCGATCCACCACCCCCCCGCAGCCATGAATAACCTCGGTCATGGCTTTGATATGTTCGTTCAGTGCCAAGAAAATTTCTTTTGGAGAATGCGATTCACTGAGCGTTGTAAAATTTCTAATATCAGAGCAGAGAACCGCAACGTTTTGTCTCTGACCCCGAACAGCATCATGTAGATTTCCCTTTGCAATAATCTGCATTACTTGAGGAGTCACAAAACGGGTGAGTTTTCTGCGTTCTCTGAGCTCCTCGGTCATCCCATCCATGGCCCGGCTTGCCATGCCAAGTTCGTCGCCGCGAAATTCCCGGACACTGACTTCCAGATTTCCTCCAGCAATTTTTTCAAGTCCCAGGCTCATTCTGGAAAGTGGAGTACCCAACCTATTTGCTAACCATCGTTGAGGGGGGACACTTGATTTGTCATCTAAATGGGAAGAACCGGGAAGATGGTGGAAGTGGTGAAACAGCCAAACTTTGAGAGAGTTTTGGAAAAAAAGTTGGGACATTTGATTTGTCATCTGATTTGATTATTTATTAGGTTTGGGACACTTGATTTGTAATCTTTCTGAAAAAAGTCAATTCCATTTACAACCCTTTTAATACTCATTTATCACCCAGATTATTTTTTTTCTCGCGTCCAAGTTTCTAAATTAACTCGGATGTTAGGACTAAAAATTTTTTTTTACAACGAATTCTTTGCAAATTAGCTTTTGAAGCTGATTTATTATGTTAATTTTAAAAAATATTTCAAAAAAAAAGTCGGATGTAATTTGAAATTTTCAGTCAGTATTTTCCTCATAAAATAAATCATTCTCTTTCTCCAATTCCTTCCGTATCTCAGAACCCGCTTTTTCAGCATCACCCCTTTCCCTGATTGCCATTGATTCTCGATATGACCTAGCTTCAGCAATCTTTGAAATCTGAATGGGATAATTTTCTCTCCTTCCCCATTCTTCGATTTCTTCCAAAGAAACGTAGAAAAACTCCTTCCTTGGATTCATAAGGTTTAATTGTCTGCTGGCAAATTCTTTTTGTAACCTTCTTTCTAATTCAGGCGCGTTTTCAGAATATATCATGGCATGAACGTCAAACTCAAATGGGACTGAGGCGTCCCCAAGTTCTCTTACCCTATCTCGGGGTTCTAAACGCCTTGTCATTCCAATTTTATAAACATCTTCACCGAATGATCCAATATTAGAAATGACATAAACATGCCCTGCTTTGGTTAATTGAGCTTGAGAAATAGCTCTTTCTTTTTGTGCTTGGGCTTTGGATAATTGCTCTTCGAGGTGTAAAATTTTATCATTTAATTCGTCTAATTTAGCTCCCTTCACTTTTGCCATTTCTTCCCTGGCTTTTTCCAAAGCTTTTTGGAATCTGGTTTCTTCCTTTTCTGCCTCCATCTTTGCCCGCTCAATTTCTCTTCTTTCCTTTTCTTCTTCTCGCATTTGTTCCTGAATAACCTTTTGTTCTTCCTTCTCTTGCTTAATCTTTTCTTGCAATTCGTAGGTTAACTCTAATTCTTTTAATTTTAGAAGAAAGTATTCCTGAGTAATAAAACTCTGATTAGTTTCTCCAGATTTATTTACTCCTTCTAATGCTTTTTTTAGGCGTTCTTCCATTTTGGAAATATTATCCCATCGAACTTTTACAAGAGCTGCATCACATTCACCATTAAAAGCTCGCATCATCAATTTATGAAACTGTTTTGTCATCTTCTTGCCTTCAGCTTTGCTATTGCCCACTGTCCACTCAATTAAACATTTTACTGCTTTGTCTTCCTTGATTAGTCTTCTTTCACTTTCTCGGATATTTTCCAATTCCTTTTTATAAGCTTCAGAATCGGAGAAGTCATAATGAGGTTTATAAATACCGTAATCTGCCATTTCCAGGGTTTCTTCGAAAAGGGAAACTTGGTATTGGAGTTGATCAGACTTTTTCTTCGCTACGGCATATTTTTGCAATAAATTTTCTTTGTTTTCTTGAAAATTCTTTTCAAAAATAACCTTTTCACTTTTTAATTTGATGAGTTCGTTGACTATTCTATCTCTTTCCAATTCTACGTTTATTACTATTGCGTATTTGTCATTTAACAACTTAATCTGTTTCTTAAGATTAGCATTTGCATCATTTGACCGTTGAAGAGCTTTATTTGTTTCTATTCCCTTTTGTCTAAAATAACGAATTATAAAAACTAGAATGGAACACAAAATAAGAAATATAACTTCAAACTTTGACAAGAACCTTCTCCCGAATGTTAGATTTTAAAACAGTTTTAGTGGAGATTAAATACCTTTAACAGCCATGTTAACAGCAATTTGAAAACTAATCATATTAACTAAAATCTATTCAAAAGCCTTGGACGAATGTTTTATAGCATCTGCCGACCGTGCCAAATTACCTTTCCAAAAATTGTGAAGTCGAATGCCACATCTTCCTGATTTGGTGGATTAATTTGAAAGGCTTCATAGGTTGAATTGTCGGAAATTACTTTAATATGCCCCTTAGGAAGAAATTGAAGACGTTTTACATAAAGGGTGCCATCATAGCGGAAAAAATAAATTCCATCCCCTTTATAAGTGGCCCGATCTTTATCAACCATAATGAAATCACAATCACTAATTGTCGGTTTCATGGAATCCCCTCTAACCGACAGCAAAAAGCAATTCTTAGGGTTTGCATTTAAAATTTTTTTAAAGAATGATAACGGAAAAACAAATGTAGCTATAATCGGGGGTTCACTATCAAGGAAGCAACCATGACCAGCAGAAGCTTGCATTTCATACAAAGAAATAAATGTTTTTGTTTCACTCTCGCTAATATCAAAAACGTCTTTTGGCTTTTGAATTGAGGGTTTTGAGGGGAATACATTCTCTGATAATTCATTGTTTTTCATGAAACCCCGACCCGTCAAAAGCCATTCAAAGCTAATCCCATAAGCTTCGCATATTCTAGCAGCAATTTCTGCATCTGGACTTCTTTCGGTATTTTCATAACGAGAAAGTGTATTTTGGTGAATCCCAAGTTTTGCACAAAACTCAACTTGGGATAAATTCAATCCCATTCGAATTTCACAAATTCGTTTTCCAATTCCAATTGTTTTTTCACTTCCATCATCTTTATGTAGTGATGAAGGCAATTCGTCTGTTTCAATCTTTTTTTTCAAGCTGTCCTCGTCCTTTAAAAACTTCTTTTGATGCTGAATACAGCAAATATACCATTCGGGGTTGACATTATCCCATTTTGATGTTAAATTAAAATTGTAAGCCAAATTAATTAGTCTAAATTGTTCCCCTAACTAATAATACCTTAGGATTTTGGAATGTTCAACGGCAAAAAACAATCAAGTTTCGGACCAAGTTCAAATCAGCTTGAATCAACAACTTTGCCCAGCTTAGATCCGATAATCCGTCTAAAAATTGCCATGAAAAAGGCAATTTCCGATTCCCAATTGTCCAGAGAAAAGATTGTTTCTGACATGAATGTATTAGCCGCTCAGGAAGGAATGACCTGTGGTGGAAAAGGGCAAAAAGTTTCATTGTCTATTCTTGATAAATGGATTTCGGTTTCCTCCGCAACCCATGTTATTCCATTGCGATTTTTACCATTATTTTGTCATGTAACAAACAGTTTTCTCCCCTTCAATGCGCTGATTAGCTCCTTGAATGCCGAAGTTATCGCAGAGGAAGAGCGAAAACTTCTTGAATGGGCAAAAGTTGAAATAACCCGAAAAAAATTAAAGAGAGATTCCAAAAAACTTGCTCAGGAAGTGGGATTATGATCAGAACAGAAAGACAAATCGAAATTCAGAAATGGCTTTTGGATCAAAGTTTAACTCAATCCGAAATTGCCAAAAAAGCGAATGTTTCAAGAACAACAATACATCAATTCGTTAAGGGTTTTGTCAGTAGTCGTCGTTTGGTTAGCCTGTTCGAAGAACTTGGATGTCCAAAAGAACTTCTTGAAAAGAGAGCCGCATGAAAGAATGGTTTTCTTCTACAGAATTAATAGGAATTTGTTCTTTTCCTACCACCGAAAGATGGGTTAGAGACAAAGCTAAAAAAGAGAAATGGCTTTGTCGTGAGCGAAAAGGTCAGGGTGGTGGCAAGGAATATCACATCTCTTCTTTTCCTGAAAAAATACAGGCTACGCTAATGTTGCGGGAATTAAAGCATGGTTTGGTTACTCCAAAGACTGAGGAAAAACCAACTGCACCGAAAGAAGAGAAACAAATCCCAAATGAGGGTTCTAACCTAAATGGGATACCTATTGAGTTACTTTCCCCGTTCGATACTGAGCGCAAGCAAGCCCAGAGAATGGAAAAGCGAAACCTTGCCTGGGAGCATTACGAAAAGCGTCCACAGAAAATCAAAGAGGAAGCTGAAAAGCGCCTTAAGGCGGTCCAGAACGTGAAAGACCTTGTTCGAACTGGCGTTTCGGTTGAAGTGGCACGCCAAACCGTTTCAGACCAGATCGGCGAAAGCGTGATGACCCTTTTCCGGTGGGAAAAGAGAACTCGCGGCGTAGATCCGGGAGACTGGTTGCCGGCGTTGTGTCCGAATTGGGCGGGACGGCAGGTTGAAGCTGAGATTTCAGACGATGCCTGGGAGTGGTTCAAGGCTGATTATTTACGTTTGGAGGCTCCAACGGCGGAGGCTTGTTATCGGCGATTGATGCGCGTGGCCTCGGTAAAGGGCTGGAAACTGCCCAGTTGCAAGAGCCTGATACGGCGGATACGGCGGGAAATTTCCCCTATGACAATGATTTTGGCGCGTGAAGGTCAAAGAACGCTCGAAAGTATTATCCCCTCCCAGGAGAGAGACCATTCTGTATTCCATGCACTGGAGGCTGTGAATTCCGACGGCCACATCTTTGATATTTTTGTGGAATGGGAAAATGGAGATATCGACAGACCGTGTATGTCGGCCTTCCAGGACATTTATTCAGGGCTAATCCTTTCTTATCGAATCGATAAGACGATTAATTCAGATGCCGTCCGACTCAGCTTTGGGGATATGGTCGAAAAATACGGAATTCCGGATGAGGTTTATTTCGATAATGGCCGCGAATTCGCCAATAAAGTCACAACTGGCGGTGCGACTGGCCGGCATAGATTCAAAATTAAGCAGGAAGATCCGATCGGATTGCTCCCAATGCTGGGCGTGAAGATCCACTGGGTGACGGTGGCACACGGACAGGCAAAACCTATTGAACGGGCTTTCCGGGATATGTGCGAAGACATTGCGAAGCACCCGGCGTTTGCGGGTGCGTATACGGGCAATAGTCCGATGACCAAACCCGAGAATTACAAGAGCCGGGCCGTCTCTATTGCAGAATTTGAAAAAATTGTTGAAACGGAAATCGCAGCACACAATGCCCGTCAGGGTAGACGCTCAGGGGTTTGCCAGGGAAAAAGTTTTGAACAGGTTTTTAATGAAAGTTATGCCCGCTCTCCGATCAAGAAAGCTACTACTGAGCAAAGACGGCTTTGCCTCCTGGCTGCTGAGTGTGTGACGGCAGGAAAGAAAAACGGAGAAATCGAAATCTTTGGAAATCGCTACTGGCATGAATCATTGGCAACGTTCCGGGATGAAAAAATTGCAAGCCGGAAAGTTGTAGTTCGGTTCGACCCGGAACACCTCCAGCGACCGCTTGCGGTTTACCGTTTGGATGGAAGTTTCATGTGTGAAGCCGAATGTGTCATGCGCGCAGGATTCAACGATGCCGAAGCCGCTAAGACTCATGCAAAGGCCAAGAAACATATTGTCAAAGCAGAGAAAGCGAAACTGGCAGCAGAACGCACGCTTAAAACAATGGAAGCAGCCAGAATGCTCCCGGAAATGGCAAAGCCGGAACCGACGCCGAATCCAAAAATCGTGCGTCTCCAGGTGAAAAAAGTGAAACAGGAAGTTGAGGAAGAATCAGCGGAAAGCAGCTTTGACCGAGCAATGGATAGCTTGAGAAAGCCCGCCAATATTATTCAATTCCCGGCGGCGAAATCAGCTTAATAAGCAAAAAAATGGGTCCCGTTCAGAGACCCATAAAAAAATAACATTTCAGGAGGAAATATACCATGAACAGGCTGGAAAACCAAGTTGATGAGAACAACGAGGAACAAGGCACAATTGAAGACAGAAACCAGGAACAAAATTCCCTGAAGAGCGAGCAATCTGAAAAGCTTGATGTGCTACGTAAACGGGCAAAGGCTTTGATGGCTGAATTTGGATTGTCTCAAAACCAGGCATCCAAAGAAATCGGCGTGTCAGGTGCAATGTTGAATCAATGGTTGAGCGGTAAATACACGGCTGAAGCCAAAAGCGAGCAGAAAATTTGCCGCTGGATAGAGTTCAAAACGGAGAAGCTTAAGATCAATGCCTTCCCGGATGATCCTGATTGGCAAGCAACTCCAACAGGAAAGAAAATCATTAATGTCCTGACATACGCACAGATGGCCAGGGACATAGCAGTAATTTACGGCTCGGCAGGAATCGGAAAATCCAAAACAATCGAGCATTATTCGAATCTTAACCCGTCAGTGTGGGTTGTAACGATGAATAAAACCATCAAGAATCTGAATATTGCGATGCAATTAATTGCTGAAACCGTTGGTGTCAAAATCTCCGGGAGTCCGACCGCGTTCAAGTTTTTCCGGCCACTTGTTAATGCCCTTAAAGGAACGAACGGTCTTCTGATTATCGACGAAGCGCAACACCTCAATCTGGGGTCACTGGAAGCAATACGCGGCTTGCACGATGAAAGCAAGATCGGAATTGCCCTGGTGGGAAATGAAAGCGTCTATGGTCAGCTCACTGGCGGGAAGAGATCGGCAGAATTCGCACAACTCTTTTCGAGAGTTGGCAAGCGGCTTCGTTTGGTAAAACCACATTCTGAAGACATTCTGGCAATTGCAAAAACGTTCGGAATCGAAAGCAAGATAGAATGTGATTTTCTGAAAGATATCGGAACACGGGAAGGCGCTTTACGCGGGTTGATTAAGACTTTGCGTCTGGCATCGCTGACCGCTTACGGTGCGAAGGAGAAAGTTTCTTTGAACCACATACAGGAAGCCTGGATAAACGTATCCAGAGATAATTAGCGAAGAAAGGGCTAAAGAACAATGAACAAAGTTATTTTGGTAATTGAAGGAGTGAAAATTGATGGCGAACGCTTTCAGGAAGAAGCTAGAAAGCTGATCGAAACCTTTCGGGAAGCAGGGAGAAAGCTGGTGGTTGAAATAGAAAATGCCAGGTTACTAAGAAAAACCGAAGAGCGAAAAAAACTTGAACAGATTGCAAGGCTTAATGATCTGGTAAGCGCTCTTTTGACTGATGAATCCGTTTGCGCTGCCGTATCCAACTTAGCTAGAGAGGCTGCGGAAAATGCCGGAATATTGGCTCAATTAATCAGGAATAACTTCCCTATGCCGGTGTTGAATGAGCAGGCTGATCGTCTGAAACATAGCATTCATCTTTATACGACAACAGCGAAACTTCTTAAGCGGAGGCTGACGAATGGCGATCCACTGCAAAACCCTGAGAAAAGCGATACCAACGCGAGTATGTCTGATTCGTCGGCTTCACTCCATGGTCCTTTTTTTCCGTGGTGAGATGCGTCCCTGGGTTTGGAAATGCTGTGATTGCCTTACGGGGCAAGTAAACGAAAGGAGATACGAAAGTGGCAAAAAAAAGCAAGTAGCAAAGTTATTCAATGACTGGACAGAGGTTGATCAGGCGCTTCGACGCATGGGGGAAATAGACATCGAGAGTGAAAGGCTTGATGGCAATATGACTCTCGCAATCAACGAGGTCAAAGAATCTTTCCAACCAAGAAAAGATGTGTTGATCAACGAAAGAAAAGACCTGGAAGAATCAATAACAGCTTTTGTTGAACAGAACAAAGGCGAATTTGCAGCCATACGTTCGAAAGAATTGGACTTCGGATCTATCTCTTACAGGCTTGTAAAGAAAATTGTGTTCAAGAGTAAAGAGGCTGTTGTTGCAGCTCTGAAAGTTATGGGATTGTTAACCTACATTAGAACCATTGAAGAACCGGATAAGGAAGCGATGGAAAATTTGACAAATCAGGAACTTCTTAAGATTGGTGCTAGTAGAAAAGAAGACGACAAGCTCACCATCAAGCCAAACATCCAGCGTTTGAGTGAAGCAGGCAAGAAAATAGCAGCATGAAGCGAAGCGGAACTGATAGACCCGCTGACCTAGCTGACCAACCATAGTTTAACAGGCAAAACACGTTACCTCCTGCGTATGCCGGTTCGAATCCGGCGGTTGGTTTGAAAAGAAGAACTACCAGAGAAAGGAAAAAGTGATGCTCGATCTTCGGAAAATGAGCCCGGAAGAAATTAAGGCGGCTGTAATTGCAAATGTTTCCCCGGCGATGCGGGAAAAAATTCTGGAAATCTGGAAGAAGCATCAGGAGTTCCTCAACGAGCTGCTTCAAAACGGCATGATCATATGTCCGATGTGCAAGTCTTTTCCAATTGAGAAGTCACGAAAATGTTGTGCGGTGTGCGAAAGCAAGACTAGTCACCGGGTTTATTATCCGGGTGGAAATTCGGGAGGCAAGAAATAATGGACATCGACAAAAAAGATCGATCTTATCCTGAAATCCTCCTCGAATTCGCCGATAACGCGGCGGAGACTCTCATTTCAGAGGGGATGTCAGAAGAAAAAGCCATTGAAATCGGTCTGAAGATAGCCACAAAAATTCGAAAAGACTTCGGAGGCGAGGTGGTTTATATCCCGAAGGGTCGCTGTTATGAGCTTTCATTACGGGATTCAACGATGCTGGCGGAATATAACGGCAACAATGCAACTGATATCTTTCGAAAATATGGAATCACCAGAAGAAGATTATTGCAGATTCTCCAGGCAAAACGCGAAGGCAGAGTTTATCAAATGACTTTTGATTTGGAAGGAGGGCAATCATGAGAGTTTTAAAAACTGTTTCAACACATGGGCCGCGACGGGATGAATCGAAAATCAATCAAATCAAGGCAATAAAAGCGGCACAAAAGCAACTTGGCATGGATGACGACACTTACCGAGCAATGCTGGTCAATCTGGCCGGGGTAGATTCATCGACCAAACTTGATTTCGCAGGTCGAATGAGGGTTCTGGACTTTTTGAACGGAAGAAGCGTGAGAAAAGTATTTGTCCAGTTTGCGAATACTGATGATCCGGAACGCGGAAAGTTATTAAAAAAGATTGGAGCAATGCTTTCCAACACAGACAGAAATGCTGATTACGGCCATGCCATGGCAAAGCGAATGTTCAAGATAGACAGAGTTGAATGGTTAGCTCCAAAACAGCTTTGTGGACTTATAGGGGAATTGGAACAAGACCAGAGAAGGAGGGAGAGACGAAATGGTGATTCCACTAACAACCAATCACAAAGAAAAAATTCTCAAGGTCCTACAGGAAAGTAGCTCATCGGAAGAGGCGTTTTCAGGGTTGACAACAATGATTTCCACTCAACAATCCTGGACCGAACGCCTGGAAGTTGAACATCGAATTTGTGAAGTCCTGGCGACGGAACATTTCAAGAATCGAAAATTGGAGGGTATCAATGGTTAACTTATCTAAAAGTTTTAAAATGCACGGCCAGCGTGATTGTGGGCCTTCAGCGCTTTCTTTCGCAACGGGTCTTGATTACGACCAGATAGTAAAAGCATGGGGCTGGCCTACCAGCGATGATTGGAAGTGCGATGCGCGGGATAATCCCGGTGCTCACTTCAGAGTATTGAACGCGCTGAAGATTCCCTGGCAGATAACTGACTGTGGGAAAATTCTGGCTGGGCAAGCAACCGAAAATAAAACCATAATCCTGCTGGCAGCTAACGATGACCCGAAAACTCTGATCCCCGAAGATTATCAGTATCGCCACTGGGTCGTATTGGCTGGAATTCAGGATGGAAAAGTTATCGTTCACTGGGGTGATGGCCAGTTCAGAACCTTTTCCAGGGACCCGTTTATAAAGGCATATTCAGGCGGTTCACCCGCGTGCGCGTATGAAGTCGGCAAGGGCAGCGGAAAAGGTCAGATCCTCGCGCGGATCTGGGACTGGTTGATTTCGAAAGTAGTGTGAGAATGTCCTGGCGGGCGTCGTGGGAAGACGCATGAGTAAAAAGGCTCAGGAGCTGGTTCGAATCCAGCACGGGACAATGTAACGATGCAGGCTGTGCCGGTCGTTCAGACAGACAAAAAAAGGGTTTCGGCTGGAATGGTCAGCTTAATCGGTTCGAATCCGACGGAGCCTTCTGAGAAATTATCTGCTGGAAGATTGAAATGGAAATCGAAGTCAATTTAAGGAACAAGATCCAGATCGACGGCAGGATAATGCTTATAAAACTGCGAACAAAAATTCGTTTCTTTGGTTTCCGGGAATATTCTTGTAGCCGACGCTGCTTCTTTTTCGATCTGGATAAAGGAACTTGTAAGCTCTTTGAAAAGCCGTTGAGAAAAGAGAAAAGGCGATGGAGATTTTATCGATGTAACGACTGCCACGAGGTTGAAAAAGCAGAAATGGTCCGACGAAAAAGGAAGCTTGCAAAAATCCGTAATGAACAAAAGTGCATGAATGGAAAGAATGGAGGGAGAAGAAGAACGATGAAATTTCACATAATCGAAGCTAGCGGAATGGGCTGGGAAGGTGAGGTTTATGCCGAAAAGCACGAAGAAGCAGCAGAAAGATTTATCAAAAAAAGTGAATCTGATTCTTCTAAACAGTCGGATAGATACTTTGTTGAGGTGACTGATGAGTGTGGAAAACAAAAAGGATTTCGGATTGATGTCGAAACCGAGAGAATTCATTATGTAACTCCGTTGGAAAATAAGGGTGAAAAAGAATGATTACAAAAGCACAATGGGCTGAGATTGAAAAAAAGCTTGTTTGGGAGTTTTCTTCGGAGAGATTCCTGCTCGGAAGTGATGAAATCTCAGCGAATAGAGAATGGATAAAAGAAGGCCAGAACAAACTTGTTGTCTATTTTAATGGCGGGATAAAAGGTGAATGGAGCTATAAACCAACATCTGAGTTTTATAACCCGCTCATTGAAAAGTTCTGGCGCAAAATTTCTAAACCTATTTGGAAGCCCCAAGAAAAAGCAAAAATTTTAAAAACTTTCGGTAAAAAAGAAGCCAAGGTTGTATTTCCGAATCTCGACGACAAGTTTGTTTATTACCATCCCTACTGGACCACAGCCAAAAACCTGGTAAGACAGTTTCAGAAAGTCCAAGGGCTTGAGTTGGCGGGAAATGATATTTGATACTTGACGATCGGGCGGAAAAACGGTAAGCTGATTGTAGGTGCTGAAAACACCAACAAACAGCGGAACCGTGCCCGTAGCGCGATTTTTTATTTTTACGGCAAAAATGCCGGGTGTTGAGGGGAATATAATACCTTTCGGGGAAATACCCTCGGCCGTTCTGTTTGACGGTTTTCAACACCCGGCTTTTATATTTAAAGCCGAAATGAAAAAAATTCAAACAGGAGGGCAAACATGCCTACCACAAATCAACATTCTTCTTCTAATTCCCTTGTTCCGGTTGCCTTCGATGGTGATACTCTGTTTATCGCCGATCATAACGGTGAACCATTCACACCTTTGAAGCCAATATGTGAAGCACTGGGGTTGAGTTGGAAAAGACAACTAGAAAAACTTAGTTCCGATCGAGAAAGACGGGGTGTCCACCTTATGTATACCACCTCGCCAAGTGGCATCCAAAAGACGCTTTGCATCTCTGTCAGAAAACTTCCCGCGTTTCTCTATTCAATCAACGTTCTCAAAATCAAACCTGAGTTCCGTGCCAAGCTTGAACGCTACCAAACCGAGTGCGATGACGCCCTGTGGAATTTCTGGAGCAAAGGTTTTGCATCCAGAAGCGTGAGCGAACAGGCTCAAAACGTGCTTCCGCTTATTCAGCAGGCACAAACCGAATTGAAAACCCTGGCCTCTCAGGTCGATATTCTGAAAGCCAACCTTCTGAAAAATAATCCACTCTGGGAAAAGATATATAAATGCCGACAAGCCGGATTGACACGGGATGAAATCACAAGAGTAATCAAAAGAGGTCGAAGCGCAATAGATAGATCTGTCAAAAAAATGGTTGCTTGCGGCCTGATCAAATTCGAAAAAGGAGGAAAGAAGCTTCCATTTGCCAAGTCTTTCCAGCCTTCTTTGCCATTGTTTGACGCTGATTCAGTTTCAAATCTCACCGGCCGAGAGCAATCGTCCCGGCAATTCCAGATGGAAGCCTTCCAGAATATCTTCGAATAAACGAAAGGACCATAAAATGAAACAAGAAGCGCGTGATGATATTGAAAGAACCCTAAGTGCTCTTCGCGGTGTTGCCGATCTGGCTGTCCCTGATGGGCAAATGAACGCCCTTTCACGTGATCGGGTCGCGCACTTATTGAAATCCTGGCTGAACGAATAGAAGAAAAATTAAAAGCCGCTTAATCAGTTTTTAAAGACTTTTAAACCGTCGGTTAAAACCCGGCGGTTTTTGCTTTTTAGCGGTTTTTTTCCTGCTTTTTTAAGAAACGCTTCATTTGTAGAGGAATGTCATAGAGCGTATTTTAATCGTATCGCAAGCGTTAAAGAAAGGATAGATCATGAGTGAAGAAAAAGTTCCGGAGTGGGCAAAGGGTATAAAACTTTCGAAGAATTTCAGTTTGTGGGAGTTGTGCCGGTCGGAAAAGCATCCCGATTTGGTGGAGGCGCCTTCATCAACTGTTCAATATTGGTTGCAATGGTGGGCTCAAGAAGCGCTTCAACCTCTACGTGATGAGATCGGCAAAATGCACATTGATTCCGGATACCGAAATCGCAAGCTTAACCGGGCAGTCGGAGGCGAGCTGGAGAGTAGTCATCAGGTAATCGTTACTGGAAAATTCAAAGCCGTTGCTACTGATATTGTTCCACTGGAAATAAATCTTGATGCTGCTTTTAGAGCCATAGCAAAATTGAAGACTCTTCCAATTCGCGGGGCCATCATCTATCCGAAACGTGGGTTCATTCACATCGACAGCAGAGACGGTGTAAGAACCTTCTGGATCTCAACTGAACCAGGGAAATACCATTCGATTTCGTGCGAAGAAGCGCTTAAATTCAAAATATAAGGAGAAAATATGGAAAGCAAATCTTTCTGGACATCCAAAACAATGTGGTTCAATTTTCTTTCAGGCGTGCTTTTGGTTCTGGACGCTAACCAGGGCATTGCAAAACACTTCCTGGGTGAGCAGGCTGGAACGGTTATCGCCGCTCTTGTTATAGCTGGTAATGCTTTTCTTCGAACACTGACCGTGCAGGCCATTGCGACTATCACAAAGTGAGGATATAAATGAAACTCTCATTGCAACCTCTTTTGAAAGCACTCGAACAAACCTTGTCCGCTGAGGTGATGAACAGGCTTAAAGCTCTGGCTATGTCACAACTCAACAAGACCCTACGCCCGAATGAAAAACGCCTTGTGGTCTTGAGCCGGATAAAGGAGGAATTCGGGAAACTTCCTGACGCTCCTTTAAATCTGGCTCTTGAAGCTATTTATAACGATTTCAAACTCGATATTAAAGGAGGCTGACATGGACGCTACGACTATATCAATCGCAGTGACTATACTTCTTGCGTGGTCCGGCCTTTTGATCGGTATTATCAAATACCTTCTGGACCGGCAAAGTCGTTTGATGGACGAACAAATCAAGTTGCTTCGCGATGAGAACAGGAGTTTGAGGGAAGAACTCTCAAAGCTCAGAGAGCAGCTCCCGGAAAAATATGTGAGACAGGAAAGCTGCCATAATTGCCGGGAAGAGTTCCAAACCATGCTTGCAACCATTGATCAGCGGTTGTCGAATTTTTCTGACAAACTTCTGAGCAAAATCGATGAATTCAGGAGTGAAATCTATGCTCGATGATCTCGACACAATGAATAAAAACCTGCTTCGAGGCAGGATTTTAAAAGCTCTTCATGTGGTAGGAAGACTTGGAGCGGCAGAAAGCCTCGTTCGAAAATCACTGAATGCTGCCGGTTTTACCGTTCTTCCTGGTGAACTGCGAAACCAACTGAATTATTTGCAAGAAAAGGGGCTCATTACAATTCAGGACCCGGAAAGGGAAACGTGGGTTCTTCATATTTCTCCAGCCGGCACAGACGTTATCGAAAAAAACGTTAAAGCACCTCCTGGAATTGAGCTTGACAAATGAGTCCACGAAGAAACACGGTTTGCGAACTTCCGAAGGATGTCCGAGAATGGCTTGATAAAGCCCTTTTCGAGAACAACTTTTCGGAATACCAGGCTTTGTCGAAAGCGCTTGAGGAAAAGGGATTCTCCATTTCCAAAAGTGCTATTCATCGTTATGGGAGCAAACTCGAAGAGATGACAGCCAAGCTGAAGGCTGCCACTGAAACCGCGAAGTCATTCGTCGAAGCGTGCCCGGATGATCTTGGAACGATGAACGAAGCCTTGACTCGACTTGTCCAGGAGAAAGCTTTCGACATTTTGGTAAAAATGGAAGAGCCTGGTGAAATCAACTTCGCGGATCTGGGCCATATGATTTCAACTTTAAGCAGATCCAGCATTAAAGTGAAGCAATACATGGCTGAAGTGAAGTCCAAAACCGAACAAGCCGCGAAAGTGGTTATTGAAAAAGTCTCCAAGGGCGGACTGTCAGCGGAAACTATTGCCACAATTGAAAGAGAAATACTGGGAATCGCAAGATGAATTATTTCCTGCCATACCAGAAACGCTGGATAGAAGACCGATCAAAACTCAAGATCGTCGAAAAATCCAGACGTATCGGTATGACATACGCGCAAAGTTACGAGGATGTTGCTGACGCGGCTCGGGCAGATGACCCGCTTGATGTCTGGTTTTCCTCGGCTGACGAAAGCGCTGCGAGGGAATATATTCGTTATTGCAATCTCTGGACGCAGGTTTTAAAAGTTGCCTCCACGGATTTGGGAGAAGTTGTCATTGATTCAGACGATGATATCAAGGCTTTCGTTATTGAGTTTGCATCGGGAAAGCGTATCAATGCGCTTTCAAGCAATCCGAAAGCCTTCCGTTCAAAAGGTGGAAAACTGATTCTCGACGAGTTTGCTTTTCATCCACAGCCGGAAGAAATGTGGAAAGCCGCTTTCCCGGTTATCACCTGGGGTTTTCCTGCAAGAATACTTTCGACTTACAATGGCAAGGGCAACCGCTATTACCGAATGGTGGAAGAGGCAAAAAAACCTGATTCCAAATGGAAGCTTCACACTATTACAATTGAAGATGCCGTTAGAGAAGGTCTTGCTGACCGCATCACAAAACGGAAGTTAACAGATGAAGAACGGTTGGAATGGCTTTCCGATTTGAAAAAGGAAGTCCGAGACGATGATGCATGGAATCAGGAATACATGTGTATTCCAGTTGATGAGGCAAGCGCCTGGCTGCCGTGGGATCTGATTGCATCATGCGAATCGAAAGATGCCGGCATTCCAGGTTTCTATACTGGCGGGCCTTGTTTTCTGGGAATGGATATAGCTCGAAGGCGGGATTTAACAATCATCTGGGTAGATGAACTGGTCGGTGATGTGTTTTGGACACGCGAAGTTGTGCGTTTGTCCAGGGCAAGTTTCGCCGAACAAGACGCCGCTCTGGAGCGGATTATGAACAAATATTATATCGTGCGCGGGTGCATGGATCAAACGGGAATAGGTGAAAAACCAGTCGAAGACGCCCAGCGCAAATACGGCAGCAGGATCGAAGGGGTTCTTTTCAACGGTCCAGTGAAACAGGAGCTTGCAACGGGTCTCAAGCGAAGATATGAAGATAGGCAAGTCAGAACGCCGGTTGACGAAGCAATTCGAAATGCTCATCATGCGGTTAAAAAAGTAATGACTGCTGCTGGCAATCCACGTTTTGATGCAGAGAGAACGGAGGCCGGTCATGCTGACGAATTCTGGGCTCATGCTCTCTCTGTTCACGCAGGTTCAAAACCGGTTGGGAATTATGAATTCAAACTTGCCGGTATTCCAAGAGTTTCATCAAGAATGGGTGGGTGGTAAACAATGATTGTTAAGGATAAACGCAGTTCTTCAGGGGAAAAAGCGAAGCTTCCCGCGCAGTATGATCAGGAAATAGCCAGCATTCAAAAGGATATTACGCGCACTTTCGGCGGTAATTTCCTGAAAAATCAAGACCCGACTCTTGTATCAAGAGGCCAGGGGAAGGGACTTCTGATTTATGATGAAATTCAAAAAGATTGCCATGCTTATGCTGTTCTTCAGAAGCGCAAACTTGCGGTTGTCTCACGACCGTGGCAGGTAGATGCAGGTGGCGAAAATCCTGCTGACGTTGAGGCTGCCGCCGAGGTCAGAAGGCAGCTTGACAATTTGAATTTTGACTTTGCATCTTATTGTCTGCTTGGCTCAGTCCTGAAGGGTTTTGCCGTTGCTGAAATCATCTGGGAAGTCGTTGAAAATAAGATCATAGCTTCCAAAATCAAACCAAAAAATCAAAGACGTTTCGTTTTCGACCTTGATGGAAAGCTGAAACTACTTACTCCGAATAATCAAATGGACGGCGAAGAATTGCCGGACAATAAGTTTATCGTTCACCGAAATGGTTCAGAAGAGGATGATCTTTATGGCCTTGGTTTAGGATCAAAGCTTTACTGGCCGACTCTTTTCAAACACGAAGGAATCACTTTCTGGTTAGCTTTTACAGAAAAGTTCGGTTCTCCAACTGCCATTGGAAAATATGATGCATCAGCAAGTTTGGCTCAACAAAACAAACTTATGGCCGCCCTTCGGGGAATCCAGCAGGACGCTGGAATAATCATCCCGAAGGACATGGAAATTTCACTCCTTGAAGGGCAAAAATATGGTTCTATAAATACATATGAAGACCTCTGTCGGTATATGGATGAATTGATTTCCGAGGCTGTTTTAGGTGAAACCGGTTCGACAAATCAAAGTGGTGGTAGTGGCAGTCGCGCACGAGATCAGGTGGGCAATGAGGTCAGGTTGGAAATAGCCGTGGCCGATTCTGATTTACTGAGTCAGACTTATAATTCAACGTTGGTTAAGTGGATCACGGACTACAATTTTCCCGGGGCAGCCTATCCAAAAGTTTGGCGCAATTTCAAAGAGTCGGAAGATTCAAATACTTTGGCTACTCGTGACAAAAGCCTTACTGAAACTGGCGTCAAATTCACCAAGAAATATTATACGAAACAATACAATCTTGAAGATGATGATTTCGAAATCGTAGTTACGCCGTCCAAATCATCAGTGCCAAGTTCTTTGGACAATCAAAATGTTGCCCAGTTTGGAGAACCTGTAACAGTTCCGGGTGATGAAAAAAATGCTTTGGATATCGAGACTATTCTGGAAAAGAATTCTGACAGACTGGCTTCTGAGTGGCAGAAACTTTTGGGTGATCGGGTCAGTGAGCTTCTCGCAATGCTTGAGGAAACAAAGGATTTCGATACTTTCGAAAAGAATATGACTGAGCTTCTGGTCGGGCCACCTCCGAAAGAATTGTCTGAAAGTCTGAATCGTGCAATGCTGGTTTCGAATCTTCTGGGACGTTTGAAAATTCAACAATCCCGTCAGGAAGGGTGAAACCATTGCCATCTGAGTCTGATCTTTTCAATCCATCGTTTGAATTGCCTCCTGAAAAGGCTCTTGAATTCTTTATTAACAAAGGGCTGAAGGAGACTTTTTCTTATCTGGATATGATGCACGATGCGCACAGCACATCGTTCACCGTGGCAAAAATGCTTGATATGGATCTTTTGAACGATGTTAAAAAAGCAATGACAAAGGTCATGGCAGAGGGACAAACCTTCAAGAAGTTTGCAGACGAACTGATTCCAATATTGGTTTCAAAAGGCTGGTGGGGCAAAGGCAAGATGGTTGATCCGGTGACTGGTGAAGAGAAAGATGTCCAGCTTGGAAGCGTGCGAAGATTGAAAACCGTTTTTCTGACAAACATGAGAGCTTCTTTAATGGCCGGTCAATGGGCAGATATTCAGGAAAACAAAAGGATGTTCCCCTATCTGATGTATGACGCAGTAAAGGACAATCGCACGCGCCCGCAGCACCGCGCATGGGACGGGCTTGTCCTCGAAGTCGATGATCCCTGGTGGAAAACACATTACCCGCCAAACGGCTGGAATTGCCGTTGTGACGTGATTCAGATGAACCAGCGTATGCTGGAAAAACAAAGTGCGTTTGAAAATAAAAAAGATCCCAATAACCCCATCAAGTCAGGGCCGGATAAGGCCCCGAATGAACAGTTGGTTCCATGGAAAAACCCCCGCACAGGTGAAACGATAATGGTTCCTCAGGGGATTGACCCGGCATTTGCCTATAACGTGGGGGAATCGCAAGCGAAACATTTGAATCAAACGTTTGAAGAGAAGGCGAAAGAAACAGAAAAAGAGTTTAAACTTCCTGAAAACGCCATTCAACTCCCAGAAGCAGGTAAGCCAGGTAAGTCAGGAAAAGATAATTCCGATTATGAAAATATCATTAAGACTGTTTTACCAAAAACTAAAGTCGATTTAAATGGAGTAGACCCGAAGGCCTCCGAAGCAATTGTGAATTCAATTATCAAAGCGAAAAGCAGTCATCATGAATTGGAAGAAATTGAAAGTATTAAAGTTGGGGATCTAACCAAGGAAAAAGGTTATGCCCAGACTAAAGGCAAAAAAGTTACGCTGGATAAAGAAGCATTTTCGGATTACGAAAAACTCTTGAAGGAAATTAAAAAATCTGTGAAAGCAGGAGAAATTCCGGAGGGTTGCGGTAATGTTGAATATATAATTGATCATGAGCTCGGACATATATTGACGAACTTAAAGAAATTGAGCCATAATGCTGAAGTTATAAATTATTTTTATAAGAATGTGCAAAACATAAGAACGGGACTATCGAAATATGCCGGGAAGTATGTTGGACAACGCGGGGTTAATGAATTTTTGGCTGAAGCTTTTGCTGAACTACAGAATAATCTGACTCCACGTGGGATTGCAGCTTTTATGAAAAAATGGTTCTAGTGAGGTAATAATGAGCGCTTCAGATGAACAAACTTATGTGTTTTATAAGTCGCATCCTTCCAAGCATTCCTGCCGATTTTGTAAACATCTTCATCACGAGCCGATGACAGCACATGAATTGTTAGTCTGTGATGCCTTTCCAAATGGAATTCCAGAAGAAATTCTTGGACTACAATTTGATCACATTAACCCTCATCCAGGTGATAATGGAATTCAATATGAGCCTCGTTCTTTGAGCGGAATGAAAGCGATATTTCGAAAATGGAAAAATCCAACGGAATAAAAATAGACGTAGATGATAAAGAGGTCAGGGAATATTTAAAGCTTCTTGAGCAGAAGCTTAGTAATCTCGGCCCGCCCTTTAAAGCCATTGCAACCTATCTACGGAACTCAACCAAGTTAAGATTTACTAACCAGGCCGGGCCTGACGGCGCAATGTGGCCGACAAGCAAACGTGCTTCTAAAGATAAAGGGGAGAGGGAAGATAAGGGACAAACCCTTGTTGATACAGGAAGACTGCGATCAAGTATAACCTCAAAAACCAGCGTTAATCAAATCGAGAACATTGAAAAAACATCGATAGAATTTGGTACAAATGTTATCTATGCCGCTATGATGCAGTATGGGTGTGCTAAAGGCAAATACAGCAAAACCATTAAAGTAAAACAATTCAAGCGAAGAAAGGCAGGCAAAAAGCGAAGAACGTTAACAGTCAAAGAGCATGACCGCAGGGCCGTTATTCCTTGGGGCAATATTCCGCCACGCCCATTTCTCGGTATCAACAAAGACGATGCCGATGAAATTCTTAACTTAATGAATGATTTTATTTCAACCTGAGAATTATCTCAAAGTCTTTTCCCGTCTGCCTTTCTTTCACTTTTTCCAAAAAAGCAAGCATTTAAATGGTGCACAAGCGTCTAATTTTGCCCCAAATGTATCAAACCCCTAAACCCACCCCCTAAATAAAAATTAAATGGGTATTAAATGGGTTCCAGGGTAATTTTTTCTTTTCCCCAAATTCATAATTTTTTCTAAAAATTCATATTAAAATTTTTAGAGGAGGGGTCTGGGGAACCTCCTTTTAATAAAAAGGGGGTTCCCTAGGCTTTTTTCTTATTTTTTTTCTCTCCATTTTTTATGTTTTTTAAGAAACGCTTCATTTGTTAGCGCCTGAATTAACGCTTATTATGAACCTGCAATTGAAGTTAAAACCAACTGAAATGGAGGAATAAAGCGGTGCGAAAACTTTTAATACTTTCTCTTTTGTTTTTTCTTTTTCTTTTGCCTTTGGACTTGGGGGCAAATCCCACGCACTGGGAGCATCCAACGGGTTCGAAGTATACGAGTCAGGCGTGGCCTTTGCCGACAGCAGTCGCTCCGACCAATGGGTTTAAGACGGTTGCGACTCCGACGATTTCCGTCGTGGCGAGTCATGCAACTGTTATCGGAACAATGCCAACCGGCGCTAATGAAGTTGAGGTCTCGGCATTCGATGGAAACATCAACTATGGTGGTTCGACTGTTTCGAGCACCACGTATAACGCCTATATCGCGAGTGGCAGTTCGAAAACATTTAACCTGGCTACCACTACCCCGGGCATTTATCTGATCATGCGAACGGCCACCAGCACAGACATGGGGTCAGCGGGGTTCCTGGCAAAATGAGAATTCACATTTTCAAAGCTGGAAAACACACGGCCATGAACAGCGAGACGGTTGATTTTTCCGAAAACCATATTGCTGAAATGGCAAGGGAATATGATCCGAAGGTCTTTGAATCACCTTTGGTGATCGGCCATCCGAAAGCCAATGACCCAGCTTATGGTTTGGTGAAAAGTCTTTCTGCAACAGGAGAAAATCTTTTTGCCGAGAGTCATCGTGAAGATCCAGGTTTCCTTGAAAACGTAAAAGCCGGAAGATATCCGAAAGTTTCAGCTTCCTTTTATAAACCCGATTCACCAGGTAATCCGAAACCGGGAACTTATTACCTGCAACATATAGGTTTCCTGGGCGCTCATCCGCCAGCGTTGAAGGATTTAAAACCAATCCAGTTTGCGGAAAACGAAAATTGTCTTGAATTCACTGAAGAAATAAGTTTTGAGGAGAACAGCATGGACAAAAAAGCACAGGAGGAATTGGCTCAGAAAGAGCAAAAGCTCCAACAACAGGAATTGAATTTTGGGGAGCGTGAAAAATCTATTAAAGAACGCGAAACCCTGCTTAAAAAGAAGGAGTGCGAGGTTTTCATTGACGGTCTAATCAAGGACGGCAGATTTATCCCCGGACATCGGGAAAGCATAATCTCTTTCATGGCCGCTCTGCCGGAAAATTCAACTTTGGAATTCGGTGAAGGGGATAAGAAAGTCCAGGAGCCGATGGTTTCCACTTTCAAAAAATTCCTCAGCAGCCTTCCGAAGGTTGTCAGTTTCGGTGAAGCCGTTCCACCTGAAAAGGGTGACACGGTTGATTTCGCTGCACCGGCTGGTTTCGAAGTGAAGCCTGAAAAAGCGGAGCTTCATCTCAAGGCTCTGATGCATCAGAAGAAAAACAATTGTGACTACATAACTGCTTACAAAGCAGTAGGAGGTAAATGATGGCCGCACAAAGCAAAGGATTGTTGCCACTTACGCTGATCGCTTCAGGAGCAATCAGAACAAATCGTTTCGTTAAGGCAAACGGCGCAGAAGCAGACGCGACTGAAGCTGCAATTGGAGTATCGCAGTATGCGGCTGCTGACGGTGAACCGGTGGCAGTAGACACCTACGGAACAGCAGTTGTTGAATCCGGGGGTGTGTTTTCAGCAGGCGTCCAGGTTGAAAGCGACGCGGACGGAAAAGCCGTTGTCTATTCAGCCGGTGTCATTAACGGCAGAGCTCTTCAGGCTTCCACCGCTTCCGGCCAGATGGTTGAAATTTTGGTTTTGCCAAAATAAGGCCAGAAGAAAGTAAAGGAGAAATACTCAAATGGGAATGAGTCCATCACAAATTCGTGTTATTGATCCGGTATTGACCACGGTAGCGTTTGGTTATAAAAACCGTGATTTCATCGGGAATGCCCTTTTTCCAGCGGTTCCAGTTGGAGCATCCGGCGGCCAGGTTATCACTTTCGGCAAGGAAGCTTTCAAGCTTTATAATACCAGAAGAGCCCCTGGAACTGTCGTGAAGAGAGTTACCTTCGGGTATCTCGGCACTTCATTTGCACTCCTTGGAAATGCCTTGGCTGGGGTAGTTCCAATTGAATATCTGAGAGATGCCAAACAGTTGCCCGGAATTGATCTTGGAACCAGGGCGTTGAATTTGGCAATGAGATGCAACCTTCTGACTCTTGAGGTGGAACAGGCCGCAATTGCTCTTAATGCAGCTTTGTATGATTCCAGCCACAAAGTAACCCTTTCCGGCACCTCAAAATGGTCCGATCCATCACCCGCATCTGATCCGGTTAAGACAATCGGGGATTATTGCGAAGCTATTCGAGCTTCTACCGGTGTTAATCCAAATGTATTTGCCCTTTCAGCTTTGGCTTTCAATGCCCTGAAAAATAACCCCTATATAACTGATCGGTTTAAACATACTTCAGCCGGAAGTATAACCGCTGAAATGCTTGCCGCGCTTCTTGATATTAAAAAAATTGTTATCGGCAAAGCTATTTATGATGATAACGGCACTTTCGCTGATATCTGGGGAAATAATGCAGTTCTTGCTTACGTTCCGGAATCACCATCAGGAGCGGAAGAACCAAGCTATGGTTACACCTATACCATGCAGGACCATCCTGTGGTTGAAGAGGCTTATTACGACCAAGATTGCAGATCGTGGATTTATCCGGTCATTTATGAACGCGCTCCGGTTTCTTCAGGTATTACATGCGGCTTTTTGATTCAGAATCCAAACTGATGGAGATGAAGAATGAAAACATACAAAGTGATTTCCCCTTTGAAACACGATGGAAAGGCTTTCAAGATTGGCTCTTCCGTTGAAATGTCGGAGGAAGAGGCGAAAAAGCTGATAAAGATTCAGGTCCTGGAAGAAACTCCGGTTTCAAGCCCGGAACCAGGTGAAAAGAAAAAGAAGTAAAGGCCCGGGGAAACTTCTTACAAGAAGTTTCTCCAAACCTCTTGTAAGAATTTTTTCAGAAGGAAAAGCAAAATGCCATACTGCGTTAAACAAGATATGATCGATCGTTTCGGCACAACGGAGCTGGCCGAATTGACCGCCAACAGCACGACAATAGATGACACCGTTCTTGCGCGTGCAATGAGTGGGGCAGAAGCTGAAATAAACGGTTATCTTCTGGCAAAATATTCCCTTCCATTGGCGAGTCCACCGGATATTCTGAAAGAATTGAACTGCGACATTGCAAGATACAAGTTGTATCGCAAGGTCCCGGCTCCTGAAAGAATAAAAGATACTTATGACGAGGCTGTAAAAACACTTGAAAAAATATCAAAAGGCGTAATCAGTTTGGGCATAACAAGCGCTCAGACTCCGGTTGCTCCAGTTGGCGGGCCACAAATTGAAAACACTGATCGTGTATTCGACCGAGCTGGCTTGAGCGGGTGGGATGAATGATCTCTGAAATTGAAACGGCCATCGTGAACCGTTTGAATAGTCAGATAACCACCATCAAAGCAGTGGCCACACCTGACGAACCTGACGGCTTTAAGGAGCTTCCTTCTAAAGTTTCCAATGGATTGATCGTGGTCACTTACAAGGGGACGACTTTTGAGACCCTTACTCAGGGAGCCTCTGATCAGGAGCGCACTATTCAGTTTGCAGTGTTTTTGCTTTACAAGACTTTGCGGGACCATTCCGGGTCTTACGCTCTTTTAAAAAGTATTAGAACAGCACTCAATGGTTATGCCGTTTGGAGCACTATTCCGCTGGAATGCGTCGAAGAACGATTTCTGGCACACACCCCAGATTTATGGCTCTGGGGAATGACTTTTCAAATCGAAGTTTTAAACGAGGAGTAAAACATGGGAGTAAGAAAGACAGGAAAATACGGTCAGATAATGATTCCAACCGGCGATGGAATTCAGGTTGCGAATGCCGCTCTTACCAAATCAGCATCGAAAACAATTCAGGGAACGGTTTTTTCCAATAGATTTTATGCCACTGCTTCCCGATCGATGTGGAACAAGGGTAAAGGTATTTCCGCAAGAATACAGGGAATTGTCGGTGAGGCAAGCGTAACTCCAGCGACAGGAAATAATAACGTTCAGACGAATGCTTTTTCTTACTATAAGGACAACGGCACAATTCAGTCTGCACCAGCAGATACAAGTGTTACTATCGTCAGACCTGCGACTGGAAAATACAACTGGAATTTGGTTGTAGTAGATATGGACGATGGAACAATTTCGGCGATTACCGGCTCAGACGGCGATTCATATTCAGATGTTTTTGATGCCGCCGGTGGTCCGCCTCTGGTAGCAATAGACAAACTCATAATTGGCGCAGTTAAACTTTCAACTGATACCGCTGCTCCAGTCGTTGCGGCGGAT
Organism: Candidatus Rifleibacteriota bacterium; assembly: GCA_015233565.1. Taxonomy (GTDB): domain Bacteria; phylum Muiribacteriota; class Ozemobacteria; order Ozemobacterales; family Ozemobacteraceae; genus JADFXM01. The sequence continues at coordinate 28,889 of JADFXM010000030.1, forward strand.
ATCACACAATTTCTCTCAACGGGCACGCTTATTCAGGAAAGATCGGACATGCCCGGATATTTCGAATATCCCATGGAAGGCGGAGTTTTGTTGAACGAAGCTTTGCTTGTGTGTCATACCGGAAGTGTGGCGAGAAAGGTCTATGCCAGCTATTACGATTTCTATTCCCTTCTGACACCTCTCGGCGATACCACAAAGTGGAGTCTTGATGTTTCTTCCGACACAACTTCCATGCAAGCTCAAGGGGATTCCGGCGCTCAGTCGGATTTATCCGGGCCTCCGAAATGGTCGGGCGGTTTTTCGAGATTCCATGTGAGAGATGTTGTCCTTTATAACCTCGGAGTAAATAGAAGGACAGGTATTGTCAGATTATTTCCTGACCGGAATGACACTACCGTTTATTACGAAGGTGCTGTGATTGTCAAGGGTTTCAAAATGGACTGCGATATGTCCAACCCCATGATGGAAGAAATCACCTTTGAGGGCGATGGAAACCTTGAATTGCGCGGTCTTTGATGACTAATCAATGAAATAAAGAAAGGTAAAAAGATGAAAGTTTTAACCAAAGAAGAATTGTTTTCAGCAATCAATAACGAACCCCAGACTTTCGAGTCTCGGGTATTTGGTGGTGCCGTGACATATCGACTGGCAAAAGTAGGCGACAAAGCCTATGCAAGAAAATACACCACAAAAGGCGGTGTTCTGGATAGTGAAGAATTCGAATGCGCCATCATTGCCCGATGTCTGATTGATCCGCAATTGGCCGAGATGGATATTCTTGAATTGTATAAACTTAACGCCGCTGAAGTCAATCGCCTGGCGTCTGCTATTCTATCTGCTGGTGGCAAGGTTCTCGACCCTTTGAAATAAAGGAAAGCATTGAAAAGGACCCCGACCTTTTCAATGCTTTCGCTCTTGCTTATCGTCATCACTGGTCCCTCAAAACCGTTTTTGAAATGTCCCTTCCTGAGTATTACGGATGGCTCTCTTTTCATGAAATAGTCCAGGAGAAGAAGAATTCGAATGGGTGATCTCGCAAAAAAACTAACGATAAACGTTGATGTTGCTGGAATAACCAGTGCTATTTCCGGGTTTCGCGACCTGGGCAATACCATGGGTGGCATGGGTGGTATGAGCGCCAATGTCAATGGATTATCCGAAAAAATGGCAACTTTAGAGGAAACCACCCAAAAGAACAAAAAGAAATCCGACGAATGGTTTGATTCACTTTTTAAGCTGAATACCGCGTGGGATCTTTTATCCAAAACTGTTGGGGTGGCAAAAAGCGTTTTTGATTCAATCGTCGGGGTGGGTTCTAGCATCGCTTCTGACTTTATTCAAACTTCGTCAACCTTTGAACAATTGAATGTCCGATTTGAAAGTGTCTTTGGTGGTTCTGGCCCCGCCGAGCGTGCGCTTGACTGGGCCAAAGAATTCGGGGCGAGAACTCCGCTGACTATGGAAGAAGTCACAAACCAGATGATCAAATTGAAAACTTTCGGTTTTGATCCTATGGATGGAATCATGCAAAAGCTGGGTGACACAGCCTATGCACTTGGCACTGATTTCGACGGTGTTGTAACAGCCCTTGGACAGATGAAGCTCAAGGGCAAGGTCTCTGCTGAAGAACTCATGCAGTTAACGGAAAGAAATATTCCTGCAATACAGATTCTTCAGGACAAATTCCATCTGACCGCCAAACAAATGGAAAACATTGGCAACGCTGGTATAAAGGTGGATGACGCAATAAAGACAATTGTGGACACTCTGGGAACGAAATACGCCGGTGCCATGCAAAAAGCTTCTGATACATGGGCCGGTTCGTTTTCTACAATTGAAGACAGTTTGACATTGATGAAGCTGAAAATCATGGATTCCGGTCCTTATGATTTTCTGGTTTCGAAGGCCCGGGATGTGAGAGATGCACTTTCGACAATGATGGATTCGAAAGTTTTTGCAGATCTCGCAAAACAGATTGGAGGAGGAATAACCGAGGGTTTAATTAAAGTTGAATCGCTGTTTAAGAGGGTGTTTTCAAAAGACGTATTTAATGAGGTTCTTGATGGTGCTGCAATATTTGCAGCAGGAATTGCAGGCACATTTAATGACATTATAGATAAATTTAAGCTTTTGGGTGTGGGAACGAATTTTGTTTCTGGTTTGGAAGCATTTCTTCAGTTTGTTAATTTAATTCGGGTGGCAATTAATAACATTCTTGAAGCTGTATCTCTCGCTATAGAAGTAGTTGTGGCCAAAATTCAAACCGCTATTTCTAATGGAGCTTGGTGGACAAAAGCTCTGGATTTGAAAGCTGAAGATATGGAAGGACTGAATAAACTTGCTGGAGGCATAAGAAGCCTTAAGGATCTGCTTGGTGGCGATTCTGGTTTGTCAGATTCTTTCAAGAAAATAAAAGATTTTTTCCCCAATATAAATAAATCGCTTGATAGTTGGAAAATTGATTTGAGTTCAATCTGGCAAACCCATGCAAAAATAAAAGACGCGATAGACAATCTGGGCAAAGGTTACTCGACCATGGGAGAAGCTGTTAAAGACCTTTTTTCCGGCCAAAACATTTTTGGTATCTTTGACAAATTTAAAAATTCATTCAATATCCGAGACGTTCTTAACATTCCAAAAGATATGGTTGACCAGGTCGGAAAAAATATTGGAACTTTTTTCGACTCCTTGAAGAACCCCGTAAAGATCGGTACTGGCAATTTCGAAGATGTTTTGAAATCCACAAAAACTCTATCCAATGAAACCATCGCCCAGATGAATAAAGCCACTGAAAGCGCTATGTCAAACATGGGAATTTCAACCAGTAATGCTGTGGAAAAAGTGGAAAACATGGACAAACTCGTCATGGATGCCACGAGAGAATCCAACCATCATCTTGAAGAAATGGCAAAATTGGCGGCTGACAAGTTCAAAAGCGTATCTGAAACTGTGGGCGATGCTTTCAAAGCCTCCGAGGAAACAATCGGAAAAGCCCTCGTTGCATATGCTGATGTCCTGAAAGAAGGCGACATCATCGCTCAGGGCAAAATGCAGATTGAAATTAAAGAAGAGCAGTCCGCAAGAGACAAACTCATCGAAACCATGCAGGATCTTGCTGACCAGGTTGAAGAGCAAAATCATCGCCAGGAAAAAGAACCCAAAATAGAAGTTACGGTGGATGGGGCTGACGGTGCCATCAAGGAACTAATTGACCGAATTCTGACCGAAGCAATGATCAGGGCCAAATCAGAGGGAATACTGGTGGCTGGCGTATGATAAGAATTTTCGCCAACGTCAACGGAATTTCTTATGATGCCTCGATTCCCACGCCCGAACGCTGGGGAATTAACGCTTCCAGGCCAAGAGCCTCAAGGCAATCGCTTGCCGGTAATGTGATTCACCAGGTTGCATCCAAAGATATTTCAACTGCTGAAGTCACTTACTCCAACATTGTTCCAACCGCTGAATGCGAAAAAATCAGCGCCATCGATACCGGCAAAACCTCTTGCTTCCTATCAGACGGTTATCACCTGTATGAAGTGATAATTGATGCCCAGGTAAACGATTCAGGTATTCCCAGGAAAAAATTACTGACTGCAAAATTCAATGTTGTAAGGATGATCCTGTGAGCTTTGAAGGCGGAACATGGACAACTGCGCGTTGGGGTGGCAGCCTTTGGGGCTATAAACAAGCCGGGGTAAGTATTTCGGCAACGATCCAAAATGCGGCATTATCGGCTTTATTGGCCCAAGCAAATCCCTCTCAAATCGAAGTTATCCTGACAGTTCTCTTTGGATCGGTTGACCTAACCCGTTATATCGAAACCGTCACTGTCGAAACTGGCAATGGTCGATCTTATGCGCTGGCGACAATCGTTTTTATTGGTGGAAATATTCCAGGTTTTATTAATTCAAATCTTATTACTGTAAAAGTCGGATACCGGACATCCGAAAACAAACTGTATACCGGGACTGTTTTTCGTGGCACAGCGGCTTTTTTGATTCCAAGAAAAGGCCGTGAATCGCAGTCTGTGACAATCACCGCCTATGGTGGCAACCCTGCCTTGGATTTGGCTCCTGCAAATTCTTCGTGGTCTGGCAGCTCTTTCGAACTTGCAGTGAGTGAACTAGGCAATGCAGGTGTAACCAAAATGGATCTGGATTTTACTCCAATGACTCTATCCGGCACCTTAAATTTTTCCAAGAAACTACCGCTTATCATGGCACTTGCAGAAGCACTTGAAGAAGCAATTACCTGTTTTCAATTCAACGGAACCTTTACCGCCCGCAAGTGTCTTGGGCAAACCATAAGCGGCTGGAAATTTCCTTTGTCCTGCCAATTTTCTCAGGGTAGCGAGGAAAATAGCCTTGAACGATATAACCAAGTAACCGTCACTGGTTCCACAGGTAATAGTAATTCACCCTATAATGACACTGACGACCAGGTAGATAACGGGGTTCTGCCTTATATATATTCTTCATCTTTTCCCTTAAGCACGGCTCAATGCCTGGCAAAAGCAATTTCAATCGTTAATTTCAGCATCCTTCCGGTAATCAATTTTGAATCGATCTTAAACCCTTGGATTAAAGTTGGAACAGTGGTTGAAGTTCAAGATCAGGACACGGAATTATACAAAGAGGTTTTAATCACTGATTTGACCAGTCGGATGTCATGGGTTTCAAATTCCGGTTTCTGGACCAATTATCGCGGAAAGGTTCTGAACTGATGACACTTGAAATGGACTTTCTGACGATTCACTTTGCACCGGTTTATTCATTACAGTTTGGAGAAATCCAACCTGGAATTACGAATTTGCCGACACTATTTTTAAAAACTGTCAGCGAGATTGACTATGACGATTTGAGACTGACAGCGGTTTGCAGTGCCCGACATTTTCAGACCGGCGCGGATCTGGATGAGGGTGCTGAAGCCATGGCCGAAAAATGGCTTGCAGCAAATATTCCTGGTTATAACGGTGGGGCTCCTTCAGGTTGGGTTCCTATCGGAGGTGATCCAACTGTGATGGGAAATTACCTTTCTATTCCGAAACTAGCCGTGGGAGAAAACGTTCCGATTCGGCTTCGCCTAAATATTCCTTCTGAAGTTGACACGATCGGTGAATTTTCAATTTCTCTCGAACTTTATTACAAGGTGTCAGAATGAAAATTTACGATCCAACTTTCAAAATTCAATCTGAGCCACCAAACAAACTGACTCAGGTGACCTCTTTTACTTCTCAAAATGAGAAGGTAGAGTTTTCCTTCAGAGGTCAGAATTTTTCGAATTGGTCTAGCAGGTTTGAAGCCTTCACAGAACTGGAGATGGCCAAATTTATCACAGCCCATCCAACCAACAGTAGAACCATTATCAAAGAACCGGTTGTATATCCCAGCAGATGGGAAATGAATCTTTCCGATTGGAAAAAGGAACGGGGAGCAAATATTTTCCTTCGATATTGCCTTAAGGGAAATGATCAATGGTTTACCTACGAAAAAGGGTTCGTTCAAACAATCACCGACAGTGAAAACATGATGGTTTTGTGTCTGGCCGATAACGTTTCCCGGAATTTGCCGGTTTCTTACCTAAATTTTGAGGCTTCTGCCAACTTATTTCAACCCGGCGATTGTGTATTAATTTATCGAAACGGGCCAACATCAGCCAGAGTTGTAATTGGATTTTTGGACCAACCACCACGTGGAGGCTATAACTGGGCAGCTTGGGTAACAGGTGGCGCTGGGGATAGTTGGTCAGTTGATACAAATCCATATAAACGCTGGAAAACCGGCTGGGATTACAGATTCCCAGAATTTATTGAAACATTTTATGAAAATTTTTGGTATTGGGAAGACCATGTTGAAAGCCCTATAAGACGATGGTATACAGAAGCTTTTACAACCAAAGACAAGTATAAATTAGACATAGAAGTCAATAATAAAGTAGCTTTGATCGATTTAACTCTCCAATTATCCAATATTAATCCTTATGTTAAAGCTATTGATATCGACCAAGGCGGAAATTCATTTTTTGCATGGGCTGATTGGAATTTTGGGGCGAATCCAAATCCAATTTTCGATAATCAAATCGAAGAATTTCCGTCGGGATCAGAATTTTGTTTTGCTTATTCAATCCCCAAAGAAGATGGAACATTTCCTTTTGCTTGGCCAATGGATTACAAAAGGAATCCAAATTTTGGGCTCTACCATATCAAATTGCAAAGATTCGATAATGACTGGTTGGATGTTTTGGAATTTGATATGACCGGAGAAGATTTCACATTCAAAGATATCTTTCAAAGCGAGGAATTGCCCCCTTTAAATGATGCGATCACACTTCGAAATGGGTTACAAAAGTATTCTTTCACCAATGTTGTGCTTGAAAAAAACAAAAACTACAGGTTGCAATTAACCCAGACAGACTGTTCGATTGCTATTTATAGGCCATCCGGGGGGACTCCGGAATTTCCCTTTTATTCAAAAGCGAGACCATACATAAAAATGACCGGATTGATGATGTCATCATAAAGGAAAGGAAAAAGTAATGACCTGGACTACTTTTGGACCCCATATCCCTGGAACTGTATTAAAGCCGGAAGATGGCGATAAAATCAGCAATAATGTTAAACAATTGGCAATGGATATATACGCCAATCCTACCTCGAATGACAATGGTCTTGCAACGCTTCCATATCCTTTAGAGTTAGGCGTGGCTTATTCGGGAAGCATTCTAGGAAATGGCTCAACAGGTATAACAGTTACAATGCCAACAACGCTTGTTCCTGCCACAGCAGATGATTATGAAGTTTTTCCTGCCTGGCAAGAAAATCCCGGATCAAATGGGCAAATTTGGGTGGAAAAGACCGTTCAAAATTTTGTCATAAAACATTCAGGCAGCGAATTAGGAAAAAAAATCGGATTCCAAATTGTGAGGAAAACTATCACATGAAAAAATTTTTATTTGTTCTTCTGTTTTTGGCACTTTCTTCGGTTGTATTCGGTTTATCAAATATTGCTTCAGGAACTTTCGTTGATTTGGGGCGACAAGCAAGCCAAACCTCTATTAATTGCTTTGCAAGATGTTTAAACGGCAATTTGTTGGCCGGAACCGCTTCAGACGGAAAAATACTTTTGAGCACTGACACCGGTTTAATATGGAATGATTTGGGACAACAGGCTACTCAAACGGTAATAACTTGCTTAACTTTCCTGGAAAACGGAATTGTTCTTGCCGGAACTGCCACCGAAGGACATATTCTTAAAAGCACTGATAACGGGGAGACATGGACAGATAAAGGCCAAATAGCAACCTTCCCTATACCGGTAACAAAAATTTATTGTATTACTTATTGTGAAAGTGGAATTGTTTTGGCTGGAACTGATTTTGGTCTTCTTTTCAGGAGCACCGATTATGGTTCAACCTGGACAAATATGGGAGAACAATATTCATCTGGAGAAGTAATTTCTATCGGGTATTTGGGGAGTAGCACAGTAATGATGGCTACCGATGAACCCAGAACATTACACCGAAGCATTGACAAAGGTTTAACCTGGAATTATGTTTCATATAATGGTGAGGGTGATAATTCGCCAGATCAACCCATAATAGGATTTTTTCCCCCGATAAGAGAAAGATGTTATGCTTTTTCAAATTTCAAGGAAATTTATTATTCAGCCGATTATGGAGCCACTTGGTGGGAAGATGGAATAGGAACACTGATTGACGCTAAATTTGTTTCTTATTTCAGCCAGGATATTAAAATTGTGGGTGGCAATTCAGACGGAGAAATAGCGCGATTTTATGAACCATATTTAAATGGCAGAATATATTCAATACCAGCAAGCCCACCAGAAAATATTAGCGCTGGCATATATGCGGGTGGGGGCATATCAATTCTTGGAACTGCCACACAAGCCCGGATTTTAAGACATGTGGCGTCTTTGCCGAATGAACTTTATCCGATAACAGTTCCAACAGATTGGTCACCAGGAGCAATTGCAACCTGGACTACAACAGGCAAGCATCCAAGAATATTAGTTGGAACATATACTCCTGATCCAAGATTTGGAGAAATTGGAGATATTTTTGTTAAAAGAAGTGATACCAAATTTTCTCTTCCTGCCACTCAAAGCGAATATTTGGATGATCCTAATTCACGATTTTACGTTTTAAGCAATTGGGATCAATCCACACCTAATTTTACTCATGATAATGTTTGGATCGGAATTGGAGCGAGTGGGAGCGGAAGTGGGGGAAGCCATTCTTTATTAACAGATTTAGATTATGCCACGTCCGGTCATACGGGATTTGCAGCTGAAAATGGCTCAACAACTATAGATTTTAATGGTTATGATCTTTACGAGAACGGAACAAAGCTAAGTGAGAAATACGCTGGCTTGAATGGCAGTTCAACTGTTGATTTTAATGGTAGATACGCTTATTTCGACGGTTTCATTTCAGGAAATCTGACTCAATCTTACAACAGTAGTCTTGGAATAGGCTCTATTGGCGGAACTTCAACCACTGATTATTTGAAATTTTACAACGGAATTCCAATTTTTGGTGAATCTTTTTTTATTATTTCCGGAGTGGAAAGATCGTTAACAATAGCTTCCGACATGGTTGATCTGGCAAGTGGCTCAATTGGTCTTTTTCCTGCTCAAACGTTCGGTATTTATCATGAATACGGGTTATTTCCACGAACACAGACTATGCTTTTCGAGGTTACAGCGAGCGGAGCAATTAATTTCAATCCTTTGGATAGTGCGCCAAATGACCCATATGTAAAAAAAGGAAGCCTCTTTTTCAATAATGCCTCGGCAGTTCTTGAATTGAACGACGGTTCAAACTGGGTGAAAATACCAAAAACCGGTGGAGAAATACAAGGCCATTTCCTTGCCAACGACGAAACACCAGGAGCCTCAGAAGACGTTGTATTACCTTTCGAATGGGGTATTTCATCACTAACCCTTCATTTTAAAGACGGTCTTTATACCGGCCACACCGGCCCCTAATAACTTCCCTGGAAAACTTTCCTTGGAATTCGTCTTTCGGGAAAGTATCCTACTGGATCTTTAAATACCTTTTAAGGAGCACTTATGAAACGTTTTATTTTACTGGCAATTATCACGATCTTTTTAACTTTGCCTGGAGTCTCGACTGCCCAAAGTCTTGTTAGGCCAATTTATACCGATGCTTCCGGAACAAACCACCAATTAGCCGGACCAGACGGAATTCTGAAAGTTGCCGTTGCCTCATCAGGAAGTGGTGTTTCCGATATTCGCATGGCTTCTGAAACAGTTGGTTTGATCTCAGCGATTAATGCCATTGTGACAGCCATTGTGGGAACCCCAAGTGTGAAACTCAACGCTGAATCAGCCGGTTTAAAAGAAGCGATTGCCTCTGTAACCCAAGCCGTTAAATCACCGCCATCGGAGTATTCTTCAGGGTATTTGCTGGTTGGATCGATTTCAGTGGTTATCTCACCGATTGCGAATCAAAAAACCATTAGAATTACCAGAATCGGGGCAGATGCTGCAACTTGGCCAATATATTTGGAACGTGGCTTAATCGCCACTATTTCGCAATCTCTTGAATTCTGGAGCAATATTTCACGCGATTGGGGACCAGCATCGATTGCTGTTATTTCCTCGACCACCGATTTAATTTATTATGAGTTGGAGGCTCAACCATGACCAGAAATTACCAATGGATTTCAATTACAATTTTCCTTCTAATTTTCTCAATTTGCATCGCCTTTGCCGATTCCTGGCAGGACCGAGGGGTAGATTCCAAAGCCAGAAAATCAATCAAAACTCACTCAACCGCTAACGCCAACATTCACTGCTGTGGCCCTTTGGGATTGGCATCAACTTCAGCACTTTTGGATCTCGCATCGAGTCAGACAACTCTCCTTGATAATCACAAACTGACAAATCAGACCCATTTATGCTCAGTAATCGCAAGCGCTACCTACGTCGATCAGGCAATAGCAAGTCAGGCAACTACTGATTCGGGAATTTTCGCTTTGCGTAATGGAAGCTCCACGGTTGATTTTAAAACTAAGATCCTAACCGTTTCTGGCCTCTCCACTTTTACGGATGAATTAACCATCACGAATGGAAAACCTTTGCAAATTTTTAGGCCCAATACTGATTATGGATGGGGAATTCTTTCAGACAGTTCCAATACATTGCAATATTATCACGGTTTGAGACTCGGTTTATATTATCGAACAGCCTACAGTCTAACTGATTCTGGAAACGCCAGCTTTGCAGGTTCCATAACAGCAGGCGGAAACTTCGTTGGAAATGGCCACTGGTATAGCGGCGATGGCGGAGATGAAGGTCTTTTCGTTGATGGGAGTGGAAATGTGGGCGTGGGAACTCTTACAACCAGAGGGTTAACAATAGATACGCCAAACCTAAATTCCACTTCACAGCTTCAACTGAAAAATGGTATAGATAGTATCGTAGAGACCCACCTAGGAACTTTTGGTGGAGCTACTTACCTCGGAAATAATTACTATTACAATAATGGACACCTATACAATTCAACTTCTATTGGCAGTTCAAGAATTTACATGTCGGATGTAATAAATTTTGATGTGGCGACTGCAAGTTCTATTCCAGCCACAGCAATGAGGATAAATAACGCCGGCCATCTCCTCATCCAAACCATAACTGACCACGCGGGGGAGGCGCTTCAGGTGGCTGGGAATACATATGTCAGCGGAACAATAACAGAAGGTTCAGGAACTCTTGCGTCTAAATATAGACCATTAACCTCAATTGTTGTTTCTTGTGTTTCCTCGACCACTTCCTTTGTTCATGCCGACAACATTGATCAGATAGCTTCCTGGACTGAGATTGTTGATACAAATAATGCATTTACAAATTCCATATTTACTTGCCCCAGAACGGGACAATATCTTGTATCTTGTAATTATAAAATCGAAACCTTACAAGTTGCCCAATATTATTATCTTTTTACCGAAGTAAATGGTACAAAATATTTAGCGGATCAATATATTGCATTAAATACTAACCCCTGGGTGTTAGGAAGCGTTAGATTGTGGTCATTAACCGTCGGAGACACTCTGGCAATTGTTGCTAAAAGTTCCGTAAGCAACCCATCTTCATTCAATAATGATTACGGTTCAAATGGCTGCTGTTATCTTTCAATTGTTTATCAAGGCGATTAATTCTAAAAAGCCTTGTCTTAATGCTCACTTTTTAGATTAGTTAAAAAGCAAATTGCAATTATTCAAGTGATGCAGTAAATTGAAAAAAAACCAAGAATTTTTTTTATAACAAATCAAGTGTCCCTGGGCGACAAAATAAGTGTCTTCTAACAATCGTGCAACTAAAAAAACTTGGAGAATTACTCCTGCGAATAGGAGAAAGATAAGAATTTTTTCCTGCCGAATCTGCTGTTGCACTGGCCCAAGCGAAACTTTAGCGGCAAGCATAATACCAGACATTATTTTGCTTGGATACGCAAATCCAACAGCCCGTCCTTCCAGATATTTTTCTGACAAGCTGAGACCCTGGCTGGAAAAATTTACTATGGTCTGCAAATGGCCGATATTACCATATCTGGCAATAGGAAACATACCATCAGGTTTGTTTGTAAAAGCAGCCATTCCAAATCCTTTCAGATTTTCCAGCTCACTTATTGAACCCCGGCGGATACGTGTTTTTATAAATCCCCGAATTGCAGCTTTTTGGTCCCAGACAATTACTATTACAAATTTTGTGGACTGATTTTTTTCGAAATTTTTTGAATAAATTATCAAATTTTTCTGACCCAGCTCAAGCGTTTGAGGTTTTTCAGTCGCTGTAGTGATGTCGATCCTGTTGAAATCACCGATTGATAATGACCCAAAAATCTTCGAACCCGAATTTCGTTTTTGAAAGTCAATTGATGACCCCGGAAGTTCCTTCGCCCATGTTTCTCTTATATTGCTTTGCAGGGTTTTTACCATTCGTGGGCTCATTCCAAAATCATTAATCTGCCATTGTGAATCATTCGGTCCGAACAGAAATAATCCGATTGGTTTCAAAGATGAACTGCGTGCTTTTTCCCACAACTCTCTAAGAAACTCGGAACTCGGGTTTTTGATGGAAAAGTTCTCGTCAAAAAGATCTATCAGCGATTTTCCATCTGACAGCTTCTGGCGTAGTAAATCACCACAAATTAACCCATCCTGTCGGGAAATATTCCGGCTGTCATTTTCAATACCTTCAAGGATACTACCAAGTCTCTCAATTAATCCGTCTTTCAGGTTTCGCTCACGGTCGCTTAAAAGGCGAGAACTGGCAGAAATCCCGAGAATCAAAGGGATGGAAACTAACGCCAAAAGCCAAATCAATAGTTCTTTTTCGACCCCTGGGTTTAATGAAGAAATACGCTTTCGATTCAGATTAAGGACAATGATCCATCCAAGAACCATCACTCCGCAAAAAAAGTAAACGGCTTTACCTTCAAAAACAGAGGATTGTTCTCTTCGTGGCACGAACAAGAGTCCAAGATGTCCACAATCAGGTGCCAAGGAGCAAACCCGCACCCACCATTTTTCATATGGGATTACGGTTCCCACAAGACTTGTGAGAAGCCGAGGAACTGAGAATCTTGATCCCGGGATGAACTGGGGCTGGATAATCAGCTTCTGCCTGAACTCTTCAATGATTTCATGGGCCGAGCTTGATGCCGGACTTGAAACCAATCCTGCGTGAATCAACTTTGAAGGATTCATCGGCTTAAAATCCGTGGGAAGTGGCAAAAAAACTGGAAACATTTCTGAATGATTCCACATTTTCAAAATTGTCTTTATGCCAAATTTGCATGCTTGGGCGCTGGAAATGGGCATAAAAATGATGAAAACTCCAGCAATTTTCTTTTTTCGAAAAAAGTAATTCCAGGTCATCACACCTGTTTTATCCTGACAGATAACCTGAACCGGACGACTTCGGAATTGCTCCTCAAATATTCCACAGGAAAATCCTGTGCCAAAAAAACTGCGACATCGTTGTTCCCAGGAATCTGCGAAATCCAGGGGTTTGCACTTTCCAAGTGTTTGAAGTGCAACATCTTTCATCAACTTTGTCATAAAACCTCGGCTTTTTTCTTCAAAGGCCGAACCAGTACAAGGGCTAGCACCATGTCCGGGATTTCCGTCAGGAATGGCAATTGCCCAGATACTACGCGGGGGAAGTGGTTTAAATATTCTCGACCGAAGAATTTTGGAAATTTTCTTGTCAAACCAATCCGATGTTATTTTAAGATTAGGATGACGGCGGAATTCAATCTCAACACGCTTCTTTAGAATTTGAGCTTCAAGTTGGACGATAGAATCCGGGTTTGAAAAATTTCGAAGGAAATACGCCGGGATTGCGGTTTTTTCCTGAATATCTTTTAGTTCATCTGCTTGAATTTGTTTTGTGGAGAATCCAGCCTGCCAGAACAGAATTGCCAGAGGGCAAAGGCTCAACAATAATGGTAACCACCAGGAACCAACAAGGGTATTTTGGCAATTTTTTTGGGAAACAGACATATTTCTGGTCAACAACAACCAAGAGAGCCATAATGGGTCCAGTTTTCAGAATTTCTCGAAAAATATATGCTCGTTGGGTTGCGGTGTTCCCCCTTTTCGAAATCCGAAAAAATATTGCCCAAATTTTACTTTAGATCAGGTCGCAAGAGCAAAATATATTTTTTTGGCCCTCCAGTTAGTTGATAGCAATTTTTTTTGAGATCCCAGTTTTAAATGAATCTCAGCGAAAAAAGTAAAAACTCTTGTCTTATAAACCTGCATAAACGCAAGTGCAGAAAATTTGAAAAAAAACATTATTTTCTGGGATTTTTTTTTTGAATTATATGGTTAATTGCCAATGTCAATATGAATTTACTCTTTGTTTCTGAATGAATCTTATATCTCAATAGGTTCTTGCAAAATTTGCAAACCCAAATTTGCGAAAAATGTCACAACGATCCTCAAGCTTGAATTTCTTTCTGTTTGATGTGCAATTTTTCACAATTTAGCAAGAAACTTTCAAGTCTGAAATTTCCCTTTTCCATTGTAGAAAATTTTTGATTTCCCATGATATACTTTGCCAACAAATGAAAAGCTAAGAAAGCATAAAATGACACCTTGTGAAAATTGCTCAAATTGCGGCGCACATAACTCCCCCACGCCACCAGTTGTTGCTCCGCCTCAAAAAGGCAAGATAATTATTGTTGGCAATCTCAACGTTGGCAAGACCACGCTCTTTTCCCATTTAACCGGAAGCGAAGGAAACCCTGCAAACGTCCCTGGGTCCACAGTATCCTTGCAAGCCGCCCGGATCAGACGTTCTGAGCTTGTTTTGTATGACACCCCAGGAACATACTCGGTTTTTTCAAAGAATGATGACGAAGTGGCATCGCGCGATGCCTTGTTAATGCAGCTCAATCCCGATGAATTTTTGGGAATACTTTTAATCGCTGACGCAAAGAATCTCAAACGCTCATTAGCCCTTTGTCTTCAATATCTGGAATATGGTCTGCCCATGTTAATGGTTATCAACATGATTGATGAAGCAGCGCCACGCGGAATCCAGATCGATACAGCGAAACTTTCCGAAATACTTGGGCTCGATGTGTGTACAACAGTTGCTCCTGAAGGTCTCGGCGTATCTGAAATCTATTCCCTCATCCCTTTGATGAAAATTCCGAAAAAAATTCTGACGTATCCGCACAGAATAGAACAGTTCATCGAACTCACTGAAAAACTTCTCCAAACGTCCTCCATTTCACCGCGCATACTTGGAGTCCTGCTTCTCGCCAACGACCGCGGTGTGGAAGGGTATATTAAAAGGGAATTCGGCCCTGGAATGCTAGGCCAGCTCAAAGATCTTGCAGAGGATTTTCGACGGGATGACCAGGAACAACTAACGATGACACTGGTGAATTTCTATCTTAAAAAATCCGAACAAATCATCGGGACCGTTGTAACTCTCGAACCCCCTCCCGCCCATCCATTTGCCCGCACTCTCGGTGACTGGTGCTCCCAACCTAGCACAGGAATTCCAATAGCATTGGTAATTTTATTCGCAATGTACCTAATTGTTGGAACTTTTGGTGCAACATATCTGGTTGATTTGATCAACAACACATTATTTCAGGGCTTGCTGATTCCATTGGTGGTAAAATTTGTACAACCCATTCCTTCCGTTTTCATTCGTGATCTTATAGTTGATCCAGCTTATGGCGTTCTCCCAACCGGCGTATTTTTAGCCATCGGAATAGTTGCTCCCGTAATGTTTTGCTTTTACACTGCATTTGGATTACTTGAAGACTCCGGATACCTTCCACGACTATCAATTTTATTGGATCGAATTTTCCGCATGATGGGATTAAACGGCAAAGGGGTCGTCCCCCTCGTCATGGGTTTTTCCTGTGTAACAATGGCAATTTTGACTACCCGTATCCTGGACACAAAGAAAGAAAAGTATATTGCTTCATTCTTGTTATTCTTGTGCGCTCCGTGCGCCCCAATGATAGCAGTAATGCTGACCATTCTGGATAAAATGCCCAAGTTCGCTACCATCGCAGTTTTCGGGCTTATTCTTTTACAAATGTTTGTTGCCGGATTTCTTGCAAACAAGCTCCTTCCTGGAAGCCGCGCACCCTTGCTACTGGAAATACCCGTCATGCGAATTCCCAAACCCTTACTTCTCTTGAAATCAGCCACCCGCAAAACATACTTTTTTATGAAGGAAGCAGTCCCGGTCTTTATATTAGCCTCCGTAGTCGTGTTTCTTTTCCAGCGCGTCGGCGGATTAAAGGCGCTGGAAGATTTTTTGAAGCCCCTGACCAGCACCCTCCTCGGACTGCCGGAAAACAGCGTCCAGGTTTTTATAAAAACAATTGTACGAAGAGAAAGCGGAGCTACAGAACTACTAAATCTCAGTTCAGGATATACCAACCTCCAGCTGGTGGTCTCCCTTCTGGTGATGACATTTATGATACCATGTCTTAACGCAACATTAGCCCTTTACAAGGAACGTGGCGGGAAGGTTGCTCTTGCCATTGCCGGAGGAGTTATGGTATGGGCCGTTGCACTGGGAGGGGTTGTAAACCATCTTTGCCATTGGCTAGGAATAACTTTTTCATAAAGGAATTGAAAATGCTTTCGGAAAAACAGGAAGAAATGCTAGAGGCAGTCTGGACCTCTGGCGAATCAAAGAATTTTTCAGTGGATTTTATCAAGAAAAACTGTGTAGTGGATTTTAACGATTCCGATTTGCAGGAACTCGAAAGTCGCGGATTAATAGTTAGAAGCGCTGATAAGGTTTTATTCTCCCGGGATGGAAAACTTGCAGCGGAAGGAGTTATCCGCAGACATCGCCTGGCAAAGGTTTTAATCACATCTATCTTAAAATTGAAAGCAAATGAGATGGAAGAAATTGCCTGTAAGGTTGAACATAGCCTGCTTCCGGAAGTTGAAGAAGCAATTTGTACATTACTTGGACATCCGGAAGTTTGCCCGGACGGCAAATCAATCCCGCAAGGAAGATGCTGCCAAAAGGGAGCCACGCGCATAGGTAAAATAGTATTAAGCTTGTTTGAATTGGCGCCTGGCGAATCAGGAAAAATAACTTACATCAAACCCGGCAGTCAATCCAACTTGAATCAACTTCTATCCGTCGGATTGCACCCAGGCGTAATTGTAACAGTTCTTAGAAAGCTTCCCGCATTCTGCATCAGACTCGAAAATACTGAACTTGCACTGGACGAAGATATAGCAAAAAATGTTTTCGTCTGGAGATTGAGCGATATGTTTATAGATCAACCGAAGAAATAGGACAACCGAATGTCCCTCCGAAAACTTTCCGAATTTTCTACGTTTTCACCAGGGATGAAAAAGGAAATTTTTTGAAAACCGGACCCATCAACGGAATTTTTGAAGGAGTTTGATATGCAAAAAGCTCAGATTCATTTTTTTTCCGCGACCGGAAACTCCGAACTTGCAGCTAAAATAGTTTCCGCAGGGCTTAAGCAAGCACAATGGGATGTTGAATTAAAAAACATCAGGGATCTCAAAAATAATGAAGAATTTGGGAAGTGCACAATATCCAATTTTGTCGGGTTCGTGTTTCCAATTTTTGCTTTTCGTGCTGCGATTCCGATGGAACAACACATTATTAATTTACCACCCTCTCCAAGACCGAAAGCGGTTTTCTTGGTTGCAACCTACGCTGGGTACCTTGATCGAACTTTTATGAGACTGCGCGATTTTTTGCTTCCAAAAAATTATTTTCCAGTAAGTACAACCACTTTGCTCTGCGCTGATGCCTGGACAGCAGTCCGTTTTCCCGGACATATTTATGATCAGGGAATGCCATATTTAAAATCCCAGGAAAACCTGCGGGATTTTGCGTGCAATGAACTTCCGGAGGTCTGGGCTAAAAATCGCAAATCTCCTGTTTCAAACGTTGGTTGGGTTCCATATAACCCAATAAGTCTTATTGCTGCAACTTTTCCAATTGCAATCAGAAAGGGAAAACAGTTCCCTATTTTCGTAAAAAAATCAAGTTGTACTCGTTGTGGAAAATGTGTAAAACAATGTCCTACAGGCAGACTTAAACTGTCCCCGTATCCAAAACCGCAAGGAAATTGCGTGGGTTGTTACGGGTGTATAAACTCCTGCCCCAATGATGCCATCAACACTTGGTTTACAAATGGCCAAGTCCGTTATCGCGGCCCGGAACAAAGGCTATATTAGTTTTGGGTTTTACTTTTCGTAGTGTCCTAACTATACTGCAGGTCTGACAACCCTAAGCCCAAAGTAGTAGTAATCAGAATTTGCCGGATAATTATAACCACGGCAAGCTGAGCGCAATTCATCAACGTCGTTGTTCCAACTTCCGCCACGCAGAATTCGATAAAATCCGGATTTTTCCCCAACCGGGTTGGTTTGGGCTGTTATTGGATAGTTTCCATACCAGTCCCAACACCATTCCCAGACACTACCACTCATATCGTGCAACCCCCACGCGTTAGCAGTCTTCCCTCCGACGTTGTGCGGGCCTCTCCCCGAAAAATTCGGAGAGTAATTGACCGGGCTACTCTCCCAATAAACTGCGTTGGATTCGTCTATTCTGGACCCACAGAAATAAGCAGTGGACGAGTTGGCGCGGCAGGCATATTCCCACTCCGCTTCCGTTGGCAATCTATATCCGTTTGCATTCCAATCGCATGAAACAGTTGTACCATTTATCTCATATGCTTTAGACAAACCTTGTTTGACGCTCAGCTTATTGCAAAAATCAATACAATTATACCAGGTAACCGATTCAACCGGCTGTTTCCCGCTTCCGGAATGCTTGAAATACGAAGGGTTGGAACCAAATCCCATGACTTTCTCATACTGTTCCTGGGTTATCTGAAACCGGCCTATATAAAACCCCCTTGTGAGAGTTACTCTGTGCTGTGTTTCATCCGTATTTCGGTTAGGTTCGTCAGGGGGACTTCCCATAATGAAGGTACCAAGTGGAATTGCAACCAAACTCATCATTATACCATCGCCCAGATCAACTTCTATGCCCCTTGAATTAGGAGCTACCACCATTGTAAAATCAGCATTTTTAACTTCACCTTGATAGGTGTACAAACAAGTCAACGACACTTCTCCCATGCTTGTTGGAGCTGAAAACATCATACCGTTTACACCTTTCCCATCCCATGAGAGCCCTGTGGAGACAACTTCACTGGTTGAATCACAATAATTAGCTGTTACAACAATCTCATCAAGGTTAAAAGTGCCACCGGAAGAAATAATAGCTTTCGTTGGAAAAAGTGTAATCCCCGCAAGATCCTTCGTTTCTGACACTGTTTTTGTCCCCTGTTGGATGTGTTATATCGAGCATGTTATACTATACTGCAAAAGTAGATTTCAATCAAATTTTCCAATCAGAATGAAAACCCCAAGGAGATCCGAGTGAAACTTACAATCTTAGACTGGGCAGTCATTGCAGGATATTTTCTGATCAATCTGTTGATCGGTCTGTATTATAGAAGCCGTGCAACCAAATCCACCGAAGAGTTTTTTGCCGGTGGACGCAATGTTTCATGGTGGTTAGCAGGAACCAGTATGGTCGCCACAACTTTTGCCGCTGACACTCCTTTGGCAGTAACCGGATTGGTTGCCAGCTATGGAATAGCAGGCAACTGGCTCTGGTGGAACATGCTGATGAGCACCATGTTTACCGTCTTCTTTTTTGCGAGATTATGGCGTCGCTCAGAAGTTTTAACAGATGTTGAGTTTGCAGAAATCCGCTATGGCGGGAAACCAGCCGCTTTTTTGCGCGGGTTCAGAGCTTTGTATCTTGGAATTCCCATCAACTGCATCATTTTGGGATGGGTTAACCTTGCCATGGTAAAAATCCTGATGATGATATTTAATTTCTCGGATTCAATTATTTTTGGAATGACGCTCACTCCTAAAATTCAAGCTCTGACAGTTGTCTTCGTAATTATGCTTATTACTTCTTCCATTTCCACTCTTTCCGGTTTATGGGGAGTACTTGTGACCGATTTATTTCAATTTGTCCTGAAAATGGGAATGGTAATAACTCTTGCATATTATTCGGTAAAAGCCTGCGGAGGCATGGACACAATGATTGCAAAACTTACTGCCTTAGGGGAAGCCAAAGGCCATGGTTCCATTTTGTCCTTTGCTCCGGAAATCGGCTCCACCTGGATGCCTATGGTGTCTTTCCTCACTTTTCTTTTTGTCACTTGGTGGGCAACCTGGTACCCTGGAGCCGAACCAGGTGGAGGGGGCTACATTGCACAGCGCATGTTTTGTGCCAAAGATGAAAAAAATTCACTTCTTGCAACTCTCTGGTTCAGCATCGCCAATTATGCCATCCGCCCCTGGCCATGGATTCTAACCGCCCTGGCATCTTTGCTTCTTTATCCCGACCTTGTAGACAAAGAATCTGGCTTTATTAAAACTATTGTTGATCCCAACGTGTTCCCGCTTGGACTGCGTGGTGTCATGATTGCTGCATTTGCCGCAGCTTATATGTCAACCATAGCCACCCAACTTAATTGGGGCGCTTCATATATGGTAAATGATTTTTACAGACGCTTCTGGTCAAAAAACAGAGACGAAAAGCATTACGTTTTCGTTTCCCAGGTAGCTACAGTGCTCCTCATGGTTACTTCATCTATTGTGACTTATTACCAGGATTCCATCTCCGGCGCCTGGAAATTACTTTTGGCATTAGGTGCCGGCACCGGAAGTGTACTTATTCTCAGATGGTTCTGGTGGAGGATCAACGCCTGGAGCGAAATTTCCGCAATGGCCGCCTCCTTCGTGGTCTCTTTGTTGACTATGTATGTGTGTAAATTTAATTCCGATGACCCAAGGGAATTCGCTTACTCCGTTCTTATTACAGTAGCTTGTTCCACTGTTGTATGGCTGCTTACCACGTTTTTAACAGCCCCGGAAGAAAAGGAGAAATTGCTTTCCTTCTATCGGAAAGTTCGCCCAAATCCATGGTTGTGGGGAGACATTGCAAAAGAAGCTCCCGAAGTTAACCCTCCCAAGGATGGACTTAACAACCTTTTGGATTTCGTATCAGGCTGCATAATGGTTTACATGGCTCTATTCGGCGTTGGAAAAATCATTTTCGGCCAACCCGGGCTGGGAATAGTTTTCTTGCTGATTTCTTCCGTTGCCGCCGTCGTTATTTACCAGGATCTGAACCGTCGCGGCTGGAAAGTTACGGAGTAAAGTGCTCTAAAAAGCTCAAGTCGAAGGTTACAAATGCAACCTTCGACTCAGAGATCCTAGGTTTAGGCTCTTTTAAGCTCGCTAGGTGGTAAGTTGTTTTTCCTCTATTTTATGTTTCAGGCTTTAATATCTAAAACACTGCCTAACATTTCGTCTTTGGCTTTGATCAGATTAGAACCTGCCTGGGCCTGATTTTGGGCAACAGATGAAGAAACCATTGCATTAACAGGATCACTTTCAACTTGGGTAGCAGCCTTATCTAGGCGATTAAACGCATTACTCAGTAAAGAGGAAATATCTGATATTGGCATATTTTTTCTCCTAGTTGAAAGTTTTTCCTAATCCAAAAAAATATTTCAAATCCAATTTTCTTTCTCTAAATTAAGTATATTCGTAAATTTCTGATCTGCCAAATTATTTTAAAAAAAAATTTTAAAATCTATTCTTACGTGCTATTTTTCACTTGAAAATTGTGTCCAAAAAGCTCATGAACAAGCAGAATTACCGTCCACTGAAAAATTTACCGTTTACTGCAAAATGATTGAAAAAAAAAATTAAAACATTATTCTAATTACATTGGAGTTTTTAATTTGTCATGCATTGGATTGATACAAAAATTAGATTGGACATAAAAGTGGGTAAAAAAACTCTCATACTTGTAATTTTAGCTATCTTTTTTTTACTCTCTCCCATTGAGGGATTGGAGATGGAGCGCACGACCTCTGTGCTTAAATTGGCTATTCCCCCCTCAGAAGTTCTCTCCCGGGTTTCCCCACCTGAATTTTTAATTGTTATCGAAAATTTGATTCATTTTGAAGCCGATTTTGCCTCAGATTCTTCAAAAGTTTCAGAGGTGTTTTGTAGAGATCTACAAAAAGAAATTTCACACTGGTTTTCAACTATTGAAAAAAATTTCACAAGTTCATTTTCAACTTTGGATAAAAAATATCTTGGAAAAAGTGCGAGTGAATCTCTTATTGTTGAATCAAACAAACTTTTGGAAGTTAATTTATATTCCTCAATACAGAAAGATTTTCCCAAATTATTGAAAGATTTTACCCTTAATTTTGCTGAAAAAAACCACGTTTTGAAAGAAATTTCAGTAAACCCGTATGTCTTTATAAATAACGTTCCCCTTTCACTTTCTCAACCAAATCCTGATGAGAAAAAAGAAAAAGCTTTTTTTTACCCGGCATCACAATCAAGTCCCGAAAGCTCTTTAAATTCAATCCCTCGTTTTACACTTGAAAAACCCACTATACCCTCAGACACCTACGTTTTCAGATTTTTCCTCCCTCTTTTCACAAAAGAGTTTATTTTTCTACGTGAACCCGATGGAATGGAATTTTCTCTGGATGTAGCCCTCCCCGCAGCTTTAGATGAAAACCTGCATTCCAAAATTTATCAACAGATTTTAAATAAACTTGAAACTTTACGTGAACAATTGCAGAAAAACCTTGAAAAGACTGATATAACATTTGAAGAAGCATGGAAAAGCAATCGATTGGATGAGAGTTTTCTCAAAGCCCAACTGGACATTGTAAAAAATGCTCAGAAGCAATTCACAAAAGATGCTTCTGACGCTGTAGAGGATATTATCAAAAGCTTTTCCGGGAATTTTAAAAAGGTTAATGGCAAAATGCCCGAGTTTGGAATACTGAAAATCGGCACCGAAATTCCAAAAATTCAAGAGGAGTTTAATTTTGATCTATTTATCCCTCCCCCCCGAAAAAAGCCTCAACCCGATGATTTAGAAAAAATTCTGCACTGTTTGGAAGTTTTGAAAATTCCGGAGCTATACAATGATCTCAGAAAAATTCATACTCAAACCAGCGGTGGAATAGCCGTCTCAACTTCAATGCTCAGAGATATTATTCGGCCTGAAAGAAATTCGAAAAATGCATTTGACCTTTTCAACCGAAAGCAAGTCTCAAGCTTTTATCAGGCCGCCGCAAAAACCTTTCAAACTCAAGACCACAGATTAGAAGAGACCATCTATTCCATCAAAAATCTCATTTGTAAAATGAAACTTGTGGCTCTTTCCTATCAAAAATCTGATGAAACCAATGATGGGGAAAAAATAGCTGAACGCTTAAAAAGTCTGACAAATGAATTGGCTTTATTCCAGAAGTATTGCATTCTGTACAAACAGGGAATCGAAAATCTACTGGTAATAGAAAAAACAGCAAAAAAATTCTTCCCGTCAGATAGCCCGAATCAATTTTCCGAAGCATCTTTTAAAAGTGTCTTTAACGTTTTGTCAGGAGTTTTGATTAACGAAATGGGTGATTCCAAAGGCAATTCTCCGGAATACATAAAACGGATGAATATATTTCAACCTAAGAACTTCAATGATGCCAAAACAAAATTTACGGAGGTGATAGAGAAAGAATAAAAGATTAGTGTATAGTTTTGAAAATGACAGGAAATGAATTTTACATTGTTTTGCAGAAAGCTCAATTGGTTATTCTTTCTTTCGTTGTAAAAATTTTAATTAAGGAGCTATAAAATGAGGAAAAGTGCTTTCTCAGTGGTTTTTCTCGCGGCTTGTTTCTGTTTTTTGTTCTCAGGCCAGGTTTCCGCTCAGGTAAGTTTTGGATCTGGCGATTCTTGCGACCTAACAGTGAATGTTGACGGGGTCAAAGATAGTTACACTGTTATCCGAGATTTCAAGAACCCGAAGCAATGGTATTACGTTCCAAATAGAGTCAGATTGGCTCAAAAAACGGCAAAAGACACCCAGGGAAAAACAACGAAACTTCCCGTTTTCCATCTCATTAAGTATCAATCCACCCAAGGATCAGATGTTGTCGAGGGTGGAATGCTTCAATTCTCAGTGTCACTTTCACCTGATCCAAGGGCGATTCCACAATTGAAGAAGGGTTTGCAGGATAAAACCGGTGTGGATGAAAAAAAATTGAATCTTTCCCCGCTTCCGATTGATTCTGCTGAGGTTACGGTTTACAAACCAGATGGAACAATGGTTAAAGACAAAGAAGCGGTTCAACAACCTGGTATCGCGCCATCATTCGCAAATCAGGAAATCCCATTCCAGGTTTCCCTGAATAGTCTAGGCGCAGATGTGTATGAAGATCTTGTGAAGGGCGGCGGCGGACTTCCCATACTTGTAACTTTTAATTATACCGGCGTTACTCCTCCATGCACTGCTAAGGTAGAAGTCAACTGGGATGTAGCGTATAGCCATTTGAGCACCGACCAGGAAACCAAGCAGGCATATTATAACTGGAATTGGTGGTGGTATAACACTCGGAACCAAAGCCAGACAAGCACACAGCAAGTCCGTGAAAACCTCACAAAAAATGGTGCTATCACCATCACTCAGGTTGGAGATGGAAAAACCGATTTAGATTCCCTTATCAATCCAGTAATTGATAAATTCCAAAAAGAATTGGTTGAAGCGATGGAGCCACCCGCAAAAGTTGAACCGGCTCAAGCAAAAAAAGTTGATTCTCCTGGTTGGTGGCAATCTGAATCCAACTACGCAATGAAAGATATCAACAAAGTCAAAAAAGGAAAAGAAACCTTCGAATTCACCAAGCAGTCATTGGTTAGCAGAAAAACAAGCTTTGGCGGCGTCATTGGAATTGGCGAATACTCCAAGGATATTCAGGATAAGCTTGTAACCACGATGGCTGCAAAAAACTGGCAGAAGTCTTATTACCTGTTACCTATGGTTGGAGACGGCCTTGGTGTGACAAAAATAGTCTTGCAGGTTAAACCGGTTATGCCCGACAAAAAAACTCAGATCACAAATGTTGGTGCACTCGCAGCTACCTGGATGCCGGACACTCAATGGATCGATGAAATAACAAAAGTCAAAGTCAATTATCTTGTATTTGGAATGCAGGGTAGTGTCAAGACAATCGGTGAAGAACAAATCAAAAACTGTTTTTACCAGCTCAATTTAGTCATTACTCAAAAAGCCGCCGGAAAAGTAGACACTTTCAATTTTACAAGTTATGAACCCTTCTGCAACGGGGATGTTCCTGTCAATACTCCGCTTTCAGTATTGGAAGGTTTCAAAATCGATGCTTTGGGTGACCTTGTCTATGGCAATCAAGCTGGAAATGTTTACAAAGTTGGAATCACTGTATCGCCAACTTCTCCTGCCAAAAAGTATACTGCAACAATTACTTCCCAGACCGATCCTAAAGAAGTTGTCTTTTTGGTTGCAAAAGAAGATAACAATGTAAAGAACCCGGTTATTGTTGACATTCAGTTTGAAATGTTTGGTGGAAAAAAGTTCAAATGGGCCAAGAGCGGCAAAAATATTCGCGATATCGAAGATGGTTTGAGCCTTACTTTGTGGCAAAGCGATATCGATAGCGGACTTCCAGTAAAATAACCATGGCATGCAAAAAAGCTGATTTTCGGTTTCCCTACAGGATCTGCCCTTCTATTGATTCCGTGGAAGATAGCTGATGTCAGCTTTTATGCATTCCATTGTTGAGAAATGTTTTGCACCGTCTTAACATTTCTGAACAAAAATGCAGATTTGATGAAATTAAGTTGTATTTTTTGTCGGCGGATTACGGCCCTTAGGGTCTAATCCGCCGATATGATTTTCCACTAACTTTTTGGAAATGGTATAATACCAAATTATTCGGACCTGTTGCATAATTAATAAAAGTCGTTAGAAATTGTCGAAAAATCTCGGTATATTTAACTCGGTACAAAACGGCTCGCTTCTGATGCGTAAAAACGGGGCGAAGAAATTGTTGGGTACATTGAAATATGAAAATCAGAGTGTTTTTCGACAGATTCGTTAATTACGCAAATTTTTGGTGCATAGAAGTGGCTTGAAATGTTAGCCTCATGTTTCGTACTTTCGTTAATTTTGGAATTGTGCAACAAGCTCATTCCAGACTTAATTTGGATTGGAATTACATGTTGAGAGGAAAATAAAATTTCTTTGGAGGCTCTATGAACAAATTTTGTTTTATTGCAGTTATCGTAATGTTGCTTTGCGGTTTTCCCCTTTTTTCTCAGATTTCATCAGACGAATTGGGGCAAGGTCTTGAAACATTGAAAATTTCGGGAATTGATAATGAAAATAAAACGGTATATTATCTTCCTGCTGTTGTAAAGATCGTTTCTCCTGATGGAAAAGAGGACAGCAAGCCAATGAGAATGGAAGCTGGCGGACAGTTGATTGTTCAAGGAATGATGTCGCTTATTGCGTCCCCTGATGATATCAAAATTCTGGCAGAAAGAACAAAAAAATCTCTTGGAGATCAGGCAAAGATCCAACTTGATACACCCCAGGATTTTTATGTTAAAATCGGAAAGGATTCGAACATTTTGATGGAGCGCCCCAAAAGCGGTGGAAGTCTTACCGGAACACCATTTCAGGCTACGTTTCCCACCGGGACTTCAAATCCTGAAGTTGACCTGACAATTGAATATTCGGTCAATCACACTGTTCCACAAGCCAAAATCGACCTTCAAGGAAATATGACAACCATGATCGCAACCGAAACCACTTCCTCCGGAACAGAAAAAAGCATTCAGAGCACAGAACAAACAAAGGTGAACGTGCAAGTCGACCAAAAAACAACTCAAAGCAATATTCTGAAAATTGAAAAGAAAGTCAAATTAGATTTCTGATCAACAAGGCTTTAGAAGCTGTTAAAAAATATCAATTCGCAAATTGTACCAGAAGAAATAGGTTGGTGAAACAAGTATGAATGCCGGGTTGAGAACTTCGAAACACACAAGAAAGACCGGTTCGCGTTATTTTTTGACAGACTCTTTCTCGAAAAAATTTAAACCCGCCGCTCAGCTTCGGCAACACGCAAGCTGGGCGGCTTTATATTTAAGTTTGTGGGGGAGGGTTTTCACAACAAAGAAACGGATTAAATCGCTTCCAGTAGAAAGTTGTTTCCGGGCAACATATCAAGAAAATGTGTCTTGTGATTTATTGAGCGCGAATTCAAAATGAGCCAGATGGAATAGATTCGAAAAGAGATGAAAACTTCTTCAAACAAAGATTTTGTTCGAATTCATCGAATTAGCATCATCCTGATTATTTTCCTTTCACTAAATTTACTCGGATGTGGAGGAACCAATCCGGGCGGAAACTCTCAAACTCCTATTGGTCCGGTTGACCCTGAATCGGGTGGAATCAGCGGAAACATTCTCGGCACCGCATCAACCCCTTTGAAAGGGGTTTTGGTTGAAGCCGGAGATAAGCAAGTAGTCTCTGATCCCAATGGCGCATTTCTTCTTTATCCATTGCCTGCCGGGGATTACAGTCTGGTTGGAAGAGCCGCTAGCTATACTCCCACAATTCTTGATGGTGTGAGAGTATTTCGGGGACAGATTACTGAGAATATTATTCTCAAGATGATTCCCGATGTTGCCAGTGTCACTGCAGAGGCTTCGATTAAAGCGGTCAGCCCATCCTTTGGAACAGATGGAGACAATGTAACAGTAATCGGGTATGGCTTTGGAAAATCTCCCGGCAAGGTAACCTTCAATTCCAAAGAAGCAATTGTAATGGATTGGAATTCCAAAAATGATGGTGCAATCAGCGTCAGATTGCCAACGGCTGTAGAAACCGGACCAGTGCGAGCTTACGTAAACGGCAAGGAATCAGTTGAAAATCCACCTGTCCTATTTATTGCGCGTCCGATTGCAATCTCAGCTACCCCATCAACCGCAAAATCTGGGGCAATTGTTTTTATTTCAGGCCGCAATTTTCACGAAGTTCCCTCATTCAACAAAGTTACCCTAAATGGAAAAGATTGCACTGTACAAAGTGCCTCTGTCTCGCAGCTTGAAGTTGTTTTGCCACCTAATGCGGAAACCGGAATTTTACAGGTAAGCATAACCAGCAACCAATACCAGTTAGAGGGAATTTCCACCGCTAAAGTAACTGTCCCTCCTGAAATCTACAAACTAAGTCCGATGAGATCAATTCCAGGTGTTGAAATAACATTGACCGGCTTGAATTTTGGGGACACTCAAAATGCCATCAACATAAAAGTTGGAGACACCCACACTCTCGGCGCAACCGACATTCTTAGTTTTTCTCCGACAAAAATCACTTTCAGCGCTCCGCAGAACTCCGTTCTCTCGCAAGGTATGACAGCTCAAATCAAGGTATTGGTTAACAATGTTCCAAGCAATTCCTTACCTTATACCGCCTATGATACGGCACTTACAACTGTAGCCAGCTACGGAGTCTACGACTTTTCGACCGTTTCCGGAGCAGGAACTCTTCATCTTCCAACGCTAAGAAAAAATGATCGTCTGGCAATTCTTAGCGTTTTCGTCGGTGACGGAACCCTCGACCTTGTTGGTTCATATTCCTATGTTATTACTTCAATCCTGGGGGGAAATGCTAACACTGCCGGCTCTAGTGGCAATCTGCTTGCTTCCCGCCTTGAATCCAGTTATGCCTCGAACGCTTCCAAACGAAGATTCCGAGACGGTGGTCTGGAAGTAAGGAAAATGTATCCGGGATTTTCTCAAAATTCCAGATCCATGAACATTCGAGGCTCAATTTCAGATCCTCCCCCAGCCACTGCTTCCTTTTGGCTGGTAAACTTCAACTCATCGGCCCCGGAAAATTCAGCAAATGACGTTTTGGCAACAGGCACACTCGTCGGGCAAGGAGTTAAAAGCTTAATTTACCTCGACACGGCAGTCGACACGATGATTACCGCGTCTCAGGCAACCGCTGTTGCTGGATGGTTCGATACCATTTATGCCACCATTGCAACTGCATGTTGGGATGGAATTGCCAGCCCCCCGGAAGGAAACATCGATGCACAACCGAAGATTCTTCTTTTCCTCACTCCCCAAATTAACCGCGGCAGCACAAACGCTTTGTACATTCTCGGGTATTTCAATCCCCGCGACAAAAACACCACGCTCGCTCATTCAGCTGGTACTGAAATCATTTATCTCTGGGATCAAGCCTTCCTGAATAATCCTAATGATTTCAAAGGTCTGATGGCACACGAGCTTCAACATATGATGTACAACAATCAAAAAGGCACAGAAGGTGTTACCTGGCTGGATGAAGGATTGGCAGTCTTTGCCCAACAAGTTGCAGGATTTGGTTTTAGCCAGGGAATGCCCACTCCTGTCGATCAGGTTGCTGAGTATTTGAAAAAGCCATCTGCGGTATCTCTTAACCAATGGCCAGCCAATGTGGGCCTTGACCACTACGGAATGTCTTTTCTCTTCATTCAGTATCTTTTCGAAAGATGCGGGGGTTTTCAGGCAATAAAAGTTCTGGAAAAGAAAAACGGAACCACCGGTCTTTTAGACGTCCAAAATAATATTATAAATACCCTTGCAACCCCACAAGTTACGGGAATCCAGAATTTCTTCCAGGACTGGGGACTGGCAATGTATTGCGATGAACTGGGACTTTCCACTACCTTACCCGGCTTTAAAAGCGATGTTTATCAATATAAAAACCTTGCCCTCAGAAAGAATTTTACGGGTGTAAATGGCTTAAAACACTTGAGCTTTAATGAGGTCCCGGTTGTGAATCAAGTTCTTCCTATTTCAGGTTATGGATTCGACGTTATCGAATATGCAGGTGGAAATGGCGGCGATATCGAGCTTTCCTTCCCGTCAATTCCTGTGACCGATGGCAAAACCTTTCGCACATGGATAATCTATTACCCCGCTCCTGCAGGAAACTAACTGCTGGGAATTAAAATCAAGGAGTCAGTAAATCGTTGAGCCTTAGATTCCCTAGGGGAAGCCGAAGCTGGTTGCTGTAAAGATGTGAATAAATGTCCAGATTCGATAGGAGTGCCTTCATTGGAAGTTAAGCCTGATCGCTGAGAAGGCTTGTAGCGAAGTCGAAGCAGCCAGGAAATCGGTCTATCCTTTTTTTGAGCTTGACTCATTATTTAAAAATTGCTGTATTAAGAGAAACGACAAGGAGAATTCCAATGGGAAAGCCTACTCTAATTGAACGTTTGCTACTATTTTTGGCCATGTGTATCCCGTTGTTTCTCTGGGCAGCCGATACGTTTTATTTAAATGCGCCTAATAGTATCAATGGATCCTATACAACAAATTCATTTGTAAAAGTTGTCACCACGGGAGTGGGTATTGCTACTGCTATTTTTGATGACTCGATAAAAACAGCAATTGCTACTTTCTCAAACCCATCAGGAATTTCTTTTTACTGGCAGTTCGATCAAACAAAAGGAACCAAAGGTTTAACCGGTACATTTTCGACAGGAAATACTGATTCGAAAACCATTAATTTGGTTAGAAATCGAACTACAAACAATGCTACTCCTCCTTATTCGCCGCTTTCCAATGACAAAGTCAATATTTTTGGAAAAAATGCATTTGTTTTTTCCAATAGTGCGAATTCTCCCGAAGTATCTACCGTTTGGAACTCAGATGACGTTTCTCCTCAAGGAATTGTGACTGACAATTCAGGAAACATCTATTTTTCGGATTCTGCAAATCACAGAATCATAAAAATTTCAACCGACACCATTGTTACAAACTTTGCCGGCACCGATACTAGTGGAAATGACAACGGCCCCGGAAGTAGTGCAAGATTTAATACCCCAAAAGGATTAGCTATCGATAGATTAACCGGAAATATTTATGTGGCAGATAGCGGAAACAATAAAATAAGAATAATTACACCGAATGCCCAGGTATCAGATTTTGCAGGAAGCGGTGGTGCTGGCTCTGATGATGGAATAGTTACTCTTGCAAAATTTAACACACCTGTTGCTCTCGCATTTGATCTATCGGGGAACCTTTACGTAGCTGACTCCGGGAATCTTAAGATAAGGCAAATTTCTCCTGGCTCAACAGTTACTACCCTTCCAGCCGTCCTCGGAGGAGCCCCAAATTCCCTTGCAATTAAAACAAGTGGAGAAATTTTCGTGACAACCGACCACAAGGTTGTCAAAATAGATGTTGACCAAACTACTGTGACAGATTTTGCCGGAAACGTATCCGGGTCTAGCGATGGAATTGGAACTTCAGCACGATTCAAGAACCCGACAGGTTCTCTGATAGACGGCCTGGAAAATATTTATGTTATCGATTACGATGATAACAAGATTCGGAAAGTCAAAATCAGTGATACATCTGTAAGTACAGTAGCCGGGAATGGTGTTTCCACACGTACAGATAATTCAGATCCCCTGTCGGCAAGTTTTGCTAACCCCCGGGATCTTGCCCTGGACGGTTTTGGAAACCTTTACGTTACCGAAGCACATGCAATACGAAAATTTGTTCTGGGCAATAATTGAATATTTTACAAAAATTCCTTGTATCGAGTATAATAAACTGCTCAATCATCAAATAAAGCAAGCATATTTAATATTTTATGAAATAAGGAAAATTTGCCGATATTGCCTAAACTAAATATTCATTTGGATTCACATATTATCGTTTTGAACGAAGGAACTAAACCCTCGATTTTTAAAAGGGATTTGCATAAAAGAGAATGGAACTTGTTGTTTAACTGAGTTATCGAAATGTTACGATTTCACCAGAGATGTTCCAGAGCCGTAGGGGAAATTCATAATAATGGAAGATTGTAATCCACAAAAAGAGCATTCCGATGCAATGTTACAGTCAGAACGATTGTTTTTGCGAAGGTTGATTAATTCAATCCCTCATTTGATTTGCATTAAAGACTTGGATGGGCATTTTGTTTTTGTCAACCGAGCAATAGCAGATTTTTTCGGTGTAAATGCAAACGAAATGCTTGATAAGACCGATGAAGACTTCGAGTTTTTGATAGTTGATGAGAAAGAAAAGAATACACTGAAACACCCTCGAGAGATAATTAAAGGAAAGCAAGCGCATTTCATACCGGAAATCCAATTAGTTGATCATCAAAAAAAAGAATATTGGTTTTCAGTCGCTGAGATTCCATTGATTGCGGAAGATGGTTCTTGTAATCAGTTGCTTATGCTTTTTACTGATATTACTGTAAGAAAAGCCATTGAAATCGACTTAATTCAAAGTCGACAAGCTGCTGAAGCTTCAAATCGGGCGAAAAGCAATTTTCTTGCTAACATGAGCCACGAAATTCGCACTCCAATGAATGGCGTTATCGGAATGGTCGGCGTTCTATTGGATATGCCCCTCACCCTTGAACAGAGAAGATATACTGAAATCATTCGTTCCAGCGGTGAAAGTTTGTTAAGTCTGATCAACGATATCCTTGATTTTTCCAAAATTGAAGCGAGAAAGCTCGACCTGGAAATACTGGACTTTGATCTTCGTACAACTATTGAAGAAACTGCCGAATTACTTTCAATAAAATCCAATGATAAAAAGCTTGAATTGATCTGCATTGTCGATTTAAACATCCCTCCATTTGTAAGGGGTGATCCAGGGAGATTACGCCAGATAATCATGAATCTCGCCGGAAATGCGATAAAATTTACTCAAAAAGGTGAAGTGGCAATTCGAGCCACTCTTGAGAACGAAGAAAGCGATCAGATAACCGTCCGTTTTTCCATTACCGACACAGGCATTGGAATTCCTGAAAATAAGCAAAACTCCCTGTTTAACCCTTTCACCCAGCTTGAAAGCTCTATTTCCAGGGAATACGGGGGAACCGGATTAGGGCTTGCTATCTCCAAACAATTGTCAGAAATGATGGGAGGGCAAATTGGTGTCAAAAGTGAACTAGGGAAAGGCTCCAACTTTTGGTTTACCACTGTCTTAAAAAAACAGACCACCCCCGTCGTTTCCGAATTCGAAGATTTTGGGGATTTAAAAAATTTAAAAGTACTTATTGTTGACGACAATGATACCAATCGTTCGCTTTTGAAGATGCTTTTGAGCTCCTGGGGATGCCGCTTTGAGGAAACCTCCGAAGGATTTCCAGCTTTGGAAATGTTACGAACTGCGGTAAAAGACAAGGATCCCTTCCAGATGATTGTCCTGGACAGCCAAATGCCAGGATTGGACGGAATTTCCCTCGGACAGGAAATTAAAAAAGACTCCCTTATATCCAAAACAGATATGATATTGATGACTTCCCTTGGACAACGCGTAAACGTCCAGAATCTTGAGGGGATTGGCTTTACGAGTTATCTTTCCAAACCAGTTCGCCAAGGCAAACTTCGCGAGTGTATGAAAATAACCATAGGTCCAAGGAGCAAACCCAAATGGTCACCGGAAATAACAAAGCAGACAATTGCAGATTCGGTCAAAAAACGTGTTCGCATACTATTAGCCGAGGATAACCCCGTTAATCAGCAGGTCGCTATGGCAATTTTGAAAAAGCAAGGATACCGTTCCGACGCCGTCGGCAACGGAAGAGAAGCAGTGAAAGCCTTGCAGGATATCTCTTACGATATCGTCTTTATGGATTGTCAAATGCCTGAAATGGATGGCTTTGAAGCCACAAAAATCATTCGTTCAAAGAACTCCACTGTGAAAAAGCCGAACATCCCTATAATCGCAATGACAGCAAATGCGATGGTAGGTGACAAGGAAAAATGCATAGAAGCAGGAATGGACGATTACCTATCCAAGCCGGTGCGACCGCAGGAACTAGCTGCTATTCTTGAAAAGTGGCTTACCAAATTGAGTTCCGACTTGCGTGTCTTCAATCGGGAATCCCTGCTGGAAAGGATGATGGGAGATGATCTATTGATGATGGAAATCGTCAACGAATTTTCCAAGGGACTATCACCTGGACTGGAGACCTTAAAAAAGGCAACAGAGAACAACGATTCAATTCAAGTTGAACGACAGGCTCAAACCTTGAAAGGTGCAAGCGCCAATGTCGGAGCAGAATTGATACAAATTGTCGCTTTCGGAATTGAACAACTCGCCTCCCTGAAAAAAATTGAAGAGGTTCCTTCACTTTTCCCCGAATTAGAAAAGCAAATTGAAAAATTTAAGAAAGCTATTTTTTCTGAAGAATAGATTTCGGTAATTCGTTTCTACAGAAAATCTTTCACCATTACCTGCAAATTGCTCAGAAACACATAAAACTCTGCACTAGTAGCGCTTTGTGAAATTTAGCTCGATCTTAATTTTCATCTGTTTTAAGTGCTTCAAGTTAAAATTTTAAAATTTAAAGCAAACAATTTAAAGAAAAATCATTTTCCTCTTGATTTTTCTCTACAAAAATATATATTATTGTCCTATGTAGTATGGGAAGATAACGGGGAAAAAATAATGTTCCGGGAAAAGCTGCGAAAAATCTGGGTTTCAATGTTTGCAACAGTCATGGTTTTTTCTGGATCTTCTTTTTCTTATGCACAAGAAAGCAATAACCTCAAGTTAAATCTGAAAAGTGAAGCTGCAGCTAGAGCATCTCAAGCCGTTGAATCCTCACCCGTATTTCGAGTTTCACTTGACAGTCGGTTTCAAAATTTTAATCCGAAACCATATAACGATCTCACCTCAATAAAGACAGATTCCCCATTCTTAAAGTCTAATCCTGAATGGGATGAAATTCCTATCCTGAATGACAGCCGATTTGACGCTACCGGTGAAAAAATTCGACGTTCAACCAAAAGGACTTTGGGTTCCACTCTTACTTTAACCGCCGGTTATGTTGAAGAACCCAAAGGCTGGGGAGCCCCCAAATCCAAAACGTTTGGAGCAGGAACCAACGGTGCCCGCTGGAGCATTTACGGGCAAGTCGGTCAGGAACAGCCGTTTTTGGTGCCAATTGCAACTGCGCAGCAAACCGGAGAAATCAGAGCCAAGATGCTTTCTAATGTTTCAGAAGCATTTCAACCCCCCAACAAAGCTGACTTTTCCTCATCCGGCGATCCCAAAGGGATGCCACAAGTAATAAATAACTACTACCTTGAAGCGGTATATAAATTCAGACCTTCAATTAAAGGGAAGGTTTCCTACGAACGTTCGCAGTTCGATTCTTTAGAAAAAAATGAAAATGTCCAAGTTGAGGGTGTGGTCGAAACCGGACCAAATGTCATGATTAAAGCAGGTTATCGCAATCAAACAACCCCTGAGGCTTCCGATAAAAGCAACCAAGGCGACAAGAAAGTCTGGACGGAATTCATTTTGAAGTTTTGAAGTCCGCTTTATGCGGATAACCGCGATCAAAATCTTTCCTTTGAAAATCCCCAGAGGCAAAGTCCGCGCTTTTGCTTCGATTATTCTTGATGATTTCATCATGATTCGCGATTTTAAGGTAATTGAAGGGCGGAAAGGCGTTTTTGTCGGGTTTCCAACACGAAAAATCACAGACGGTGTGTTCCGTGAAATTATCCAACCTGTTGATTCCATAGCTGATCAGACAATAAAAGAGGCAATCATCCGAGCTTACGAAGATGAAATGGCTCGCCCCGAAAATAGCCTCGAAAAGAAGATTTAATGCCAACTCAGGCTACGATTATTCCGGTTCATGCCATTATTCCATTTGTCTGTCTACTTTTGTCCATCGCATTATTTCCTTTGTTTGTTCCCAAACTTTGGGAACAAAATTCCAAAAAGGCTATGATCACCTTGTTCTTTTCCCTTCCAATTCTGGTTTATTACTGGCAAAACAACATGGAAATAGAGCTGTTTCGAACCTTTGAGGACTATCTTTCATTTATAGCTCTCCTCGCTTCATTATATGTAGCATCCGGGGGGGTGTTACTAAAAGGCGATTTTCAGGGAACACCTATCAACAATGTGGCCATTCTGGGCCTAGGCAGTCTTTTGGCAAATTTTATTGGAACTACCGGTGCCAGCATGGTCCTCATTCGCCCACTTGTGAAGATAAATTCCCAACGCAATCATACCGCCCATATCCCTATTTTTTTCATTTTTCTTGTAAGTAATATTGGGGGATGTCTCACACCGCTTGGCGATCCACCATTGTTTTTAGGATATTTGCAAGGAGTGCCTTTTTTCTGGACTCTTAGACTTTTCTGGATTTGGCTATTTTGCATTTCAATATTACTTTCCATTTTTTTCCTGTTCGACACAATTCAATATAAAAAAGAATCTGAAAAAGCGCTTTTTGATGATCGAAGCCAAATTGAACCCGTAAAAATCTGTGGTAAAAGGAATTTTATTTTTTTGGGAGGAATTATCAGCAGCGCATTTTTACTTTCTCCGTGGCGTGAGATCCTGATGATAAGCATGGCAATTTTTTCATATCTTTTCACAGTCCAAGAGAACAGGCTTCAAAACCACTTTTCATTTAGCCCGATAAATGAGGTTGCAATTCTTTTTGCGGGAATTTTCATCACGATGGTGCCAGCTTTAAGGCTTCTTAAAGAGAATGGTACAGCGTTTGGAATTACAGAGCCCTGGCAATTTTTTTGGGTCACTGGGGGCCTTTCCGCTTTTCTCGATAACGCTCCCACATACTTAACCGGCATCTCATTAGCTCAGGGGCTGAATTTAAATCTGCCTTCGAGTGGCGGAATTATTGGTGTTCCCCATCAATTTCTTCTTGCTATTAGCGCTGGTGCTGTTTTTATGGGAGCACTAACCTACATTGGTAACGGACCAAATTTTATGGTGAAGACAATCGCAGAGGAATCCGGTATAAAAATGCCATCATTTTTTGGGTATATGCTTTATTCTGGCCTAATCCTCATTCCCCTGTTCGTTTTAGTGACTATTGTTTTCTTGCGCTTATAGATTTCCTTTTTGCGACCGGTTTGCGTCCTGAATACACATACCGTTTCCAAGGGGAATCCCAGCTGGTCGCTGAGAAGGTGTGAAATATTTGAAAAATTTCAAGCGAAATCTGTCACAAATGTTGTCTAGTGAAACTTTAGGAGTTAGTACATTCTTGAAAAATCAATTTTTTCACAGCTTGTGAACAGGGTCGAAACAACCAAGGAATCGATTTGTCAATATTTTGGATTTGACTCATTATTTTTTAAATCGGTGTAATTAGGGAGAGATCGACACAATGCAAGTTTTTAATACAGGCAATCACCAAATTTTCCTGGGTGATTCTCTCGAAATCCTCAGAGAGTCTATTCCTGACCAGTCTATTGATCTGATTTTTGTTGATCCTCCATACAATATCGGCAAAAATTTTAACGGCCGAAAAGACAAGTGGCCAACGGAAAATGAATATCTTTCCTGGTGTTATCAATGGATTGACCTTTTGCTTTTGAAATTAAAAGCAAACGGAACCCTTTATTTAATGACTGCAACTCAGAACATGCCATATTTTGACATCTATGTGCGAGAAAAACTGTCCATCCTTTCTCGAATCGTCTGGTATTATGATAGTTCCGGGGTTCAAGCAAAAAAACATTTTGGCTCCTTGTACGAACCAATTCTTTTTTGTGTTAAAGACCGAAACAACTACACTTTCAATTCTGGGGATATTTTAGTCGAAGCCAAGACCGGAGCAATACGAAAATTAATTGATTACCGAAAGCCTTCACCAAAAATCTATAATTCAAAAAAAGTTCCTGGTAATGCCTGGTATTTCCCAAGAGTCCGATATCGAATGGAGGAATACGAAAGTCATCCAACGCAAAAGCCGACTTCTTTATTGCAACGTATCATTTTAGCAAGTTCTAATCCTGGCGACACAGTTTTAGACCCATTTTCAGGCACTTTCACGACTTCTTTCGTTGCCAAAGAGTTAGGACGGAAATCAATCGGTATCGAAATCGAAGAAGAGTATGTAAAAATTGGCTTACGAAGATTGGGAAAATCAGAAGTTATACCGATCCCAAAAAATATGTGCATCACCTCAAGAACATTGATTTGATCAAAATGAGGTTGGATCGGTATATTTTCCAAGAAAACACAGAACTTTCATGAAAATAAGGAGCCATTACTGGATGGTTGAAGCATTCATTTCTGTCAGACCCAACTCCAATTTACGCAGACCTGAAGCACGAAAGAGGTTGGATGAACGAACTAATTGAAATTGGTATTAAAAAGTAATTACCATTTTAGCATTTGCTACAGTTGCTTCATAGCCTGCTGCTGTCGTGGTTGCACTGGATTTGACACGCTTCACTTCGCCATCGATGATGGTGTCAGCGCCAATAAATTGAGAAAAATCCAGACCAGCCTCAAAGTGCGTTCCGGAGACCGCAGAACTAATCTGCCGGTTTAATAAAAAAGCCTTGTAACGCTGACTTTTAGCGGAAGGAGTAATAGTCAGAGCAATTCGTTCTTCCCATTCTTTACTGGGGTCCCTGTAAGAAATGATATTTCTTTGGAGGCCAAGCTCAAGAGAAGCATATTGAGAAAAAACACGGTTGAATTCCAATATTTTGCTTGCAGTATCCTTATTATTTGCACAGGCAAGTAGATCGTCTTCAACGTGATCTTCCCATCGTGCGGTAAAAATGTAGCCTTCCCAAATTTCGTTTTTAGCTTCAAGTCTTTTCGAAGAATCCTTCAACTGACTGGGAGTAATGTAGTTCTTTGCAACCCCATCTTCATACTCTGCAGTCAGTTTCATTTGTTTTATGGGAAAATATCTCAATTCATAAGTGTATCTATCATTAAATGATAGAAGCGCTTGCTTTGTGCGATCTTTCAGATCCCGTTTTTTCAAATCGAAAAGAGCTTCACCCTTTTCACCGAGCCTGTAAGAAGTTGAGAAATTAAGAGTCTTCTTCTGAACAGGATTTTCAAATCTCTCAACAACTTCCTCCTGATTCTGCGGTTGGAGCGGAAGTGAAGGAGGAACCACATACTTGGCGGGATCAATTGAAGGATCACGAGTAACCTTTGTTGTATTTTCGACCTTGTACTTAAGTTGGCTATTGAAGTCAGCATTAGGTTGAAATCTGATTCTGGCATCCGCAATTTGGTCGTCTTGAGTTGTTTTGACCAAATAATCCTTTTCATTACGCCACTGCAAAATACCACGGGCATTAAAGACCCTGTTCGGATCAAAATTTGCATCTATAGTATAATTGTTAACTAATGATCGGAGTTGATTGTGACTCAAGCCGTCATGAAGAGTAAGGTTTGAAAAAGTTGTTGCCCAGGTAAACTTTTTCCAATGATCAGAGCTTAAAGTTGACATAAATTGGAGAGCCTGAGAATTCGAAGCAAGATTGTCCCGGTCGTTATAGGCGACGCGTTCAATTTTATTCTGGAAAAAGAAATGACCGAACTCGTGGTCTAATACAAGTGTTCCCTGATCTTTGTCGCGATCTGAAACCGGGTAAGATGCAACTTCCTTGTCGGTTTGCCTATCCCACCTGAATTCAAATTGGGATTTGTCACTCCCTTTAAAAGTGACTCCTCCGTTTCTATCGAAAAAATTTACATTCGAAAGTGCGGGATCATGCGAGAGATTTGTTTCTGATTGTTCGAGTCCCCCAAAAAAGCTTAATTCTTTGTCCCATTTATAATTGAAGCGTCCGTTCTGTCTTCTGATATCCTGAACTAATCCTCGTTCACCCAATTGCGTAACTCCACCTTGTCGTCCAATCAGTTTGAAATCTTTATCGACTTGTCTGAAAATATATTCTCCTTCAAGTTTTTCATTTTTTCCAAGAAATCCGAATTTGGCTGCCGATCCGTAAACTTTCTGATCAGCGCTTGAATTTTTTGATTCGGTATTTGGGTCGAATATCGAAAGTGAATATTCTCCGGCAACTGAAAAGGTATGATTCAGTCTCCAAGCAGCATCGCCAGCCAGAATAAAGTGATCCATCGGAGTTACAGAAGCAGTAGTGGATGCTGTGCCTGAAGCTGTGGTGGCAATAGCCGCAGACGCAATCCCGGAAGTTATGTTCGAAATCAGTCCCGGAATAGTGGAAGTGGCAGTATCGCTGCTTTTTGGAGTGGTTGCATCGACTTCACGAAGAACACTGAATCCTATGTGATCGCCTTCTCTAGGCTTGTAAACAACTCTACCGCCATACAAATTTCTTTTGAAAGCCATACTTACATCCGTAACTTCATATTCCACTACGATCCACGAAGTCATCTCTATTGGAAGTAAATGAGGCTGAAGCTTGACAATTCCTTCTTCGTAATCGACTATATAATCTGTTCCCCTATTCAGAATCCTTCCATCAACGAAAATATTTTCGGAGTTCTGCACCACAGGTCTTCCCAAAAGCCTGAATTCCTGTTGCTGGCCAGCGCCTCTGAACTGTTCGCGTCTTGCAACACCTTTCGATTGCGAAAAAAGAAACATTGTCTCCCACTTGGGATGCGGCTTTCCAACAGCCATTATTCCACGAATTTCCTTGTCGTAAAGAACGAATTCGGTATCTCTCATCGAAACTTTAAAGTCACCAAGGGTAAAGTTCCATTGAGGACCATCTATGAAAACCGTAAAACGCCTGTCCTGGTCTTGTTTGTCATCCAGAATTGCGTTAACTTTTGTATTTTTATTTATATTTCCATCCACTTCCAAATGAAGGCTCTGATCAAGCCTGAAACCAGGAATGGAACTGAAGTTTTCAGAGGAAAAATGTCCGATGTCGCCCTTTACTTGAGCTTGTTTCAGCTCAAAGGTTTTTGTTCCGGAAACGTTGATTTTGCATTCATCTTTTCCTTTTTCGCCCTCATCAATATCAAAAGGAAATTTGCTCGCAGTTGACGAACTATGACTGGCTACAGATGATCCACCAGTGGAGGATCCAATCGCCAGAGATCCTATCGTAGAGGATTCTTTGGCTGCTGATCCACTATATGGCTGTGCCGCTTGTGAAATTTCAGGTTCTTTACCGACAGTGGCGGAAATCGATTGAGAGGATTGTTCTTCTGATCTTCTTCCTGCTCCCGGACGAATCCTGCTCCACCAATAATTTGCCTTTGATACCAATGCCGAAAGACCATATTGAAATACTCGGGCAACTCTCTTAAATCGAGTTTTAGGTTTATTGGATTGCGAGTTATCGGAAGCTGCGTTTCCGAGAGGAAATGTGCCAGAACCATTCAATGATTTCTTTGTATCAGGAAAACCCGAAGCAGAATTCGAAGCGGTCTGGAAAAAATTCTTTCGATCTGAATCCATTTTGTCAAAAGGATCAGGCGATTTGCTATTTGCAGAAAAATTCGCGGCAGAATTCGGAACTGAGGATGCTTGAACAGTATCATTCTGTGAGAGAATTGAGAACTTTTTGGAAGCAACACCAGTAAATCCTTGTTTCAGAGAGATTTTTGCTGAATCAGGAGTTGATTGGAAAAGGCTCTCAGCATTCAAATTAGTGCTAAGAAACAATATTGCAAAAAATATCCAGGCATATCTGCTCGATAAGCCATGAATGAGCAAAAAATTCTGTTCATCCCGCTTGTCTTGATTTGCCCTATGTGAAATTCTAATTTTCATTTTCCTCTGGGATGCGCATTTTCATGAATGCGCTTCAAATCCTGGCCAGTAAGATGTGTATAGATTTGAGTTGTTGAAATATCAACGTGCCCAAGCATCTCTTGAACGGCAATAATGTTTGCGCCACCTTCAAGCATGTGAGTGGCACATGAGTGCCTGAGAACATGCGGAGAAACTACTTTCTTTATCCCTGCTTTCAATGCATATCTTCGGACAATTTTCCACAATCCCATTCTGGACAGAGCTTTCCCAACCGGATTTAAGAAAATTGTTCTGACTGTAATATCTTTGAGAAGCAGTCCTCTACCTTTATCGAGGTATTTTTTAATGGCTTGGAGAGCAAAACTACCTATCGGAACAACTCTTTCCCGGTTTCCCTTTCCGATAACGTTTATAAATTCACCTTCTCTGTTGATACTTTCCAATTTGAGTTCGATCAGTTCAGTTTCCCGAATTCCGGTTGCATAAAGAACTTCGAGAATTCCACGATCTCTCAAACCCAGGGGGTCTTCATCATTGGCCGAGTTTATAAGAAGCTCAGCTTCAGACCTTGACAAGACCTTGGGGAGAGGCCTCCCCGGTTTGGGACGCTCCATAACAATTGTTGGATCGTCTTTAATGACGCTTTCAACCATCAGAAATTTGTAAAAACCGCGAATTGCAGAAGTCTTTCTTGCAATTGATCTTGGAGAAAGTCCATCTTCATGGAGTTTAACCATATACAAAACCAGTTGTCCCTGAACTGAAGGGTCTTCCGGATGACGGCCTTTTTCATCCAAAAACTGAAGAAAGTCAGACAAGTCCCTGCTGTAGGCCTCCAAGGATTTCGGCCTCAGTCCCTTATCTACAGCCAAGTAAGCCAAATGGCGTTCTAATAATTCCGGAAGCATTTGCTTCTTTCTCCAAAAAATTTTTCTTTGTATCGGAAGAATGCTTACTTTTCCTGAGGTAAGTTAATCTTAAGATCATCTTAAGATGCCTTAACTAAACTGTCGAAAAATTCCCCTGATTTTCGCCGCGTTTTTCCGAATTACCAGCAAGTCATCTTTTCCGAAAACAAAATCTGCCTAATCTGGAATGCACTGCGCATACCATATTAGACAGATTTCTGGTTAATCTTCCGGTCAGATGCAACCTAATGGAATCTGACTGGGAAAATGTGAAAAATTTGATTTCCTGGGAAAAAACCACTTGCTGTTGATGCGTCTTTCAGGGAGCAATTTTGCGAAATCAGTAAATTTTTTTCACAGCTCTGGGCGGAAAAGCAAACCTGCTGCTCACCACCGCGTTAGAGGCTGTCGATTAATCTCGGTATATTTTATTCGGTACAAAGCGGCTCGCTGTTGATGAAAGAAAGCGAGGCGAAAATCTGAGTTGGTACATAAAAGCATGAAAATTGTGGTATTTTCCGACAGTCTCGTAAGTACTCTCCTGTACACAGGTGCATTTTCAACTATTTTTTCTTGGAAGAACCAAGTCGTCATCTTGCAACTGGTTATCGGTTTTATTCGGTCCAACACTATAAAAAATAGCCTTTCCATCACGTATCAGTGATTTTAGTGGTTGCTCTGAATATGGATCAAGGAGGATTTCAGGCTGTCCAGCCAAATTGGC
Organism: Candidatus Rifleibacteriota bacterium; assembly: GCA_015233565.1. GTDB lineage: Bacteria > Muiribacteriota > Ozemobacteria > Ozemobacterales > Ozemobacteraceae > JADFXM01. The sequence continues at coordinate 71,527 of JADFXM010000030.1, forward strand.
AAGTTCCGAAGCAAGCAATGCCTTATGGGCTAGTCGCTCATAATAGTTAACTTTGGCCTTTTGAAAATTTGGAAAAATCATCACTAATAGTGGATGATAATTCGGAAACTCCAACTTTTGCGCTGTGCCACCCATTTCATAAATTCCTTTTGAAATCTTCTGATATTGAGAAATCGGATTGCCATAGATTATTTCAAGAATCCACATTGCAAGCGGCGCTCTTTCGTAAAGATTTGCGTAGAAATGTTTGAAAAATACAAATTCGTTCTCTAAAGCCCCAAGAAGTGAGCAATCTATTGCCATCGAATTTTTGAGGGCATCCTTCATTTCCACTGCTTCCTGGGAGCTAATTGTTCCGGAATCTATCATCGGGAGAATACTTTTGACTGCAATACCATCTACACCAATTGAAACCATTTTCCCGATAAGAAATGGGCTGCTAAGGTCGGTAATACGTGCCAATTTGAGAGCCGACTCGAAAATGAATGCACTGTTTTCACCTGGAAATTTTTCTTTAAAACGAGAATGAAAACTAGCAAGAAATTGAGCTGTTCTTCTGATTTTTCGAAAACTTTCAACAAGTCCACCTTCTATTGGATCTACTTGCCGACTGGCAAAAACGCTTAAATACTTCCATTCGAGTCGATTGAACGATCTGATTGCAGAAACTACCTCCTGGTCATGTTTGGCAACCTCCTCTGAGAGTTGATATAACTTGCTGCCAGAACCGTCTTGGAGGAATCGAGCTGAAAAATCAGTTAACGTTTTCCAGCTTGCAAATGCAGATTTGGTTTGATCATCAAGATAAAGCAGGTTTCTCTGAGTTGGAATGTTTTCAAACCCGATGTATTCAATCTTTTTAAGCTTTTTGCTATCACCGGAATTCTCATCGTTCAAAAACTGAACTTCTCTGAATAGATTAATGAAGCTGAAAACAGTTGCCACAGTGGCAATAATGATTAACGACACAACAACTGTCAGAAGCCTTTTTGAAGAACTCAATGAATAGAATTTTTCAATCAACTTGCGCATAGTACACCTCCATTGTTTTCAGTGGAACGACGCGCCGGCATTGCTGCTGCAGTCAGAATGAAGGCTAACGTCAGTAATATAATAAACGCGCGTAACACACCAAACATAAAACAGGACAATATCTGATGAATATTTGAAGCGAAATCGATACTTTGCCAGAGAAGTACAGTGTTTTGTTCTTCGAGATTTTCCAACTTGAAATTGTCAACTATGGGCGTGCTTATGAAGGCTACTGCCAAATAAAGAACTGCTGTAGTAATTATTATTGCGAAAAACTGCCAGAACAGCTTTTTTAATTCATTTACAGGTATCAAACTATTTTGAATGGCAAGTTTTTCAGTGATCTGCTTAGACAGTAAAACATCATCAGCAGCCTCTTGAGTTATGGTTTTAAAGGCCTTTCTTATCTGTTCTGTTTTCATATTCTAGTCCTCCTGGAAGTCAATGCCAAGTTGCTCTTTGAGACGCGACAATCTCGACATTACTGTACCAAGTTTAAGTGCCATCTCGTCTGCTATTTCCTGATAGCTCATTTCAACATTAAATCTAAGAGTGAGAATTTGCCTGTCATCGTCATCCAGCTTTTTCAAAAGTTCTCTGAGTTTGATTACGTTTTCGTCATGAATCAACCTGTTCTCAAGCTCGTTAGCCTCGCTGCTTGCCTCAAAACCGCAGAATTTGATGAAATATCTGAAACGGCTTTTAAAACTTCGCAGTTTTTTTAGCGCCTCATTTCTGGCAACCTTAACCAACCATGCTTTGTGATTAAAAGTATTACTGGAAAAACCGGAGCATTCGAAAGCTTTTATGAAAACTTCCTGTGTAATATCCCAGCTTTCGTCGGCATCAAGCGTAATACCGTAGATTACGGAATAAACTAATCCCTGATATTGCCTTATCAGACTTGCCAGTTCATCGTTTATTTTTGAATTTTTGTTCATCTCAATAATATAAATCCACTTACCTGTATTTTATTCCAAATTTTTTCCAAAACGTTTAATTTTTTTCGTGGGGAAGAAGTTTTTCGACAGAAGAAACAGTCGCCACCTAAATCCGGCGATCTAAACCTCGAAACCGCAGGAATTACCCATCAAAATTCTTTGAAACCCCCATTAACAAAACTTTGTTTTTTAAACCGAAGTTCCGGACGCAAAATCTATTGAAATCCTGATCTGTAAACGAATTTAAGGCATTTTTCAGACGGTTTTTACTGGACAGTAGGAAAACCCTTGAAACCATCTTCAAATGCTATTTTCAGGCGTCAAATTTACATGGACAGAAAAAGCAGGCAAAAAAGGCTTCTTTTTGGCTTCAGGTCATAACAAGAGGGCTTTTTCACTTGCAAGATTTAGATTCAGACTTCCTGATGCGGGAGTATATTGAAATGGCACTTTTTATTCGAGAAAGTCTTGAAATGTCGGCAAATTTGTCCGGAAAAAGTGCTTTTTCAAATTCCGACCAATACTGCAAAATAGCGATCAATTCATATACGGGTCAGGAATTCTGAGATTGTATTTTAAAGAAGTCTTCACCGGATGCAAATTTTAGAAAATTGTCTGGACGAATCAAATCACTTGGACTAGAATATGAACAGATGATGCTAGGAAAAGTATTTCACAGGAGATTCGGGATATACGCCATGATACCGAATAGAAAAGATAATAAACATAAAAGAGCATTAAGTTGGTTAAAAAAGTAATCGATTCAATAGTAGACCCCCAGCAAAAGCTCAGTTATCTGGAAACTCGAATGGAAGTTTTGGAGAGTTGTGACTCAATAATTGAGGAATGCTTAGCCACCCATCAACCGCTTGAAAAGTGCATCGAGACTTGTTTCGATTTCCTTACCAAATTGATTGAGTTTGATGAAATCTATATTTACACATATGATGAAACGCTGGAAAAAAGATTATTCGGAATTCAACCTGATCTTTCAGGCTTATCAAATTTTTCCCTGGAAAACTCACCTTTTAGCATGAAAGAAGCTGCTTTTGAGAAAAACGGCTCCACCACTTTTTACGTTTTGCCCATAAACTTTAACGGTGAAACCATTGGAGTTTTCGGAGCAAGTAGAAAAAAGTCGGGTCGTTTTTCCGACGACATGGTTCTGGATATTATGTATATTGCTTCAGAGCAACTGGACAACTACTTCTTCGCCATCCAGGAAAGCAGAAGAAAATACAATGTTGTTACGGAAATCCAGAAAGCACTTGCTTCCGAGGTTTTAAAAAATGCTATCGATCATTCAATCGAAATATTATGCTCATTTGTTCCCCTCCGGGAAGTCTTCCTTATATTCCGGGATGACGATGAAGCTTTTTCGAACCTGATTCAATACTATTTTTACCAAAATACCAAGCGATTGTTTGATTCCTCTAAAAATAAGCATTCCAAAATAGAAGAAATAATTGGCTTGAATCGAAAAAACCTTTTCAATCCTGACAATCGGGAAATTGAGAAAGCCCTTTTTTCCAACCAGGTTTTGGAAATCATTAATTTAAAGAATTCCCATCACCACTCCATCGGAAAGATTTTTGCTGTTCCCGTAAATAAAATGGGGTTTTCACTGGTACACAAAGAAATGTTACGAATTTTTTCCGAGTGTCTGACACAGAGAATGGTTGATTTCAACCGTGAACGCACCTGGTTGAGAAATTTCTTTTCTTACAAAGACACTGAAAAATTACTCTCGGAATCAAATTATATTGAAAAGTACTTGAAACCCCGACAAACGACAATTGGGGTGATGTTTGCAGATATCGCAGGGTTCACTAAACTTTGCGAACAGGTACTAGTTAAGCCTGAAAGAATTACTCAATTTATAGATTCCTGGTCCCGAAAAGCGGTAAAATTTTTATTCAAAAATAATGGCGTTCTCGACAAAATTGTTGGAGATTGCATTCTAGGGTTATTTGGCCCCCCCTTCAACGAACTTCCGCCAGGAGAATTAGCCAGACTTACTTTAAAAACGGCAATTTCAATTAGAAATTTTACTCATGATTTTTTGCAATGGCCCGAAAATAGTGATATTCGAAACTCAAATTTCGTCCAAAATTTCGGGGTTTCATTCGGAGTGAATTTGTGTTCCGCCAACATCGGATTAATCGGCCCTAACAGGAATTTTACAGCGTTCGGAAGCGAAATTAACAATACTGCAAGACTCCAAGGTGTTGCCGGATCTCAGCAAATTCTTCTTTCCAAATCAATTAAAGAGGAAATTGAAAAATCCGGAAATCAGGAAAATTGGAAATTCGGAAATGCCGAATCAGTACAAGTTAAAAATGTCCGTGACTCTTTAGTTTATTTTCGGTTACTGGATTGACACCGGGATTCAACGAATCTTAATAAAGGAGACAAAGAAATCTTAAGGGTTAGTATTGTGTGGACGCTAGAAACTGGTCGTCGAGTAGGCTCGGGGGTTGTTGAACAGAACCGGTGTTTGTGAACAGAAACAAGGTTGTTGAGCAAAGCCGAAGCACCGAAGAAGGGTTCATATCGCGGTTATTTGACTCCTAATTTTAAATACGGCGTAGTGGAAGGTTTTCCAGACAATCTTTTTCGTAAATTTGAGAAAGTTGGTTTTCAAGAGTGTAATGGGCGGAATTTTAATTATCAGAAGTAAGGGAATGGGGGATATCATCCATCTGATATCCGCATTGAGAGCACTTAGGGAAAAATTCCCGCATGAAAGGATTGCCTTTCTTTGTCAAAAACCTTTCGGTTCAATTATCCCTGCAAGTTTAAACATTGAAAGCATTGAAATGCCTTCCCACCCTTCTTTTATGGAGAGCTTGAATTTCCTGAAAAAGATCCGTGAACAAAAATTCGAAAAAGTTTTTGATTTGTATGGAAACATGCGAACAGCATTAATAAGCCTTTTTTCAGGAGCTTCCCAGCGAAATGGCTTTGGATATAGAGTGAGAAAATACGCTTATAACGGGGTTTTTGTGCCACCAAATCCCAATAAACATCTTGCTGAATTATTCGTGGATTTTTTTAATCACTTTGGAATGGACATCGCATACTTTAAACCAACCCTTGAATATAGCGGTGACGAGTCTCGAAAAGCCGATTCGATCATTAATTCCTGTAAGGCAAAAAAACCGATCCTGGGAATCAACATACATGCCACCTATCCCGCCAAGAAGTGGCCTACGGAGTATTTTCTGGAAACCGCCAGATACTGGTCACGCGAAACGGGTGGATCAACACTGTTTTTCTGGGGGCCAGGCGAAGAATTGGCTGTTGAAAACGCATTAAATGGAATACTTAGTTCGCACCGTGACAATTTGTTACCTACCAATAATCACGCGAAAAATGAAAATTCATCTGCAACTAATGCTTCTATTGCTACCAATGATCGCCCAACTACTTATGTAGCCTCATCTGTAGGTAGCCTCCCTGCGAATGAAAATTCCACACAAACCGAAAATCGCAAAACATTTTCAGAAAAACCACATTTTTTCACTCATCCTCCGCTCAATTTAAATGAATTAATCGCTTTAATCGATCGGGTTGACCTATTTCTTACTTCAGATACCGGCCCCATGAATATTGCATGGGCGCTGGGAAAACCTGTTACAGCCTTATTTGGCCCAACCACCCCGGATTCCGTGGCCCCCAAGGAAGGCAGAAATCTTATCCTGTCGAACCCAAATCTCGATTGTCTTAGATGTCATCGTGAAATATGTGAAAAAAATACTTGTATGACAGAAATGAAACCAGAATGGGTTTTTAATAAAATCAAAACCCTTTATCCGGAATTTTTTAATATGACGCAAACCAACAGCAAAGAGACTGTTGAAAAAGTCCGGTAACGTAAATTCGGTACAAAGCGGCATCGATTTGATGCGGAATAGCGAGGCAAAAAAAATGCGATGGTACAAAAAAACCAATTTTCAGGGGTTTTCCGACAGTCTGAAAGTCATTGATAGATTTTGAGGAAAATTATAAAGTCTATGATAGTTTGCTGAGCCTTTTGGCACTCTATGAAAATAGTTGATCTTTCTTCTTTAAAACTGAGTATACTTTTTTTGGGAGATTTAAAGATTACACTCCTTGCGTTTTGTGCGGAGTTATTTCCAAGGTCTCCCTATCGTGTCAATTTTTGCTTATTAACACTAGTCTGAGGTTAATCTGATGCATAAAGCAATTTTTCTAGATCGTGATGGAACTTTAAATCCAGACCCTGGGTACATCAACTCTCCCGAGGATTTTTCACTATTTCCGGAAATTCCATCGGAACTTGCGAAACTGAAAAAAGCTGGTTTTCTTCTTGTTGTTGTTACAAATCAATCCGGAATCTCCCGAAAAATTATTGATCCCAAAAACCTTTGTTTGATCCACCAAAAGCTGCAAAACGAGCTTGCCAAAGTTAACGTTACACTTGATAGAATCTATGTCTGCCCACATCATCCGGATTTCCCAATTCCAAGTGGAAAATCGGTTTGTGATTGCAGGAAACCTCAAAGTGGACTAATTTTCCAGGCAATTCGTGATCTAAATCTGACCCCATCTCAATGTTACATTATTGGTGATCGCGAAAGCGACGTTTTATGCGGGATAAATGCTTCAGTTGCTTCCGTTCTGATTGCCAAAAAGCCCCTGAAAAATATCCCATCTGAAAAATATCAGCTTTGCGAAACCTTCACTTCTGCCGTAAAATGGATTTTAGAAAAAGAAAAAGTTTCAGACATCAATCCCTAAAATTTCTAGTGCACTACACATGTGAATTTCCTTTGGGAGACAATTATGAGAAAAATTTGTTTGCTTCTGATAGTTTTTATGCTCTGTACTTCTTTGGAATTGGCCGCCAAGAAGAAGCATTCACGCAAAAGCAAAGATAGTGATACCCAAATAAGCGAGGCTTCAGATTCGAAGAAAAAGCAATCTGATTCGAAAGATTCTGACAACCCTGATTCAAAAAAGAAAGCGTCTGATTCAAAAAATGCAGACGATTCTGAGTCGAAAAAGAAGCAATCGGATTCAAAAGATAGTGACGATTCCGATTCCAAGAAGAAGCAGTCCGATTCAAAAGATTCTGGCGATTCCGATTCCAAGAAGAAGCAGTCGGATTCAAAAGATAGTGACGATTCCGATTCCAAAAAGAAACAGTCCGATTCAAAAGATTCTGACGATCCAAAGTCCGGCTCCGAAAACTTTGACAAGCTCCCGATTATTGAAGGAAACAGTGACCCTGAGAAAGCGGAATCTTTATTTAACCAGGCAATTTCCTCCTGGCATAAAGGAAAGCAAGAAAAAGCCCGGAATTTGTATGAGGATTCTCTTATGTCAGACCGAAGTGTTTTGGTCCACGATGACGAAGGGATGGCAGCCTTCCTCATTGATAGTTACAAAAAACTGGTCGAAACTGCCAGTTCGACAAGATCGCCTGCCAAAACCGCAATATTACTATGTAGAATGGGATTTTTTGAGAACATACTGACAGGAAACCTTGATGATGCAGTTGATCATTATGAGCAAGCTGCCGCTCTTACTGTAAACAGTGTACCTGAAACTTATGAACATGCCAGTCGTGAAGCCGCAAGATTAAGTAGCGAGCTTCTCGAAAGCCATATGTGGCAGGATTCTCAAGTGCACAAGAACAAGGAAATCGAAAAACGTGAGCTCAAAGCTTATCTTACAAAACGTGAAAAAGAAAGTTTCGATGAAAGAATTGACGATTTGCGCACGGAACGCGATGAAGCTGAAAAACGCATAGAAGACCTTCACAAACAGGAAGGTGAAGCTCAGGGACGTATGGAACACGAACAATTCAGAGCCCATCTATATCGCCGGCGAATTTACTATTCAACTCCTCCCGTTGGCGGGCCATCTGCTCAGGGAAGTTATTATTATTCTCGAAATCTGGCTGAAGAAGGACAACAATCGCTAGATCAAATCAGGACAGAGATCAAAGGGCTGGAGGAACGGATAAAAGAAATTGACAAGGAAATAGAGAAAATTACTGAAGAAGCGACGAAGGCTGCTTCCGAGCCAGACAAGAATTCCTCCGATGCGGCGAAAAAAACTCCGGAAGGTGCGAAAGGAACTCCTGACAGCACAAAAGGAACTTTAGACACCGCAAAAACCTCTTCCGATCAATCGTCAACTGCTCCAGAAGCTCTCGAAATAACTAAGTAATGTCAATTCGACAATGGTATGTACAAATACTAAGATGAACTTTTTCAAATTCCAGGAAGCGCATCAAACCAAATTCGGTTTTTGTCAATTTTGCCTTTCTTAGATTCAATGGTCAAAGTCCGCCGTTTTGCCAAAATTCCCTGATTCCGCTTAAAATGAACTGAACTCCAATTCCAGCGAGAAGAAGCCCCATGATCCGGGTAACGATCTTCAGTCCGATTTGACCAATGAATTTAATCAGCCTGCTGGAATTTTTCAAAATTAACCAGGAAACCGCGCAAGCCACTATTACTGCCAACCCTACGATGACAAGTTCACCAATGTTTTTAGAATTTGACCCAAGAAGAGCGACGGTCGATATCGCCCCAGGCCCTGCAAGTAATGGAATTGCAAGTGGCGTAATTGTTACATCCGCTTTTTCGACACTTTCACGCTTTTCTTCAGGAGTTTGAGGTTTTCCCCCTTCGTTCGTTCGCAGGGTATCAAGTGCTGTACTAAGCAAAAGTATTCCTCCTGCAACTCTGAAAGCCGAGACTGAAATTCCAAAAAAGTTGAAAACCCAGTTTCCGGTAAACACAAATACCAAGAGCACCCCGCATGCAATTATTGCCGCCTGCAAAGCCATCTTTTTTCGCTCATCATTAGTGTTATTCGGAGTAATTGCAAGAAAAATAGGCGCCGTTGCAAATGGATCAACAATTGCTAAAACAGTCACAAAATGTGACATTGCCAACGTCAGAAGATTGAAAGACATTCGAACCACTCCTGGTTTTGAGACTTCCTTTAAAGAAACGAAATTAGACTCTTATGAATCTGAAACTTTTAATGAGACTCCGGAATCCAAGGGTGTATTTTATCTTGATTACGGAAGAGAAGCAACTTGATAATAAACGCAAAATCAGGGTAATATACTTTTGAAGTCAGATCATAACTTAGCTTAATAGCTTGTTCAACAGGCTTTGAGTGCTGGAAAATTTTTCACCGCTTGGAGGCCACCGGTGGGTATTGAAGAACACAAAATTGAAGCGCTTAAACTTAACCCAGCGGCACGCACTTATTTAGCCAGGATATTGCTGGCTTGTTTAGATTCAATGAGTGAATATGTGAGAACTAAACTCCCCGATTTGTACCGGTAAAAACGAATTCTTCAATCAGTTAACCTGGAAGGAAGAGATAATTTGAAAATACTAAAATCTTTACTGATTTGTTTACCTGCTATTTTGCTGGGCCTTTTGTTCACATTTTTCGGGAAAAATGTGAACGATGAGCTGGCATTGTATGCAAAAGGGTCTGCCACTCTATTTCTTGTTGCCCTTTTTTTCCTGATAATCCATACCGGAAAAACTTATTATTATCGGCGGATATTTTTTGTAACAGTTGCGGTCTCCCTTCCGATAGGATTTATTACCCATTTGCTGGCTACTAGAGGTTCAATGGCCATCAATCTTGCTCAAATAATCGAATGTAAAGCCCCTTTTTGCCATTTGGTTATCCCGATGCTTGTTATTCCATGGGCGTTTGCAAAAACAATTATTTTCCCGGGATCACTCGACCCGTATTCCTTCGCTAACATTCCTCAAATGATCATTTTGTGGTTATGTGCAACCCTTGCGATGGGCCGTGGGTGGTGTGGATGGGTCTGCTTCTATGGCGGCTGGGATGAACTTTTTTCTTCGCTTGCAAAGTCTCCTAAAATTCCGTCGATACCGGAGAAATGGCGCTATCTTCCATATGCAGTCCTGACAACAGTGGTTCTTGTTTCTGCCGCCACGCTGTCCCCGACTTACTGTGAATGGCTATGCCCTTTTAAAACTGTAACCGAGTTCGTAGCAGTTGTTTCATGGGTTGGGGTTTTGAAAACAGCGATTTTTTTGTCCCTTTTTTTCGGGTTAGTAATAATTTTTCCTTTATTAACAAAAAAACGCACACAATGCAGCTTTTTATGTCCGTTTGGAGTTGTACAGTCCGCTTCTAATTCTCTGAATGTTACAAGCATCAGAATTGATACGGACGTTTGCGTAAAATGTGGACTCTGCAAAAAAGTTTGCCCGCTGTTTGCGATAAATGAAGAATCGCTGGCAGAGGGAAAAACGCTTATCAACTGTGCAAAATGTGGTGCCTGTGTTGACGCATGTCCCAAAAACGCAATCAGATATTACATTGCCGGCACTGGAAAAGGCTCCAACCCTGAAGTTTCACGAATCCTGGCCATCTATCCACCATTCATTTTTGCACTGGCAATCGGTGGCGGAATTATCGGCAACGGATTGTATGTAATTTTAAAGTTTATTTCTACGGGAAGTGTTCTATGAAATCTTTGAAATGGATTTTTGGTTATGTAATTGCCGCAGGTTACATTTTTCTGACCGTAGCATACTTTTTTTTATCCCAAAAATTGGAAATAAAATTCATTAATACTTTTCCTGCAAAATTGAGCCCGAAGTTCACCGGCGGAGAGGTGACAAAAATGGCGGAAAGAGGAACATACAAATTTTTTCTGCAAAAACCGGTATTTGACGCTTTAATAGGACAAACCAGCGAAGGCTTTCTTCAAATCGGCTGGACTCCCTTGAAAACATTGCCTGCTGCAATTTCAGAAGATGTAGTATTAGAAGATGGAAAAAAGCCCGAATTTCACATTGACGTTGATACAAAAAATTTGAAGGGAACCATCACCAACCCAGGTTCTCTGATCTTTGGAGAACCCGAAATAGCAAAACTTACCGATTCCATTGTCGCTCGAATCAAAATGCATAACCCGTCCAAACAGTGATTTTTGAAGCAACTTTTCTGGGTTTTTCTTCCGGTCCCGCCTGTTTTTTAACTTGCGCTCCAACTATCTTCCCCTTTCTTGCAGGACAAAAGGATAATTTAGGAAAAAATTGTTGGTTGAATCTTTTATTGTTCCTGACCGGACGCTTGATTTCTTATCTTCTACTCGGAACGGCGATTGGAATTTTAGGATCGGAATTTTTTGGAAAAACCAGCCTGGACATTCAATTTTTAGTTCGCTATTTACTCCATAACCTAATTGGGATATTATTGCTCTGGTCAGGAATGGGATTAGCTTTCCCCGAACAGAGATTTTGCAAGGTTTTAGGAGAATGGTACAATCCCAAAACATGGGCATTGGTCCTGGGATTTTTCTCGGGATTTTCTTTTTGTCCCCCTCTTATCGCAGCTTCAACGCAAGTTTTCAGTGAAGGAACGATTTTTGGAGGAATCGGTTATTTCTTTTTTTTCTTTATCGGTACAACCGTGTTCTTCGTTCCAGTTGCATTTTTCTCCACTCTGGCCGCTGGAAAAGAATCCATTACAATGATTTCTCGCCTGACAATGATCATTGTCGGATTGTACTTTTTGCTATTTTAATTTTTATTGAAGTGATATAGTATGTATCGGTTATGTATCCGCAAAATAGCAAAAAATTCCCGGAATAACTGAGACAACCGTCCAGGGTTTGGATTGAAACAGTTTTCAAGAGGCAAAGCACTTGAGTTGAGTGAAATCAGAGATTCACATTAAGCATTACAAATCTTTGTTAAGGGGACAAAAAATTGTTGAACGTTCACTTCCCGGAAGGAACCAATGGATCGACTGGCCCATATTGATTTGACTTACGATTTAAAATCGGTGTAGTAATCTTGTCAAAGCGCTTTTGTTTAGCCAAGTATAATTTATTTATCTGTTTACCATTAATTATTGGAATGATACCTTGATTTTCAGGAGGGAGAAAAGCATGAATCGTATTAAACTAATCATGGTTTGGTGTTTTGCAATTGTTGTCACTGCTGTAATGGCACAATCAAACCCGGAAAGCTCCACTTATCAGAAACCGCCGGAGAAGGTTTTAAAAGTGATGCATGCTCCCCTGACGCCTAACGTAATTGTCAGCCCAACTCATGATTACATGATCTTAGCCGCTCCAGTAATGTACCCACCCGTTTCCGTTCTTGCGGAACCAATGCTACGAATTGCCGGTGTGCGCATCAACACCCGGAATCATGGCCTTCACAATGCTCCATATTGGAGCTCCTATGATATTATTAAGGTGGCAGATGGCTCAAGCCTGCATCTAGCCTTACCAGCTGACGCCAAGCTCAGCCCACCTCAATGGACCGCTGACGGAAAGCGCTTTGCCTTTACCCTTATCGGAACTGATTCCATCGAATTATGGATCGGAGAACCCGGCAAAGACAAACCAAAAAAAATTGAGGGGGTTAGAATCAATCCAATTTTGGAATACGAATTTCAATGGATGCCTGACCAAAAAACTCTTCTGGTCAAGGCAATTCCAGATGGACAAGGTCCGACTCCTGCAGAACCAACCCTCCCACCAGGACCAAACATCCAGGAATCAAAGGGAGGGAAAGGTCCCAGCAGCACCTACGAAGTCCAGGATGTCCTGAAAAATCCCCACGACGAAGATCTTTTTGATTATTATGCAACTGCGCAACTTCTTTTAATCAACACAGAAACCGGAAAAACTTCCTTGTTGGGTAAACCTGCTATCTACGAAGGATTATCCCCTGCCCCAGATGGAAAGCACATCCTGCTGGAAATTATCCACCGCCCCTATTCATATATGACAACTTATTCCAGGTTTCCAAGAGAAGTGGAAATTTGGAACTGCGATGGCAAGCTTGTTCATAAAGTGGCCTCAGTTCCCTTGGCTGACAGTGTTCCGATCTGGGGAGTACGAGTCGGACCCCGCGAGTTTTTTTGGCAGTCAACTGCTGAAACCACCCTTTTGTGGGCTGAAGCCCTCGATGACGGTGACTGGAACACGAAAGTTCCTTTCCGTGATCGCATAATGATGTTAAAATCACCATTCGACAAAGCTCCTGAAGAAATAATGAAAACAGAAAGGCGTTTTGAAGGAATCTTATTCTGTGATAACAGCAGCCTGGTGTTGATAAATGAATTTGATCAAATCAAACACTGGAGATGGACTTATTTGTCCGATTTTAACAACCTTAAGGCATCTTCCAAACTTATCTGGGATTTAAGCACTGATGAACGTTACAAACATCCAGGGAATCCGGTATTTCGAAAATTGCCTAATGGAGAAAGTGTAATTCAACAGGATGGAAATTCAATCTACTTGAACGGCATGGGAGCATCAAAAGAAGGGGATCGCCCATTCCTCGACAAATTTAATCTTAAAACTTTGGCATCTGAACGATTGTTTCGCAGTGAAAACACCGCTTTTGAGCGATTCGTGGGTTTGAATGACATATCCAATAAGCAGTTCATTACCCGAAAAGAGACTCCGCAAGATCCCCCCAATTTCTTTGTTCGCACCTTAAAAGAACGGATTGATTCCTCTGCGGGAGAACCGGTTTGGAAATCTGAACTCCGAAAAATTACTGATATTCAGGATCCCACACCGGAATTGCGGGGTATTACTAAAAAGCTGGTGAAGTACAAACGTGCTGACGGAGTAGACCTATCCTTTACACTATATCTCCCTCCCGGTTACAAAGAGGGGGATCGTTTACCTGCATTGCTTTGGGCATATCCCTTGGACTACACAGACAGCAGCACAGCAGGCCAAGTCGTGGGTTCCACTCAAAAATTTACAACAATCGGACATTCCCAACAATTGTATTTCCTTCTCGAAGGTTATGCGGTAATAGACAATCCACTTCTTCCTATTGTCGGTGATGCAAACAAAATATATGATAAGTACATGGAACAACTTGTGGACGGAGCAAAAGCCGCGGTTGACAAAGCCGTTGAAATTGGGGTTGTGGATCGCAATCGAATAGGGATTGCGGGACACAGCCATGGGGCTCTTATGACCGTCAATCTACTTGCACACTCCGACCTGTTCCGTGCTGGCGTTGCACGCAGCGGCTCCTATAACAAGTCATTGGTCCCCTTTGGCTTTCAAAATGAAAGACGCACCCTCTGGGAAGCCCCGGAAGTCTATTCACAAGTCTCGCCCCTTTTCCACGCCACAAAAATAAAATCTCCATTGTTACTTATCCACGGAGAATTAGATGCCAACCCAGGAACCGTCACTCTTCAGTCCGAAAAAATGTATGAAGCAATTCGCGGAAACGGCGGGAATGTAAGGCTGGTACTGTTACCATTTGAATCTCATGGATACTCAGCCATGGAATCCAATGAGCACGTACTATACGAAATGCTCAACTGGTTTGACCGCTATGTTAAAAACGCCCCCCCACGTGATAAAGGCAAAAAGTAACTTTCCGGGCGAGTGTTATTCCTTTTCAATATTCATTTCCATTGCAAGGTAACGTGAATTTTCCAGCGGAGTAATGAGATCTTTGGAAACTCCGATGAAATCTTTTCCGAACATGTCATAGACATTCGAAGATATATGAAATTGAGGAAGTCGGCCAACGAGCTTTTCCCCGTCAAAAAGGTATCCAAGCTGTACCGGTGTCCCAAATCCACCACTGGGAGTGAAGTCTCCACCACTTGTTAAGTATGCGTAAATTCCCATTCTGCCGGTCAGCAATTCCTTTATTGTTTTGTCCGATTCCGGAACTATGTAGTTTTCCAATTGGGCAGAAGGTAATTCGTCGAAATCCCCGAATCCACTTCCGGTTTGGGGGAGTGAGAATTTTTGAGCCGATCTTTTATCGGTATATGCATCTTCAATGATTCCGTTTTTAATCAAAGGATACCTGTAATCTTTATTCACAATTCCTTCATAGTCGAAGAAAGGACCCATGGTGTCGTCCGGGTGAAAACTCTGAACCAGGGAAAAATTTTCATTGAAGATTTTCTTGCCAAATTTTTCAGTGAAAAGGGAAGTTTTCGTGCCAATTTTCCAAACATTCAAATCCTCTTGGAATTTTTTAAAGGGGAGAGAATTCGAAGTTGAAAAAATTACAGGAATTCGCGATGTTTTCGGCAAATCAACCTTGCTTTGGTAACCAGTGCAGATTTTTCCGGCAAGTTTCAGCAATTCATTCCGGTCATATTTTCGGGATTCAAAACTGAAATATCCATCAAAAATACTCGTTGAAGCTTTTTCCTTAAAAATTACTGAAGTTTCCAGATAACAATTTCGATTGAATAAATCAAGCCCTTGGTCGTTCTTAAGCGCATGGGAGACATCGGAAAGAGAAATCTGATTGGAAAAAATAAACTCGGGATAACTTTTTCCGAGAGCGGAAAGGATTTCTTCAACTTCAGCAACGAAAGAACTTTCTTGTATTGGAGGGGTATCAAAGGTTTTCTTTTCGCTGAATTTACCGGTAGGAGAACAGGGGTATGGCAGCTTCAAGTCAAGATTTTCAACGGCCTTTTTTTCAAGTTGTGCTTCGTCGTATTTTCCGATTGTCCCAGCTACTCCGATTGATTTTCCATCGTACATTCGCAAACCTGTCGAAGTAATATCTTTGCGATTGATTGTGTCAATCTCGGTCTGGACGATTCGAATGGTGATTTTCTTAACAATTTTTTCAAATTTTTCTTTTATCATAGTGACCTACTGAACTTTCATAGATTTGACGCTGACATAGGGTCCGCCAAAAGAAACGGGGAGAGGAAATTGATCAAATTTTCCACATCCACCCGTGGCCATGTTTGTCATTTCAAGATTACTCGAAAGGCCATCAATTAAATTCAAAGTTTCAAATACTGTTCCGGAAACAACTGAGATTTGTACCGGTCCGACAATTTTTCCCTTTTGAATTAAATAGGACCGGGAAGGTGCAAGAGTAAATGTCGACATGCCACTTCCGTGGTTAAGCGTTTCTATGAGGTAACCTTCTTCAATCTTGGAAATCAGTTCTTCTTTTGAGGAGGTTCCCGGTTCAATGTAAGTAGTGGTCATTCGAACAACGGGATCGAAAGTGAAGTTTAGTGCGCGGGCGTTTCCAGTGACTTTTTCCTGAAGTAATCCTGCGGTTTTCGCGGAGTGAAGCCTCCCGGATAAAATTCCATTTCGCACAAGAAAGGTCTTCTGGGCTTTGGCTCCCTCGTCATCAAATGGCACAAAACCTCTTCCCATAGAATTTCCTTCGTCTACTATAGTCAGAATTTCCGAACCTACTTTTTTACCAATCACCCATTCTTTCTTCATTGCTTCATCACCGATCATGAAATCGGCTTCGCTTTTGTGTCCAAAACTTTCATGAGCAAAAATTCCAGCAGCCATAGGAGAAAGAATGACCGGGAAATTACCCGATTTTACAGGTTTAGCATTTTTCAGGAAATCTTCAGCCAATTGTATTCGTTCTTTTAATTCTTTTTCATGCTGCGGCTCAAGGAGAAAGGGGAAAAAACTCCCAGAACAATCAAATTTTTCATCGAATGTTTTGTCTCCCTCTGAAAAGCTCATTAGAACAGTATATCCAGCTGACTGAAAATCATGCACAAGGTTAGAGCCAAGGCTGGAATAAAAAGTTTTTACAAGTCGGACATCATTGTAGCGGGCTTTCCAGGATTTCATAAGCTTGGACGAGTTTAAAATCGGAACCAGTCTTTCAATTACATCAGTCTTTTCCTTCCGGGAGATCTTTGAAATTTCGGACCCGGTAAATTTCAGAAAAGTTCCGGAATTAACTTGGAACGCTTCAACAATCGGGTTTTTTGAAATCTCCGGGTTTGGTTTTCCCATTGATGCAAGTTTATCGATTTCTTTCTGAATCTGGTCGGTATTGGAGATTGAACTGGTATACCAACGTTTACCGTCAAAAACTCGGATAAATGCGCCTATATATGGTCTTTCCCGAAATTCTTCAAGTTCCCCCATCTTATTTCTGATCAAGGTGTCAAAACATTCCTCAATTCGAACGTCGGTATAAAATCCATTTGGAAAAGTAAATGGTGAGTTGACAGTTTTTGCGGCCTCAGGATCTTTAGCAAAACTCTCCCAGGAGTTAAGGGCTGCACAAGTCATCGCCAAACCAGTCAGTTTTAAAAAATCTCTTCTTTTCATTGAAGTTTTTCTCCGAATTTGGATGAACATAACTCAAGAAATTCTGTTAAACAATTTTATCAGATTTATTGGAAAAGAGTAATATCGCCAATTATAACAATTTCAATTAGTTCGTTCATCCGACCTATTTCGGGCTTCAGGTCTGCGTAAATTGGAGTTGGGTCTGACAGAAATGAATGCTTCAACTATCCAACAAGGGCTCCTTATCTTCATGAAAGTTCCGTGTTTTCTTGGAAAATATAACGATCCCACTTCATTTTGATCAAATCAATGTTCTTGGGGGGTGATGCACATATTTTTTTGGGATTGGTATACCAACCAGTTTTTTCGCTCCGCTTTCGCGCATCAAATCAATGTCGTTTTGTACCAAACTCAATGTACCGGACTGTTCCGACAGTCTCGTTGTTTTTCCACCTTCCGAGTCGGATGAAGAGCTCGATTTGCTTCAGTCTAGGGGAGGGAGCAGCTTCGGGAATGGATAGTGGTTGCTCGCAGGGGATGATAATTAGCGTAGTTTTTTTGTAAGCGTTCAGTCTCTCCCGGTTAAATTACTTTGAAAAAACCTCCTCGTGAAATAATTTTACAAATTTTTCTTTTTGGCTATTGTACATTGATCTTGGTTGTTTTAAAATGAGGGCATGGAT
>JADFXM010000031.1 GCA_015233565.1 Candidatus Rifleibacteriota bacterium
CGTCCTTGTTGTTGCAGCAGCCGAAGGACGCCTCGATACTCGTGCTGACGGCTCCAAGCATCAGGGTGATTTCAGAAAAATCGTCGAAGGACTCAATAGTACCATCACAAACATTGTTAATCCTTTGAATGTTACAGCTGACTACGTTGACAAAGTCTCCAAAGGAATCATTCCGCCGATTATCACCCAAGAATACAAAGGTCAGTATAGCGTAATCAAGGGAAATCTTAACAATATGGTTAAGATGATGGGCGAACTGTTGGCACAAACTGACATCCTGATCAAGGGTGCAGCAGAAGGTCAGTTAGACAAGCGTGCAAATGCTGATTTGTTCGTAGGTGGCTGGAACAAGCTGGTTACCGGTGTTAATGAAGTCGTTACGAACATTGTTAATCCGTTGAATGTGACTGCTGAGTATGTTGACAGAATTTCCAAAGGCGATATTCCCAAGAAGATCACCGACAATTATAAGGGTGATTATAACGAGATCAAAAACAACCTCAACCAGTGTATCGATGCGATAAATGCTCTTATTGCAGATGCAAACATCCTTGTTGTTGCAGCAGGCGAAGGACGCCTCGATACTCGTGCCGATGGCGCCAGGCACCAGGGTGATTTCAGAAAAATCGTAGAAGGTATTAACAGCACAATCACCAATATCGTTAATCCATTGAATGTGACTGCTGATTACGTTGACCAAGTTTCCAAAGGAATCATTCCTCCAATTATCACTCAGGAATATAAAGGTCAGTACAATGTGATCAAGGGAAATCTTAATAACATGGTCAAAATGATGGGAGATCTGTTGGCACAAACAGACATTCTGATCAAGGGTGCAGCAGAAGGTCAATTAGACAAACGTGCAAATGCCGAATTGTTCGTTGGTGGCTGGAACAAGCTGGTTGTAGGTGTTAATGAAGTCGTTACAAACATTGTGAATCCATTGAATGTAACTGCTGAATACGTTGACAGAATCTCCAAAGGTGATATTCCCAAGAAGATCACCGATAATTATAAGGGTGATTACAACGAGATTAAAAATAACCTTAATCAGTGCATCGATGCGATTAATGCTCTTATTGCCGACGCAAACATCCTTGTTGTGTCAGCAGCAGAAGGGCGTCTCGACACACGAGCTGATGGTGCAAAACACCATGGCGATTTCAGAAAGATCATTGAAGGCGTAAACAGTACGATCACCAACATAGTAAATCCTTTGAATGTAACTGCTGATTATGTTGACAAAGTTTCAAAGGGTATAATTCCTCCGATTATTACCCAGGAATACAAAGGCCAGTACAATATTATCAAAGGCAACCTGAACAACATGGTCAAAATGATGGGCGATCTGTTGACACAAACTGACGTTTTGATCAAGGGTGCTGCGGATGGCCAGTTAGATAAGCGTGCTAATGCTGATCTGTTCGTGGGCGGCTGGAACAAATTGGTTGCTGGTGTGAACGAAGTCGTCACAAACATCGCGAATCCATTGAACGTGACTGCTGATTACGTTGACCAGGTTGCGAAAGGTATCATCCCTCCGGTTATTACCCAGGAATACAGGGGCCAGTACAATGTAATCAAAGGCAACCTGAACAACATGGTCAAAATGATGGGCGACCTCTTGACTGAAACTGACGTTCTGATCAAGGGTGCTGCAGATGGCCAACTTGACAAACGTGCTAACGCAGGTATGTTTGTAGGCGGCTGGAACAAACTGGTTGCGGGTGTGAACGAGACGGTTACCAACATCGTGAACCCGTTGAACGTGACTGCCGATTATGTCGAAAAAGTTTCGAAAGGCATCATTCCACCACTTATCACCCAGGAATATAAGGGCCAGTACAATATAATCAAGGGCAATCTGAACAACATGGTCAAGATGATGGGTTCCTTGCTGAAAGACACTGACGTTTTGATTCAGGCTACCAGAGAAGGAAAATTGAATACTCGCGGCAATCCTGATAGTTATCAGGGTGGCTGGAGTGATTTAATCAAGGGTGTCAATAATCTTGTCGAGGCGTTCGTTGCTCCGATCAAGGTTACTGCAGACTATGTCGACAGAATTTCCCGCGGAGATATTCCAAACAAGATCACCGATACCTATTACGGTGATTTCAATCAGATCAAGAATAACCTTAACGTTCTGATCGAAGCGATGGACACTATCACTGAGTCAGCTGAAGAGCTCGCGAATGGAAATCTGACTGTTACAATTCGCGAAAGATCACCGGAAGACAAGTTGATGCAGACTCTCGCTCAGATGGTCAAGAAGTTGTCCGAAGTTGTGATTAATGTTAAATCGGCATCTGAACAGGTCTCCATTGGAAGCATGGAAACAAGTTCCAGTGCACAGACCCTTTCACAGGGCGCGACCGAGCAGGCCTCATCAGCTGAAGAAGCATCCTCATCAATGGAAGAAATGTCTTCCAATATTCAACAAAATGCTGACAATGCCTCTCAAACTGAAAAAATCGCGGTCAAGGCAGCGGAAGATGCTAAGGAAGGTGGAAAGGCCGTTGCTGAAACAGTTGCAGCCATGAATGAAATCGCAAGCAAGATTGCAATTATTGAAGAAATTGCAAGACAAACCAACTTGCTGGCCTTGAACGCTGCAATTGAAGCTGCTCGCGCTGGAGAACACGGCAAGGGTTTCGCAGTAGTCGCCTCTGAAGTCCGCAAACTGGCCGAAAGAAGCCAGTTGGCTGCAGGAGAAATCAGAAAATTATCTGCTTCCAGTGTCGAAATAGCAGGAAAAGCCGGCGAAATGCTGGCCAAGATCGTTCCCGATATCCAGAAAACCGCTGAATTGATCCAGGAAATCAGTGCCGCCTGTAAAGAACAGAACACTGGTGCTGAGCAGATCAATAAAGCCATCCAACAGCTTGACCAAGTAATTCAACAGAATGCCGGAGCTGCAGAAGAGTTGGCTTCGACTTCCGAAGAAATGACCTCCCAAGCTGAACAGCTCAAGACAACCATCGCATTCTTCAGAGTGGATACAAGTCATAACGCCGCGGCTTCGGTCACCCGGGCCCCGGTTAAACACGAAGTTCGCTCCACGCCTGCCGTAAGGCCGGCCAAACCAATTCAGAGACACGAAGCTCCTAAACCGGTAAAGAAGGCTCCTGCTGGAAAAGGAGGAATCTCAATTGACCTCGGTGATGGTGCAGACAAAGCTGATGGCGACTTCGAAAAGTTCTAAAATAAAGTGCAACTCCTAAGTTGAGCTGACTGGAAATACAAAGAAAGCCCCTCCAAAGGGGCTTTCTTTCTTTAATAGTTGGAATCTCTTGAAATAGTAAAGTGTCTATTTGGGAAAAAATGGTTTAATTCCTTTTCAAAAGAAGGTATAATACTAATTGAGCTGCTTTCATTGAATAAAGAAGATAAAACGAAGTAAAGTATGGATAATTTTCAAAGCGCTTTTCGTGTTGAGGTTGGAGAACTGCTTTCAGACTTGGAAACGGGGTTGATAGAACTTGAGTCCACGCCCGATTCCAAAGATGCCGTCGAAAGAGTTTTCCGCGTTCTACATACCATCAAAGGAAATTCAAGAGTTGTCGGATTTGAAGATGTTGGATCTTTTGTTCACCATCTTGAGGCGATTTTCGACAAGGTTCGAAGGGGGCTATTAGCCTTTAATTCTGACCTGGGGAACCTCACTTTAAATTCAGGCGACCACATAAAGAAGTTAATCGAGGCCAGATTCGATGGCCCACAAATTGAGTCTGGCGCCACTGAATCACTTCTTGAATCCATCACTTCCTTTTTACATGAACAGGGACTTGATGAAAAGAATAAAAAGGGCTCTGAGCTCTTCCAGGAAATTGAAATCCTTACCAGCAAAATAGCTGATTTAAAAATATTAGTTAATGATCCAGGTCTGATCGAAGAAGTTGCAAGTCGATTTTCCAATCTTGAAAAGAAAATTACCCCTTTGGCAGCCGATCTGGGTGAATTCTCCCAACAGTTCACAAATGCTTTGTGCCAAAAGACCAGTCTTACTGATGAACTGATAGAGTTGCTTGAAGAGTCTGTTGCGTATCTGAAAGCCTCGCTTGACAAAGTCTTGAATGGCCCCGCTATTGATATTCTTGACCCGGAATTGATCATGGAGGCCATGATTATTCCAATGGAATTGGTTTGTCGGCTTCATAAGATTGTTCCGGTTTCCTCCACCTCCTCGGTTACAATATCTGATAAAACGGCTCAACCGGTTGTGGAAAAAAACTGGGATGTCTACAGAATCAGGTTTAGACCCCTTCCGGCTTTTTTAAAAAATGGGGGGGATCCTTTTTTTGTTTTCAGCGATTTACAAGGAATTGGGAAATTTGGAATAGTTGCTCAATCCACGTCTATTCCAATCCTCGAAGAGATTGACCCAGAACTGAATTATCTTTTTTGGGACATTATTATTACTACAAACCGCAGTAAAGCGGCTATCGAAGATGTTTTTTTCTTCGTCGAGGGAAAAGATTCCTTTAAACTTGAAAAGGTCGAATCCTCGGATTTAATCGATGTGTCCGGCCCGGGGAAAAAACTCGGGGAAATTCTTGTTGAAAAAGGTGAAGTTTCAAAGGAAAAATTGGAAAGCGTCTTGAAGGAGATGCGACCACTCGGTGAGGAATTGGTTTCCAATAAGATCATTTCTGCGGGTAAAGTACAATCTGCTCTGATGGAACAAAGCAAATTAAAGACAAAAAAGGGAGAAAAAGTTACCATTGAAAGCACTTCTCATCAAAGAGTTCCTCTGGGCAAACTTGATCACCTTGTTGGTTTGGTTGGAGAGCTCGTGACTATTCAGGCTCGTCTTGAACAAGCCGGAAAAGTAAGAATGGATGGCGATATCCATTTTGTTGCGGAAGAAATGGGAAGATTGACCGAACGTCTAAGAGAAAGCTACATGCAAATCCGCATGCAGCCTATCGGTGTAACTTTTTATAAATTTAACAGAATGATTTGTGATCTTTCGAAGGAACTGGGCAAAGAAATAGAAGTTCACACTGAGGGCGCCGAAACTGAGCTTGACAAAGCGACTATTGAAAAGCTTAACGATCCCTTGGTGCATCTGATCAGAAACTGCATAGACCATGGGATTGAAAGCGCCGAGGAAAGGGAAAAATCCGGAAAGCCGAAAGTTGGGACAATCAAACTCTCAGCAGAGCATTCCGCTGGGAACGTTATAATAAAAGTCCAGGATGACGGAGGTGGTTTGCGCACTGAAGTAATTCGGGCAAAAGCGATAGAGAAGGGTTTGATTTCCCCAGATTCAAATTTGTCTGAATCCGAGATTCATAATCTGATTTTTTTACCTGGCTTTTCAACGGCAAAAAGCGTGACAAGCATTTCCGGACGCGGTTCAGGACTTGATGTTGTGAAAACCGCCATAGAAGACTTGAAAGGCACAATGAGCATTCGCACAAAATGTGGCCAGGGCACTAACTTTATTTTTAAATTGCCACTAACCCTTGCCATAATTGAAGGTCTACTTGTACAAGTCGGAGATAAACTTTTTGTTTTTCCGTTGTCCAGTGTCAAAGAATGTGTTTCTGTGCATATTGACAGTGCTGCGCTGGCAGTTTCTTCAAGAGGGCAAACTGTTGTCAGGGGCGAAAGAATTCCTTATATTTGTATGAGGGATGAGCTGAAAATTTCAAAACCCACCAGCGAAAATCAACTGATGATAGTGGTTGCAAGCCAAGGCGGGAAAACCGGGGTGCTGATTGACCAGATTATCGGAATTCACCAAACAGTTATTAAACCTTTGGGAAAGAGTTTTTCAGAAGTAGATGCACTTTCTGGGGCCACCCTTCTCGGAGATGGCACTGTCGCTCTGATTATCGATGTTGATAATCTCGTAGGAATTGAGGGCGATCACACCTCGGTCTAGAAGAATTCCACTTCCTGGGGTTTCGTGATTTGCTCCTGGATTTTCTTCAACAGCTCTTCTTCTTCCGCAGAGACTTCGAATTTGATCTTAGCCGGTATTTTCTTTACGAACACTTCGTAAGTGTCGGTGTGGAAAAAGATTCTTCTGGTGAAGGTCCCGCCGGTGTTTTGGCTGATAAGCGGAATATTTTCTACTTTAAGGTAATCCGAAATAAATTCGATGTTTCTCACTCCTGTGCTGTTTCCAAGTGAAGCGGCCGCTAAAACATGCCCACCCCCGAAAACCTTGGCTTTTAAACAGGCTCTTGAACCACCTCTTCTTGTAATTTCATTTATCAGTTTTTCCATGGCACTTATGCCGTAGCAGGAACTTTCGTCATATGCAAAAATGTCCGTTTTTCCTGGAAGAAGGATATGGTTCATTCCAGCCACTCTGTGGACCGGATCATAAAGACACGCTGACACACATGACCCTAAAACAGTTTGAAGGACGACTGCTTTGGTGGTGGCATAAAAATCGCCGATAGAAACATGCACAACGTCCTTACCTGACGGAACGGCGTCTTCTTTGGTACCCATCTGTTTCCTTTAAAAAAATAGTAATGTATCTTATCTCTTTTCCTAAAGCAATTCAATGCTTATTTTTAATTTTTTTTTTGCGAGCCAAAAAGCCGAAGCGGATATTTAAAAAATTGTGCAACGCAAAACAATTCCCTTTTTGTCAGGTAATAGCTATTTTTCCTCAGCAATTCGATTGACGTCCAGATTAGCTGGAGAAGCTGTTTTCTAAAAATGTGGTTTCCTATTTGCTCGAAGGTAAAAATTTGTGTTAATGCTAATCGACCGAAATACTCGCTGAGAATTGCAGATTTTTAATCAGAAAAAAAAAGTAAAAATATTTGACTTATAAACATTCACCAACACAAGTGCAGAAAATTTGGAAAAAATAATTTTCGCGAATTTTTTTTTGAATTGTATGATTAATTGCCAATGTCAATATGAATTTACTCTTTGTTGCTGGTTTTTACTAAGAAAACTTGACTTGCATCATTTTAAATTATATTGTGAATGTACGTATCTGAATAATCCAAATAATGAAGCAGTGCGATTCTTTCAACATTATCACCAGATCACGCTTGTTTATTCCTTATTACCAATTTTAGCTTCAAATTGTAATTGAATTTTTTCTTGTTTTTTTTGTCTCATTTATCAAGAAAAAAAGGTTTTTATTTTATGGAAGATTCTCAAACAAAAATATCGACTTTTGGAGAAATGTCCAAGTCAGAGTTTCAAAGATTCTCTGATTTCATTCATCATGAAGCCGGAATCCAGCTTCCCCCCCATAAGAAAACATTGCTGGAAGGCAGGTTGATAAAAAGAATGAGAGCGCTTGGAATCGGAAGCTTCTCAAAATATGCTGAGTTTATTTTCAGCCCTCAGGGGCAAATGAGCGAATTGCCACACATGATTGATGCGATTACTACTAATAAGACGGAATTTTTTCGTGAACCCGACCATTTTTCCTATTTGGTGGATAATGTACTTCCCATGTTGAAGCGCGATCGTGAACTCGGTGACAATGGAAGATATTACTTCTGGTCTGCCGGATGTTCAACCGGAGAAGAACCCTACACTTTGGCAATGGTTCTCAGCGAATTTAAAAATAGAAATCCGATTTTTGATTTCAGGATACTAGCTACTGATATTTGTCATGCCGTCCTGGAAAAAGCAAAAAATGGAATTTACGACAGTGCCAAGACTGCTCCGATTCCAATGGGCATGAAGCGCGAATATCTTCTGAGAAGTAAAAACCCCGCCAAAAAGGTTGTTAGGATTGCCCCGGAAATTAGAGCAAGAGTAAAATTTGCCTGGCTTAACTTTATGGATGGTGATTTTCAGATTCAACAGAAAGTGGATGTAATTTTTTGCAGAAATGTAATAATTTACTTTGACAAGAAAGATCAGGAGATGCTTTTATCCAAATTCTTCAATCAGTTGATCCCGGGTGGTTTCCTTTTTCTGGGGCACTCTGAGACTCTTACCGGAATTAATCTGCCATTAAACCAGGTTTTCCCGACGGTTTATAGAAAAAAGTGATAAATGGATCGAGTTTTCCAGTTTGTTTTAAAGGAATCCTTCCAAATAAAAATTTCCTTATGATTATGGGTTTTCAAAACTTTCGGGACAAAAAAAAAGGTTTTTTGGAAGGGAGTAAACGGTAACAATGAATTTACCATGTTTGCCTTTTCCTCGAATTTTTCTGAAACCTTGCCAGATTTATGTTTCGCTGAAACCAGCAATAATTACGACAGTTTTGGGGTCTTGTGTTTCAATAGTTATGTTTCATCAGGCGAGCAAGGTTGCGGCAATTTCTCATTCACTTCTTCCTCACGGTCCATGTTTGGATAGATGCGTTGAGGGGTGCCAGGATGGTTTCAAATTTGTTGATTGTTCAATAAAAGCAATGTACCGGTTTTTTGGAGATGAAGGGATTAACATAAAAGAAATAAGAGTAAAGGTTTTTGGTGGGGGCGATGTTACTATTTCTGAAGAGGAAGTAGAACAATTAGGGGAACATAGTGTAGGAAAACAAAATGTTGAAGCGGCTTTTGAAGTACTGGAATCCTTCCAAATTTATCCGATAATTAAAGATATCAGAGGTACTACCGGTCGAAAAATTATTTTTTTTACTCATAATGGCGATGTTTATTTAAAAAGAATTAAAAAAGAGTTATTATTGTAAAAAATTTCCTACTGAAAAAAAGATGAATTCCGGGTATTATCAAAAGAAAAAAAAACAGCGTTTTTCGCAGGTGATAGAAGCAGCATGGAAAAGAAAATCAAAGTTTTGGTTGTAGATGACTCCGCAGTGGTTCGGCAAACCCTAGTGGATATATTGTCGGCCGATCCGAAGATCGAAGTCGTCGGTGCTGCAGCGGATCCGTTTATTGCTGCTGAAATGATGCGGGAGGCCGCCCCTGACGTTCTCACGCTCGATGTTGAAATGCCAAGAATGGATGGAATCACTTTTCTCCAAAAGTTGATGAGCCAACACCCGATTCCGGTGGTGATGTGTTCAAGTTTGACTGAAACCGGTTGTGAAACAGCACTGAAAGCGCTTGAATATGGCGCAGTAGAAATAATTACAAAACCCAAGCTGGGTGTTCGCCAATTTCTGGAGGAATCTGCAATTCGTTTGTGTGATTCTGTGAAGGCCGCTGCTCAAGTGAAAGTAAAAAAAATTTCACTGAAAAAGGTACAACCAAAACTTACTGCGGACTGCGTTCTTGAAAAACCAACCAGAGCAATGATGAGGACTACTGAAAAGGTGATAGTGGTAGGTGCTTCCACAGGTGGAACTGAGGCTTTGAGAACATTTCTGGAAGCATTTCCGATCGATTCCCCTGGAATTGTAATAGTTCAACATATGCCTGAAAACTTTACAGCTTCTTTCGCAAAACGCCTTGACAGTCTTTGTAAAATTTCTGTCAAAGAAGGGGAAAACAATGATTCTGTTGTAAGGGGCCAGGCAATTATCGCTCCGGGTAATAAACACATGCTTCTTCAAAGAAGCGGGGCACGGTATTATGTTGAAATTAAAGATGGTCCGCTGGTTTGTCGGCATCGTCCTTCTGTAGATGTTCTTTTTCGATCTGCAGCAAGATATGCAGGTAAAAATGCCGTAGGGGTGATCCTGACCGGCATGGGAGACGATGGCGCCCGAGGGATGCGTGAAATGAAAGATTCAGGCTCATACAACATCGCTCAGGATGAAGCTTCCTGCATAGTATTTGGAATGCCAAAGGAAGCAATCCAGGCCGGTGGTGTTGACACCATTCTTTCGCTAGCCAAAATTCCTGCCGAAGTATTGAAAAAAGCTCAATAGAAAGCTATTTTACTTTTTAAAGCAGCGATGAAGCTTGATAGGGGTGTATAATGCGTTTGTTGATAATAAATACTAATAAAGACTATGTGGGGACATTGAAAGAATGGCTCGAGACCATGGGAAACCAGATCGATGTAGCTTATGACCAGACTTCGGCTGAAGCTCTCTTCAAGGAAAACAAACATGAAATGCTGTATATTGGGCATGAACCCGGCTCAATTGATTCCATCGAGTTATTGCAAAAATTCCGGACCATCAATCCTGAATTAAAAGTCATAATTTCAGCCCCAAAAGCAGATTTAGAGTTTGCCAGTCTTGCTATTCACAAAAGGGCTTATGATTTTTTCCCGAGTAAAATTGATTTCAGAGAAATACTGGTAATTATTGAAGAGATTGAACAAAAAACTAAAATTGAGAATGAGAGGAAAGAACAGTTGGCAAAGCTTGCCATTGCATATGCCAGATTGAAGCAAGCTTATGATGATCTTCAGGCAAAGGCTCAATGAGATGGCTTCAAAAATTTCAGCTTTAAATAGACGCTATTAGGAAATTTCCGGAGAGAAAAGAATGAGCTCAGATGCCACCCGAGACCAGGATTGGCTATACGCCCTAAGTGTCTATGTTGCCGAAAATCTGGAATTATTGGGTTCAATAGAACCCCGATTACTTATGCTTGAAAAATTATCTCCCGAGTCAGATGAATTAATTCGATTCCTCAATGACCTTTTCCGCCTTTTCCATTCGCTGAAAGGTGGGGCAGCGTCTTTCGACTTAAATGTCATTCGGGATGTCACTCATCAAATGGAAAACTTACTGGATTTCTTCCGGAAAAACCGGATAAAGATTCAGCCCAACCACGTTGATCTCTTCAATCTGACAAGTGATTTTATCAAAAATAGTTTTACGTATGTTTCGACAAATTATAATGACGCGATTTTTGAGAAAGAATCTGTTTCTTTGATCGAGCTGATCCAAGAGGAAGTAAAGAATTTGGAAGTTTCCTTCGGAGATGCTTCTCTTGCTCAAAAAGCCGAAATTAAAAAGCCTTCATCGCCGATTTCAATGGAAAAAGGTTTTACTTCCCTTCCCGTAACCGGGCTCCTTGATCAATCATATATTTCAGTGAATGGGTGTTCTGCTGATTTCAAAGTTCTCGTTACCTCTGAAATCAAGCTTCAGTTATTTGATGAAGGTGAAAAAATAATTAATGGGCTCTCCAATTCTTTTTCACAATTAAAAACACCAGAGAATTGCAGAAAAAATTTTTCCTCATCATTAAATGAATTGAACCTGTTTTCCTGTGTCTTACAATTTTTTGGATTCCAGAGTTTGTTTGAAATTGTTCATAAACTGCAAATTGTTAGTGGATCTCCTCTGATTGGGCTGTCAGAGAATTTTGAGGAAACAGAGAATCTCTTTAATTTGTTAGTAAAAGAAGTCCGAAGGAATCTGAAATCTCTCTGTGTTCCTCCGGGGTTCATTATTCCATCTGACCCCGCTTTGGAGGTTGCTTTTAAGACTGGTTTTGAGGATTTTGTTTCCCGAACTTTAAAAGGGCTTCAAAGTCTGCCGATGCTTCCAATTGAGATTCCCAAAGACCAGCTTTTCAACAATCTCGATGAGATGAAAATTAATATCAATCCCGAGATGATTGCGGAATTCGCTAAATTGGCCGAAGAAATTTTTGATGCGATCGGTACAGCGCTGGAGGTAGTTGAAAAACGTCCTAGCGCCATTGACAAGATTGAGAAAGCCATGAATGGTTTCCATTCTTTTATAGGACTATCAACCTTTTTCGGATTCCGTAATCTTATTGATGTTTCGAAGCTAGCTGAAATTGCGCTTTTTAATATGATTAAAAACCCCGTTGTTGCGGCTAACTCTCCAGTCAATGTTCTGAAAAATACTCTTTCGGATTTGAGGAAATCAGTTAATCAGCTTGCAATCACCGGAAAATCAGAGAATGTGGAAAAGATTTCAGCTATTAACCAAATAGATGATTTTCTAGTTGAAGTGCAAAAAAAACTGGAAATGGGAAAATTGCTGCTTCCTACAACTTCAATGAGCGAAATATTTGATGAGTCCGAAATTACCAAATTCAGGGATGAAGCACTGCCAAGACTTGCGACTTTAAACGAGATTCTCGGTAAAATTGAGAAAAACCTTGAAGAAGTGTACTTGTTGGACAATTTCGCGATGGAAACCCAACTCTTCAAAGAAAGTGTTACCGCCTTGATTTGGGCTTCCAAAAGAACTCTTCCGGGCAGGCATCCTTTGCAGATTCTACGAATTCTTGCGCAAGGGCTCGAAATATTTGCCGGGAAAGCACTTTATCTGGAAGAATTCAGCCTTGAAACTTCCTCACTTGAAGTTTTTAAATTAGCGACCGAAGAAATTCAAACTCTTTTGAACAGCTTTTTCGCCCGGAAGATTTCAGTTGAAGTCAATCGTAAATTGTTTTCGGCATTGTCGATTAACTTTTCTTTTTTCCGGGAAACCGATTTGGCATTCCTAGATTCTGCGATTAAAAAACTTGAGTTTCCTGAAAATCAAACGGAAGAAAATATCAATGAATATCTTCGTTGCCTGGAAAACATTACTTTGGCTTGTAAACGCCTCAATCGGGAAGACATCATCCCTTTGATAACCAAACAAAAGGATTTGCTAAATTCCTTTTTGAATGCCTCTGAGCAACCTTTTTCACCGATTTTTGAGGAATTGAAGAAAGTCTATGATGAAATGGTGGAGAAAACCAAGGTTGGGACTTCATTTCCATCTAAACCTATCGCTCCAACGAAAGTACAACCTACTGCGACCACCCTCGCCAGCTCTGCTAACGCCAGCAGTAAAGGGACGCTTAGAGTCGATGAAGAAAAAATTGATCACCTTCTGACAATCGTTGGAGAGATATTTGTTACTTGCGAATCGTTCAGTTCCCTCGAAAAACAACTCTTGAGTACTCACGATCTTGACTTTCTTTCCAAAAAGATGAAAGAAGTCGGTATGAATTTCTCAAATCTAAGTTCAGATCTTGAGAAGGGTTTGATGACAATCAGGTTGGTTCCGCTACAAAGCTTTTTCCAACGCTTTCCACGACTTGTCAGAGATCTTGCAAAAAAACTCGGAAAGGAAGTCAATCTTCAGATCAGTGGCGAGGAAAACGAAGTTGACAAACGAACTCTCGAAAAACTTACTGACCCTTTAATTCATATTTTAAGAAACTCAGTTGATCATGGCGTTGAAATGCCCGAAGCTAGAAAAACCGCCGGAAAACCGTTGGAAGGCTTGGTTAAATTATCTGCCAAAATCGAAAATGAAACTATTTATTTTGATATCGCCGACGATGGGAAAGGCCTGGATGCCGAAATCTTAAAAAGAAAAGCCATCGAAAAAGGAATCCTTGACCCGGAAAAAGCTGCGACTATGAGCGAAAAAGAAGCTTTTGATTTGATCTTTTTGCCGGGCTTCTCTACCGCAGAGAAAATTACAGATGTCTCAGGACGCGGAGTAGGAATGGATGTTGTGAAAAGCAATATTCAACAACTTCAGGGAAAAATCGATATCAGTTCAAAAATTGGCCAAGGTAGCGTTTTTAGAATTGAAGTACCAGTGCAGAAATTATGCCTTATGATTTTTCAAACTGTTTTCGTTAAGGCTGGAGAAAGTGAATACCTTATTTCCATGGAAAACGTCGGCCTATTGTCCGAAATTCCAATGCCCCATCTGCACACTTACGGAGAGATGAGGTTTGCTGATGTTTTTGGACGATTGTACCCGTTCATGTTTCTTGAGGAAATTTTACAAACAAGATCCAAAACAGCAATCATGGATGAAAAGAAGAACGAAAAAGATATTGCAGTTTTATTATTGAGAACTTCCAGAGGAGAATTTGCGCTTGGAGTTGATAGGTTCATCAGCGAAGAGCGTGTTGTTGTGAAGCCTTTGAAACTTAAATTTGTTAATACTCCGTTAATTGCCGGTACCGCAATTCTCGGCAATGGAACAATTGCAATTGTGATTGAATCTGAAAATTTGGCAACCAGTTTTTCAAATCTCTTCGGTTTCGAAGGAGACCTTCCGGCTCACATTGCAGCTAGAATTGCAACTTCGAGCATTATTAATACCGGCAAAATCAATCATCTCCCAAATTCCTCTTCAGCTTCTTCTCCAACTTCCTCTTCACCCCCGCCATCACCACTTCCGCTTTCTTCATCACCAGCCACTTCTGAAGAGAGGGTGTAAATATTATTTTGAATTTCCGGAAAAATGCTCGGAGAAGTTTTTTTCCATTATTGCAAGGTCTTCGTCCGTTATATCGGTGTTTGCGGGATCAGGCAGATTTTGAGATCCAAAAGAGTTTTTCTGCCAGTCTGCAATAAAAGAATTTACCGAGTCTGGGACTTTAGGGTCGTAAGTCAATGTGTCAGATTTTTCATCGATTCCAGGTGTTTCAGAAGCGCATTTTGTTTCCAGGCTGTCTGTTGCCAATGGCATTTGTGGAAACACTTCCGTTTCGCTTTCAAATGACCTTTTTTTGAAATCCGAAGAATCATGCCCTGACTTTTTCGAGGATTGAAAATAATCGGAAATCGTTTTCTTTGTATTTGTCTTTTTTCTGATGGAAAATGTTTTTGAAGGCATTTGTCCGAAGCACAACATTGAATCTGATATATATATTGCCGATTGTGATTCCTGAAAGTCCTGGAATTTTTGAAGGGAAGATGGTGCAACTGTTGCCTTCAGAATTGAAACTCTGAAATCTGAAGAGGACATAAATTTAAAATACTCCGAAATGGTTTCCTTCATATTAGTTTTAACCGAAATAGGGATGGAATATGCCGGAAGTGGTTTTGTTAATTCGGATGGGTTCAGCGGTTCTTCAGTTTCCTGAAAATTTAAAAAAGTTTCTTCGGGAGTTTCTGAAGCGGTTTCCCATGCAGGAATCTCTTTGAAATAATTTTCCAGGCTACAAATTGATTTAGTCTGGGTTGAAATTTTAGGTGTTTTTTCAGGTGCAAAATATTCTTGTACAACTTGTTTGGGGTTGGAATTAATGTCTATCTGAAACATTTGTGAAGGTAATCCGGAGAAAATATCAGAGGACAAATTAAATTTTTCAACGTCCTCCGGAAATTTCAATTCAACTTTGAGAGTCATTCCGGTGCTGAGGATGTCGGGGATTTCAAGGAAAATTCCTGAGAAAGTGGCAACTGGTACGGTGACGGATTTTGAAAAAATGGAGTCTTTTGAAGTAATTGCTGATCGAATACACGTTTCAGCAGGGGTTGAAATGTTTGGGGAGCTACTTGAGTTGCAGGCTAGGGGAGGAGTTAGAATTGTGGTCGAGGAAATTTGAACTTGTACTATCCCTGAGGGGTGAATGCTGAAAGTTGCTTTCGATGGGCTCACAACCAAAACAGCCGGATTTGAAACTGAAATTATTTTGGAACTATCAGGGGAATTCTTAACCGGTTTTGTACCTGTATTTTCAGGGGTAGTGGCGGTCGGAATATTGACTGAATTCGTAGCTGGATTAGTGATTAAACTTGTTGCTGAATTTAAAGGTAAGCCTGTCCTGAAAACCCCGATTGGTTGCAAAGGTAAACTAATGGATGTGCTATTGACTGATTTTGAGATAGAATCTATCCGCTCTTCGAGTGCTGCCAATCGGCTTGTTAAAATGAGAAAAAATCCTAAATATAAAATGACTTTGAATTTTTGCATAAATCGCATCCCCACTTTTTTCAAAAGCTAGAATTTAAATGCTACTGTAGCAGATTTTACTGTTTAACGGTAGCAGTTTCCGAACCGTTTACCGGTTCCCAGATGGAGGATTGGTCTTCGCGTTTTAAGACAATAATACTGACTCTTCTGTTTGAAAAATGTGCGGGGTCACTTTTGATAAACGGTCTGTTGTCCGCACAACCTCTTAATTCCTTGATTCTTTTTTCAGGAATTTGGTTTCCAGTCAGAATTATTCGGGCGGAGTTTGCCCTGTCCAATGATAAAGTCCAGTTGTCCTTGCCGGATTTTGAAGAAGAGCTATCCGTGTGTCCTTCAATGATCAGGGAATTTGGTATCCAAATTAAATTTTGTGCTACTTCATCCAATAGCTTTTTCCCATTGGCTGTGATGTTTCCACTGCCTGGCTCAAAAAGGCTGTCATTTTGGTCTTCAATCAACTCGATTCTTAGACCTTCCTCTATTTCCTGGTATTTTAAATTTGTTCGCATTGATCTGATTTTTTTTATTCCTTCTTTGAAGGCGCTGACTGAAGCATTATACCGCTTTCTGGAGTAGTCATCCTTTATGTGGAACGGCCAATTTAAATTGAAAGGGACTTGTCCCATTATTTTCTTGTACTCAAGAAAATCGAGCATGTCTGTTTTCCCTTTGGGGATCTCTGATTGTTTAAAATATTCCGCAATGGCTTTTTTCACCGGCTTGTTCAAACCGATGATCCACATGACGAGAAAAAAAGCCATCATTGCCGTAACAAAGTCGGCATATGCTACTTTCCAGGCACCACCGTGATGTCCCTCTGTTTTCTTTTTTCTCATTTTAGCTCAAGTAGTTGAGATGCTCTTCAATTCATTTTCTAATTCGATGAATCCTGGGCGTGATGCGGGTGGAATTTGCCTTCGTGCCATTTCTAGGCAAACTTTTGGGGCGCAACCCTCAGAAAAGGAGTAAACGGCAGTTTTGACACAGACAAAGAATTCCTCTTCAGCTTTGATTTGATGCCCAACTGCTGCAGCCAGTGGGTTGAAGATTCCGTAAGCCAGAAGAACTCCTAGAAATGTTCCAACCAATGCTGCGGCGACTTTGTGCCCGATTTCTGCGGGAGGGCCGTCAATTCCTTGCATTGTGATAACGACTCCAAGCACTGCTGCGACAATTCCAAAGCCTGGAAGCGCGTCTCCTACTCCCTGCAAAATGTGTGCAGGAAGATTTGCCTCGGCTGTCATAATATCTAAATCGCCGTCCATGAGATTTTCCAATTGCTTTTCAGCTCCTCCTTGAATTTGCAATCTAAGTGAATCACAGAAAAAATTCAGGAGTTTTGGGCTGGTCGCCATAATTTTTGCGGATTGCAGTATCTCGCTGGTTTCCGGAGATTCAACGTGTCTTTCCAATGCGAGAATCCCTTCTTTTCTGGCTAAAGTAAAAAAAACATATACCATTTTAAGAAAATCCATATAAGTGTGTTTGTCAAAATGTTTGGGAGAAAGCAGGCCTTTTAATGAATCAAGGGTAATTTTGACTCCGTGAAATCCATAGCCGATGATTACTGAGCCAAGGCAGGCTCCCCCAATTATTATGAATTCGGAGACTTGTATAAGAGGTTTTATCGATCCGCCGTGCATGGTATAGCCGGTAAGAATACTACCCATGACTACAAAAAAACCAACTACTACAGGCATTCTATTCCCCCGCTGACGTTAAATTTGGTGTATCACTCAAATAATTATCGACTAAAAGACTAACAACACAAGTGTTTCAACTCCATTCACCACAAACACTTCGCTGCATTCTTCCCTGCCATGACATAAAACAATTTCCCCTTTTCCATTGTGAGAAAGGCAATCGTGGTTTTAAAAATCCATGTCAAGCCAAGAATAATTAAGGAGATGCAATTTACTTTTTTTTATGTCCGTTAATCGATTTAATTCTTGTGATTATACCAGAAAATTAGAAAAAAATAATCCACCCCGAAATATACAGCAACAAAGAGTAAATTCATATTGACATTGGCCATTAATCATACAATTCAAAAAAAAAGTCCGCAAAAAATTGATTTTTCCAAATTTCTGCACTTGTGTTGGTGCAGGTTTATAAGTCAAGTATTTTTACTCTTTTCGCTGGAAAAATAATGGAAACTATCTGTGAATATAGTGGAAGATAGCCATCGGAAAAAATTTTGAGCAAAAAAAATAAGCTATTTATGTTAAATAGCTCTCCAAGCCAATTCCAATATTAATTGAGAATAAATGAAAATATTGTATGAAAACTATTTAATTTCGCCGATTAATATAAAGAATATGGAAAATTTTGAAAAAAAAGGTGTTATTTTTTTCCACCCGGACTTCTTATTGGCTGATGCATTTTATTCATCTTCTGAAGGCGGGCGAATGGCCTTAATCACGGAACGATTGAACCTCGATGGCCTTTGGGGAGAACAAATCGTTGAGGCAGATATGGCACCTCTCAAGAGGATCAAAGACATTCATGACGAAAATTTCCTGACTGAGCTTCACAAGAAAATTACCCATGGTGCTGAAAAAATTGAGGAAAATACTCCAGTTATGGAAAAATCCTTCGAAATTGCAAGAAGGGCTGCTGGAGGTTTGCTTGATGCCATTGATCTTATTATGAAGGGAGAGGTTTCGTCTGCTTTTTGTTTAAGTGCAACGCCAGGACATTTTGCAGGTGTTTCGCTGGCTAAAGGTGGAAGCCTGGTTAATTATTCCGCAATCGGGGCCCATTTTCTTACAAAAAAGTACTGTTTGCAGAAAGTTGCAATAATTGACCTTGATGCCTCTCATTTCAGTGGGACACAGGAAATTTTTTGGAAAAGGAAAGATGTTCTGACTATTTCACTTCATGAATATCCTGCTTATCCCGGGAGCGGGCACTATTCTGAAACAGGGGACTCCCCGGCACGTGGTTTGACGGTAAATGTCCCAATTCCTTCAGGTTATGGAGACCGAGAATACTTAAGCTGTATCAGGGAGATAATAACTCCTATGGTCAAACAGTTTGAGCCTCAATTCATAATTCTTTCCCTGGGAACCAATGTCCTGGCTGGAGATCCAAGTTATCATCTTTTGGTTTCAGAAGCTGGACTTCTGGCAATGGTCGGAGAAATCAGAAATCTTGCACGAGCGGTTTGTAAAGGAAAGATGGTTTCAGTGCTTGAGGGAGGGTCATCGGGAAAATTAATGTCAAGTGCACTATCAAAAGTAGCTTTATTTTTATTAAATAATTTAACGGCACCTACCGATAAAGAGGAAAAGAGAGAGATCATCTCTTTTGCCGATTGGTATTCTTACTCAAAAGTTTTAAAAAATCATTTCAGAAAATTCTGGCGAATCTGAGTCCTTTAAGGATTGTTACTGGAGGTCATTATGCTGTTGCTAAAGGGATTGCGGGCAAAAGACGCCCTAATGGCCATTTTCCTGGGATTGGCTCTGGCGGTTGCCCCACATCCCGCCATGGGACAAAATCCATATCTTAACTATGCAAAGGCTGACGGAGGCTATGTTACTGCGTTAAATTCAACTCCGCCCGTCATCCAACCACAGAAGATTGTTGCTGCACCGCTTGACTCACAGGATTATCGGCCCCCGGTTGAACCTCCTGTTAGAATTCCGTCGTCAGGCGCAGTGGAAAATGCTAATGTGGTTTCAGGACCTTCCAGTGAAGCAACTTATGTTGTTCAGCCTGGAGATACTGCTGCATTGATCAGCAAGAAAGTTTTTGGAACCAGCGCAAAATGGCAGGAATTATTAGCACAAAATGGGATTAGTGATGGAAGAAATCTTCGTGTGGGGCAAACACTAAGGATTTCTGCTTCTGCTAATCCTCAAGTTGCGATTGATCGGCAGGCGAACGAAGGTTCTATGCGAACCCCGATAGCACTTCCTGCGCCTATTCAAGTTCAAAAGCAAGCTAAAGTAGAACCTTCAAAGGTTCAAGAAGCGGATTATGAAACTCCAGCTCCTGAAGAAGGCGCACAGGAGAATAATAATCTAGGTGGAAACGTAAAAATGGCGAAATCCAAGAAAAACAAAGTAATGGATGGAGAAGATGCAGATGCCAATTTTTACGGCCAATCCGGTGGAACATATATTATCCAAAAAAATGATACACTGGCCAAAATTGCAAAAAAGGTTCTGGGATCCTCCAAAAGATGGAGAGAAATCGCAAAGGCGAATCCCAAGCTAAACCCAAACAAGCTTGTTGCCGGACACAAAATCAGAATTCCAGGTGAGGAAGGTTCGGATGATGAGGCTCAAAATACCAAAATGGCCCGAAATTCGGAAGCGCCAGCATCATTCGATGCGAATGCTCCTATCCCTGGAGGACCTCCAAGCATGGAACCGCCTCCTGTAGCTCCTCCGCCTTCAATGGTGCCTCCAAGTCCCGGAATGATGGCTCCTCCGCCACCAGCTTTTTCAGGTGCGCCGACGCCTCTGGCCCCTCCATCAATTGAAGCTCCACCCGCTCCTAATGCAGCTCCTTCTCCTATGCTTTCTTCATCAAGTCCTTATAATGAGACTCGTGTGCAATTACCCGATGAACTTAAACCGACGGAATTTACTCCTTATTTTACTAACTCCAACGGTTCTTATGGAATGTTCAACACGGAAGCTGCATTTTACCCGTTCGTCAGAACCTGGAGCGCTGGGTTTCATTTAGCCTATGAAAAATACACTTATCTTAACGGAGTTGAAAAAGTCATAGATGGTCGGCAATGGGTAATGCCTTTTAACTTAACTTACGTTGCAAAAAAGTTGATGGTTGGACTTTCCATTCCC
This sequence comes from Candidatus Rifleibacteriota bacterium, assembly GCA_015233565.1. Lineage (GTDB taxonomy): Bacteria > Muiribacteriota > Ozemobacteria > Ozemobacterales > Ozemobacteraceae > JADFXM01. The sequence continues at coordinate 20,320 of JADFXM010000031.1, forward strand.
TTCCAGGATTGGGCGGTTACAAGAGCCGGATATATCACTCCAACTGTTACTTTAACGGGAATGGGCGATCCTGAACTAAAAATCGGGTATCAGATTTGGAAAAATCTGGAAGGAACTCACGCTGTAACACTCCATGTTATGGGAAGATTCCCCGGCGATAACTATCATCAGCCCTTTAACGATATGAGCGGAAAAACCAGGGTGGGCGTAAGAGTTGGCCCAACAGGTGCAACCAGAGGTGGTTGGGCTGAATTAGGTGGCGCTTATTCCGGAAAATTAAGTGACAGATGGACCAGCCACCTTAATCTGGCCATAGCCAATGACTCTGAAGATAGTTTGACGAAATATGTTGCAAGGACTGCTTTGGATTATCGCGTAAATCACAACTTCTCATTGGTTGTTGAGTTGAATTCCGAGACTTACGAAATGCAAAACGGACCGGATGGTGGTAATGTCGATTTCCTTCTTGGAATGATCCTATTCAACGAAAGATGGCAAGGGCAGTTGGGTTTCCCGATGGCCCTTCAGAAGGATTGGGGATATGGACACAATTTTGGAGTTAACCTGGCTGTGAACCATAAATGGGATTGATTTAACAGGGCGATTAATTAAGTGGAAAATAGCGGGCCAAAACGGCTCGCTATTTTTTTTTTGGAAAAGTGAGACAGTCAGGGCAAATTGATAAATTTTCTGAGAATTGGATGAACAGCTAAAAGAACTTTTCCAAAGAAAAAAATTGTTTCCAGGAATTGCAAGCTCTATCAAGGTATTTGGGGAAAAAAGTTCATTCAGTTGTTCGCTACTGAACCCTTGCGTTCCATTAAAAAGGAATGCTATAATATTTTTTAATGGATAACATAGAAGAAATAAAATTGGATCAAATTCTTATCGTGGATGATTCCGCTCTTGCGAGAAAAATCATCAGGCGTTGTTTTGAAATTGCAGGCTATCGGGAAGCAACTTTTATCCAGGCTGGCAATGGCGAAGCCGCATTAGAGATTCTCAGAAAAGTCAAGATTGATATTGTAATCAGTGACTTAAATATGCCCGACATGGATGGCCGGAAGCTTTTGATGCACATAAAAAGCAGTCCAAAGCTGAATTCTGTTCCGGTTATCGTAGTTACTAGCCTCACTAATTCCAGCTTGGAAAAGGAATTAATGGAAAAAGGGGCAGCTAAGGTTCTTCCTAAGCCAATTACTCCTTTCATTCTGAAGCATGCAATTGACAACATTGGTAATGAAGGTTCCTATTCCGGGAAGGAAATCGATTCAGGAGTGGAATATATCTTTTCAAAAGCTTTTTCGAAAACTTTTGAGGAAATGGTTTTTGAAGAGGTTGTTCTTGAAGGCTTTTTCAAAAACATTACTACGGATCTTTCTAAGTTAATGGAAGAGAACCCTGGTTTTTGGGCTGAAATTTCTTTGACCGCACCAGAAATGGGAGAATTCGGTCTATGGGTTCCCGGAAAACTTTTAGGAAAAATCTTCGAATCGACTTACGGAAAAATTCCTGAATCAGAAGGCAATCTAAAAGATTGTTTGGGAGAAGTCTTAAATACCCTGGCCGGAAGAATAATGGCTTATAAGAACCAGAAAAAAGAGATTCTGTTTTCACTGCCCAAAACCGGGATGGGTAAAATAAACTCGGAGAGCTCCAACAGTTTTTATGGAAAATTTACTGTTGGTGATACAAAAATAGTTTTTTCCTTCAGTAAGGAATTATATCAAGTAAGGTAACTTGAAGTATCGTGCGCAAACTGGTATTAAGTTCAGAACAGCGGGTGTTCGCCTTCAAGCGCTTTTTCAAACTCCTCGCCAGGACTTTCAGCCCAGGTGACTTCTGCTTTATAGAGCATGAAGTAGCCTACCAGTTTTGAATAATATGATACAAATGGAAGTCCTACTCTTTCATTCAGATAATTGTTCGCGCAAAATACCGGAAGGGTCAACCTGTTCCAGCCAATGGCTTTCAGGGAGTGGTGATCTCCGATAACGTTTACGAGATATTCAGGAAAATTCCATTTAATTGCAAGTTGCCTGCCAACTGCCTGGTGGTCTATTCCAAAGGTGAGTAATTCGCCAAAATAGCTTGGTTTCTTTTCTTCTTCAACATACTTTCGAACTAATTGATACTTTTCAGGAAAAACAAAGGCAAGTGCCTGTTGACCAATGTCGTGAAGAAGGCCGCTCAACCAAACTTTTGGATGTTCTTCCCGGGGAGCTTTGGCTGACTTTGCTATAAACTCAGAAAGGAGGGCGCACTGCTTTCCGTGATCGATAACTTCCTTTTGAGCTCCAAAAATATTGGTTACTCCATGATAAAAGTTGAAGAGGAACAGCATCCGAAGGTTATTTGCTCCCAAAGTGGCCATGGCCGGACTTAATGATTCTATTTTGGTTCCCCGATAATACATTGCGGAATTTGCCATTTTCAAAATTTGGCTCACCAAACCCGGATTTTCCTTGATCATTTTTTCAAGTTCATCCATGTTGGCATTGGGATTACCGATGTAAGTCATTAATTTATAGGCGTCAGTATTGAGAATAGGAACTTCACGAAGTCTGGATAAGACAGCTTTAACTGTGTTATCTCCGGTCATTGCTAATTGAGCGCTTTTCTCCGAAGGAAAAACCTGTAAGCCAAGCTTGGAACATTTCTCCATTACTGCAGGATATTTGGTGATTACCCTTAACCTTAATCGCGGGGATATTTCCGAAAGGTAGTCGAAAAATTCCTGCTCGCTGTCTTCCATTGCACTCAGATTAAGGAAAAGATCCTGGGTGTTTTTTGAAAGGCTTGACAGAGTTCTAAACAACTCATCGTCGCTCTTTTGAACACTTCCTTCAATAGTTAGCGACTTGATTCCATTTGGTAAAGTGTCGACGTGATAAGTAGGCAAAGCTTCTTTCCTTGTACCTTTTTTTTAAATTATAACTCAAAACTGCCTTGAATTGTATATAAATTTTAATGTTTGTCTTTTTTTTAAGTTTTAAAATGGGTTTTTATCTTCTTCGAGGGCTGTTTCAAATTCCTGTTCTATGTCTCCCCATGGAATTTCTTTTTTCATTAACCCAAAGTATTCACCCAATTTATCCTCATAGCTTGGGGCGGGAAGACCGTCGCGATTATTCAAATAGGTATTCGCGCAAAATACTGGCAGGGTCAATCTTTTCCCTTCTTCATTCTGGAGGTAATGATGGTCTCCTATTATATTTTGTAAATAATCCGGAAAATTCCATTTGTGGGCTAATAGTTTTCCTATTGATTGATGTTCTGTCCCAAAAGTTACCAATTCGCCAAGGTAGGTGGGCATTTTTTGTTCTTTCACCAAAGTTCGGGCAACCTGATACTTCTCGGGAAAAAAATATGCCAGTGACTGGCCCCCTACATCATGCAAAAGCCCTCCCAACCACATTTTCTGCAAGTCCGTTTTTTGGGCTCCTGCTGCTTTGGAAATAAACTCTGAGAGCATTGCACACTCTTTGCCATGTTTGATTAACTCTTTTTGAGAGCCGAATAAACCCATTACACTATTATAAAAATTGAAAACGAATAACCTTCTTAGATGCGTAAGTCCAATTGTAATCAGGGCCTGAGACAGAACAGTAATGGTTTGCCCTCTGAAGAAATAACTTGAATTCGAAACACGAAGAATCTGGCTTACCAAGCCAGGATTATCTTTTATCATTTTTTCCAATTCATCATAATTGGCATTTTCGTTGTTTGTATACGAAACCAGTTTGTAGGCGTCATTGCTGAGAATTGGAACATCGCGAAGTTTAGACAAAAGAAGCCGCACGGTTTCATCACCGGCAAATGACAATTGAGCACTCTTTAAACTTGGAAAGGTGGAAAGGCCGGTTTCGAGGCATCTTGAGGTAATTCCCGAATTAGTTGAGATGACCTTTAATTTACTTCTCGCGGAAACACCTTTAAGATGTTCAAAAAATTCCTCATCTGCATCAATAAGTTCCACCAGGTTTATGATAAAACTGGTGTGAGTTTTGGAAATGCCTGAAATTGCTCTGAGAATATCATTATCTTTCTTTTGAACTGTTCCTTCAATTTTGATAAAGGGGAAGCCACCATCAAGGGTTTCAACTCTGAAGTTTCCCATTTATTCCCCCTTCATAATGATTAACTGATGAGCACAATTTTTTTTCCTATCCATTGATTTATCGGAAGGAATTGAAAAAAGATTCAATACTTAGATAAAAATAAAGTCACAATAACTATTGCAGAATTTTTTTATTTGGCTTAGAGTTCTAAACCCAAGTTGCATCAAAAAAAGTATTTTTTTATTTTTGAAATGCTTACTTGAAATTATATCCGTAGCGTTTAAAATTTTGTTTTTAAGCGAAAGTAGTAAAAATCCATTTTTCTGAAATTCTTTTTTGGAGGATAGTATGTTTCCCCTGTCTGACTTTTTTAAATTTGTTGAAAGTTTTTCTTACCCAGAACTGTTTGAAAAGAAGCTTAAAGGTTTTGATGACTTGGAAAACATCTGGGATGTCTTGAGAAGAATTCAAAAAGGTTTTGTAGCGCAGGCGGTAAAACCCCAAATTCTTGGAGAGATTGAACCAGGTGCAGTATTGAAAGGGGCTGACATTTTTATCGGGAAGAACTCAAAGATTCAGACTGGAGCCATGATAATAGGTCCTGCTATTATTGGTTCAAATGTTGAAGTCAGACATGGCGCATACATTCGGGGGCACGTGATACTCGGAGATGGTTCTGTGGTTGGACATGCTTCTGAAGTTATCCGTTCAGTGTTTTTGCCGGGAGCAAAAGCTCCACATTTTAATTACGTCGGGGATTCAATCCTTGGCGGTAAAGTCAATCTTGGAGCAGGAACGAAACTTTCAAACTTAAAGAATGACGTCAGTGAAGTTGTGATCAAATACGGCAAAGAAGAAGTTGAGACGCACCTGAAAAAATTTGGGGCCATTCTTGGCGATGAATGTATGCTTGGCTGTAATTCAGTAACAAACCCTGGGACCATGATGGGTCGAAAATGCAGGGTTTATCCTAATTGCACGGTAGGAGGGGTATATCCAAAAAACTCTATTGCTAAATTGCGCCAAACGATAGAGATTGGAAAAATCGCCGAAGATTAGTTGCGGGGAAAACCCTTAGGGTGGATTATGTGTAATTCCGTAATCAACCCTAAGGCGTGTTCATGGACTTCACTTGCTTGGATATCACTCGACAAATTGCGCCCCTGACAAGTATTTCAGTAGGAAAGCCATTTTAACGGCTAAGAGTGAGTCGAATTCCTTTATCTCATTGCTCTTTTTTTCATTGTTTTTGAAAGTAATTTTTGAAAGCTGGAAGGTATTTTTGTCCAGTAGTGCATTCACGCTACCGTTAGAAAACTCCAAAGCCCCATTTTTCTGGGAGATTGAGCATAGTTGCCCATTCACTTTCTGAAAGAGGACTCCGTTTGCAATTCGGTACCCATCTTTTTCATGTGAGAAACTTTTTTCAGTAAGATAAAATTTCGGTTTCTCCTTATATGGGGATCCGGAGGTCGGACAAAATGTTTCGCAATTCCCGCACTCGTTGCAGAAGTCTCCAATGTTGATGATCTGGTACTGTTGAGAAATTCTGAATGTTCCGGATTTTTCTATTTTTGTTCCATTCTGAGATTCCGTTGCTTTATAAGTTTCATAATCACCAGGCTCGATTTCGTAGTAAACGTTTGCACGGTTAGGGCAAACTGTTGTACAAATGTTGCATACTTCATCGCAAAATAAGCATCTTTCAGACTCTTTTTTTGCCTCATTTTCAGTCAAAGTACTGGTAACTAGATTGAAGTGTTTAACCATTGGGTCAAAATTTTCCCGAATTTTTACCGGAAGAATTCTTTTCGCTCTTTTTTCAATGTACTCTTTAAAAGTGAACTTTTTTTTCTGGACATTTTTGTTAGAGATATTTTCAGAGGCTTTCATAATGTTTTTGGAAGCTGCTTTTCCATCGCTTATTGCTTTAATTACTGTGGATGGTCCTCGAAGGAGATCGCCGCCGATGAAAACTCCTTTTAACCTTGTTTCCTGGGTAATGGGATCTGCATTTAACTCATCGGGAGCCATGAAGTCCACGATTGACTCCTGGCCTATTGCGGAAATAAAAAAATCTGCTTCCAACTCGAATTCGGAACCTGGGACTTTTTCTGGTTTCCCCCTTCCGCTGGAGTCTTTTCCGGAAAGTTTCATATGGTAACAGGTTAGAATTGCTCGGTTTCCTTCACTGGAAAGTTTAGCGGGTGCAGATAATTCGAGAATCTTGATCCCTTCTTTTTCAAGGGCTTCAATTTCTTCGTGATCGGCGGGCATTTCTTTTTTTGTTCGTCTATACAATACTTGAACTTCCCCGTCTTTTTCCACTAGTCTTTTGGCGCATCTCGCTGCGTCCATGGCGGAGTTACCCCCTCCTACCACTATTACTCTTTTCCCAAGATTGGGTTTCTCACCACCCCGAACCTTGGAAAGGAAAGTTAAAAAATCTGAACATTTAGAATGTTCTTCGCCGGGAATGCCCATTTTCTTTGCTTTTTGAGCTCCAACACCTATGAAAACGAAATCATATTTCTTTCGAATTTCCCCAAACTCACTTTTTCCAATTTTTTGATTATATTTAATCTCAACTCCAAGCTGTTTGATTAATTCTATATCCCTTTTTATGGCTTCAATTGGGATCCTAAAACTGGGAATAACATCTGAAACCATTCCTCCTGCCATTGACCTGGTCTCAAATACTGTAACTGAAAAGCTTTCCAGAGCCAAAAAATAAGCGCAGGATAAACCCGATGGGCCTGCCCCAATTACCGCAATTTTTTTTCCATTCAAAGCTGCGGGTTTGGAAATAACTGTTTGCTTCTCAGTTTCCGCGAGAAATCGCTTAACTTCCCTAATATGTATTGGAACGTCGTAGTTCTGTCTTGTACATTTTCCCTGACAAGTGTGGTCACATACCATTCCGCAAATGTTTGGAAGCGGGTTTGTCCGTCTGATTACTTCCAAGGCATCAGAGTATTTTCCTTCTGCAGTTAAATATAGATACTGGGGAATTTCTTGATTTACCGGACAAGTTCCTTCACATGGGGCTTTGATGCAATCAAAAGCCTCCAGTTTCCTTAAAGTTTTGATATTTTCACCCTTTTTAAAGTCTCTCTGGTAAAAATCCTTTTTGAGAACTTCATCTGCGTAAACGTTTAAATTGTGGAGAGAAGCCTCTTTAGCAGTTCCGAACCCCTTTCCTGCTCTGGAAAGGATAAATGAATCAATGTTTGATGCCTTGCAGGCTGTGAATTCCTTTTGTATTTCAGACAAATACTGGTTGAACCTCATGTATCCACCGGGTTTAAGAATATCAGAACAGACTGTTAAAGGCTTCATTCCAGTCGAAAGGACATCATTCACATTGAAACAATCAACTCCGGCACAGAAAGAGGTGTCCAGTTCACCGACAAAATCATTTTGAATGTTTCTTGCAACTTGAATACTGATAGCATGAAGTGCTCGACCGCTCATATACATCATTTTTTCATTTGGTAGGAAAACATTTTTATGATTTACTGATTCAAGAGTATTTGTAAGCTTCAGAGAAAAATGCACGCCGGTTTTTTGTGCGGATTCCCTCAGGTTCCTGATCAAATTGAGCGCATCCGGATACTTAAGGTCATGTCCAAATGCTTCATCCGGAACGAAGGTTGAAAAGCCCAGTTGGTCATTAAGGATTTGCCGGAGGCGAGTTGCTCCAAGCAGCGTGGGATTAAGCTTTATTGTTGTGTGAAGCTTCTTTTCTTCGATCAGGTATTTTCCTATTTTTTCGATCTCGTAAGGAGGGCACCCATGCATTGTCGAAAGGGTAATATTGTCTGAAATTCTGTTGGGGATGGAAAGTTGTTTGATCCTGGGATAAATCTTTGCCAAGGATTCCACTCTTTCATCTTTTTCATCTTTGCAGTTGGCCATTTTTGCAAAAAAGCGTTGTACATTCTCTTTTAAAATACCTTCCATGTTGTAGCCAACACTCATATTGAAAATGCATCCCAAGCCATTTTGGGTCTCATGCCCCAACATGTCTTTGAGCGCATGAATAATTATCCACGCATTCAGGTATTCAGTGAATGAATCGTTCAACCTGAGTTCCTGTGACCATTCACAGTTATACCCTTCGTCCTGCATATCTATACAAGGTTTTGAAACGTTCAGTTCATCCAGGGTTTGTACTGTTTTCAATTCGATATATCTTGCTCCACAAAGCCAAGCTGCAATGATGTTTTGGGCCATCTGCGTATGAGGACCGGCAGCGACTCCCAAAGGAGTTTCCAATTTAATTCCGTATCTGTCCACTTTAAATGGATGATTGTTAAGCGGTTTGAAAAACATTTCCGCGGGGATACCAAATATTTCATTTCTTCTTGCAAATTCACTTTTTATCCATGAAAATAATTCAGCAATCGAAATTATTGAGAAATCTTTGGACATTCCTTCTTCTCCTTGATTTTTTTTCTTGTTGTGAAAAGAAAATTGTGAACGAGAGACTCGGTTATTTAACAATTTCCCCTTTGGTTTGAATGGTTTCAGGTTGGTTATTCTCTTTTGAGGGCTCTAATTTCGTTTCTTTTGGAGTTGTTTTCTTTGCCGAAACCGTTTTTTTGGATTCCTTCTTTTTTGAAAGCAAGTCGCTCGGGGCAATTTTTGATTCCGAATCAATTGAAGTGCCTGAAGGCGAAACACCGATTTTCTCTGTTTTTGCCCCAGTCTCTGATGAAGCAGATTTTGGTAAAAAAGATTCCGATGCGTTCGAACTTCCTGAAGCGTTCATGATTTCTGAGGTATTTATTGTTCCCGAGGCGTTCAGGGTTTCTGAGGCATTTATAGTTCCGGAAGCGTTCATGCTATCTGAAGCGTTCATTGCCCCGGAAGCGTTGGTGCCTTCCAAGGGTTGCTCATCCACTACATCGAGGGCGCGAATTTTTTCAGTTCTGAAATACTTTAAATTCTTGTTTTCTCCGGAGGGTATCCAGGTGCCGGTAATTTGGACCGGACCATCGAGGAGCTCGGGCTGCTTGAGCGCTGTTAAAAGGGCAATATTTGAGGAGAGGGGAAATCGATTTCCGTCTTTTGTTTCAACAGCCCATCTTCGAAAACTAACACCCCGACGAGTTAACGGATTTTCTTCGGGGATGATCATACCCTCGAGGGTTACGCTCTTGCTTGCGTTTTTTTCATCAGCTTTATTCTCTGCCAACTCAGAGCCAAAAATTAATTTGGTTTCGAGGGATTTCCAATAGTTTTTCGACTCACTGGAAATGGGGGTGGCACTTGCAACTGATGTACTGGCCAGTTCATCTATTCTAACCGCTTCAGAGGCCAATTTTAAAACCTCCTGGGTAATTGCTTTTTTTATTTTTGGAGATGAAATTCCCTTTAAATGCGACGCAATTTGATCATCCAGCACAGGAGGAATGAAAATTTCATTTTGCGTCTTTTCTGGGGAAAGTGGTGTTTCTTCAGCAAAAACAAAAAATGGGTAAAAACAAAAAAGCAGAATTAATAGTAAACGTTTCATCTAAATTTGCATTATCTTTCAAGTTTTTCTAATGATAAAACGAAGAGGGATTCTTTTCAATGTTGAATTATAATCAAGCGATTATTTTGTTTGTCGGGAATAATAGACGTGTTTTTGTCGGATTTTAATTTCTCTAATGTCTTGGAAACATTTTCTGAATCAGAATTTTGGAGGGAAATAAAATTGATTTTCAATTCTCCTGAATCTGAATTTTCCGGCAAAATTGCTTTGATATTTCCATGCTCTTCTAAATATAAACCGTTGGTTTTGGCAATTAATTGAATCAATTCCAGTGGGTCGATTTGTTTAAATCGGCAAGTAATTGTTCCTTTTATTTTGGGAGATATTATGAGATTGATTTTGGCTTTTTCCGCCAACATTATTAAAGTTTCTTTCAAATCAGCATCTCTGAGTTCCAATGAAATTAAGGTGGAATTATCCGAGGAAAACGCTGGATTTAACAAAAACCAAAGCATTATTAAAAAAAAGAGCTTTCGCATCTCATTTCTCCAAGAAATTGGCATGAAAGACTGAAGATCAAAAAAATTCCATTATGCAAAAGGAGGGACGAGAGGAGCTTTACAAAGATGTACGAAACTCAAAAAAAGAATTTTCAGAGGAAGATTTTTCAGAATTTTTTTCAGTTTTTCTGTTAAAACAAAAAGTACATTCTCAATAGTTTTATAAAGAATGCCATTACTTTGTATCCATACTAGGTTTGCTGAATTAATCTAAAACTTAACATAATAATGGAAGTCCATCAAGTAACATTTTTTATAACTTTTCTTAAAAAAAAATATGATTTGCTTGACAGCGGATAATTCTTGGAGTAGATTACGTGGCTTGAATGGCATAGATAATTTGCCATAAAAAATGTACGACGGAGGTCGAAAATGAAAAGGTTTATTCCAGTATTGTTGGCGGCCGCTTTGTTGCTCCCAGCCACCAGTGAAGCAAAAGGCAAGAAAGCAAGTAAAAAAGCTGGTAAGGCAACCACCAGCCAGGTTCTGGGCAAGGAAGTAATTTACGTTAGCCCTGATTTGAAATCAGCCAGCCTCGTAAAAGACGATGTTAATTCTTTGAAGCATTCAATTGTTTATTATTGCCCCTTAGAGAACACTTACCAAGCTACTCCTGGTGTTGACGCCAATGGTCATTCTTTGGTTCCAGCATTCAAGCATGGTGATGTATGGTATCCTTTGAGTTATGATGCAAACGGCAAAATCGTTGTCAGCGGCAACCCTCCCGCCGCCCCATCTCCAACTGATGTTCCAACTATGGCTCCAGCTCCTACTCCTTCCGATGCCGTAATGGGCGCTACCCAAAAACCCGCCAAAAAGCACAAAGGCAAAAAGGGTGGAAAAAAAGGTGGAAAGAAGGGTAAAGGCGTTAAGAAAGTTACCGAAGCTTCCGATACCGCTGCTCCAGAAGCCGCTAAAGAAGAAGTTAAAGAAGCTGCCAAAGAACCAGTAAAAGAAGAAGTTAAAGAAGCTGCCAAAGAACCAGTAAAAGAAGCAGCCAAAGAAGCAGCCAAAGAACCAGCCAAAAAGAAATAGTTGAATAAACTATAATATTTGGTTTAGCAAGCGGCCCCTTAGTGGGCCGTTTTTTTATTGACAATCTGTTAAACGAATTCTAGAATATTTTCAATTAGATACTCATTTCTCAAGGAGAAGGAAAATGGCTACCATTAGACCTTTTAAAGGAATCAGGGCGCCAAAAGAGACCGCCCCTAATTTAGCTGCGTTACCATACGATGTAATAAATTCCGAAGAAGCCAGAAAGTTGACCAAAGGGAATCCACAATCTTTTTTACATGTTACTAAGCCGGAAGTGGATCTCGATCCAGGGATTGACCTTTATGACTCGCGAGTGTATGCAAAAGCCAAGGAAAACTTTCAGCAATTCAAAAAAAATGGTTGGCTCATTCAGGATTCAGATCCCCATTTATATGTTTATAAACAAGTCATGGATGGTCGCGAGCAAATTGGCCTTATGTGTTGTTGTACAGCTGAAGAGTATTGGAAGGATACCATCAAAAAACATGAATTGACCCGTGCTGACAAGGAAGAAGACAGACTTAAACATGTTGATGTTATTAATGCCAATGCCGGGCCGGTTTTTTTGACTTATAGAGCAAAACCTGCAATAAATAAGCTTGTTGAAGAAGTGGTTCGTGAAACTCCGGAATATGATTTTGTGGCTCCTGATAACATCCGACACGTTCTTTGGGTAATAAAAGATAAAGGAAAAACGGAAAAAATCATTTCTGAGTTTTCCGCTGTCCCGGTTTTATATGTGGCGGATGGCCATCATCGCTCTGCGGCAGCTTCAAGAATTGCCAAAGTTCGCAAGGAGAAAAATCCCGATCATACTGGAAAAGAAGAATACAACTTCTTCCTGGCGGTTTTATTTCCCCATAATCATTTATACATCATGGATTACAATCGTACAGTGAAAGATTTAAATGGAAACAGCCCGGAGGAGTTCTTAAAAAAGCTGGAAAAGTCCTTTACCATTGAGAAGACCAATCAGAAAAAACCTGTCCAAGTCAGAACTTTTGGAATGTATCTCAAGGGGCAATGGTACAAACTTACAGCTAAATCAGATTCCTTTGATCCAGCAGACCCTGTTGAATCATTGGATGTTTCAATACTGCAGAACAATCTGCTTTCCCCCATCCTGGGAATCCAGGATCCCAGAAAAGACAAAAGAATTGATTTTATTGGTGGAATCCGGGGAATGCAGGAATTGGAAAAAGTAGTTGATAGTGGAAAATTTGCAGTTTCTTTTTCCATGTTTCCAACCTCGATTGAGCAATTAATGGCAATTGCTGACAACGGGAAGATCATGCCACCAAAATCTACATGGTTCGAACCCAAATTGCGCTCAGGTGTTGTTATCCATTCGCTCGAAGATTAAAATTCTTAGAAGATTGGGATGGGAAACCTATTATAGATGGTGTGCCTTTGGAAAATTGTTTAAAAGACTGTAGTGAAGCAACACGGAAGAATTTGAGGCCGTTGATAGTCGTGCCATAGCTATTTTTCAAAAATGCATTAAAATCCAATAGAGGGTTTAAACAATATTAGAAGGGGTAATATGTAAACACGGGGGGGAGTGCCCTACCAAAAAATACCTCGCAATGTGTTCACCCAAAATATTGAGATGATTCGAAATCAGGAGAAATTCATGAAAGTACTGTTTCTTACAAATGAATATCCGCCCCAGATATATGGTGGTGCAGGAGTACATGTCGAATATCTTTCCAAGGAATTGAGCCGACTTATGGATGTTGAAGTTCGCTCGTTTGGAGGAGATGCCGGTGGTAACGAACATCTGATTGCAAGAGGCTTTAAATCAGATGAAAAAAGATTTTTGGGGGCTCCGAAAAACCTTCGGGGAATCTTTACGACCATGGAAAGATGCCTTGATTTTGTCGGCGTCGGATTGGATGCCCATGTAGTTCATTGCCACACTTGGTACACCCATATGGCAGGAATTTGGGCCAAATTGAACTACGGGATTCCAATGGTCCTTACCACTCATTCCCTTGAACCTCTACGGCCATGGAAAAAAGAACAATTGGGAAACGGATATGATTTCTCCTGTTGGGTAGAAAAAACTGCAATTGAAATGGCAGATGCCATAGTTGCTGTTAGCAATGGGACAAAAAATGATGTTTTGAAGCATTTCAATGTGTCTGAAAATAGAGTCAAGATAATCTACAACGGAATTGATGTTGATGAATTTAAAAAAACTTCAAACAGGGATTTGATTAGCCGCTTCGGTATTGATTTTACAAAGCCTTACCTCCTTTTCGTTGGAAGAATTACTCGGCAAAAGGGAATAATACATCTCGTCAGGGCGATTTCAAAAATTAACAAGGATTTTCAGATTGTTTTATGTGCAGGAGCTCCTGATACCCCGGAAATCGGAAATGAAATGAAGGAAAATGTTGAACGGGTTTCCGCCTCCCGCAAAGGAATAATCTGGATTCCTGAAATGGTCAATAAAGCTACTTTGATTCAGTTATATTCCAATGCCTCGATTTTTTGTTGCCCTTCTATTTACGAGCCTTTCGGAATAATTAACCTCGAAGCCATGGCTTGTGAAGTCCCGGTAGTTGCGAGTTGTGTTGGTGGTATTCCCGAGGTTGTTGAAAATGAAAAGACCGGGTTGCTTGTTAATCTTGACCAGCTAAATGTAGCTCCCTTTGAACCTGTTGATCCTCAAAAGTTTTCTTCGGATCTTGCCGACTCGATTAACAAAGTTACCGCTGATCCCAAATTAGCCTGCGAAATGGGAAAAAAGGGGCGGGAAAGGGTCGAAAAAATCTTCAGTTGGAAATCGATTGCTTCTCAAACCAAGATTCTGTATGAGAATCTTTTGAGGAAATAGCATAACACTTCCCAAATCTTATCTAGGAGACAAAAAATCGTTGAACCCTCAGTTTTGGAAAGAAAGCGCAGCTGGTACCTGAGCTGAGTGGACGGTTTTTGAGCGGAGTCGAAACACCGAGAAATCGATAAATAAATCCATTTTGGGGTTTGACTCATTATTTGAAAATCAGTGTACTAAGGGGGAAAAGGTGGGAAATCCTGAAATTGTTAAAAGAATTGCGATTGAAAATATTCGTCCCAACGTTGATGCCGGGCGTTATCCCGTTAAATGTGAGGTCGGGGATTCTTTTTTTGTACAAGCTGACGTGTTTCGCGATGGTCATGAGAAAATTGTTGTCCGCTTGTTGAATCGGGTTCGAGGCGAAAATAGTTGGAAAAGAAACTCTATGGTCTGCCTCAATTCCGGTCTTGATCTTTGGGAGGGTTCGTTTATCGCTGAGGAATTAGGGTTTTCCGAATATTCAATTGAAGCTTTTTGCGATTTGTTCGCCTCCTGGGCTGCAGATACCAGAAAAAAACTGGATGCCGGACAAAATGTACTCAGCGATCTTGAAGACGGACTTGCACTTGGGAAACGATATCTGAGTTGGGTTCAGAAAGATTCCAAACCTCGATTGAAAGAATTATTGAGAACCGCTGAAACCTTAAAAGGACAAGCAGAAAAAGCTGCTATCCTTCTCGGCAGAGAACTCCTGGAAATCACTTATGAAAACCCTGATCCTGAGACTCAGGTTTTATACGATAAACCCCTGCTTTTGTGGGTTGATAGATTGGCTGCGCGATATTCGGCCTGGTATGAATTATTTCCAAGGTCGCAGGGAAAAGATCCTAAAAAAAGTGGGACCTTCAAAGATGTTGAAGCAAGGCTTCCACAGATTGAAAAGATGGGTTTCGATGTGCTGTACTTCCCTCCCATTCATCCAATTGGAATTACAAAACGAAAAGGACCCAACAATAGCCTCAAATGCTCTTCAAGTGATCCAGGTTGCCCTTATTCCATCGGGTCGTCCGAAGGTGGCCATGATGCTATCGAACCAGGACTGGGAAATTTCAAGGATTTTGACCGGCTTGTAAACAAGGCTCGACAGCATGGTTTAGAGATCGCTCTTGATTTCGCATTGAATTGTTCCCCGGATCATCCTTATTTAAAAGAGCATCCAGAGTGGTTTTGTTACCGATCAGATGGCACAATCAAATTTGCTGAAAATCCTCCGAAAAAGTATGAGGATATTTATCCACTGAATTTTGAAACTTCTGATAAAGAGGGCCTTTGGAATGAATTAAAAAGAGTACTTCTTTTTTGGGCTAAGAAAGGAGTAAGAATTTTCAGAGTTGATAATCCTCATACCAAGCCCTTTTGTTTTTGGGAATGGATTATTCGCGAAATCCAAAATGAATTTCCGGATGTGCTTTTCCTTGCTGAAGCCTTTACAAGACCTCGTGTAATGCAACATCTGGCAAAAATAGGTTTTTCCCAATCCTATTCGTATTTCACCTGGCGAAATTTTAAGCAGGAATTGACTGAATATTTTTCAGAACTGACTAAACCTCCGATCTCACATTATTTCAGGGCAAATTTATTTGCCAATACTCCTGACATCCTTCCAACTTTTCTCCAAAGAGGTGGTCGACCCGCTTTCAAGATAAGGGCCACTCTTTCAGCGACTTTGTCTTCTGTTTACGGAATTTATAGTGGCTTCGAGCTTTGTGAAAATGCTGCTCTTCTAGGAAAAGAGGAGTATTTTAACTCCGAAAAATATGAAATCAAGCCTCGTGACTGGAACGAACCCGGGAACATTATTGAGTACATTTCCCTTTTGAATCGCATTAGAAAGGAAAACCCAGCATTTCAGGAGTACGACAATCTCAAATTTTACCAATCAGAAAATGAACATATCCTGTTTTATGGGAAAAGTCTTGGAGACAACCATCTCCTGGTTGCAGTGTCATTAGATCCCTTCCAGAAACAACATTCGTTTGTACATGTTCCAATTGAGTTGCTGAGTCTGAAGCCTGACGATACCTACCAGGTTCACGATTTGATTACAGATCGTCGATATTTATGGAAGGGTGCAAAAAATTACGTTGAGCTTGATCCTTACGGGGAAATCGCGAATATCTTTATTCTGCGTCGATGGAGTCATCGCGAGCAGGATTTCGACTATTACAAATGATCATCCTAAGCGGACCGTTGAGCGGTCCGCTTATCGAGATGGCGACGGACGACCAGAAAATTCTGACTTTTGCGATGGAACGAAGTGGAAGCCATCAAGTATTGAGAAGCCTATTATATCAGGGATTTAATGAAAAGTTCTCGTTGGCTTGCCTCGCGATAGCTATTCGTTACCTCTCGTCGGAAAAGTCGTTCGCGAGAAAAATAAACATTGCGAATATCGACTGACGTTGGCTTAAATAGCAACATCTGCATCTGCAAAGGTCTGACTCAGAAGCTCTTGTACTTTCCCCGATAGCCCAGGACCATTCCATGTTTCTTAAATAGTTCGCGGCGAAACAGGGGATTATAGGCGAAGAAAGTTAAAATACTCCATAGATCCTTTGCGTTTGTTTCAAAATCCAGCGCTCGTTTCAGGATTGTTAAGGGATTGTTGAAACGCCTTCTTGCCCAGAAACATGCATCAGTTAACTCCTCAGAAGTCATATGCGCCGGTTTGAAAACTGCATCGCCGAAATGGTATCGGTCATCCAGCCACCATTTATCATACAAGAGCCGGTTCTGGTTTTTCATTTCCTCATAAATGATTGTACTTGGATAGGGGCTTAGAATGTTGAATGCCGAAAAGCAAAATTTGTGGTCAATGGCCCATTGGACGGTTTTTCGAATGCTGTTTATGTCGTCATGATCATACCCGATCAAGAAGGCTCCCCAGAGCATCAACCCCATTTTTCGTGTCTTTTCGATTGCACTTTCGTAACTTTCCAGCTGGAGATTGCAGTTCTTTTCCATTAATGCCAGGTTTTCCGGTACAACTGTTTCAAAACCTATTACAAGTCCTGCACAACCACTTTTTTTCATTAGATCCATGAGCTCAGGGTCGTTTGTAAAGTTCAGACTTGCCTGTCCAATCCATTTTTTCTTTAAGGGAATCAGTCTTCTGAAAAGGTCTTTTGCGGTGTCCGGGTCAGCGATAATATTGTCATCGACGAAAAAAACAAATTGGCACTTCTGTTCCGCCAGCTCGTTTACGACTTCTTCGGGAGGTCGGCAAACATGCGTCCTTTTGTATAATGTACCCGTTGCGCAGAATTTGCAATGGTTGATGCATCCACGGCTGAATTGGATGAGTCTGATCGGAAGGTAGGATTTTCCATCAAAAATTTCCCATTTTGTTTTTAATCCTTTAAGGATTGGAGGAAAAAAACCGTTATATATTTTTTTTAACTTTCCGGAGGCAGAATCTGATACTACCTGTGGCCATATTGCTTCTGAGTCGCCAATCATTATGGCGTCGGCATTTTCGGCAGCTTCCTCGGGAATCATCGAGACATGGTATCCACCTAAAACTACTTTTATTCCCCGCTTTCGATATTCCCGCGAAATTTCGTAGGCTCTTCTTGCTGTGTAAATCTCAACATTGATTGCTACCAGATCTACAGGTTTCGAAAATGGAATTCGCTCAAATCTATCGTCATAAAGTACACAATCGACATCTTCCGGCAACATTCCGGCTAATACAGCGAACGTGAGAGGCTCCATCCGGCCACGGTCGTAATATGGTTTTCCGTGTACAAGTCCCATGTTGGGCTTTATAAACGCAACTTTGAATTTGTCTTTCATTTCTAAGCTCATTTCACTCAGTACAAATTATCAAAAAAAGTAAAATATTGTTCAAAGATTCCTTAGAGGCTGGTCTTGGAACGAATTCAAAAAGACCGAGCTTTTGGATTTATTGAATGGTACATTTCCTTCTTCACTTTAAAGTTTGTGCCCCAAGTCCTAGTTTTAAGTTTGATTTTCTGTGAATATCGTGTCGGGAAACTATGTTTCCGGTTAGATAAATCCAGGCTCTGAAGAAATCAGAAAAGTTTGCCTGAAAATCAAGCCCTCTTCTGAAAATTCCAGAGATTGAATTGAATTTTTTTCGGGCTGACATTACACCATCTGAAAGTTGTTGAGGAGTTAGTTTCAAGGGAAAAAAAGCGGCGGTATTCCACCGGTATCCCGGGTCCAGCCACCACTTTTCAAAAACCAATCGATTTTCTCGCTTAAGGTTTGTGTAAAGTGGAGTTCCCGGGAAGGGCTGAAGGACGTTGAAATTGGCCATGAAAAGCTTTTTTTCGATTGCAAAATCGGCTGTCCGTTCAAAACAATCCAGGTCATCATGGTCATAGCCGAATACAAATGTTCCATAAACCAGAATTCCATTTTTCCTGAGTTTATCAAGCGCCCCACTATAACCATTGAACCGCTTTGCCCATCCCTTGTTCATTTTTTCCAGGTTCATGGGGTTCAACGATTCAAGGCCAATAATCAATGCAAAGCATCCGCTTTCGACTGCCAAACCAAGCAGTTCGTCATCCTCGACGATGCTTAGGCTTGCTTGGGCAGCCCATTTAAGGTTGGCGCCCTTTATTTCCCTGAAAAGTTGCTTTGCGACATCTTTTTGAGAGACTATATTGTCATCTACAAAAAAAATTGACTTTCTATTCAGAGTGGAAATCTCTGAAACAACCTCAGAGACCCTTCTTTGGCGAATACGACCTTGATAGAATTGTCGGATGGAGCAAAAATCACAGTTATGAATACAGCCCTGATTGAATGAAACAAGTGCCATTGGAATGTAGGGTTTTCCTGTAAAAATAGACCTGTCGCATTTTATTGAAAACTGTGATGACAAGTTTTCTGAATGGTAAAATTTTTTCAGCGTTCCGTTTTGAGCGTCGGCTAAAATTTGAGGCCAGATTGCATCCGCTTCTCCAATGGCTACTGAGTCAGAAAATAATGCCGCTTCCTCCGGTACGAGAGTTGGATGAAAACCTCCCAATATTACTGGAATTTTTCTTTTTTTAAATTCTTCTGAAATTTGATATGCGCGTTTGGCGGAAAAAGTGTCGACCGAAATTGCCGCTAAATCGTAGTCTCCATCAATTTTCAGATCTTCAATTCTTTCGTCGAAAAAAACAATTTGGTGATTCGAAGGTGTCAATCCTGCCAATACCGCAAAATTAAGTGGTTCCATCATGGCAAGCGATTTATATCGCCTCCCTTTGATTTCGCCGAATGCCGGCCTGATCAATACTATTTTCAAGAAAGTCCTTTTTGGCAAAATGTTTGAAAATCGGAATTAGAATTTGTGTACTTAAAAAGTGAAACGGCTATGAATTCCCAATAATCATGCTGAGAAAAGCCGAAACACATGTTGCAATCGAAGTCAGAATACTTTTTTCCTGGCAAAGTCGAAGCAATATAAATTTTACCAATTATAAGTTTGCCAAACTCAAATTGTAAAGGTAAAATAAAACGGTGCCATTCCAATGACTTCGGGTGGTGTTTTAGGCTTCATCGTGAGAAACAGAGAGCAATTTGACTTTTTTCAACTACTCAGAAGTTGGGCTAATGCACTTTTAATTTCTGCCAATTTTTGGAAATTCATTTGAAAGAAACCACTGAAGTATCTCGAATTTCTTGGAAAAGGGAGTCCGGTAAACCCATGGCGATTGGGCGAGCGTTCGAACTCTTTCAAATAGGCATGGTCAGCGATGCTGACATTAAAAAAAAAGAATATATTGACTCGAAAGAGGATATTTTTTCATGAAAATACTGCTAATACAACCAAGTGGTGCAATCCATCGTTTCAGAGTTGGAAATTTTCCCAAGTCATTAAGATATGCTCCCCTTACTTTAACGACTTTAGCGGCTTTAGTCCCTTCCGAACTAAATATCGAGGTCGAGATTTGCGATGAGGGGGTACAACTTGTCAATTTTAGTTCCGAGCCTGATCTTGTTGCAATGACCATAATTACTGGAACAGCCAAACGTGGCTATGCTATTGCCGATTACTTCCGGAAAAGAAAAATTCCTGTCGTGATTGGAGGTGTTCACGCCACCCTATGCCCGGATGAAGCTCAAAAGCACGCTGATTGCGTTGTTGCTGGTTTCGGAGAAATAAGCTGGCCTCAGCTTTTGCGCGATTTTAAAAACGGAAAAATGCGGGAAAGATATACTGACCTTAAAGCGCCTCCTATTGCAAAATTACCTTGGCCCAGGCGCGAACTTTTGCGAAAAGAAGGATACATAACCACTTCGACCACCTGGGCAACTCGCGGTTGTTTGAATGAATGCGATTTTTGTTCCATTCCTGCGACCTGGGGGAACAACTTCTACAAGCGTCCGGTTGAGGATGTTGTAAGTGAAATTGCTTCCCTGCCAGGAAAGGAATTTGTACTGGTCGATCCCAGTCCAATGGAAGACCCTGATCATGCAAAGATTCTTTTCAAGGAAATCGGAAAACTTAAGAAAAAGTGGTTTGGATTATCAACCACCAAAATAGGCAAGGACCCTGAATTGCTGAAAATAGTAGGCGAAAGTGGGTGCCAAGGTCTTCTGATCGGTTTCGAATCCGTTAACCAGATGTCGATAGGTTCAATCGGCAAAGATCATAATTCTGTGGATTTTTACCTTGATCTGGTTAAAAGAATGCATGATCACGGAATGGGGGTACAAGCCTGTTTCGTTTTTGGCCTGGATGACGACAAACCTGATATATTCAAAAGAACCGTAGATTTCTGTGATACGGCACATGTCGACCTTCCGAGATTTTCCACCTATACGCCGTTCCCAAATACAGGTGCCTACCGCAAACTCGATGAA
The DNA here is from genome assembly GCA_015233565.1 of Candidatus Rifleibacteriota bacterium. Lineage (GTDB taxonomy): Bacteria > Muiribacteriota > Ozemobacteria > Ozemobacterales > Ozemobacteraceae > JADFXM01. The sequence goes on from JADFXM010000031.1 coordinate 41,134, forward strand.
CAGAAGCGAATTATATCTTATGACTGGGCACTATATGACGTTGAACATATTGTCGTAAAGCCTCTTCAAATGACGGTTAAACAGCTCGAAGACGGATTGTTATGGGCATGGAATCATGCCTACCGGCTTGCATCCCTTGCAAAACGGCTTTTAGGTTCTCGCACGTCCATTGGCTACGCCTTGAGTTTCAACCTGGGCTATCGTTATTATGCCAGTCGGTTGAATGAAATGAATAATAAGGTCTTATTTGATGATGTAAATGAAGGAATTCCTCAGATATGAAACTCACTCTGATAATGCCTTCTATTGGTAGAAAGCCTAACCAGCCGTATGTTTCCACCTGGCAGATGGAACCGCTGGTTCTGGCTCTCTTGGCTGCTCTTTCGCCTGCAGATTGGCAAATAACTGTCCAGGACGACCGAATGGAAGAAATAAACTACGATCAACCTACTGATTTGGTCGCGATTACCATTGAGACATATACTGCCAGAAGGGCTTATCAGATTGCGAGGGAATATCAAAAACGCGGTGTAAAAGTCGTCATGGGAGGATATCACGCCTCTTTGTGGCCACATGAAGTTCTTCAACACGCTGACGCAACAGTCATCGGTCCGGCGGAAACAATTTGGGAAAAAGTTCTGTGCGATGCCAAAGCAGGAAAACTGGAAAAGGAATATTTGGCACCGCCACTGGAAAAATGGCACAGTATCTTCCCTCGCCGCGAAATTTATTCCGAAAAGAAATATCTTCCTCTGGCGTTAGTTGAGTTTTCAAGAGGATGTCGATTTCATTGTTCATTTTGTTCTATTACAGCACTTTCGAAGGGAAGACACTATTTCAGGCCTCCAGCTGAGGTTGCTGAAGAAATAAAAAGAACTGGCCAGAAAGTTGTTTTCCTGATAGATGATAATATTGCTGTAAATTACGATGCTGCGCTGGAATTGTGCCGTCAGCTGAAACCATTGAATGTAAAATGGGTGAGCCAGATCAGTGTTGACGCTGCCTGTCGTGTTGACTTGATCAAAGCTATGGCGGATGCTGGATGCATGGGACTTTTGATCGGTTTCGAATCCCTGAATCCCAAACTGATTTCACGCCTTAACAAAAAATGCAACGGTTCCATTGAGGCCTATGAAACAGCTTTAAAAATAGTCCATCAGAATAAAATATGCGTGTACGGTACTTTTTTGTTTGGAATTGACGGTGACACCCCAGCTTCATTTAAACACACTCTTGATTTTATTCTTCGGCATAAACTTTTCCTGGCTGCGTTCAATCATCTTGTACCATTCCCTGGAACTCCACTCTATGCTAAACTCCAAGCGGAAAATCGGCTTATATCTGATGCCTGGTGGCTTGACTCCGATTTTCGTTTTGGCAAAAGTCCTTTCAAACCCACGGGATTTACTATCGACGAATTAGCCGAATTGTGCAGAAGATACAGAAGAAAATTCTATTCCCTCCGCTCAATCATTAAGCGTGGATTTGATTTAAAAGCGAATATGCAAAACTTTTCAACAGCTGCTTTGTTTTTTTCACAAAACTATTTTGGGCGCCGGGAAGTTGACGAGAAATTCGGACTTCCCTTAGGATTCCAGGATTCATAAGGTCCTTCTTCCCAAAAATGCCAAAAATGCAGCTAGTTAAGCCTTTCGAAATGATTGAGGTCCCGACCGATTCGTCCCATCCGGACGAATCGAAACTCCTCGATCAGGGTTTGAGAGAACTTATCAGGGATTGCGATATGACTTCCCAGGGTATTGAACTCCGGTTCGAAAGCGAGCCAAGTTTTTTCAACTCCCTTGGCCTATATGGCGAAAAACACCAAGTTGTTTTTTCCAGATTTCCTGAAAATCAGCGAAAAATTTCCGTGTTGGGTGTTCATTCTTCAAGAAAAGCTTTTCTGTCAGGAAAACCCGCAAACCTTGGATACATTCATCACCTTAGAATTCACCCAAATAAAAGAGGTGGAAATCTTCTTGCCCGTGGATACCAGGCTTTTAGACAAGCTTCTGCGGCCAATCCAACTGAATGTTTGACTACATCAATATTAACAGAGAATCAGATTGCTCGTAGCCTGCTTGAAAACCCCAATGGCAGAGGACCCCTTCCAGCTTATATAAAAATTTGCGATTATCTGACTGCGATTTTCCCGATAAATTTTCCCATGAAACGTTGGCCGATCAAGAGCCGTATGCTTTACCCCTCCGCTCTGACAGGACGAATGCTCACCCAAAACGATTGCCGAGAATTGTACAGCCTTTTTTGGGAATTCGGTTCCGAAAATGACGGCTTTCCTTACTTTGACGAAGATAAGATCGCGGAAAATGAAAATATCCGTCCAGGGTTGAAGATTTCCAATTTTTTTGGATTGTGGGAAAACAATAAATTGGTGGCCGCCATCGGAATCTGGGACCAAAGACAGTTCAAACAGGTTATCTTAAGAAGAGTACCATTTTTTCTGAAATTTATCCTAAAGTCGATAGGACTTTTTCCGAAAAATGAACAGATTGATCTGGCCTTCCTTGATCCCTGGATTATTAAACCAGGGCTAGAAAAACGTTTACTCCCAGCCTTATTTAATTTTGTTTTTTTTGAATTACGGAAAACCGGTTATTCTTTTTCAGCCTGGGGATCACCAATCAATCATCCTGCTTGTCAAATTGTGATGGAAAAAATGGTGTACATTCCCTATAAAAGTTCAATTTATCAGGTTGACTGGCCTGAAACTCCAAAATTAGAGTTCAAACGAGGTAAAAATTTAGTGTTCCCACTAGGAATGTTGTAATGGAAGAAAAAAAACTGATAGGATCTCTCCACAAACTTCAGGAATTATCACCATCTCAAAAGAAAAATCTTTTCCAATTGATGGACAGGTACTATTTTATTTCTGAGGAAGGATTTTCCTCTGATCTCTCCAAAAAAGATTTTGTCATCCTTTTGTGCGATGAAGCAGGCGAAATTAAGGGCTTCACCACTATTATGCTAATAAATTCCAGAATTGAGGATGAGGAATTCCGAGCTATTTTCAGCGGTGATACCATCATCGAAAAAGAATACTGGGGAAGCCTGGAGTTGCCGAAAATTTGGGGAAGATTCATGTTGAGCCAAATTGAAGAAGCCAAGGGAAAACCATTGTACTGGTTTCTTATTTCTAGTGGGTACAAAACTTATCGCTTTCTTCCGGTTTTCTTCAAAGAATTTTACCCCTCGTTTGAAAAACAGACTCCGGAAAAGTTTGGAAGGCTAATTGAATTAATTGGTAAAATGTTGTTCCAGGATGGATTTATTTCTGACAAAGGTGTGATAAAACTCGAAAACCCAACTCCTTTGAAAGAGGGTGTTGCAGATATTTCAGAAGATAGACGCAAGGATTCGCATATATCTTTTTTCCTTTCCAGGAATCCTGGATATTACCTTGGTGATGAGCTTGCCTGTATTGCTAAACTTGAGATCGATAATATCAAACCTTTTATGCGGCGTGTGTTAAAAGGATAACTTGTTGGAGATCCCGGCAAAATTAGCAAATTTCCGATTAGGAAAATGAGAGGAAGCAAATCACAATTAAGTCAAGTTTTGAGCGACTTGGAGTGAAGTCCAAAGGGAAGAAAAGAGTTAAAGTGAAATGACCTCTTTCTTTGAAAACCTTTCTGCAGCAATAATCCATTCGGGGTGGCTTTCAACCTGCCTTCCCGAAGTTATGGAATTTCATTCTGATTCGAAAGCTTCTTTGAAAATTGTTCAGGAACGGGTTTTGCAGTCCATTGTTACCCTGAATGCTGAAAGTGCTTTCGGAAAACAGTTCTGCTTTTCCAAAATAAATTATTACCGAGACTTCAAGCATGCACTACAAGCTAATGATTATGCGTTTTTTGAACCTTTCATTGATCGTATCGCTTCCGGAGAAAAAAAAGTCCTCGTTTCTGAAGAAATAACCAGATTTGAACCAACTAGTGGGTCGAGTTCCTCAACGAAATTGATCCCATTGTGCGCCAGTTTGAAGCGATCCTTTAATCGCATGCTTCATCCCTGGGTTTTCGATCTCTATTCAAATTATCCCGAGTTGGCATTTGGGAAATCTTATTGGGTGGTGACGCCAAGATCTGATACTCCAAAAAAGACCAATGGAGGAATTCCAATTGGTTTTGAGAGTGATTCAAATTATTTTGGAAACTGGGGAAGAGTTTTCATTGACAAAATTATGGCTGTACCAGATCGAATTTCAGAAGCTGAAAGCCTTGATCGATGGCGATATTTGACTTTGCTGTTCCTTTTGAGAACCAATAATTTAAAGTTGATTTCACTGTGGAATCCAGCGTTTTTCCCTGTCAACCTTCGTTGGATGCTAAAGTGGAAGAACGAATTGATCAAAGATCTGGAACCTTTTCCCGCAAGAGCGAGAATTTTGAAAAGTGCGTTGGGGAAATTTGAAAACGGTGACTTTTCTGCTTGCATGAAAGAACTATGGCCCACTCTTAAATTGATAAGTTGCTGGACCGAAGGGGAAGCAGCAGCTTGTATTGGTGAGTTGAAGTCTTGGTTTCCTGATATTGTCATTCAATCAAAGGGATTACTTGCCACTGAATGTCCGGTTACTTTTCCCCTGGTTGGAAAAAAAGCTCCTGTTCTAGCTGTTAATTCAGCGTTTTTTGAATTTGAAGAAGGTAGCGAAGGGATAGGGGAGATACTCCCCGCATGGGAAGTCGAAGAGGGAAAATTTTACCGAATGTTAATTACAACTTTTGGCGGGTTGTACAGATATCGTTTGAATGATATTGTTAAAGTCGAAGGGTTTTGGAGAAATCTTCCAATGCTTTCGTTTGCTGGAAAAGAATCTTTTATTTCAGACCTAAGAGGCGAAAAAATATGTTCAGCCCATGTTGCAAAGATTCTAAAAAATATTTTGGGGAAATTGGAAAGCGGGACTTTTTCTTTTTTGGCGCCTGAAGTCCCATTAGCACCGGAAATGCCATTTTCAAAAAGCTCGGGGAAAATATTTCCCGCAGATAACAGCTTTTCGATGCTTGTCCACCCCGAAAGTTCTACCGGCGGTATAAGTGGGAATTCGAAAATCTCGAAAGATCCATCGTCCTTTGCAACATCGGGAAAGCCGGGGAAGCACACAATTCCTGAAAAGCCCGGAGAGCCGGAATTGCTGACTAGCCAGAAAAATCCGGAAAACCAGGAAAATCAGCCCTATTATTGTCTTTTCTTTTCTTTCGACCTACTCAGAAAGCTTTCTAATTCATTTTCAACAGAACAGATTGAATTTGAACTTGAATCAGAATTGCGTTCAAATTTTCATTACAACTGGTGCCGTGAGGTAGGACAACTTTCTCGGGCGAGAATTTGTGTTTTAAATTTGCCTCGTGAAAAAATGCTTGAATATTACTTTGAAAGATGTAATCAAAAAGGTGGTTATGCCAGCACGGTCAAAGCTGTTTCCCTGAATCGGATTAAAAATTGGAAAAATTATTTTCTGGAAAAAATAGACACTGCGAAAAATTGACCAGTGAATAGGCATCAAATCCATCTAAAATTTATGATAAAAGGATACATTTGTAAAATGTGCCAATTAATTGTGATTTTTCCAGCGAAAAATAGTAAAAATACTTGACTTATAAACCTGCACCAAGGAAAGTACAGAAAATTTGAAAAAAAATTTTTTCGCGAATTTTTTTTTCAATTGTATTGTTAACTGCCAATGTCAATATGAATTTACTCTTTGTTGCTGGATTTTTACAGTTGCAGTCCTTGTCGCACTTCAGTTACCGAAACACGTTTTCTCAAGGAAATTGTTTTCCCCCAATTTTTTGTATTCATGATAATACCAATCCCAAAAAATATGTGCATCACCCCAAGAACATTGATTTGATCAAAATGAAGTTGGATCGGTATATTTTCCAAGAAAACACGTAACTTTCATGAAAATAAGGAGCCCTTACTGGATGATTGAAGCATTCATTTCTGTCAGACCCAACTCCTATTTACCCAGACCTGAAGCACGAAATAGGTCGGATGAACGAACTAATTGAAATTGGTATTATTTCCAAAATTTAAATGTGTTCTCGCTGACTTTTGCAACAGGGCAAAAGTAAATTTTTTCTGCTGTTAATCAATCTTTCATGAGGTTTCCTATTAATGCTGGTTTATCGGGTATTTCGTAGAAAACGTCCATTTTTTGAAGAAAATATTGGCAGAAAATTATGATTTATGAATCTGTATTGAGGAGATTAACCGCATCAGATCAACAAAAAGTGCGTGTTTGCCCTGACTTTTACAAAAAATCCTGACATTCTTTTATAGATTTGTTATTATTGCTAGCATTGAATTTCAATTTGAAAATTTACTTTATCACTTTGATATACCTTGGAGGGAATTATCATGAAGAAGTTCCATTTTTTGGCAGTTTGTTTTTTTCTGATTTGTGCGCTTTATGTGATAACTGGTTGTGGCAGTAGTTCTGGAGACAATGGGGTTTCCCCAACACCCAATTCCCTTTCTTTCAGCACTATTGTTTCTGCTTCAGGTGGTGCAGGAGGGGCTATTGGATTTTCTGCATCCCAAAAAGATAAAACTGCTGCGAATCATAAAGCTTCATATATCAATCAGCTAAGCGAAAGACAACTGATGTTTAGTGTGATTCCGATGAAAAGTGGGGTGGATCAAGTACCTTTAGCGACTGGTTATTTTTCCAGTATTTCAAATGATGGTTCAAGTATCTTGGGGAGTGCTACTTTTAGTCAGCCCTCCGCAGATCCTGTCCAGTACAAGATCCTGGTTTCTCCGATTAATAACCTTAGCTCAACGGTATTAATGGGGGTAAAAGATGTTACTCCTACAAATGGCGGTTTTGCCAATTTTTCAATTGACCCCATGGAGACAGCAAAAGCTATGGTTTATCAAAATTGGGCAAGAACGGCATATGTATCGTCCATTCAGAATTTTGAAGCGAATATAGCTCAAAATCAGGTTGCTGCGCAAAAAATTGTTGATGTTTCACAACAGATTGAAAAAAACCTTGAAAACACAAGCTTAGTTTCCTCGGTAAATCTTGGCACTGATCCAACTATCCAGCAGCTTGCCAGTGCTGCAGCGTTGGCAGTTCCATCCGGTGTTGCTCAGCTTTCCGCTACGGCCTCAGTTTTATTAGGGATTACCCTTTCTCCCAATGTAACCACTATTTCCGGTGGAAGTAGCCTTTCATTGACAAATATCGGAGTTGTTGCTGTAAGATCTGATTTGTCGAAAACAAGGATATATTCAGGATTTGCTTGGACAGGAAGCGGTGTTTCGGGTACCACCTTTACCGCCCCGGTTGGCTCCGCTACTTACATCTTGACTTGTTCTTACACAGAAAATGGTATTACGAAAACTGCTAGTCTTGTAATAACCGTAACTGGGTCTTCCCAGGCCAAGGTTCTTTCCGGAATATCGCTTTTTCCGACCAGCGCAACTGTTGGTGCTGGGGGAGTGTACAATCTGGCTACTGTCGGAGTAATAGCAACTTATTCTGATTCAAGCATTGCAACTCTGACCACGGGGTTATCCTGGAGTGGAACAGGAGTTTCCGGACCGACATTTACCGCTCCCATAAGTTCGGGAACATATGTGCTCACCTGTTCATATACAGAAGGTGGAATAACCAAAACAGCCACTTTTAATGTGACCGTTCTGTTAAGAGCGCTTTCCGGAATTTCTCTTACACCGGCTACTGCAACAGTGGCAATTGGTGGGACCTACAATCTGGGAAATATTGCTGTGGTAGCCAGCTATAGTGATTCAAGCCTCGCAACTCTGACGACCGGTCTGGTTTGGAATGGAACAGGTGTTAGTGTTACCACTTTCACCGCTCCAACAGCCTCGGGGCCAATTACAATAACCACTTCCTATACTGAAAACGGAGTTACCAAAACGACAAGTTTTGTTGTAACAATAGCCTCCAAAGCTCTTACTGGGATATCTTTTATTCCCGCAAGTGCCTCTGTTATCCTTGGGTCATCATACAATCTTGGGCAAGTGGGAGTAATTGCCTCTTACAGTGACTCCACTTCTGCTTCCATATCAAGTGGGCTTACCTGGAGTGGAACAGGGGTAAGTAGTTCGACCTTTACTCCTACAGCCACAGGATCTTATTCTTTAAATTGTTCATATTCGGAAAATGGTCTGACTCAGGCTGCCAGTTTTCCTGTGACTGTTATCGGGAAAAGTCTTTCCGGAATATCATTGTTTCCTGCAAGTGCAATTATCGCTTCAGGAACGTCATACAATCTTGGAAATGTTGGGGTTCTGGCATTTTATAACAATTCCACCACAGCATCTGTAACCAACGGTTTAATTTGGAGTGGCACAGGAATAAGTAGTACAACTTTTTCTGCTCCTCCAGCCAGCACACCTTATTCATTGATTTGCACTTATGCTGAGAATGGTGCGACGATGACCGCAACCTTTACTATGACAGTAACTAAAGCACTTTCTGGATTATCTCTATCGCCGGCAAGTGCAAGTGTTGCTGTTGGCCAGACCTATAACCTTGGAAATGTCAGTGTAATAGCTTCTTACACCGATGCTACAAATGCTTCGGTAACCACTGGTTTGTCCTGGAGCGGAACTGGAGTTGCCAGTAACACCTTCACAGCTCCAACGGCCACTGGCCCTTATTCCTTGATCTGTTCATATACCGAACTTGGAATTTCTCAAACTGCAACATTTACAGCAACAGTTACACCATAACATTCTTGGTATAAATATTATCCGGCGCCAGACATTATTCGATTACGCCGATTACCATTTCTCAGATTATTCGGAAATTTTAAATTCAAAACTTCAGGAGTGTTTTTTCGGTGAAAAAAAAGACAGCTTTTCGGATGTTTTTCTTATTTGTGTTGTTCAATTTCTTGATTCCTCAAAATTGTGGGTTATTTGCTCAGGTCTCAATTTCCCAGAGCTCAGTTTCTCAACTCCCATACCGACAAAAGTTCGTCGATGGAAAATCCTTTGTGCAAAACTCCGGTGCACAGATTTCGAACAAACAAACTTCAACTGATGCAAATTCCGTTGCTCAGAATTCGCTTGCTAAGAGTTCTAATGAATCAAATTTTCCCGAATCAAATTCCGTTGCGGAAGTCCAACCTTTACGAATTTCTTCTTTGCAGGCCCCTGCGGGAAAGACATCCACAGTCCACCCTCCAATTTCCTTGGATCCTCCTTCCAAAGAAGGGGAAAATTCTTCTGATGCTATTTCCACAAATTCGCTTCGCTTGTCTCTCGAAGATTGTATTTCAATTGCGCTTGAAAGGAATCACAGACGTCCGGCTTCAAAACTAGCTGTTGAAATAGCGGAAGCCCAGCATAAACAGACTTTGTCTGCCTGGTGGCCCCAGTTTTTGCTGCGTTCTTCTTATACGAAACTCGACCAACCCATGAATTTCATTTTTCCTCAGGAAACCTCGGTTTATCAAATTTCAGGGCTCGCTCCAGTACCTGTTCCTACAACTGTTACTGTCCCCGAAAAAAATGTAAAGTTGATGGATGATCGGACTACCCTCACCTCTTTGAGCATGACATACCCTCTTTATACCGGTGGTGCCCGTGAAGGAATGAAACACCAGGCGTCTTCCGGAATCGACGCTGCACGCGAAGAGTCCAGAAAAACCGACCTCGAAATCATTCGGGATACCAGAAAATACTACGCAGGTGCAATTCTTTCCAGGAACCTCCGCATTATTGCAGAAGAAGTGCTCGATCAACTTGAAACCACTCTTCGTTTAACCGAAAGTCTTTATAAAGCAGGCTCTGGAAAAGTTAAGAAGACTGATTTTCTGAAAAACAAAATTTATGTGGAAAGCACCAAATCTTCGCTTTCCCAACTCCGTGGAAACGAAGCGACCGCTCTGTGCGCGTTGATTAACACTTTGGGGCTGAACTGGAATTCTAAGGTTTCGTTGGCGGAGGAAATTATTCCAGTATCCAAAATTTCGGCTGATCCTGAAATGCTGATTTCGGCCTCATGGCAATTCAATCCTGATTGGAAAAAAATCAACGCGGGGCTTTCAGCCCTGAATGGAGCAATGAAAATTGCAAAAAGTGGCTTACTTCCTAAGATTGCAATTACAGGAAATCTGAACTATTTGAACAATTCCTATGACAAAGGAATCGTCACACCCGATAACAAGAATTCCTGGAGCCTTGGATTGGGCCTTGAGATGCCGCTTTTCGACGGGAACCTTACGCCCGCTAAAATTAACGAAGCACGCGCAAGAATAAAAAAACTCCAACATGAAAAAATTCTGCTAAAAGAAGGAATTGCTTTATTAGTACAGCAATGTTTGAACAGTACCATTTCTTCCCAGAATCAACTTGAATCACTTGAAAAAGCTGTTGAGGCTTCAGTCGAAAACCGTGACCTGAATATCCGTGCTTATCAGAATGAGCTTGTTGAGACCAAAGACGTTCTGGAAGCTCAGATTACTGCAGCCTTTATGAAAGCAGCCTTGGAAATGGCCAGATTTACTCAGTTCGCGAGCAAATCTGAACTTGAGACTGTCGTTGGTCAGGAGGTCAATAAAATTTTGACCGAACCAAATTTTTAGAAGTTGCGTAATAATTTTTATGCATTTTAATCAGCGAGCATTTGAAGAGCACCTAAAACATGAAAACAACAAAAATTGAATGTGACAATGTGTATTCAAGCTGTTTTCTGCAAATTCTTTGTATTGCAAATCTAAACAAGAAGTAAAAAAATGTTAGGTTTCTGGCCGATGAGCGGGGTAATAGTTTCCCCCTGATTATTAATTTTACCTATGCTCATAATTATAAATTTGGTCTTCTTAGACCTGATGTTCAGAACTAATTTATAATGACGAAAACGAAATTTATTCTGTTCCTTCTAATCTTTCAGATTGGAATAGTTAGCCTTTTTGCACAAAGCGAAAATCCATCCAATACCGATACCCAGGATATTCCTTCAGCCACGGCTTCAAGCCTTTTTAAAAAACATCTTTTACGGATTGCAAATTCTTCGACTATTCTGGACAAAGTTGATCTTCAGGACTCCAAGGTGGCTTTAAAAGTTTGGTCCGATCTCGTTTCTGAAGAGGAAAATACCAATTTCGTTACCGAAGTTTCCATCGTGGAAGGGCTCGATCTGATCAAATCGTCTTTGGAAAATAATTCAGTGGACATGGTTTCTCTTTCTTCGCTGGAATATCTTGAGCTGAAAGAGCAGATTTCACTCATTCCGGCATATTTTGGTACTGTTGGAAGCGATTCTTTGGATACATTATTACTCATTGTTCACAAAGAGTCCAACATTAATTCTTTCCAGGATTTGAAAGGGAAAAACGTAAAAATCGAAATGACTGGCTCAGGACGCATTCCAATGATCTGGCTTGACACTGAACTTCTAAGACAGGGTTTACCACCTGCTGAAAAGTGGTGCCAATCGCTGAAGTTGATGGACAAAGTGGCACAAGCTGTTCATCCGGTATTTTTCCGACAGGCTGATGCGTGTGTTGTCCGTAAATTTGGTTTTCAAACAATGGTTGAGATGAACCCTCAACTTGGCAACCAATTAAAGATAATTGGACAATCTCCTCCTTATGTCAGAGCTGTCGTTTGTTTTCGCGCAGGTTATGGTTCTGATTTAAGAGAAATTCTTACTCGATCCGCAGTCAAGTTGCACACAAAAACAAAAGGGAAACAAATATTGACTCTTTTTAAGCTCGACCGAATAATTCTTTTTCAGGAAGAACTATTTGACAGTATCAGAAAACTTATCAAGGAATATAATGCACTGAAGGGAAAAAACTAGACTTGGAAATGCTTCGACCAATCCAACTCAATTTTGACCGTAACCAGAAATTCCAATTGGGAGTTTCGTCAAAAGAATTTGAGGAAACGGCAACCTTGTTTTTTCAGATGGAGAGTTAGGAAGTGTGCGAAAAGAATTCATCTCACCCGAGGCTGGTTTCGCAGAAGTTGGAGTTGTGAAAATTTTTTTTGGATGAAAATTTCCAGATTTTGCTAGAACCTAAATTATTCTGGAATTCTATTGGAGATAAAATGACTTGGAGAAATCGGCCGTTTGGAATTTTGTTCCGAACAGTTAGTTTTTTTCTTCTCGTGATGATTATTTCCCTGGGTTCTTTTGCCGTCTTCATTTGGCCACTCCTGAGAAATACTCTCGAAAAAAGTCTTGAGAAGCAGGCTAGGACTCTAAGTTCATCGGTAGCACAAGTTATTATTTCTTCGATCGTTACGGAGGATTTTGGCACAGCTGTTGAACATTGCACGAAAGTTCTTTCTGAAACTGAAATGGTTAGATATATTGTTGTTACACGGAAAGATGGTTTTTCTTTAGTACATTTCCCCGGAGGATGGCGTCAGGAAACTCTTCAAGGGAGATGGAATCCCCCGGAAAATTTCATTGCAAGCGGGGGAATCTGTAAGAATGAACTTGGGCAAGATGAAGAAGTATATTCATTTTCATCTCCTCTAAAATATTTCAATATTGATTGGGGAGCTATCCACATAGGAATTTCGATTTTTTCCTATCAGAAAGATCTGCGAAAGATTTTCCGTTCAACTGTTTTAATGATTGTAATCTGTGTTATTGGTGGAATGTTTTTGTCAATTTTCTTTTCCCGCCGATTGGTTCGTCCTTTGCATCTTCTTGAAAATTTCGTCGGGTCGGTTTCCAGCGGAAATATCTCTGCACGAATTCAAATAAAAACAAGTGATGAAATAGAAAACCTCGCCAATGCCTTTAATCAGATGCTCGATGCGCTTGAGAAAAGTCGTGAAGAGCTGATTACAGCTGAAGAATATGCCTACAATGTAATTCGCTCAATTCGGGACATGGTTTTTGTACTTTCTCCATCAGGTGAAATAACACGTGTTAACGAGGAAACGATTTTGGCATTAGGGTATCCTGAGGAAAAAATCCTGGGACAGCCATTTAGCCAGTACATTTCAAATGAAAGTGGAATATTTCGCTTTACCTGGGACAAACTCATCGCTGAGGGACGCTTGTACAATCATGAACTGAGTATTCTTTGCAAGGATGGAAAGACAATTTCAACCTTGTTTTCCGGAACTGTTATGACAGATAAATCGGGAAAACAGATTGGAGTTGTTGTTATTGTAAAGGATATTTCTGAACTTAGGAAGGCCCAAGTTCAATTGATAAAAGCTATGAAAGAAGCTGAAGAAGCCAACAGGGCAAAAAGCGATTTTTTGCGTAATGTAAGCCATGAACTTCGTACTCCAATGAACGGAATCCTTGGAATGACCGAATTCCTCTTAGATACTAAATTAACAGATGAACAGCGAAGATTCACCCAGATGTGTAGGATGAGTGGGCAAAATCTTCTTGATATCATTAATGATGTCCTTGATTTTTCGAATATTGAAGCGGGAAAGTTAAAAATCGAAAATATGGCTTTCGATCTTCGAATGACCGTTGAAGATTCAGTTGAGTTAATTTCCACCAGAGCCCATGAGAAGGGGATTGAAATCGGGTTACTTATCGACGAGGAAGTAGGAGGCCAGTTCATCGGAGATCCCGGAAGAATCAGGCAGATTCTTTTAAACCTCCTGGGAAATGCGGTTAAGTTCACAAAAAAGGGTGAAGTTTTCATTCATTTGAAAAATAAATTTGATGATGATTGTTCAAGCCTTCTTGAAGCCTCTATTACAGATACTGGAATTGGAATTCCCAAGGAATGCAGAGATAGACTTTTCCTGGCATTCTCTCAAGCTGATGGCTCTCATACCAGGCAATTTGGAGGGGCTGGCCTTGGATTAGTCATTGCCAGAAGCCTTATTGAAATGATGCACGGCGAAATTGGATTTGAAAGTACTGAAGGAGTGGGTTCAAAGTTCTGGTTTACAATTCGTCTGGAAAAACAGCGGAGCCCTGTTCCTAAATTCCTTGTTCAACCTGAAATTGTAAAAGGTGCCAAAATACTTGTTGTTGATGACCATCCAATTCATAGAAAAATTATTGGAGAGTATTTGACTTCCTGGGAATGCAAATTCGCCGAAGCTTTTTCCCCTTCAGGTGCATTGGAGCTTCTTAGAAAAGCTGCTTCAGAAAACGACCCTTTTCAGGTTGCAATTGTTGACTTTTCCATGTCTTTGCCTGATGTAAGCTTATTTTGCCAGATTTTAAAAAATGATGAAGCTTTGAAAGACACTCTTATGATCCTTTTGACTTCAATCGGAAAACGAGGCGACGCAATGAAGATGCGGGACATTGGGTTTAAAGCCTACCTGACAAAACCAATCAGACATTTTCAGCTTTTCGAATGTCTTTCAACTGTCCTTGCTTCATCAAATCACAAGTTAGATGTTCCAATTATTACAAAATACTCCCTGGCTGAAAAAAAGAAACAGAGTTATCGAATCCTTATGGCTCTCGACGATTTCCAGGAAACCAAAAGATTGCAAAAGATGATAGAGAAAAATGGATACTGTTCTGAACTTGTAGAAAACGGTATGGGATTGGTGAACGCGGTTAAGTCTTCCAATTTCGATTTAGTTTTTATAGATGTTTCTTTTTCCGAAGTGGATGCTAAAGAAATAACTAAAATGATACGAAATTTGGAGAATGTCTCGAATAAACATCTTTCAGTTATTTTGTTGACTGGCTTGTTGACTATCGAAGCTCGGGAACAGCTCCTTTCCATCGGAATGGATGAATATTTGGAAAAACCCGTTCGACAAAAAGAGCTTCAGGCCATTTTGCTGAAATTCCTCCCTTCAGGGGAGTAATACCAATCCCACAAAATAATAACCTAACTTTTTTGACGGCTTACAGTGCCAGAGGCTTGATCAAACCTATAAATTTGCGTGAGTATTTTTAATTATTGGTATAATACCAATTTTATTAATCCGTAGGTATGCTTAAATCCTCCAAAAAAAGATTTTCCATAAAATCATTGGAAAGGTTTGGACGTTTTTCTGAATATTCAATTTTTTTCGAATAAGGTTGCTTCATCGCCTTTGGCTCCCAACGTTGTCGGAAAATTTCTTCAGCAGCCAAGAAGATTGAAACCCACGAACTAATTATGAATGATATAAAATCTTTTTAAAGAAGAAGTGCCACCAAAAAAGCGAAGTTGGTTAAATCGGATGTTCCATCTGCGCATGGTGCAGTGTTGAAGCAAATCAATGGGCAAAATTGGAGAATATTTTAAAAATTGGCACAAAACTTTTGAAACAATCTACAATAGTGATTTTCACTCAAATAAATTATGGCTACGCACTTTTTCAAACTCGCTTTCTTTCTATTTTCTAGTGCTGATTTTAGATCATTTTCCCGTTGGAACATCAGTTAAATAAAAAAATCTTGCACTGTTAGAATTTGGGCATTAATGCGTTTTTTCAGACTATTTTGAAAAAATATGCAATTTTTTTTTTTTTTTGTTATAATTCTTTCTTGGAAGTTCCTCCATCAGGAAAAGTTGCCGGGAGGTGTCGAGGAATGAAACGCTCTAAAGATGTCAGCTCACCGGGGTCGAAACCGTTGTTTACTTATGGTGATTATCCAGCAGCTTATGCTAGAAAACCATGACTGATTCAATATATTTTTTGTTCTACAAACGAGAGAAAAAAAAATTATTATAAGGATCATTTTATGAAACGTTTTATTTTTCTGTGTTTATTTTGTGCCCTAATCTTTTTTGTGGCCTGCAACTCCGGGGGTGGGGGCGGGTCTGGAAATCCGATTAGTCCGTTAAATTCCCTTTCAACCCCAAGTGGGAACTGTGCCTTGTCTGGGAAAATCTCCGGAACCGGAAGCCTTGGAAACATCAAAGTTTATTTGTGTCCTGTTGATTCTGATGGTCCTCCAGCGGTGTATGATATTCGAGGCGCCCTAAGAATGGATCAACAGGCAGCTTATTATCAATCATTAACAAATAACAATGGAGAATTTACTTTCACAAATATTGCAACCGGTACATATAATTTGATTGCCCAGAGAAGTCGATTTGAAAGTGCGGTTGTTCAAAATGTTTCTCTTTCGGTACAAGCAAATACAGTTGATCTGGGAGATGTAAAGTTAACTCCCACCGGAGAAGTTGCCGGTTCAATTCAACAGGATGGGGTTGCAAAACCCGGGGTAATTGCTTATATTAAAGGAACTTCATTTGCAGCATTTTCCAATGATCAGGGCACTTTCGTGATTTCGGGAGTCCCAGTTGGAAATTATTCAATTAGCGTTTTCTATCCAAGTCTCAAAGCGATTAATGTTCCTACAGTTTCTGTATTAGCAGCACAATCTGCAACTATATCCAGCATAATTACATTGATTCGTGATGATTCCTTCTTCTCAGGATACAGTATTTTATGGAAAGGAAGTTTTTCATCAAATTCAGACCCTGCACTTCAGAACCCCCAGAAAAACTGGGGATATTACAATATAGCCGACAAAAAATCGTATATTTTTGATGGTTCAAATTGGCAAATCTTGACAATCGATGGTGCAACCGGGGCAACTGGTGCTCAGGGGGCAACCGGAGTTCAGGGGGCAAGCGGAGTTCAGGGAGTTACAGGTGCGACCGGAGCCAATGGCGCAAGTATTATTTGGAAGGGCTCTTTGGCAAATAATCCAACCTCTCCAGTAATAAATTGGGCTTATTATAATCTCACGTCTCAAAAGGCTTATATTTATGATGGAACCACCTGGAATGTTCTTGCCCAGGATGGCTCAATAGGCGCAGTCGGAGCTACCGGTTCAACCGGCGCGGCGGGAGCAAGCATTGCCTGGAAGGGCTCACTATCTGTCGCCCCCGCGTCTCCGTCGCTGAATTGGGGTTATTATAATACAATTTTGAAAAAATCCGAAATTTATGATGGATTTGGTTGGCAGACATTAGCAGTAGATGGGGTAATTGGGCAACAAGGTCCGACAGGCCCTACAGGCTCTACAGGCTCTACAGGCTCTACAGGCTCTACAGGCTCTACAGGTTCTACCGGTTCTACAGGTTCTACAGGGAGTACCGGTTCTACAGGCCCTACAGGCTCCCAAGGAATTGGAATAATCTGGAAGGGATCTTCAGCAACTCCTCCCGACGGCGCACTTGTTAACTGGGCTTATTATAATACTTCCACAAAAAAATCATATTTGTATGACGGAAGCGATTGGCAAATCCTTAGCCAGGATGGAAATGATGGCGCTGTTGGCCCCACTGGAGTGGGTCTCAAAGGCGACACCGGTTCGACAGGTTCCACAGGCTCTACAGGTGTTGCTGGCCCAGTCGGCCTCCAAGGCAACACCGGAAACACAGGCCCCACCGGCCCCCAAGGCAACACAGGAGACACAGGTCCAACCGGTCCCATAGGCCCAACCGGCTACTCAGGTAACACAGGCCCCACCGGTCCCCTGGGCCCGACAGGCTACACAGGTTCCACTGGTGTGACAGGTGTAACTGGTCCTACAGGAGCAACAGGCCGCACTGGAGCGACGGGTCCAACAGGTGCTACTGGTTCGACAGGCCCAACAGGTGTGACGGGTATGACTGGTCCAACAGGTGCTTCCGGCGATACTGGTGATACAGGCCCCACAGGCTCCACGGGTAGGACAGGTTCCACAGGTGCAACGGGTTCCACAGGTGCAACGGGTTCCACAGGCGCAACGGGTTCCACAGGCGCAACGGGTTCCACAGGTGCAACAGGCCCCACCGGCACCACAGGCACCACAGGTCCCAAAGGCCCGACAGGCGATATGGGCACTACCGGTGCTTCCGGCGAAACTGGTGATATAGGCACCACAGGCCCCACAGGCCCCACAGGCCCAGAAGGCCCCTCAGGCGCTGCAGACGGTGCAATTGAAAAAGGCTGGAGTTATGCCTGATTGCTCAGCCAATCCCACCCTTTCGTGGGATTGGCTATGGTAACCACATAGCTAGAAAATTGAGATTGGTTGGCTGTCCCCTCGTGACGGCCAACCAGGAGCTCAGAATAAGTGGATATCGCAGAACATGTCGACCTAAATTGATTTCAGCGATATCCATTTTTTGTTTGTGAAAAGTTCAGCCTCGCTTTGGCGATCAACCAAAGCGAGGCTGTTCATCTATTCGGATCAGGTTTGCAGAGACCCTAATCCGCCTTAATCCGAAGTTCCAAGAAAAAAATGGCACCAAACAGAAATGGGATGATTATTTGAGCCTATTCTTTCCTAAAAAAAACTGTCCATGTATTGTCTCGGAAATCATTATCCCAAGAGAGTACCCAAAGGTTTACACGGACAGAGTCTTTTTTTTGCAATCTGAATTTAACCATATTTCATTGATCCAATCAAAATCCCATCCATCTACCGAGTTTGGAACTTCGGATTAATCCGAAGTTCCCGAGTGAAAAAGCCATCTTGTTATGACCTGAAGCCAAAAAGAAGCCTTTTTTACCTGCTTTTTCTGTCCATGTAAATTTGACGCCTGAAAATAGCATTTGAAGATGGTTTCAAGGGTTTTCCTACTGTTCAGTAAAAACCGTCTGCAAAATGCCTTAAATTCGTTTACAGATCAGGATTTCAATAGATTTTGCGTCCGGAACTTCGGATTAATCATAAATCGCTAAATTTCTAGCTTTTCCCGATCGAAAAGGCTTCACCAAGGTATTTCCCAACCGTGTAGTATTTTCTTATTTCCGGTGCATAAATGAGAGGTTTGATTTTTTCCATATCGGGCAATTCCTTACTATCCAGACATTCATTATCAACTTTAACATCCATAATTTCCCCGATGAATTGAGTGTGGAGGCCTATTTCAACGGTCTGAATTACCTTGCATTCCAAAATCATCGGAAATTCATCAAGGTAAGGAGCATCGACAAGGTTGCTTTTAATTGGAGTCAGCTTTTTAACAGAAATCTTATCCTCGTCTCTACCAGAAACCATTCCGAAATAGTCAGCGAACTTTACCAAATTTTCGGAAGGAACATTGACAGTGAATGCTTTCTTTTCCATAAGATTTGAATAGGTTTCGGTTGCTTTTCTGAGAGATACTCCAACGCAGGGTGGCTTGGAACAACAAATTCCACCCCATGCTGCTGCCATTGCATTGGGTTTTCCATTTTTTCCCCATGTACAAATGACCCATGTGGGAGTAGGAAAAATAATTGTTTTAGGTCCAAATGATCTCTTCATACAGTTTTACGTAAAATCTCTAACAATTTCGGTTTGATGTTCTCTGTGTATTTGCGAAAGAGCGAATCCATAAAGCTGAGCTTTGTCGAAAAGTGCCACCAAACCCTCTTTATTGAGATACTACATCTTACCTCCTCTTGATTTTATTATGGCTCAAATACCCTTAAGTGGTCAGCGTATTTGGGAACCTACTTTTTTCTTTAGTGTCCTTAATTTTAATTGCTTAAAATCAATGCTGATTTTTGGAACAAAACGTTGAAATATCTGCCATTCCCAAGGCGGTTCTTTCTTCAGGGAGAATAAAACGGGGGTTAATCATCGTTCACCAATTTCACTGACCAAACGTGATTTTTGTTCGTGGAAATCCATTTCTTACCTACTGGCGGTGAAAGCCTGATTCTTTCTTTCAGAGTGATCCAACCTTTCAAGACCCAATCATCGAGAGGAACAATTCCTTCTGAAACGTCGTCCTGGTGATTTTGAAGAATTTTTTGAATTGTGTTTTCGGGGGTTGCGTGAACTGTTGAGCTGCTTTCTATGAGTGATGGTGGGGGAGCCGCTGATGCAAACACTCTTTTCTGATTCTTTGAGTTGGGATGTGCGGAACCAGGGTTCATATTTGAGAGTAAAGAGCCCTCACGAAGGTTAGAACCTCCTGATTCAGCAGAACCTATCGAGGAAATAGAACTATCAGTTCCGGAAAAGTTACTTGAATCGGTAAAAGTATCCGAATTGCTGGAACCAGGATTTTCAGAAAAATCATTGGGTTTTGCTGTCTCCCCCTTTGCTGTAGAGCTACCTTCTGAATTTGTAACGGTAAAAGAGGGAGGAGTCACAAAATTTGCTGAAGGCAATTGTTGTCCTGGGGGTGCTGAGAGAGCCGTAGGTGCAAGAACTCCCAAAGGGGCTTGTGCCATTGATTCTGAAGGGGTAGGGGGGGCTGAAAAAACTGGTGGTGCAGAAGGTGCAGGGGGCAAACCAGCCATTTGAAACATTTTACCCTCTTTTTCACAAAAAGATGCTTTTTCTCTTTTTTCATTCATTGTTGCTGATTTATCTTTAAGCAGAGGTTCTTCCATAACCAATTTAACCCCATCGTTTGATAAATCGTCTAAGTGTTTAGCGTCACCTTTATTTGATGAATGCTTCTTTGTTACTGAGGATAAATTAGATGTCTGATCCAATGGTTCGGCAATGACTTTACGTGGCAATTTCGCCTCCAGGTTTTTAGCTTCAACCTTTCTTTGCTCAGAAAATCGCAATGCCCTAGGTTCAATTCCGGATTTATCTTCAATTTTTTGTTTTTCATTGTCATTAAGCATGGCAATTTGGAATGATTCAGCTGAGGATAAACCGGATTGTATTTGCGTTGAGCTAGCTGAAGCTCCAAAAAGTTTTCCTGTATGAATGCTTTCAATCTCGGTTTTCGTTGTTCCAGCCTTCGCCAACTCGATTTTTGTTGTTTCAGCTCTGGCCTTTTCGGCTTCAGAAATCTCAATCTTCGCGGTGTTAACTATTGTCTCTTCAGCTTTCGTTGCGCCGGCTTTAAATGGTTCAGTCTTTGCTAGCTGAGCTTTTGCTATCTCAAACTTCACAGCCTCAACTTTTGCGGATCCAGCTTTGGCCAGCTCAGTCTTTGTTCCCTCAGTCTTCATAGCTTCGACTTTCAAAGCTTCATTCTTCGCCAGTTCAGCTTTTATTGCGTCAGCTCTTTTCGTTTCAGCTTTCAAAACTCCTGCTCGTGCTGCTTCATTCTTCATCGCTTCAGCTTTTGCAATTTCAGGCTTAATGAATTCTGTTTTAACAGTATCAGGGTTTGTTAAATCATTTTTTGTGGAATCAGGTTTTAGAGCAAGCATTATTGGCTGAGAAGATGAGGTCAGGGAATTAGAAAAACTCGGTTGAGAAGTTTGAAAAACCTCATTTGGCGCTTTTTTTTGATCATTCAACAATCGATTTTTATTGAAAGGTAGAATAAGAAAAAAAGCAACCAATGCTGCAATAGCCAAGGAGAAGCTCCCCGTAATAATTTTTTGCCAGGTTAGCCTTTCGGATGCAGCTTTCTGCGGGATTTTAAAAATTCTTTCTCCCAGAGCCTTCAAAGGAGGCTTGGTAGCAATAGATTCGAAACATTCTCCAAGTTTTTTTTCATATTGATAGGCTGCGCGGCAATTGGCACAGCTTTCAAGATGCGATTGGAAATCCCCTGATTGTGTGATCGAGGGAAGATTCGCATGGTCAAGAATTAATTCCCTGAATTCTTCGCAGTTCATAATTCTTTTTTCTCATTCCTTCTTAAATTCACTTATCACGCATCGGGATGCAATAAATCTATCAAGTTTAAGACGTGCTTGCCGAACCTTTGTTTTCGCTGTTCCAAGAGGTAGTTCCATTATTTGGGAAAGTTCGCTGATCGTAATTCCTCCAAGATAAACCAAACCCACTATTATTCGTTCTTCCATTCCGAGTTTTTCTAGTGCTTCATCAAGATATCGCAGTAGTTCTTCTCGGTCGAGTTTGTCAATGACTTGTGAATCAATTGCTGGTTGGCCATCTGGAATATCAAATGGTTCTTCTACTGCTACTTGAAAATTTTTTCTACCGCGCCACCAATCAATCAAAAGATTTTTGGCGATTCTGAAAATCCAGCTTTTCAAATTACCTTCAATGAAGGAAGTTTTTTTTCGATAGAGCTTTTCAAAAACTTCCTGCGTTTTATCCATTGCAACTTCAATATCACCTATATTTTTAAGGAAAAAATTATAAAGACGGGGACCG
The DNA here is from genome assembly GCA_015233565.1 of Candidatus Rifleibacteriota bacterium. Classification (GTDB taxonomy): domain Bacteria; phylum Muiribacteriota; class Ozemobacteria; order Ozemobacterales; family Ozemobacteraceae; genus JADFXM01. The sequence goes on from JADFXM010000031.1 coordinate 63,062, forward strand.
AAAAGTTGATATAACTCTTTCCAAGCAACTTCTGAACCTCGCAAAGCCTCCTTCCAGATTCCTTCAGGATTCATTTCTCTTCGCTGGCTCTTTCGAATTTTGCTATTTCAAATAATCAAACGAAAATTTAACATAGTGGATTTAGAAAAAATTGGCTTTGCTGATTTTTTTGTTCCCTAAATTAGGATCTGCCGTATTATGCAAAGGCCCGATATAAACCAAGAAAGGGGAAAAATAACACCTGCAAGAAAAGATTATACTTGAGATTGTGACTGTTGGAAAACCCAAAAAAAAAGTATTTTTCTATGCATCGAAACACAGTTCTTTCCAGCTTTTCATGCATTCCAACAGCAGTGTTTCTTACGGATTTGATGGGAAGCGATTGCATAAGCAGTTGCATTCATTCATTGTCTTCATCTGTTATTTCTTATATTTTTCCAAAATCTGTTGACGAAGTGTTCCGGTTCCACTGTTATGGATAAAATACAGATCTTGTTGATCTGTAACAGTTGAGCGGGTTTGCCATGTATGCAAATGTCCGGCATATGCAGTTATTACCACCACAACATCACATCTTCGAACAATCTCAGCGGTTCTAGCCTGGCTTATTGTTCGGTAACCATCATACCATTCATAATCGCAATCCTTGACTCCTGCTTCTTTGAGAAGGGCCCAATAATGATCACGCCCCACTCCTCCGAAGATCACTACTCGTTTTCCCACTAATAGATCCTTAACTGATTTATAGGATTCATCAGGAATTGCATGCAAATCTCTAAGTTGCTGAAGATACTGTTGGCTCTCAGTATCAAGTTTTCGCATGTAGTTTCTTAATTCATTGTTTTCATCCAGGACTTCCTGGTATTCACGTTGTGCCTGATTCGTTTTTGCTTCCATCGTTCGAAGCTGGCGATTGACTTCTGCCGGCTCAAGGCGGGAAAGTTGGTTTTTTAATTCGTCATTTTCCCTTTTTAGCGAGTTTTTTTCACTAATTTCTGCATCTTTGTCAAGTTGTAAGCGCTTCTTCTCTTCTCTTAACCGATCATTTTCAGTTTTTAATTCTTCAATTTTGTCCTGGAAGGTTTCTTCCCTTTCCAACATTTCCTTCTTCGATAGAGTTGGTTTGGCAAGATTGGTGGATTTAACGACAAAATGATGATAAGTGTAAATTTCGAGAATTTCATTAAGGTAGGAAGCGATTCCCTCCCGCTTTTCCGGGAGTGGCGGGAATTGTTTCTCAAAATCTGCCAGCAACAATTTAATTAGTCTTTTTCCATCACGATATGCTTTATCAAGATCTTCATAGTAGGAAGGTCTTAATAACCCCAGGTCGCGCGTTTCGGTGAAAATGAGTTCCAGGTCATTAAATCCAGCTTTTTCCAGAAAATACCAGGCATGCAGCAAATCCAGTCTGGTTATTTCTCTTTTCAAACGAAAAACGGTTTCTCTCAGATTCTCTTTTCTTTTTTCAGGAGGCAAACTTTCTAAATTTTGAAAATCAAGCTCCTGTTTGCTCAGCAAATTAATGTTCTTAATTATTTTTTGGCATGCAGTGTGCTCTTTGGGGTCAACGAATATTGATGCGAACAATTTTTTTCTTTTCAGGAAGTGATGAAGCCGAACTCGCGGTTCACCTCCTATTTTTACCTCATTTTCGATTGACCCAGCTGGTGGAACTGAGGAAACCTTGAGATCTTCTTCAGTCAAACTTTGTGAAATTTTCCGTTTTTTCTGAGCAACTGCTTCGTCAATTAATTCTGAAACCAATTTTTCTTGCATTGGACCGCTCATTAAAATATCCAGAAAATCACCAATGAACCGTGCGAAAAGCTTTCCGTGGCTTTCGTATAGCTCGATGAAACGTTTATGAATATTCCAATAATAATCTTCGTCCGAAGGTGTTACAGGAGTAGGTTTGACGTTTGCTCCTGCGAGTTTTTTTGCTACACTTGAAATCAAATCGTCCGAAGGTTGCTTTATGGGAGGAATTCCGGCAATCTTCATGAGATCATTGTTCTTATCCATGTTTCCAATGGTTGGAAAAAAATTATTTCCTGTCTTTTTCATACTTTTCCTTATTAAATTGCAGTAACAGTGTTTCCACCAGCTTTTTTCGCTTCAGATAATGCTTTTTCTGCTTCCTGGATCAATTCAGTAGTTTTTGAGGCTTTTGTGGCGGCAACTGCTACTCCAACACTAATTGATATTTTTATGGTTTTCTTTCCAATGCGAAAAACATTGTTCGCAATTAATTCGCGCAGCTTTTCAGCTACTTTTTTTGCCCCTTCAATTGGAGTGGATGGCAAAATGACTCCGAATTCCTCGCCACTGATACGGGCTGCCAGGTCATGGACACGCATAGCCGATTTCATTAAGCGTCCAAACTTTTTTAAGACCATGTCGGCAGTGCTTTCTCCATTTTGTTGATTGATCGCAGCAAATTTGTCAATGTCGAGCAAAAGAACCGACAACGGGGATTTGAATCTTGTAGATCTCGATAGTTCTTCAAGGAGCCTCTGATGGAATTGGCGATTATTTGAGAGCCCGGTGAGGCCATCAATGGTTGCAAGGTGGAAAAGGCGAGCGTGCCCTATCGCTAGGGCAGCTTGAGCTGCAAAAGTCCGTAACGGTTCGGCGATTGTTTCTGAAAATGGATTCACTGTTCCTTGTTTTTCCAGATGTAATACCCCAATCGTCGCATTTTGGACCCTGAGTGGAGCTAAGGCCAAAGGTCTGCCCGAACCTTCCGACTTATTATGCTGTGTTTGTACAAGATTTGGTATATTAGGAATAGGTATTACCCTTAACATAATGTCAGAGCCTCTGAAACACTCCAGGACACAATTTTCAGATTCCCGAGTTTCTTTGGGGGTTGTTTTCCCAGGGCCGAGGCGCATTATCATTGTTTCAAGCCGATCCATTTCTTCATTGTGAAGTATTATCCTTCCAAAGTCGGCTCCGGAGACTTCCATGGCCATGTCTATTACATGCTCAAGCAATCTTCCATAGCTTGTAACTGAACAAAGGGCAAAACTGACGTCTAAAATGGCCGACAATTCTTTGATTTTTTCATACATCTGATCTTCAACATGCTGAATGGAGGTATACCATTCCTTAGGGATTTTGTTTTTCAAATTGGAAAAAACACTTCTCACTAATCTTTCATTTTTTTCAAGAAAAAATGGAAAAAGAGGACTCTTTTTCAATATTCCCATGTTTACTGAAGTCTTGATGTCACTAATGCTTTTCGTGGCCGGTTCCGCGCTCAGAAAAAGAGTTTCAGATAATTGGACCACTCGACGTGGAAGCAACTCTTTAATGAACCCGGGAGGAAGCTTCTCACCTTCGATTTTTATCCCAAATGAACTCTGAAGATCTTGAATTAAAAACTTATCTCCATCAATTTTCCTGATTAATAAGTGCTCATCTGCCAGAGAAGGTGATGAAACCTTCAGTTCACATGAAGATGAACGGCCAACCTTTATACCGTTTCCTGAATCTTTTAAAATACCCTCGAAAATCAGATTTCCCTTGTTGTCTTTAATTGTCAGTTTCATAGAGATTTTCCAGATTAAATTAGTTTTCTAGAGTATAACCTAAAATGATCCAAACTTGGAGAAAAAATGTAAAGTGATTGGATATCTCCAAAAAGTGTATAAAAATTGCACATAAACTGCTGGAAAACTTTGTGTTAATCGATATTAGGAATTTTTTCACATATCCAGGTTCGTTAATTTTGCAAGAACCTCATTGGATTAATTTAATTAATGATTTATAATCTCCCCGATACTCGAAAAGATGGAGTTGATTAATGAATTCTAAACACGGCAAAATAGCTTATTTCGTTTTTCTTTTTTTTCTTTGCTCAACTTTTTCCGCATTTGGGGCGTTGGTCCAGTTTGACTTTGGATTGCCTATCTTCAGCCTGGAGGAATTGAGACTTGAACAAACAAAAACCCCTGGTTTGAACCTTACCCTATTCAAAAAATTCCTAGGTGAAAATGAAAATAGCCCTATTCATCATTTTCAGGCAATTTTTCAGGTATTAAAAATCTCATTGATTACTGAAGGGAAAATTGATCAAAAAAGTGGTTTGATTGAAGAAATCAGGAAGTTTCTAAAAGTTTCTGATTTTAAAGCAGCTTCAAAGCAGCAAGTTCTTGATTATTTTTTCTTCGAAGGGCTGGTATTGGCAAATCTAGAGAAATCAAAGATTAATCCCGCGCCGGAAGAGCGTCAAAGCAACCAATTGGATAAAGCATTTGAAGAGATATTAATTAAGGCAGAAGATAAATTAGCAAGTTCCCCCGACTATTTTCTTGCAAAGGGAATTTTGTTTTTTCTTTTAAAAGATCGTCCAAATGGATATTTTGAAACCATGAAGCCACTTGAAGATCTTAAAAGAGCGGCTTCTACTGCTCCTTCTCAATCTCTCTTCCATTTTGTTCTGGGACAAGCATTCCGATTATTAGGAAATGAAGAATCAAGCCTCTTTTTTTCAGTTTTATGTTATGAAAGAGCTGCTGCGCTTTCTCCATCTAATCCTAAACTTCAGCATACCCTCCTGGGAATCTATATGGGCCTTCACGAATATTTTCAGGGCCAAAGACGAAAAGAACCCTTCTGGCTCGAAGAAGCGGTTTACAAAAAAATCCTTGTTCTTTCCCCAAAAAATCCACACGCGTTGAATAATTTGGGGTATCTTTATGCAGAATATGGGATTCATCCAGAGCAGGCCCAAAATTTATGCCAGCAGGCAGTTGATCTGGCCCCGGATAACGCTGGTTTTAAAGACAGTCTAGGGTGGGCTGCCTTCAAAAATGGGCAAAATGAAAAAGCTGAAAAAGAATTGGTAAAATCCATTCAGATGAATTCTGATAGTTATGAGCCTCACTATCACCTTGGAACTCTCTATTATGTGACCAAGCGAATAGACAAAGCAATCGAATGTTATCAAAAAGCGGTTGAGTTGAATCCAAATTCTTCTGATGCTTTGAACAATTATGCTTTTCTGCTGGCCGAAAATTCCCGTGATATTGAAAAGGCATACGGATTGGCAAAACGCGCAATCAGGATTGAGCCTGACAATCCCTCATTCCTGGACACCCTTGGATGGCTTGAATTCCAAAGGGGTAACAGCAGCGAAGCCCTAAGATTAATGAAAAAAGCAGTCAATCTTTCCCCCGACGTAGGAGAAATACTTGCCCACCTTGGAAAAATCTATTTGGAATGCAAAGACTTTTCGACCGCTTTAGTCTGTCTAAAGCAGGCTTTTAAGGCAGATTCCAAACTTGAAAACATCAAACATGATATCTATTTGACCATTGTCTTAAAGTCCTTTTATATCGCCATCGCTGAATATCACAAACTATTCCGGGAGAATGCCGACCAAAGACATCTGCAAAATCTGCTTCTCCAGATTGCAAGAGTTTACCAGGAAGAAGGGGAGTTTTCTAAATCCATTGAGATCAACCATCTTTGCGAAAAACTACAAAAAAGTGAATTGGATTTAAGCAAGCCTATCTTTAACTTTTATGAGTTGGAAAATGCCACGGCTGGAGTTCTGATTGCCTCAGAGGCCTCCTCAACCCTCAAAATTGATGAACATAACGATGAAGGTAACTTAGAAAACTCAAAGAACAATACCGAAAGTGGAAACGAGGATATCTTAAATGAATATCCTCCAATTGTCAGATCTGGATTGGCTTTAAACCTGGGACCAGCATTTTTCCGATTTGCTTCTAAATTTCTGAATCTACCCAATGAATTAACCATGACTTCTTTCAGCATTTTTTTGAAAGAGATAAAGAATTTTCAGATTAATCTTATATTCAAAATTGAAATTCCCGAAATTCAGGAAATTGATTTTCTCTCTGCTCTCGAAGCTTACTATAGATTCTTTCGAGCAAAAATTTCTTATCCTGACCAAAAAGAGCCAAAGAATTCAATGGTGGCCGAGTTTTCCAATCTATCCATCTGGACTACCATAATAGGTGATGACGCATTTATTGGCTTTGGAAAAAAAATCCCAGGAGAATCAGAACTTGCCAGCTATTCAATTACTTTTCCCTACGATGGATCAAATTACGCAGCATTTTTGATCGACTGGCCTTCTATTGCGAAGATACTTCCATCTTGGCTTCATCCTTTTGTTGGAAATCCTATTTGGCCATTTTTGCGAATCTATGTTACTTATTCCAAATACGAAGCGGGTATGAGGGAGGTCTCAATTTTTGAACCGACAATAAAAGTGGATAGGGAATTTGTAAAAAAGATGGCTGATAGTATTAACATTATCAGGAGTTTTTTGAAGGATGTCGGAATATTGTTTTTTCTCAGGATCGAAGCGAATGATAATTGTTTGAGAATCAAAGCTGATTATGACAATTTTCAGAGAGCTGTAATCGATCTATTTGGACGATTTGAAGACTACCTCCCTTTGATACAACCTTGGCTTTTGCATGTTCAATGCTATCTTCGCAGGTGTTTCGGCGAAGGGTGCACTGAAAAAATCTGTCCCACAAACGGTAAGGTAATATCCAATCCATTTGTTGGATGGCTGAGTTGCGAGTCTCATAAGGATCTTGGTTGTGTCCCTTTTATTATTTCCAGTCAAGCCAGATGTAAATATTCAAGAATTAGGTTGAAAGAGATAATTCGAAGAAACTTCAAAAATTTGGAAAAAATTCTTGAAAAACAAAGATTGCTTGAAAAGGTCATGTTGGAGTACAATATCCCTGCTTGTTCCGCAGGTGGAGTTTTTGAAATTGGAAACGATGAAGAAGTATCCTGCTCGTTTCACGACAAAGAAAAATAAGTGATGAAAATGCAATTTTCTAACAGGAGATTGGACAATGGCTAGTGTTAACATTCAGGACAATGTGCTGCAGATTTTAAGAAACAAAGGAATGCAAGTTAAGATCTTTTTGATGAAAGGTTTTCAAATTCAGGGTGTTGTTCTGGATTTCGATACTTTTGTCGTTTTGCTGGAATCCGAAGGAAAGAAACAACTGATCTATAAACATGCTGTTTCTACCATACAATTACCAGATGATTTTGCTTTTCCCGCCGAAAAGGACTAATTTGCTTTTATCCACTCAACAACTTGAGGGTAATGACTTTTAGGCGTCAGAGTTAGTTAAGCAGAGCGTTTCTGCCGAACTTATCGAAAAATTCTGACTGGCTATGTTTGATTCAGAGGCCCCCTTGTTATTGAACTGAACTACTGTTTTAATGAAAAAAAAGCGCCTGTTGGCGCTTTTTTTTTCAACAATTTAATTATTTCCAACCCACGCGGAGTTAAGCGGACCGCTTATCTTAAATTCAGAAAATAAAATTGTGGGTATGTGCATAGGCTTCAGAATTTGCTTTTATTGGAAAAATTGAACGCGGATATTTTGTGAACTGTTTAAAATTATTAATTGTGTTTAAAAAATGCACAATCTAAACCTGATATGCTTGTTTTTTTTGCACGAGAGGCTTTTTTTGTGATGAACATGCCAATTTTTTGCTCAATAGCCCCAATAAATAGTTGGCATATCTCTTGCGATATAGGAAATGCCGACTGATTGATGATCTCTCATCTTATCAGTTGTTTTCAATCATTCCTTTCCTTGATTTGACTGCATGGCTTTCCATGCAGTTTTTTGTTTTTAGCCCTGTTTCTTTGAAAAAGAACCATGACAAACCCACACTTGATTTAATGGTTGCTTAGGCTTCGCTTTAAGATTGGTTTTTGGCAATTTTATTGAGTCGAAGACTTGTTTTGTGAAAATCGAAATTTATCACTTTTTTGGCCAAAGCTTGCATGTGCTCTGAATAGTGAATCAGGAATTACCCAATAGGTTCGGAATCTTGATAAATAGATGTTTTCGAAATATTATTTTCGCCAATCTTTTAAAGAATAAAGCTTTGTTAATGGACGTTTCAAAGAATTTTGATGGGTAATTGCTGATAGTAAATTGATACCATAACATTAGGCCTAAAAATATGTTACACTTCCCCCCGAATTTTTTTAGGAGAAGGGAAACATGTCAAAAGTGAAAAAATTTACCGTTATTTCATTTCTTCTTTTTATCCTCTTTTCATCATCATTAGAAGGAAGTTCGATTCCTTGTCTTTGTTATCACCAGGTTAAACCCACTGCAAAGGGAAAATTTGAACTATCCACCCAGATTTTCCGAGAACAATTGAGTCTTTTAAAGAAACGGAATTATCAGACAATAAACAGCCAGCAATTTTTGGATTACCTTAATGGTAAAGACATTGGTGTAAAAAAACCGATTGTTTTAACTTTTGATGATGGCTATCTTTCGGTTTTTCAACACGCCAGACCTATAATGAAGGAATTTGGTTATATCGGAGTAGCTTGTGTTTATCCCTCATTTATTGGATGCAGCAGTGGAATGAAATGGGAACAATTGAAAACTTTAGCTTCGGAAGGTTGGTCAATCGAATGTCATTCTTATGATCATTCAAACTTTATTGATACTGTTGATGAACCGGAGACTTCCGGTAGTTTTTTTTCAAAACAAATCCAATTGGCAAAAAACATTGTTGAGCAGAAAACAGGGAAAAAATCCTTGTTTTTTACTTGGCCCTTTGGTGTATACACTATCAAAGCGGAAGAATTTGCCAGAAAAGTTGGATTTTCAGGTGCCTTTACCGTTGATGGAGGTGGAAATTATCCGGGCTTAGACCCATTTAGGGTTAAAAGACAGGTTATTTACGGAAATGATAATTTGGAAAAATTTCAAATTAAAGTTGAAATGGGTGGATTACCACTTCAGGTTATTAGTCCATTACCCGGACAAATTCTGGATGCCAAGGAATTGAAAATTTGTGCTAAAGTTCTTGATCAAAACGGAAACGACCCACTTAATTCCATTTGGAACGTAAAAGTAACCGATGGAAAAACGTCTTTTTCATTTGATAAGGAAAAAAAAGAAATTCGCGCAACGCTTGTGAATTCATTAAAATCCGGAACGCATTTTGTTGATGTTTATTTTAGAGACAAAACATCAGGAATCACATCTCAAAATGGTTGGTTTTTCATTATAGAATAACATTGTTCATGATCTATAGTGAGGGCTTTTTCTCAGTTCTGATTTTGTGTTAAGCGAAGCTGATTTACTTGAGAATCAGCTTTGTTTGAACTAAGTGAAAAATCAGGTTTGACCAGTGATTTGATTTCAGCAAATATCCCTTTTAATGCGGAAAACGATTTTTCGGATACAATTTTAAAAACTTCGCCAGGTTTTGCTTTTTTTACGTGAATAGCTGGTTTAGCTTTTACTGGCTGTTCAAGGGAAGCTTTTTCAATTTTGGGCTGTTGTATGACTTCGTTTTGAGTTGGAATTGCAGAAGGTTCTTGAGTTTGAGGAATTGGTGAAGTCACTGGTAAGGCTGGTGTCGGAACATTTAGCGGTTTAGGCAAAGCAACTGAACGAGGTGATTCGTTTTGTTGCGGAGGAAGTTCGGCCGGATATAAAGAAGATGAAGGTGATATGGCTTTTGGAGCCAGAACCGGAATGGTTGGAAAACTTTCTTTTTTTATCTGGCTAGGAAGAACAACATTTGAAGCCATAAGCATTCTTTGCCCATTCAGATAATTTTCCAGCCATTTTTTAATATCGATTTCCGGTGCTGAGTCAGGGCCAAGATTAAAATTGGTTTCCTGATTATATAATCTTTCCAACTGATTTCTTAACTTTTTCTCTTTCTCATACATCTTCCTTTTTTGGGAAGTATCATGAGCTGTCAATAACTCATGACCAGACGCTCCCCATCGCAATTCCACCGAATGAAAAGGATCAAAAGACATTAGAAAGAGTCTCTTTTCGATGTCGTCAAAACTAAGAAACACTTCTTTTTTGGATGAATTGAGGTAGGAGATTTTTAATTTCGGGCTTAATTCATTGTAAATTGTTAGGAATTCCTGAGCTAGTTCTTGGGATGATCCTGAATATTGGAGTCTGGACTCTTTTCGCTCTGCCATTCCGATCATCTCAATTGTTTTATTGTAAAATTCCTGAAATCCTACTTTTAATCTGGCATCTCTGGAGGGTGTGGAAAATTCTTCCCATAACCCTTCGGTTCCGTAGATATTAAAAGGAAGAAAGCCGGGATGCTCCATTTCAGGAACTCCCTTCTGTACACATATTTCTACAGCTTCGGCACGATATTTCAGATCTTCGTAAAGCTCCTGAATCATTTGTTTAAATTCTTCCAAGGGATGAATGTCTCCTCCTTTTTGCGAAATCTTCATTCTCACAAAGTCGAAATATGATAGAGGGCCTATATTTCCAATAAGGTACTCATTTTGATATTGATCAGATGGGGAGAAATCAGTGAGATTATGGTTTGATAATCGTTCAACTTTTCCACTCTCAGAATAAATTTGAGGACGCCACTTCCGAAAGCCACCGCCGTTACTTTCATTTCCTCTTGCAAACTTTGAGCCAAACCAAGGTCTTGATACGGATTTGTCGGGATGAGCATCGATCAATCTTATTCGTCCATCTTCTGAGACTTGATAAACAATTGCTACATGTCCATTTGGGTCATAATAGATTGTGCCTGGAATTATCGAACCCTGGTCAATTCTAACTGGGTAAGTATCTGAATTTTCAACGTCAGGGGCCATTCGGTAATAACCTGAATTAACCAGTTGAACATTCCCAAATACCCCTTGGGGAGTTTGAAAATTATCCTGATCCTTGTAGCCTGTGGGATGATTCCCTCGGCTGTATCTTTCATCTCCCCCACCACCACTGATACTCGAAATGTAGGAAAACGGGAGTTTTAGCTTATAGGCAACATAAGCTCTGATTACATATGGTAAATCAGCGCAGTCTGCAAGAAGATTAAACTTTTTGTCTTCTTCAGAGTAAAATGGATTTGAATTGGGATCTCGTATGAATTTGTTCAGGTTTCCATGCCCCGATTCCCCAAAGCGGCGAACAAAGTCACTGAAATTTTTTTCGTCTTCGTTTGTCCATCTAGTTCCGGAAAGAACCCAGGCTCCTGCCATCACTATTTGGGGAAGAAAAATAAAAAATAGACCAAAAAAAATCAGCAGGTCAAAAAGCACAGTTTTTCTAAATCGAAAAACCTTTCTTACAAAAAATACTCTTAATTTTCTAAGTGACCTTTTCATTTTCTTGTCATGAAATCCATTTTTATTTCCAGGAAAACACCTTTGCGATGAGGTTTTTTCGAAATATTCTAGCTTGCCTGTTGAGGACGCTTGCGGAACCTAAAGTCCGCATGCTGATCCTAATGATCAATATTTTTTCTTCCCTCCTTGGGACAAATTGTTTCATTTGGTTCGCTTTAATTCTAAACACTTCTTTCTCTTGTTATTGCTGTGCTACCCGTTTTGACTTAAGTTTTCCGCGTAATCGGCTTACTTCAAGTTTTAGTTTAGAATGAATCAAAGTTTTTTAAGATAAAGGAAATCTTGTTTTTCTCCGAAATATTTAATTGTTATTGGTTACTTAATAAATCATTCCAGAATTAAATTTGTAAAAAAATGATTTGGAGGAATAAAGTTCTGAAACTATTGCAGAGAAAGAAGCAAGGTTACAGTAAATTGGATAATTCTGAGGGTTTTGATAAATTCAGGAAGAAATTTTCCACGAAACTATTTCTGGATCAGAAAAGGACAGTCCTTTTGTTCTTTTCTGTTTTTTTCATTTTTGGAAATCTCTTGTCTGCCTCTGATGGGCTTTTCGTCTCAGTTCCAAATCCAGCATTATGCTGTGCATTGAATTTTAAAAATATTTCCAACCTGCTGTCTTCCAAGCCTTCATTTCAGGATTCCCAAAACATTACCTCCTCTGAAACCCAAATAATTTCTGAAAAAATTCTTCACTTTTTAAAGGAAATGAATTTCCTTCCGGAATCCATGTTTTTTTATTACCAACCTCCAGTGGATTTTCTTGTTAATGTTGGTGGCGAAATCGATGTCGATCGATGGCGTGCACTTTTTAAAGAAGAGAACATCATTAATCGACGAATCGGTTTTTCAGTGATTGATTCCAGTCAAAAAGAAAAAAACAATCCAACTGTCCTATTCATCGCTTCCGGTTCTATCCTGATTTATCCAGCAAATCTTGAGGAGGCGGTTTTGAAGGATTTTTCCGAAAAAAGATGCACTCTTCCTGAAAAATGGGAAACATTTAAAAAAATGGCTTCTCGTAAGCCATTTCTAGCCTTAGAAGCAAACTTGGAATTACTTTTCGAAAAATTGACTCCGGGGGTGTTAAAAAATCTTGAGTTGATCGAACCTTGGAGCGAATTGGCTTTGGTCCGGATCATAATGGAGAAGGATTTTTTTAAAGCTCAGTTCTTTTCAAATCGTGAAGACTTTATTGCAAGAAACAAAGGTTTTGGCGATGAAATAATCAATTTTTTAAAAAAAGACTTTAAATTTTTTGACAGTTTATCCGCAAATTTTAGTGAAAAATTCTTCGAAAAAGTATCTGTCTCGTATCAGGGAAAAAGCATTTTTCTTAATGGTGATGGTTTAGGGGAAATGCTGGAAAAAGCAGAAACTCTTTATTTATCCTTTTTGTCTGAAAAAATATTGGAGTCCTTTCCAAACAATTGACACAGAAACTGAAAAATCATAAAATCGTTTGTCTCACTTCCTCAATTTAAGAGTTACTGAACTAAACGAAAAATAGTTTTTGTTTCTTTTTTGAACAGTTTTGTTGGTACTGAAATTGCGTTTGTTGAAATTGTAAAAAAAAGCTAACTTTAGTTGCTAAGACATTCCTTCGAAGGACCATAATAATGATTACTCTTTTTGGCCCTCTTCCCCCCCCGGTGAATGGTCATACTCTTGCTTTTAAATGCCTTGTCGAAGGATTAAAAGAGGGCTCGGTTGATTATAAACTTGTGGATTACAGCCCAAGACTTTTTGATGCAAAAAAATCGCAAATTCTTTTTTACCGAATTTTTGAATATTTTTTGATCCTCTTTAAATATTTTCAATACTTGCGCAGAGAAAAGAAACAGGTTGTTTATATTACATTAAACCAAGCAGTGAATGGAGCTTTAAGAGATCTGATTCTTATCCTGATCGCAAAAATGTTCAATCATAAGGTTGTCGTGCATATCCACGGTGGAATGTATGATGAGATTTTGAAAAAAATTCCGGGGAGTTTTAGAAAATTATTTCTCAGTGCACTTAAAAAGTGTTCGAAAATCATTGTTCTAAGTGAAAATTTAAGAAAAATGTTTGATGATTTTCCTGAATTAAAGAAAAAACTGGTGGTTGTAAAGAATGGTTTGCCATTTTGTATAAAAAATCAACAATCACAGTATGAAAAAGATATTAACCCGAATGATTGGATTTCTCTATTGTTTCTTTCAAATATGATAGAAACCAAAGGTTGGTTGGAGACCCTTGAAATGGTGAAAATCCTGGTGAGAGAGAAGGGTTTAAATATTAGAGCGAGGTTTTGTGGCCCTTTCCAAATTATGCCTGGAGATAAGAAATTTAGGAGCGCTATTGAGGCCAGAGAAGCATTTTTTGAATTTATTAAACAAAACTTTTTGGAAAAGAACGTTGAATATTTTGAGTTTGTTGATGAAGCAAAAAAAATTGAATCCTTGATGGGGGCTCAGTTTATGATTTTTCCCTCAAGGTATCCAAATGAAGGGCAACCATTGGTTCTAATCGAAGGTTTGGCATATGGGTGCGTACTTGTTGGCACTGATTATAGGGCAATTCCAGACATGATTAGAAATGGTGAAAGCGGAATTTTAACATCTTCTGATCCTGAAAAAATGGCTGAAAGTATTTATTTTTTAGTAAATAATTCCGATGAATATAGAAGATTGAGTAAAGGTGCGCGAGATTTATTTGTTCGTGAATTTACCAGAGAGAAGTACATAAAAAACATGCTTGAAATTCTTTTAGATTAATGGTAAATTCTGAGCGCCCAAATTTCAAAAGTACATTAAAGCGCCAAAAAAAACTAGACTAGAAGCTTGAAAAATCAAGGAAGGCGCTTGGGTTTAGAGTAAAAAATAAATCATAAGGTGGTAATTATGCCTAGTAAAAAGTTTGTTCTTATGTTGTTGTTAGTAATTTTTGTAGTTGGCAGTTTATTTGCTTCCCCGGTTCCTATTAAAAAAGTGATTGGAGATGCTCGCGGTGGCGGAAATTCTCAAATGGTTTATGATCAGCATAAATCTGTTGATGTGCAGATTGAATTTGGAATTGCTTCTTGGTACCCATGTGGAATGACCCCAGAAACCATCAGGTCTGAAAAATTTAATGTAAAAGATCGTATTTTTCCTGCTGCACACCCTACCTTACCATTTGGAACCCTTATTAAAGTAATTAATCCCCTCAACTCCAGAAAGATCCTTGCCCGGGTTATTGATAGAGGCCCCTATGTTCGAGGAAGAATCATAGATCTCGATCCGGCAGCCGCAAAGGAACTTCAGATTGATGGAGTTTCCAAAATAATTTTGAAGATTTTTCGAAACCAAAGAGGTTAGTTAATAAAGTTGCTCCCCATCGGAGCAATTTTTTTTGCTTCCTCATTAAGTCGAGGATTTTCAATTGCAAGGGAAGGAGTGCTATCTGACTTTGCTATGTTGTAAGTGGTAGCATCGCAGTTTCAGGATTAGTGCTTCAATTAGTAAGACTGCTTCGATGGGTTCAATTGCGTTTACTATTGCCCCGCACGAGTGCTTTTGCAAAAATGTTATAAGAAAGATGAGTTTGCTCATAAAATTTTAAGATATAATTCAATTTTTGAAGTTTTAACTTTTGAGTATAATAAGAGCATCAGTTGAGTTAAGAATAATAATTTAAGAGGTTTAATAATGAGTAAAGGGTATATTTTTATTTTATCGGGAATTCTTCTTTTGGCTACTCCGTCATATATTGGAGCTTTTTCAAAAGAAGGGAAGGCTTTAATTGATAAATTGCAGAAGAAATATGAATTACCTCAGGAGGAAACCCAAGAAAAAGTTTCTCTGGCAAATGTCCAAGAGCAGGCGGCAAAAAATGAAAATCCTTTAGCTCCCACGCCAGCTCCAACACTAGCTCCACCTCCGACAACTGTTCCAACACCTTCAATAGTTTCAACGTCTGATTCAACACAGAATTCAACACCTTCAGATTTTTCAGATAAACAAATCCCGGAAAATGCTAAAAAAAATTCCAAAAAATTTCATCCCTATACTCCCGAAAGTGAAAAAATTCTTGAAACGATTCGTTCCAGATTGGACGGTCCCCCTTTTCAAATTAACGATGAAAAAAAAGTTCTCTCTCAACCTCAACCCGAGAGAAAAAACATTCCTATAATTTCAAAAACTCCTGATGATGAAGAAAATGATGAAAATGTTTCTCCCTCTACATCCAAAAGAAGAGGAAATTCGAAAAAGAAAAGCTTGAAAAATGAAATCGGCTCAAATGAAAAGAGTCAAACCGTTTCCGAAGTTAAAAATTCGAAAAAAAAGGAAATTGTCGAAAAACCCTCCGCTTCTGAAAAATCCGAAAACGTTGTAGAAAATGCCAAACCATCTGAAAAGGCTAACTCTCCAGAAAAAATCAAGCCATCTGAAGACGAAAAGTCATCAGAAAAAATAAAACCAACAGAAAAAATTGGTAACGCGAAAGTTGCTGATAAAACAGAAACAGATAAAATTTTAGATAAAACAAGCAAAGAAGAAAAACCAGAAACGGGTAAAACTGATAAAGAACTTGCGGCTAATGCCCCTAATTTCTCTAGTAAAGCCAATTCTGAAAAAACAGAAAAACCTGAAAAGACAGAAAAGAAGCCATTTAGAAATACTGAAAGCAATAATTTGCTGGAAAAACTGAAACAAAAATATGGTTTGAATAATAGTAACGTTAAGCCAGTAAGCCCCAATGAGCAAACAACTGAACCATCCAATCAGCCCAAAAAAACCGAAAATTCGAAGTCAATTCCTCCAAAATCTGCCACTTCAAAAGCATCAACTCAAAAGGGAGATTTTCGTTCCTTTTCAGAGCTGTCTGATGAAGAATTGATTCAATTTGCGAAAGAAAATGTCTGGTCAAAACAAAAGGCAAAGGCGCATAATCCTCCGCCTAATGCACCAAAACGAATAAACAAGAAGGCTTCTACTTCTTCCGCCGCCGCAACACCCAAAAAGAAAAAGAATTCCAAGATTTCTGAGAAAAAAGACACCGCCAAAAATTCGAAGAAAGTAAATCCCAAAAAGCCCAAGAAGAATTCGGATAACTCCGAATCAAGCAAGTAATTTTTTCTAAAATTCAAGGCGGAATGCCTGACCTTAGTTTTAGGGATGTTGGGTAAAAATGAAAGCTTAAAATATCCAAAAAGAAATCCTGACAATCAATGAAATTCAACAGTTTCAGGCGAATTCCCTGCCTTTTTGACAATTTCGGACTCCCTGATCCATGCACGAATTGATCAGCATTTCGGAGAATAATCTCGGAAGGTAGAAATGCACTTTTTAAAGATCAATTTGCTTAATTGTTACGTTATTTACCTCAAAAGGTGCCATTCGAATTCGGAAATCTGAAGTTCAGAATTCCTGTTGTCGTAAACTTCATTTTCTTCGATGCTCAGCTTAAAAAGCCGATTTCGCGGAGATTAAAAAGTTTTCAGCTCGAATTTTGTTTTGAGACCAAATAATCCAAAAGTTAAGGCAGGAATCTCATCCAAACGAGTTCACGTTTTCAGGTTTTGGGAAAATGGTCTCAAGATTATATCCTCGGGAATTGGAATTCTAAAGTTAGATTAAATCCAAGTTCTTAGAGTGCCGTGAACGCGCTAATTGAATTGGTATTTGGCCCTGTGTAAAAAATGCCCAGGAGTTTCAAATATTGCACTGGTTCCCCAAAAAAAAATCTTCAGTTGAATCTTAAAAAATTGATTTCAACAGAAGATTTTTTCTTTATCTGGTTCTTTTGGTCTGTGGTAAAGAACCTTATGGTCTGTGATAAAGTCCTATTTGACTCCATCAAGAAAAGTGAGCCTTTTTTTAATTTCTGCGTTTTCTGGGTCTATTTGGTAGGCAATTTTTAATAAAGCCGCCAGTTCTGATTTTTTGGCAAAACCTACAAGTTCATCACTTATTTCAAGAATAATCGGGACAAATAATTTGGAAATTCCAGTTGGGATTCCGCGATTTTTTAAAAGGCCATAAGCGCTGCTCAAATTAATTTTTTCTTTCAAGGTAGGCATTTTTTCGAGAATAAAACGAATTTCCTGCTCGGCAACCGGGTTTTGGGGATCAAATTTTTTTGCGACTTGGTAAGCAGCCATCGCGCCTTCCAGGTCACCTCTTTCAACAAGGACGAAACCCACACCACGCATGGCGGTTGCAAAATCTTCAGTTGTGTAGGCAGTTTCCAGTGCTCTTAAATATGAGGAAAGCCCCATTGCCAACTCAGAATTCCCCTGGTTCAGGATAATATATCCTCGTTCCGAATGAAACGCCGACCGGTCAGGATTCCAGGAAATTGCGAATTGGATGTTTTCGAGAGCTTCCTTTATATGGTTTTCCTGAAAATCCAGGATTGCGAGTAAATAAAATCCATCTGCAATTGGTTCTTTAAGCCAATTGACTTTTGCTTTGTTCCCTTCCTTTTTGAGTTCCAGTTCAAAAAATTTTTTCTCAATATTGCTTGCAAATGCACGGAATACTTCAGTGGGAGTATCAGGATATTTATCTTTGTCCTTTATCATTTCCATTACAAGTTTTCTTGCTTCTACCAAATTTCCTGATTTTATTTTTTCCATGGTTGCAAGCATCAATTGATTGGACCTTAGTATTGTTTGATCCTGAATTGGTCCAGAGGCTATAGGTAAAGAAATTGGAGGAGGGCTAATTTTGGCAGGGCTTGAACCCAGGCTAAGTTGCATTGCACTTGTTTGTGTCTGTGAAGCAAAAAGAGAAGCTCCAAACAGTAGGAATGCAAAGGTAATCAAAATGTTTTTTTTCATAGAAATCTCCCGAAAGACAGTTTTAATATATTCTTACCATTCAATCTTTTGTATAGGATATCCGTCATCATGTTTTTCACCAAAAAAATTCCTAAACCCCCGATTGGTTGTTTTTCGATTTCCAGGTTGGTGTCCGGTTGTGGCGCGTTCCTCGGGTCAAAAGGAAAACCGTCGTCTGTGAAAGAGATCACAACCTGATCTTTCATTATTTCGACAACAAGTTCTATTTCATGCTTATCGCAATCTGAGTAGGCATATTTGATAATATTGGAAACGATTTCTTCGATCGAAAGAACAAATCTATAAATTGTGTCCGGATCAGTTTTTCTTAGCTCCAGGAACTTTGTAATTTCTTTTGAACAGATTCCAATTTCTCCTGGTCTGTTTTCTATGCTAACCTCAAGAATATTTTCATGAATGTTGGGCTTGATTTTCATCAATTCCAGTCCGAGTGCGATATTTTTCCAAAATGGATCTGATTGCGGATGGGTTGATTGGTTTTGTAATATAATCGTTCATCCCTGAATCAATACATTTTTCTCGGTCACCTGCCAGAGAATGTGCTGTAAGAGCAACTATCGGAAGTTTTTCTCCGCCTACTTTGGTTTCGCGAATTTTTCGTGTAGCTTCAAATCCATCCATGATTGGCATAGAGCAATCCATTAGAACCAGATCGAAAACTGCTTCACTGGCAAGTCTTTCGAGAGCCTGAATGCCATTTTCAGCTATAGATACTACACATCCAAGTCTTTGAAGGACTATTTTAGCTACTTCCTGGTTTACAATGTTATCTTCAACCAGCAATACTCTTGCTTTAAATTTCGGAGTTGTGTCGATTTTACTTTTTACAGCAGATTTAGTTAGCTCTCTCTGAGCAATTTCATTTTTTAAAATCTTTCCCAATAGAGTCAAGATACTTTGACTTGAAATTGGCTTTGTCAAAACACCGTAAAGTAGTTTTTCCAATTCCGGTTCGGGTTTGAAGAATGAACCCGGAGATAAAGCCACAATAAAAGTGCCTTTTAGATCCGAATCCCTTTTTATGAGAGTAGGAAGATCTTCATTTTCAATTTTCTCGAGTCTTGGATCCCAGAAGAGGACGTGAATTTCCTGCTTTTGAGAAAATTTCTCCTTCAAAGTTTTCAGGGCAGCTTGGGAGTTGGGTGCTGAAAAGCAGTGTGTTCCCCAGGTTTGAACATAATCAGAAACAATTTTTTTGGCCATTGGGTTTGAATCAGCGACCAAAACTCTTAAACCTGCTAAATCACCCTTTGGCTTGAGATTCTTCTCTGCAGCGGCATCCCTAACAAGATTCAGAGAAAAGTAAAAAATCGACCCTTGGCCTTGTTCGGAAATTACTCCGATTTTACCGCCCATCATTTCCACAAGTTTTTTACTGATTGCCAGTCCCAATCCTGTGCCTTGAAATTTTTTGGTGATAGTGGAATCTACCTGATAAAATTTTTCAAAAAGATATTTTTGACTGTCTTCGGAAATTCCAATACCGGTATCAACTATTTTGACTTCGAAAGAAGCTCTTGTCCAGGTTTCACTTTCGCAGTTAACGTCGATCAAAACGTGTCCTTTGTTAGTGAATTTAGCTGCGTTTCCGGCAAGGTTGGTAATTACTTGCCTTATCCTGAACGGATCTCCAATAAAATGTTCAGGAGTTCCGGGGAGGTATCTTATCAATAGTTCGACTTTTCTTTCGGCGGTCATTACTGATAACATTTGTCCGATTTCTTCAGCCAGATCATGAAAGTTGAATGAGATCGATTGAAGAACCAGTTTTCCTGCCTCAATTTTTGAAAAATCGAGAATGTCATTAATTAACGCAAGAAGAGCTTGACCGCTGGATTTTAAGGTCTTTGCAAATTCTTGTTGTCTTGGATTGAGGGGGGTATCCATAAGAAGTTCAGCCATACCTATGATGCCGTTCATAGGGGTCCGGATTTCATGGCTCATATTTGCAAGGAAATCACTTTTTGCTTTGTTCGCTCTTTCAGCTGATTGTGTGGCCTTGACTAACTCTTCCTCGATTTTCTTTTTCTCGGTAATATCTTCACCCGAACAAACAAAATAATCGAGGTTTTGATTGAAATCAAGCTTTGGAAAAACGGTAATATTGAGGACTCTTTCATTTCCTTGAAAATCTTTAATCAATTCTTCAAAAGAAACTTTTGCCTTGGTTTCAAAGACTTCAAGATTCTTAGCCACAAATATACAGGCATCTTCGCTAGTAAGAACACTGTAGATTTCCTGGCCCTCAATTTCTGATTTGGGCTTTCCAATAAATTTGGCAAACGCCTCATTAACTAATCCAAATGTGTAAAAATCTTTCATATACCAAACATGGGTTTCTATGTTATCTAGCAGTATTCTTCTTTCTTCACCCAGTTTTTTTAGGTTTTCCGTAAGTGCTTTTTGGTTTTCATCTGGGTTTAACTTAATGGAAATGTCATTTATGCATGCAAAAACCCCATTAAAAACGTTTTTTTCAGAGAACTGAGGCCTTAGTTTTATACTCACCATGCATTGAGAGGCATCTTTTTTTTGGAGAATATATTCTCCGTCTTCAACATTCCCTTTTTTACAATTTTCAAATGCCCCCTCAAAAATATCCCGTGAAAAATTTTCGAAAAAAGAACTTAATGGTTTTCCATCAACATCATGGATTTTATATCCAAGAGTTTCCGTAATTTTGTCATTAATAAAAGTTGTTTTCCCATCAGGACCAGTTGCCCAAATCCCTTCACTGAGAGATTGAAAGAAATTCATGTTTACGTTTTCAGCTTTAGTTTGCTTTTCTTCAGTTATTTTCGGCGGAATTTCTTCAATTAACAGGGTTATTTTCCAGGAGTTATCGGAATCGCATTTTGTTGATAAAGCTCTTACCATGGAAATAAGTTGCTTTCCGAAAGGTTTAGGGAAACGGACTTCCTGTTTCCATTCTCCTTTTTCCTCTAAATTTTTCAAAATTTGAGGAACAATTTCTTTATTTTCGCAAAAATCAGAAAATTGGGTGCCTATTATTGGAAAATCTTTTGAAATCTCAAGTAATTTAGAAAAAGCCGGATTTACAAATTCAATTTTTCCGTTGAAATTCAGAAAAACTATTGCTGAGGGAATATTGAAAAGTGCGTTATCTTTTAATTTAGAATCAATAACATTAATGATCTTGTCAGTTTCTTGAACAAAGAACGCCGTTCCTATATGTGTTTCCTGGTTTTCGGTGAAAAGAGGTGAAATTTTAAGCAATATTTTTTTTCTGATTCCCTTGCGAGATATTAATTGTATATCCGGAGGGAAACAAACTTCCTTTTTCTCTCGCAAAGCATTGGAATGTTGTTCGGTTAAATTAATGGGTTGCTGAGACTCAATGTTAAAAATTTCTTTGAAATTCTTCCCATAAGTCTGTTCATGAGATAAATCCAGAATGTTTTCGGCTGCTGAATTGGTTTGAAAGATTGTTCCATCTTTATCGGTTAAAATAACTGCATTGTCATTATTCTTAAGAATGGATCGAAAAACCATTTCACGCTCAAGTTGTTTTTTTTCAAAATTCCATTGGGAAATAGCCAATTCAACATTTGCTTTTAGTTCCCTTTGGTCAAAAGGTTTTATCATGAACATAAAAGGGTGAGTTTTCTTGGATCTTTCTAAAAGCTCTTCATTGGAATAAGTAGTCAAATAAATAATTGGAATGCGAAAAGCCTTATAAATTTTTTCGCCTAAACTTACCCCATCTTCTTGGCCTTCAAGAACAATATCAAGAATCGCCAAATCAGGCCTTTGTGTTTCAGCCTGATGAAAAGCATCCTCTGCATTTGGGGATATAGCGGCTACCTGGTGCCCCATTTCTTTTACGCACCCTGCAATATAATCAGCGGCTACCTTTTCGTCCTCAACCACCAATATTTTATATTTCTGTTTCATCCTGGGCCTCTGGTGACAGATGAAGAATTAAGAACAATTAACTGGGCAAAATCTGCAATCAAAAAATTAACTTGTAAAAATTCAAAAAGTCTTTAACCAACCTCGATCCAAAAGTAAAACGTTTTTTTTCGAAACCAGGAAAAACCTTTCCAGAAAATACTTCACAAAGCTTATTTCGTCTAGCCATTCGTGAAAAACCTGCAAAAGCAACCTTTTATCAGTTTGTATAATCGGGACCTTGCTTTGTTTGTTATTACCATTTCGATGTCTAGTTTCAACGATATGTACCATCATAAGTAAAAATTATTTGATATAGTTTACCATTAATGTGAAAAATATCAACTGTAGAAAAAAAAATTCTTATTTTTGTTCCTGAATCCATGAGCCGTCCCAATCTTTTGATGGGGGATTTGAAGAAAAGTTTTCAATTTTGCTTCTTAGAAAATGCATAGGTTTGTCGTTTGGAATTTTTTCCAAATATGTCTCAATCAAATTCAAAGATTCTTTGAAGTCTCGTTTTAGCATCATTTCATATGCCTTTTCATATGAGTCTTTTGCTGCCAACATTTTTTCGATGGAAGTTGGTTCTGAATTTTTTAAATCGCCGAGGACTTCATATACATCGGTGCCCTGCTTCCTACCTGTTACTTGAAGAATTCCCAATTTTCTTGAAAGAATTTGTTTCTGAGCCAATGATGCGGTAGTTTCCCCAATAAGGATTGCCGAGCCAAAAATTTTATTGGCAGGTTCAAGACGCGCGGCAAGATTGACGTTATCTCCGATAACGGTATAATCGAAACGCATTTTAGACCCCATGTTGCCAACAACGACCATTCCCGTGTTTATACCTATTCTTGCAGTTAATTCCGGCCTTCCCTCAGTTTTCCATTTTCCCCGCAATCGTTTTAATGCGGCTTGATTCCCAAGGGCACATCTGCAGGCACGAATTGCGTGGTCTGTTTGATCGATTGGTGCCCCAAAAACTGACATTATCGCGTCTCCTTCGTATTTGTCAAGTAATCCATCATATTTAAAGATTATTTCGGTCATTTCTGTTAAATACTCGTTGAGGAGTTCTACGACTTTCATTGGAGGCATTCCTTCTGCAAGTGTTGTGAATCCAGCGATATCCGAGAAGAAAATTGTAAGATATCTTTCTTCGCCATGCAGAACCAGTTTAGAAGGATCTTTAAGGATTTCGTTAACCACTGATGATGTAACGTAGTGTTGAAATGCATTTCTTATTCTCAATTTTTCGGAAAGTTCCTGATAAAATCGCTGTCCAATTGAAAAAGTCAGTGAAGCAAGCACAGCAAAAATACTTCCTGAAACTCCAAAACATATGTTGAACCAGGCCAGAAAATAACATGAAAGTGCTGGAAGAATTATGCATATTCCGAAAGCGATGCTGGAAAATAATTTTGGGTTAAACCGAGGAGCTAGGAAAAATAGCGAAAGAAATACGAAAAAAATCGCTGTTATGGTTCCTTGCCCTGGAAAAAGAGTGTGGATAAAATTTTGATTGAGTATATTATACACAGCTAAAGCATGAATTAAAGAGCTGGGGGCTGGTTCTCCCAAAGGAGTCAAAGATTCATTTTGCTCAGTAGAATTATGAACACCGAAAATTACGATTTTATCCTTAAAAGTTTCAGGTGGAATTCTTTCATAAAATATGTCAGATATTGAGATTGTTTTAAAGGATGAGAGAGGAATGCAGTAGTTTAGTGACATGTACTCATTTTCAACTGTGGGAATCTTAATAGTTTTTTCAGCAGTTTTTAAAGCAACTGAATCATCTGTATATTCTATGTTTGTACGCTTAATACCAAGGTAGATTCTTGCTAAATCGGTGGAAAAGCCAGGAATTGGATTGCTCGATTGGGAAAAAAAAGCGATGCTGAGTTTTCGGACTCTTTCTTCAAATGGATAAAAATATGGAGCTGAATAGTTCTCAAATATTGCCAATTGTGGAAGAGGGGGCCCCAAAACCAGCCCAAGTTCCAGGTTTTCCTGGCGGTAACCGGCAATCACCGTTTTTGACCTGATTTGGGAGATAGAATTTGTAAGGATTTTATCTTGTTCGGAATCAAATATGGATGGCCTTCCCCAAAAAATATTAAACCCAAGAGCTTTTGGTGATCCCTTTGCAACGTAGTCAGCCGCTTTTGCCCATAACCTTCGGGTAAAAAGGTTTTCCGGAGAAATTCCAAGATAGGATTGGTCATCAAGACGGACGAACTGGATTTGATCAGGTGGAGGAGCTTTGGGGAAAAGAGTGGCGATCTTTGAAATAATGGGGTGTTTTTCAGGTTGCTGTGATGCAATTCTTAGAAAAAACCAAAAATCTGCCAGTCTTGTGTCAAAAAAGCTGAAAAGTGAGTGAAAAAGTAACAGAAAAAGAATCAATAAAGCCGAAAAAACAGGTTTGGGATTCTTTTTCAGAAAATCCAGTATTTTTTGCATCATAGTAGTCATCAGAAGTAATATATCATTTTTATTTGAGAAAAAATCTCTATTTTTCTATGAGCTGTATTAATAGTTGATGGTTTTGCACTCACCAAATGTATCTTTGGTGCAGGACAAATCCAAACTTGATTTAAGGAGCAATTAAGCTCTGAGAAAGGCTATTGCTGAATAAGCCAAGCTGAAAGATACTTTCGGAAAAACCATAATTTCAGAATTCCTGGTATCGATAGTTTGCGTTTTCTCGGAAAAGGGCTTCAAAAGGTAGTTTTCTGATTTTGGAATGCTTTTCGGTTGGATTTTATCCTGAGACCAACTTACATAAAACTAAATCAGAA
>JADFXM010000032.1 GCA_015233565.1 Candidatus Rifleibacteriota bacterium
TCTACTTGATTGCCCATTTTTTGAGAGGTGGCTCACTGTTAGACAGTGCAAAGTATAATCTGATTTTGCTGCTTGTAATAGTTATTTCTTTAACAATTCATGAATTTTCCCATGCCTGGGTGGCAAATGCTTTTGGAGACCCAACTGCAAAAAATCTTGGGCGAATCAGTTTAAATCCTTTACGCCATATCGACTGGATAGGACTCCTGCTTTTCTTTCTTGGTGGGTATGGTTGGGCAAAGCCTGTTCCGGTGCGCATGAATAATCTGCGTGAGCCGGATCGCGGAATGGTAATCATTTCATTGGCTGGACCACTTTCCAACATTTTTCTTGCTTTCATGGGAGGTTTTCTTCTGAAAGTTGAAGTGTTGTATTTAAAAGACTTTTTGATTGTACATCCTGGATTGGGTGACGTAATGATGATGTTTACAAGGATGTTTATTGGTCTGAACATAGGACTGGCTTTCTTTAACATGTTCCCTGTCCCTCCGTTGGATGGCTCAAAAGTCCTGATGTTTTCATTCCCTGATCATTCAAGAGGCTTCATGGAAGCCCTGGAAAGCAAGGGAGAATTAATTCTCATGCTACTTATCGGTACCGGTTTGATTGACAAAATATTGTTGCCATTGGTTACCTGGACGATGAAGTTTCTGTTGTTTTTATTTGTGTGATGTGTGATTTACTGCCGTTGAAATTCGTCGACTTTGTAATGGTAAATCACGAAGCAACATTGATTTGATATGCTAAACTGAGCAAAAAAGGCGTTGGCACGTTAAAAGGCCATTTAAGAGGTTTTCCAGTTAAAAAATCGGTTTTGAAAGGAACAAGTTCACAAGTGAACGGAAGAATTATTACCCCGAATTCAGAAAAGATCCTTTTGGAAGAGATTGCACGAATTGGTCCTGAACAAGTAGCTCAAAAGATAATGGCTCCAAAAGGTATTTTCCGAATAATTAAGCTCGAAGGAATAAACTGTGCCGCAGCAAATATCCTCAAACAGGAAATGCTCTCCCGCGGCGGGGAAGTGGTTGTCTCCAGTCAGGTTTATCGATTAAGTGCGGGCGCTCAGACCAGTGCTCTTTTAATGGGAACTATGGCTCAGTTTCGAGAACTTATTTCTAAGTTGAGAATGCAATCGTTAAGTTCACTTCAAAGCGTTGCTGATGAACTGGTGCGGCTTTTGAGTAGTGCTGGTTCTCCCGTTGGAACCCACACCAGAATTGACGGAATTGATTTCCAATGGAATGCAAGAACCTATGTAATGGGGATAATCAATGTGACTCCGGACTCGTTTTCTGGAGATGGTACAAATGGGAACATTGAAAAAGCTGTTGAGCAGGGGAAACGTTTTGCAGAGAGCGGTGCTGATTTCCTCGACATTGGCGGTGAATCCACGGCTCCGGGAAGCAATCCGGTTTCTGCAGAGGAAGAGATTTCTCGCGTGATTCCTGTTCTGAAAAAACTACGACAGGAAACTTCCATTCCCATTTCGATAGACACCTCAAAATCGGAAGTTGCCAAAGCAGCTCTTGCAGAAGGTGCAGGAATAATCAACGATGTCTGGGGATTGAAAAAAGATGACCGGATGAAGAATGTTATCAGTCGGGAAAAGGCAATGGTGATACTTATGCACAACCGTCATGCTTCGGAAGAAGTCAGGTTTGAAAATAAGATTGGAGGCTTTTATCAGGGCGCAGATTATTCTGATTTGATAGGTGAAATCTGCAATTCTTTGCGTGAAAGTATTAATCTGGCACTTGAAGCAGGAATTGAGTCCGAAAAGATTTTGATTGATCCTGGGATTGGTTTCGGAAAGACTCCTGAACAAAATTTACAGGTTCTACGACGTTTACCCGAATTGAAAAGCCTGGGATATCCGATTCTTCTTGGAACTTCGCGAAAATCTTTCATTGGACGAATTCTGAAACGCCACCCAAATGAAAGGCTTTTCGGTACAGCCGCGTCAATCGCGCTTGGAATTGCAGGCGGCGCAAATATTGTTCGTGTCCATGACGTCGAGGAAATGATGCAGGTTGCATGTATTGCAGATGCAATCCTAGTATGACGTTCTCTAATTAACCTTACAATGCAACTAAAAAAAACACTTTGTACGATACTTCTCTTCCCGAAATCAACTCATTTCCTTCATAACAACGAACTTTACGACACTGATTTCTATTGCAATGTAATTTAGCGAACGAACTGCTTTGGAGGTTGAATTTTGTCCACTGTCTTTATTGGTTTGGGTTCCAACCTGGGTAACAGGGAGAAAAATATTTTCAGCTTTGTTTCCAGACTTGGTGAAATTATTTCTGACATTCGCCTCTCCTCTCTTTATGAGACAGACCCGGTTGGATTTACCGAACAACCAGTTTTTTTGAACGCTGTGTGCAAGGGAAATTCAAGAGTGCCACCCGCCGAGTTGCTTCAATTTCTATTGGATGTTGAAAAAGAACTTGGACGGGTAAGAACCTTCAAATGGGGACCTCGAATAATTGATGCAGACCTTCTTCTATATGATGATTTGATTACTGAAACCCCTGAATTAATTCTTCCTCACCCTCGAATGCTTGAACGTGAATTCGTCCTGGTTCCTTTGTTGGAAATTGCTCCTGAAGCCTTTCACCCTGTTGAGAAAATGTCCATTAAATCATTTCTGAAAAGATTTTCCCTTGAAAAACTGGATTTAAAAATTTTTCAAAATTCGACAGGCTTAACCCAAGTTTGTCGCCAGCTGGGTTGAAAAAAAATGGCACTCAATGTTTTGAAGCTATTTTAATTAGCTAAATTTAAACCGTTATGAAATCGATTAGTGAGATTTGTTAGTTTCGTTTGGTAATAATGAGCCAATTTGGAATATTTCTCAATCTGAATCAGTGAATTGTTATGACCTTTGATTATTTTTCTGCTCTCAGTTTTTTTGGAGAACTTTCGAATAGGGAAATCCTTCCAAATTTTGGAGGAAAAATCGAGAGTTTCAATCTGGACCCACTCAAACGGCTTCTTGAAGCCCTTGGCCATCCTGAAAATAAATTTCCTTCAATTCACATTGCAGGAACAAAAGGCAAAGGTTCAATTGCAGCGATGACAGCCTCTATTCTCAAGGCTTCGGGCAGAAAAGTTGGTTTGTACACTTCCCCTCATTTTTCTTCAATACGTGAGAGAATCGTCATAAATTCGGAAATGATTTCAAAGGAAGATTTTGCTGCAACGACCAAAGCGATTAAACATTCTATATCGGGATGTAAAACTGATTGTCCAAGCCATTTTGAAGTTCTGACGGCACTCGCTTTTTTATATTTTGCCGGGCAACAGGTTGACATTGCCGTAATTGAAACCGGATTGGGTGGGACTTATGACTCCACCAATGTAATTACCCCTTTTGTTTCAGTTATCAGCTCGATCAGTCTTGATCACACTTCAATACTCGGCAACACACTTTCTGAAATTGCATTGCACAAAGCGGGTATAATCAAGGAAAATGGAATTCTTGTTTCTGCACCCCAGAAACCTGAAGTTCTGAGTGTGTTTCGTGATGTGTGCAAGGCCCGTTCGGCAAGAATCGAAGTGGTACAGACTGACCTTGCATTGAAATCAGTATTAGCCGATTTACAGGGACAATCATTTGAAATAAAAGATCTCTTTAAACAAACCTTAGATAAGCGTTTCAGATTACCTCTGCTTGGCGAACATCAGGTGGAAAACGCATGCGTGGCTATTAAAACTATCGAAACTTTAAACGCCGCCAAAATGAATTTTACACCGGAACAGATTTTCGAAGGGCTTCAGAAAGTCGTCTGGCCTGGACGCTTTCAGATTTTATCAACAAAACCGGTTCTGATTGCAGATGGTGCTCACAATCCTTATTCTGCCGCTGCTTTGCGAAAGACCCTCAATCAGTTTTTCGGAGCCCGAAAGAGCATTTTTATAATCGGCGTCTCCTGTGACAAGGATGTAAGAGGAATCATCGAAAACTTGATCCCTGAATCTAAAGTCTTTATTGCCACCAGATCGGGACACCCAAGATCCCTTAAACCAGAAATGATTGCTGAGATTGTATCTCAGCTTGGGGGGCACTTTCTGGTGAGTGAAAACATTGATGAGGCTTTGGAAACCGCAAAAAAAATGGTTGGTAACCAGGAGGACATGGGTGAAAACTCTAGGGAAAAGGGAAGTGAAAACTCCAACGAACGTAACAATGAGCCAATTGAGGAGAAATTCGGGAACAGAAAAATTTGTAGAAATGAAAGCAATGGCAATGAAGTAATTTGTGTAACGGGATCCCTTTTTCTGGTAGGAGAAATTTTGAAGAAAGGAAATTATCTGTCGAATAACAACAATCCTACGAAATAATAACGTAACTTTTTCGACGGTTTACAGCGCCAGAGGTTTGATCAAACTTATCAATTTGTGTGGTTACTTTAAATTATTGGTATAATTTAGGGTTTGGTATTTCTTAAAATCGTATGTGTTCGATAAATCAGGGATTTAACAAACGTGATTTTGATTGCCTGCAGTTACTGGTCGTTGAGCGAAGATGAAAGGATATTCTAAGCCCACAACCAGTCATTTCATGGGACCAAGCAGTTGTTTTGAAAAATACTCGATCGAGAGCGCCAAATCAAAAGAATTGAAAATGAAAAGGAGAAAAAAATGTATCAGGCTCAAGTAAAAGCACATTTCGACTCAGCCCATTTTTTGAAGGGTTACAAAGGAAAATGTGAGGAACTGCACGGACACCGCTTTCTGGTCGCAGTAACGATTGAAACCTCTGAGCTTGATGAAGTTGGAATGTCCGTGGATTTCGGAATAATGAAAAAACATTTGAAAGAAATCGTTGAAAGATTAGATCACACCAACTTAAATGATGTCACTCCATTTGACAGGATTAATCCTTCTTCCGAGAATATTGCCCGACATATTTTTGAGGAAATGAAACAAAAATTTGTACAATATATTGATTCAGGCGCAGGAAAGTTTTCTGTAAAAAAAGTGAAAATATGGGAATCTCCAGACACCTGGGCATGTTATTTTGAATAAAAAAAAGAAGACTTCTCCGGAATTTTTTTTCTTTAGGGGTGGCACATAAAAAGAATTTTGACTGGAACAGTGAAAGAAGTTGAAATTTGCATTGCACCAAAAAACTCTGTCCATGTAATATCAAGTTGCTTTAAAGATAATACTGATCCGTGCTTTTCGAATCTCCAATTTTCACCGAAGATACCGAAGTTAAAATTGATTAACAAACATCTATTTTCCCAATTCTATTGAGTGCCGCAGGGAAGTCAGGCTAAAGATCATTCTTCCTCCGTGAAATGTGCGGTAATTAAGTAAAAAGTTCCGTTTGGAAAATCTTCATGCATTGCTCCTATGATCTGATGAATTCAGCCAGAGTTGTGTAAAATGCTTTAGGGTTCTCAGTCATCAAACCATGACCACTTTGGGGAATCATAAATGTTTTGATTCCGTCTAATTGCTGTAAAACTGGCATTTGAGCATTCTTTTCTCCAAAAAAATAACTTTTTTTACAGGATAGGCGTTTAAATCTGGAGAGCAATTCGCCACTATCAGACCACTGGACCAATGATTTTGAGCTTCTATGGACAGCTGTCGAAATGGTTTCTTCAAAACGTAACAGAGGATGTCCCATTAATGCCGCCTGTTGTTCTTTGAAAATCCTTGTGTGATAGTCGTTAAACAAATAATTTGAAATTCCCCGACTGAATAGACCACAATCTTCACTGATCAGATTTCCTTCAATGTTTGCAAATGAGTGAACCTTCAACAATACATCGGTCGGAAAAAGCAGGCTAATCGCCGCTCCCATGCTGTGTGCAACAATGTGAATGTTTCGAAACTGGAGTTTCAGTAGGAATTGTACACATAGTTTTGCTTGATCTTCCAGCGAATAAGAGAAATTACCCGGTTTGGATGATTTTCCAAAGCCGATTAAATCCAATAAAAGAAAAGATTTGTCTGGAAAATAGGGATGATCAAAGACATCTCGAAAGGATTCCCGCGAACACCCAAGACCATGAATGAATAGAACTACTTCTTCCGATGAGGGTTTGAAATCACACTCAAAGGAAATGTTTTTGTTTTCTATACTCAGAGTGTATTCATGGCGTCCTTCAGACAAATTCAGCATTTTTACCCTCCCAACAAGGTTGTACAAAAATTCTTGCAATTCTAAACTTTCTGAGCGGAGCCGAAGCGCCGAGAGCTCGTTTAGTGGAATTTCAGAATTCCTGACCCGTATATGAATTGATCGCTATTTTGCAGTATTGGTGCGGAATTTGAAAAAGAACTTTTTCCGGAAAAATTTGCCGACATTTCAAGACTTTCTCGAATAAAAAGTGCCATTTCAATATACTCCCGCATCAGGAAGTCTGAATTTAGAATTTGACTCAAAATTTGAAAATCTGTGAACTAAGCAATTCAAAAAAATTCAACTCCATTGATAGTGCCAGTAGAGCAACCAAGAAGAAATTCATATTGTCATTGGCAATTAACCATACAATTCAAAAAAAGCTTCGCGAAAATAATTTTTTTTCCAAATTTTCTGAATTTGCGTTGATGCAGGTTTATAAGCCAAGAATTTTTACTCTTTTTCGCTGGTGGCAGTATTACCCTTCATTCCTACTGAAAAACCTTTTAGAAAAGTTTGAGATCGCGCACTTGGACGATTTCCAAATTTAATTATGCTATTCATCCATAAGCTTTTGGGAAAGCTCAATTAACTTTCCAATATGATAACCATCAATTAATCCATGGTGCGCAAAAATTGATAAAGGCATCATTATTTTTTCATTTTCATTAAAAATTTTGCCAACAGTAATTTTGGGAGAACTATCCTTGGATCCAAAATTTCGCGGATGAGTTAGGGCGGTAAATTGTACCCATGGTACTGAAGAAAAGTGAATAGTGTCTAATCTTTTGGCTGACTCATTAAATCGAATCCCGCTGGAGTTTTTTACTCTGTTTATTTCGTCAACTGCACCTGCGGCAAAATCGTTGAAATCAGCTTTATATTCCATAAATGAAAAAGCAAATGTTCCGTCACTGCGACCGATAGTTGAGGAGACATGGATTGTATCGTAACAAAAAACTCCCTCAGGTTCAATTCGAAGCTTAAATTCTTCGACCTTATTAACTGCAGTAAGGATTTTATGCAGATATTTCAGGAAAAAAGAAGTTTTTTCCGATTTGGCTGAATGATAAGTTTTTGTGCAATCTATATTAACAACGATTCCAAAAAACGGTTCTTCAAATTGCGAAAAAAAGTCGAAGTGTTCTTTTCTGTTCCAGTTTTCCATCTCTATCGTTCTTTTCATAATCTGATTCCCCCAATTTTCTTAAATATTATACCAATCCCACAAAATAATAACCTAACTTTTTTGACGATTTACAGCGCCAGAGGCTTGATCGAACTTATAAATTTGCGTGATTACTTTCAATTATTGGTATTAGCAATTGTCTTGATTTTTTCTGTTGGTTTCTGGGGTTTTAGCAGAAGACACATTTTTTGTCAAAAGCAATTTGATTCAGAAAAAAAACCTTTATAATCGGAAAATGAAAAAAATGTCCAAGCGGAAAAAAAAGCTTGGACATCGGGGGGGATGGAACATGCCAATATGATATGCATGCTATAGCATGCTGAAATTACCTGTAATTATGAGGCCGGAATAGCAAATTCTTATCGATATCAAATTCATTGGATCGATCGATAAAACTAGCGTCCAAAGTTACTTGAGAATGTCTTGGAAAGGGTATGGAATTTCTATCATTTTTGGAAATCGGTATTATTTCCTGCTCTGACTTGGCAAATTTTTCTTTAAGACTTTGGGATTTGACGAATTTTGGGGGTTCACCAGCTTTGATGGAGCGGGTGACTCCATCAACAACTTCCACTTTGATCATGTTTGTAGCGCCTGTTTTTCCAACAGGAATTCCTGCAACCAGAATTACGGTATCTCCATTCTTAACCAGTCCCGTTTCTTTGGCAAGTTTGATGACTTCATGGTGTAGTTCATCAAGTGTGCGAAAATGAGGTGCTGAAACAGGCAGAACTCCCCAATTAATGGACAATTGATGATACACCTGCGGTTCATGAGTCAATGCTATAATTGGAATAGCGGGGCGCAATCGGGAGAGCATTCGGGCAGTGTGGCCGCTTTCTGTTACAGTAATAATGGCCTTGGCTCCAACGTTATAGGCGGTAGTTACTGCAGCATTGGTAATGGCAAAGGTCGTATCTTCCAAATTTTCGCGATGGGCCGGATTCGAAAAGTAAATCTTTCTGTAATCGATCGCTTGCTCGGCTCGCTCAGCAGCTTTGGTCATGAATTCGACGCATTGTGTAGGAAATTTGCCAACCGACGTCTCTCCGGAAAGCATGACTGCCGAAGAAAAATCATAAATTGCGTTCGCGACATCAGAGGCTTCTGCTCTCGTTGGCCGAGGATTCTCGACCATGCTATGAAGCATTTGAGTTGCTGTTATGACCGGTTTTCCCGCCATATAACATTTACGGATCAATTCTTTTTGAACTACAGGAACATCTTCTGCGGGAAGTTCAACACCAAGATCCCCTCTGGCAACCATGATACCATCAGCGGAAGCCAATATTTCGTCAAAGTTATCCAATCCGGCATAATTCTCGATTTTGGCAATAATTCTTATTCCTGACCCACTGTTTTCATCCAGAATTTGACGAACCTTTGATACGGTCTGAGCTGACTCTGCAAAAGAAACTGCGATGAAATCAAATTGATTCGCTGCAGCAAATTTCAAATCGGCAATATCCTTTGGAGTAGGGTTTGGTAATTCCAGGTGAAGTTTCGGAAGATGGACATTCCTGCGACTTTTGATGCGGCCACCGCTTTGAATAAAACAGCGCACTTCTTTATCGTTGAGCACTTCTATTACTTCAAATTGCAGTAATCCATCATCGAGGAGAATGAGTCCTCCTGGTTTTACCGCTTTTGCCAGTTGGTCGTAACGAATGGTTAATCGTTCACTAGTTCCTTCAACATCTTCGCTTGTTAAAATTATCTCTCGTCCTGTTTCAAGTATCAGGGAATCATTTTGCACATTTCCCGCACGAATTTCGGGGCCTTTAGTATCCAGCATCAGAGCGATAGGTCGCCCGATTTTTTCACGTATTTTCTTTATTCGTTCCACCCGGGTTCCGTGTTCCAGATAATCACCATGGGAAAAATTCAACCGGGCAACATTCATCCCGGCAGTTAACAACTGTTCTAATACTTCTTCGCTTTCAGCAGACGGCCCCAGGGTGACAAGAATTTTTGTTTTTCTCATTGTACAAATGGTCTCCAGATAATGCCGATTTTCGGCAGAATGAATAAAACCTCGACTTAATTGAGGCATGCATATAAGCAAACAGCATGCCAGAGAATTCGGGGAATTATTAATTACAATAAACTCATTCGTTACTGCCATTTCCGTCTTCTGATCTGCTTCAATCTGAATAAAGTTGGGCGAAATGAACGCTTTAAATATCAAAAAGGGAAAAAGCTTTTTTAAAGAACTTTTCGTGCAATAATTAAGCAACTGAGCAATTATTAAACAGCAGCAGTTAACAAGGGCCCGATAGAAATCTGAGGTCCCGCTTATTTTATAACTAGGCACCTCTTAACTAACATCATTACTATGTTTGGAAACATTTTGCCTCAAAAAGCATAGTTACAATTGCAATTAGGGAAAATTTTCACCAAAGTTGATGAAACCGAACTTAAACATCCTTAGTTATAATTTTTCCGGGAAATTAGGTAGAAACGAAAACCACTTTTGGAAATGATTTTCCTGCGATTACAATAACTCTACTGTTCCATTTAAGCTTCTCTTCAAGTCGGTCAAAGCTTGATTTGGTAATGAGTTGCTTTTTCGCAAAGGGATTTTCTGTGAATCGTGTTGTAATTAGCATCATGTGCCGTTTTAAAGAAGTTAAGTGTGACTGTAAAAATAGACAATTTGGGCAAAAAAATTTGTAAAAGCAAAAACCCATCTAACGTGCGTGTTTTTTCCTAATGATAGTTTTTTTTTGTATAATAGAATAATAGAGAATTAATTTGGTTTGAAAAAAAGGACTATGAACCAATTAAGGTAGAAAATTAACTATTTCCAGGGGGGAAAATTAATGTTCAGGCAAAAGCTGATGGTTTTTCTATTTTTCATACTGAGATTAGGGACCCCCTTTTTTGTATTTGCCGGGCCGTTCGATGGTCAAATCGTTACTCCCCACGGTTCAATTCCGGCTGCTAAGGCACTTCCTGAAAATTCGACCCAGTTAAATTCCTCAACAGTATGCACCCCGGTCGATCCAATTAAACCTCAGTCAACGATAAAAATAACCGTAAAGCGAGGAGACACTTTATGGGGACTTGCTCAAAAATATCTTGGTGATGGCTCGAAGTTCAATGAAATTGTTAAGGCGAATGTTTCAAAATATCCTTCCCTTCTAAAAAATCCTAACCTCATAATCGATGGTTGGATTTTGGCCGTTCCGGACGAATCGAAACTTGGTTCCATGACTAATCCATACGCGTGGAAACCTCCGACTTTATCTCCAACTGGAACTAACTCAAATATTGGAAAACCCGCTAGTGCTTCAAGTGGATTGATAGCAAAAAACCCGACTACGAAAATTCCATCCGCTCCGATCAGAGCGGTTGAAAATCAGCCTGTTCCGACCCGACCGGCGCCAAGTCCTGCTCCGCCTAGGCCGGTGCTAAGTCCTGTTCCGACCCGACCGGTGCCGAGTCAACCTGCCCCTCCCCGACCTTTGCCCCCCCGACCTGCGCCGCAACCTCAACCCAGTGGAGGCGTCAATAACACTTCGGTGCTCACTCGCAGTAATCTTCTTGGCATCCCGCTAAAAACAGGGCATTTGCAAATTTCCTTTCTTTTCATCAGTAAGCAGGGTTCTATCGATGTTTGCGAACGTGATCGTTTTCAAGCAACAGTGGATGGGATGAGCGTAAATGTTGTTCGTGATCCTAATAACCCCAGCCGTGGAATCTTGACATTCTCTGGAAACACCGCTCAGTATCCGAATCTTCAACGCCAACCCATTGGTGCAACCATAAGAACGGACGGAACCTCAGCTCAGATTGTCGGTGACAATGGAATGAGCGTAAAGATTGTTTTCCAATCAGATGGAAGCTTTCAGATCTCCGGAAGTGTTTTACCTGTTACCGTTTCTGCTCATTATGTGAGTTGATTCCCTCTTGATATGATTTCCAGGCCTGCCTAATGGCGGGCTTTCTTTGTTTTAGAAGGACGCTCATTTTGGGGATGTGAAATTTCCACCTCTGGTTTTTTCCTTCTTTTTGCCTAAAATCGCTGATTGGGATAAAGATCAAATAATACTATAACCCCAATTTGTCCATTTCAGGTTGCTCGTATACTTCGTCTTCAGCTGGGTAACGAAGGATGCTTTCGAATTTTCCTGATTCCTTTGCTTTCGCCCAAACTATGCTCTCACCTGCTGGAATGATGTCAGGTTCGATGGAAAAAACCGGGTCTTTGAAAGCATCCTCTGCATTGATGAGCTTCCAACCTTTTTTTTCAAGTTCACTCAGAAGGTCGTCAAGAAAAAGAGCGTTCAAAAGAGAATGATGAATGAGCAAAGTGTGTTTGATGGGACGACCAAAGACTTTTCTTGCAAGTTCTTCGTAATAAGCTGCACGTTTGGTTATATGATCAAGATAGAATTTCTTGTAAATGTCCAGGTTTGAATTCGGAAAAAGCTTAAGGTGCTTTCTTAAACGATCATCAATTGCCCAATCAGAGGCATCAATGGTTACATAACCATGTCGGTAATTATGATTTTTGAAAAATTTTCTCAATTTATCACGTTTTTCTCTTGTCTCGCCTTCTTTTAAATAAGGAAATCGAAATATCGGACGGTAGTTCGAATAAGCTTTAACAATTGTCTCATTTGCCAGAATATCTAATGAAAACTTCTCAAAGGTTGTACCGGAATAACAAAAATGTGAATATGAATGATTGCCAATCATGTGCCCAGCATCATTCCATACTTTCAGGGTTTCCTTCCCAAACTCAGAATCGACCAGTTTCCCACGGACAAAAATGGCAGCTCTCAAATCATTGTGCTTTTTTAATGCCCTGAGAATTGCCTGATTTCGCTGACTCAAGGAAAAAAGAGGACAATCATTTGCATTCATATTCAAATCGTCCATTGTAATAGCAACTTCTCGTTGAAAAACTGGTTCATCAGCTTGTACAGGACAAAAAACATGAAACATAAAAACAAAACAAACACTAAAAAATCTCAAATTGAATTGTACCATTGCTTTTATTAACGCATCTCCTCTGGGTTTCAAAATGTTCTAGAAAATACTCAAATCCTATAAACTGCCGGCAAACGGTTTCTCTGAAAATTGGTACAGAAAAAAAAATTATGCTGATACAAAAACAAATCTGAATGGATAATTGTGATCAGTCACAGATTGCATTTTATCTTGCACTTTACATGAAGTCAAAAATTTTTTCTGATTTCCCAAATTTGTGACTGAAAGTGAATTTTCAAAAACGTGCAAAAGGCATGAAAACCTGATAACATAGGAGGAAAGAACTTTTTTGAGTTTTTTGGAATCCAGCATTTTAATTGTGGAATCAGGAATTTTAAAATTGAGGACTGGAAAAAATTATTTGTCAGGTTTGGCCTATGTCTACTGCTAGCCAGACCGTAATTGCTGCTGCCAAACTAGCTTTCCCTGAGTCGGACACCCAGACGATAGTTGATTTGTTGGATTTGTATGGCACAGAACCCTATGAGAGGGAAAAAGAGCGTGTTCAGATGGCTATTATCGCACTTAGCCAGGGTGACGAAACAAAACTTCTGGAATTTATTTCGGTTGCTAAGCTCGACTATCGTGATGTCCTATTATGGAGTATGAGTCCCCCGTTGTCTGAACGGGAGGGCGAAAGGTTACAGCAGGCAGTTCGTGATATGCTGAAGCGGTGGGGTAGGGAACTGCCAAAATAAATATTCCCCCGCTCAGATTGCAGAGTTCGTGATATGCTGAAGCGGTATGGTATGGAACTGTATTTTAATCATAGCCATCAGGTAGAAGCGGGGACGGAAGTCGCACAATTCTCAAGACCAAAAATCCTGCTTCAATAAAGGATTCGCTTGTCACCCTCATTCGAAAAACAATGAGCAAAATAAAAAAGGAAAAAATTCGTTTCATGTTTCTGAACCTCTCCTTTTTTTTTGGATATGAGAACGAAACCAGGCAATTGTATAATTTCAGACATCCCATTATATTGAGTTCAACATAATGGGATGTCTGAATTTGACAAAATTTCACATATCGTTGGAATCCAAATTCATTAACTTCCGGGGTTGCCTAGTCCGAGAAATTGCGATAGACTAACAGCCCATGAAGGCTTATCTTATTTACCTGAAGACGTTCAATCCGGGGTTGCGAAACATGTTGTGCGCACAAGCTCTCGTTGGAATCGGCACGGGAATGTTTGCTGTTCTGCTGAACCTCTATCTTAAAGATCGCGGCTTCACTGAAGACACGATCGGACAATTACTCGCTGTACAATCAATCGCCGCAGCAATCGCCTCCGTTCCCCTTGGTTGGTTAGCGGATCGGACGTCGCGACGAACAGCCTATCTAATCGGAATTATTCTCTGTGCCACAGGTTATGCCTGGCTAACCATCGTAGATCGCCTGCTGTGGATGGTAGGCGGCGTGTTGGTCTCAGGGGCCGGGAACGGCGCCCTGCTCGTCGCGGTTCAACCGTTTCTCCAGGAAAACAGTCGGCGCAAGCAACGTCCTTATCTCTTTAGTATGAACTTCTGCGTCACATGGCTGATGGGGATTGTCGCGGGACTTCTAGCAGGTTGGATTCCACGCGTCCTCGAAGAACTAGGGATGACCGCAAGCTCATCGATCGAGGCTCTTCGGCAAACGTTGCGTTTGGCCGCTGGGTTCATGTGCTTCGCCTTCATTCCTGCCCTGCTGCTCCCAACCGACCGGCCACGGACAGATTCCTGTCCCCAAAACCTGAATTCACCTTCCGCAGCAGACAATTATTCTCCGCATATAGTGATAGCCATGTTTGTGGTAACTTCGAGCCTCATCGGCGCTGGGGCTGGTCTCATCGTTCCCTACTTCAATCTTTATTTCCGGGATTGGGTCGGCGCTTCGGTTGCACAAATCGGTACAATATTTGCCATAGGCCAGTTTGCAACTGTGATCGGGGCCGTTTCCTCGCCGGCTATCACTCGACGAATAGGACTGGTCTGGGGTATAGTCGGAACCCAGCTCTGTTCCTTACCGTTCATGCTCTTGATGGCTTGGCGTCACGATCTACTCTGCTGCGCAGGCGGTTTTTTCTTCCGAATGGCTTTCATGAACCTGGGTATCCCAATGCGGGAGCAGATGCTTATGGCCCGCCTACCTCAAGCCTGGCGTGCCCGTGCTGCCGCCCTCGACAGCACGGCCTGGTATCTCGCCTGGGCTAGCTCGATGCTTTTTTCGGGAAACCTGCTTCGTCAATGGGGCTATGATAAAAGCCTGTATATAACATTCGGCCTCTACCTGCTCTCGGCTGCGCTCTATTACCGATTTTTCCGCGATCAACCAGCGGTATCCGCTGCAGAACGCAAGTCTCCCCGCCCCTTAATCAAACCCCTGTAAAACCCTTGTAAAGGACCCCATCGGAAGGATGAAGTATTTTTGTTCAACCCAGCGAACCAACCATCTGTGGGTGCCTATGCCTTCAGGGGTGAATTTTCTTGTGGCTATTTTTTTCTCATTCGGCAGTATGGCGTTTGCCGGCCCTTATACCAGCAGCCCGGATGATCCATTGTTTTTCCTGTCGCTTTTATCGTTGCCAGCCCTGTTGCTGCTCGGACTGGCCTCCGTGGCCCTTGCACGACGCAACTATCGCCCTGCGGCAGAAAACTTGTTGGTATGGATATATGAACTGCTATTGAGCATCTCCATTACCGTTGTTTCGTTTATCATCGCCTGGTTGGCAGGCGCGGTGCCGGCCTACACAGTGCCACATTTCGGCTGGTTCCGTTTGTATTTCATCTGCGCTGTTTTTTACGGTTCGTACATACTTGTGCTACGTCAATGGCTCACCTTTCGGGCGCGGGAAGCACTACATGGACTTCCCCCAGAAAAAGCCGAGAAAAAACTGGCGGCAACACGCTGGTGGGCAACGTGGCCAGTTTCGATTCTGGCCGTCATCATTCTTCTATTTAGTTTTTTGGGTACTCTTTCGATGCTGCACTGAAATTTTCTTGCCTTTTCCCTTGATTTGTGGTGGAATGAACGCCTAAAAGGTTCCCAAGAAACATAAATTTTTATGTTCTTGGCGAATTAACAACCAATTGAGAAGGAGAATAACATGGATTTTAAGAAATTTACGAGAGGAATTTCAATGTTTCTCATCCTCACCTGTTTTTTTTCACTTAGTATTTCAAAGGTGGATGCTGCCGCAAGAGAGCCATTTAGTGATTCAAAGGACGACAAGGATGCCCTTGACCTTGTTAAATTCACCCTCATGAACTTAACCCCTGAATATACATGTGCATATTTGATTGCTTACGATTTTCGCGATAAACCGACGGGAGCTAAGGCAGCTGCGCTATGGGATGTATTTTTCGCTCCACATTCGATTGCCGAACTCAATCTTCCCTCGACATTTGACCGAAACCAGCTTAAGGCGAAGATTGACCGCCTGAAAATGCTTTCCTCAAAACTTCCCAAAGGAAAGACGGAATCAGAAATTGCAAGTGTAATTGACTGGTGGATCTCGCAGCCAGCTCCGTTTTCTATCTCCACAATGTTTGACGAAGGTGCAATTGCAGCCTACACTTCCTCCTCCGACGAAGCGAATAAATTCAAAACCGATGCTGACCTTCGCAAAAAAGTTCTTTCCGGGAATGTGACTACTCAAGCCAGGAGTTGGCTGAAAAAGAACTGGGAGCCTGCACGAAAGGCTCTTGAGAAGGGCGGTTTTGATATGAAATCCCTCCAACTTCCTGTTAAGTAAACGGAACTTTCATTAATCCCTTCGGACGAATAATAAACGCTCGAAATAAAATCTTCCTGACGGGGAACTATTTTCCAAACATAACAGTGTTCAAACGCTTCTTCGTGCCCGAATCCAGAAGTTGATGATTAACCACTTCCATGAGTATGGATGCAGATTAGCGAAAAAATTACTGATTAATAACTTTTAGGGTAACACCGAAGATCCCTGTTATGGTATTCTTATTCTCAAAAAGGATGAATCCTTTCGGGGAAATTCATCTGTGTTTTTCGTGAGGGATTATGCTAGATGCTCAAGAACATACGAGTGCTGGCCTGTTTAAAGAACTGTCAGATTTAGGTTCATTCTCGAAATTTTCTGACATTTCCAGAAAAATGTAGGCTCAAATCTGTCACTTGCACTTGGTAGACTTAAATTTGCATTAGGCCTAGGAGGAGATTATGCCTGAGTTTTCTGAAAAAGAAACCACCAATACCCAAGCTGAGTCACTGAAAAACATCGTTGATCGCAATACCTTAGTCTGGTGGAGTCTCATTTTGGGGTCTGCTCTGCTAGCTGTAAACTTCAGTGCATGGGGGTCTCTTTTCTGGCTTTTTGCTCTCATTTTGGATGATATCGCCCTGTTCTGTTTCGGAAAGTCGGTTCTCTTCGATTCGCAGCTGCGGATCCGCCGGACTTATCAATGGATACACACCTTCTATGACAACACTACTGGTAGCGGGCGTGACTTGGGCTTCAATCTTATGATCGATGGCGCTCTATCTCAGCGCTCCAAATTTGAACACATGGTAAAGGAGCTGGGACTGACCAAGGGAATGGTGATCTGCGATGTTGGATGTGGCTACGGAGACTGGCTCAAATACTGCCGAGACGAAGTAGGCTGCGAAACCGTAGGAATCAATCTGACCCCTGAGCAGGCGATTTACGCAAAAGAGAAGTATGGCTTAGATGTGCACATCATTAACTGGAAAGATATTTTAAATGATTCCAATTTACAGAACAAGCTCTATGGAAAATTCGATGCAGTCACATTCATGGATACTGTTGAACACTATGTTTCTATGGAAGATCGGAATAATACGGAGAAACAGAACCAGATCTATTCGGCAATGTGTCTGATGGCAAGCAAGCTGTTCAAGAAAAATTCAATGTCAAAACGGGTTTTCATCTCCTGTCTTCATCAAACAAGAAAACCACGAACTTGGAAATTTTTTTTTCACAGTTACTTTATGGACAAATTCTATTCGGGGCATTACCCGTTTATAGACGAGGGACCGCTGAAAGAGTGCCATACATGGTTTGATGTTGTCAAAGTTGAGGATAAAACCGAGGATTATCGATTAACCGGAGTTTCAGACCAGAAGCACTTCCAGGCCGTTAAAATCACGCTGACGCCGAAAAAAATCGCTTACTTATGTTGCCTCTTTATACTTGATCCGCATGTCATCCATCGTTTGCTCTATTATACCCAGGATTCCTGGATGTTCTTCTATGGTGACAACCCCTACAGCAAGGATTACGATTCCAACTATCGAAAAAGTACAAGCTATGTTGCCCTTTTTTGGATCACGTTGCAATTAAAATCACAATTACCCGAACTCTAGGAGTTCTCTTCTAAAACTGCATCAACAGAAGCGCAGAAAAGTTGGAAAAAATTTTATTTCGCGATTTTTTTTTGAATTACCGGTTAATTGCCAAGTTTTCTGATTTTAGATTTGTTGTACGTCAGCAACTTTTAGTGGTTTTATTGATTGCTTTTAATTATTGGTACAAAGCCTTGTTTGTGCAACATATCGGGAGAGGCAAGGCAAAATTCCTCCAAGCGCGGAGAAAATATTTCCGTTGACGAGAAAAAATGGTGGGTAGTATTCTTAAGTCAGTTTTTCATGCGGAAGAATACTGCCTGGGGATGAGGTTTGATCAGAAACGGCAGAAAGAGAGAGGCAATCATGAGTGACGAATTTTACGAATCCATTCAACCGTTTATAAAATTTTCGGAATTGACCGACGGACGACATTTCCGGGCAGTACCGGAAAATTGGTTTGTCATACTTACGGACATCATAGGTTCCACCCAAGCCATTGAAAACGGACGATACAAAGACGTGAACCGGGTGGGAGCCGCGGCTATTGTTTGTGCCCAAAAGGCTATGGGAGGAAGGGATTTTCCCTTTGTGTTCGGGGGAGACGGCGCCACGTTTCTCATTCCACCGGAAAGAGTGGAAGCTGTCTGTCGTGAACTTGGCGGGTTAAAAAACCTCTCTGAAAAACGTTTCGACCTGGATCTCCGGGTGGGGAAGATTGCCATTTCCGAGGTACTGAATTCCGGTGCCCGGATTGAAGTAGCCCGATTTGAGCTATCCGGTGGTCGGGCTATCGCCATTTTCCGGGGGGGAGGAATTGCGGCGGCGGAGAAAATGATTAAAAGGGATGAAAGCCGCTACAGAGTTGAAGCTGTCGATGGCTGGGCTGACCTGGATGAGCTTTCCTGTCGTTGGAAACCCATTCCGGCTAGCCGGGGGGTCTCAGTCTCGCTGCTGGTATCGGCCCGATCCGGTGATCAGGCCACCACTTACGACAAGGTGCTGGCCGGTCTGGAAAGTATTGTTCCGCACGGTCTTGACGCTGCCAATCCCATTCAGCATTCTTCAATGCACTATCGGGGGTGGTGGGAATGTGTATGCGATGAAGCGCGGCATTTTCCCACGATCTGGTGCAAGCCCTTTTTTGCCAAGCTTTTGGGAATTACCGTAGCAGTCTTTTCATTGGGCTGGGGGATCAACCTCCGCTTTTTCGACCCCTTGGCTTATTCCACCTCCATTCCGGCGCATTGCGACTACCGGAAGTTCGACGATTCTCTTCGCATGATCCTGGATTGCGAGCCACAGCAGGTTGTGAAATTGAGGGCTTATCTGGAAGGTTTGTTCAAAATGGGGGAGATCTTTTACGGTATACATGAATCCGGGGAAGCGCTGATGACATGTTTCGTCAGGAGCACCAACCCGGGAGACCATATCCATTTTGTGGACGGGGCTGGTGGCGGTTACGCCATGGCCGCCAAGCAGCTTAAGGCGCAAATCAAAGCCATCAAGTGATGCTCTAAGGAGGTCCGCTCTGGATATCAGGATCAGAAGGCAAATAATACCAATCCCAAAAAATACGTGCATCATCCCAAGAACATTGATTTGAGCAAAATGAAGTTGGATCGGTATATTTTCCAAGAAAAACACGGAACTTTCATGAAAATAAGGAACCCTTACTGGATGGTTGA
This sequence comes from Candidatus Rifleibacteriota bacterium, assembly GCA_015233565.1. Taxonomy (GTDB): domain Bacteria; phylum Muiribacteriota; class Ozemobacteria; order Ozemobacterales; family Ozemobacteraceae; genus JADFXM01. Next base: position 19,340 of record JADFXM010000032.1, read on the forward strand.
AGCATTCATTTCTGTCAGGCCCAACTCCTATTTACACAGACTTGAAGCACGAAATAGGTCGGATGAACGAAATAATTGAAATTGGTATGATACCAATTATTATTAATCCGTAGGTATGCTTAAATCCTCCAAAAAAAGATTTTCCATAAAATCATTGGAAAGCTTTGGAGGTTTTTCTGAATATTCAATTTTTTTCGAATAAGATTGCCATAATTCAACGTTTGGAATAGGGGTTTCCGGTGTATCGCGAAGAACGCCCTGATTGAAAGGCTTATTTTTCGAACTTGGCTTCCGCAGCTTCGAGACATTTCCGCAGGTATCGCATGCTGGCACGTTTGTTTCCGATTATCCTTTGTTCTCCTGCTTCAAGATCGGCTGTGAGAGGGTCACTGGCCTCGGGTTCGACTGCCTTTGCGAGTCGTCGACGGGCCTCCCGAAGCCGGGAATGACAATTGTGAGCATCGCCGCTTTCCAGAGCATTGCTGAAATGACCTAGGTCCAGAGCCACATCCCACAGGTTCGTGCCTTGGCTCTCCTGGAAAGATAGGGGAACCAACTCCCTTGCCTGTCGAAATGTTTCCTCTGCTGCGGTTACGGCACCGTTCAAAGCCTGGAGGGTCGCGCGGTAGAAGAGCAGCGCCCCTTCGGTGAAGGGATCCTGGTTTTTTTTGGCCCGATCGATGGCTTCATCGAAAAGTAGGCCGGCAAGTTCATTCTTGCCCTCTTCCATGGCGATGACCGCCAGATTGAACCGGCATCCGTTTTCAATCTGCGGGGCGTCATATTCCCGCGCCAGGGCCATGGCGGCCTCGCTGTACTCGCGGGCCAGGAGCAAGTTACCCGTTGCCAGTTTCAGCTCACCCATCCATTGGAGAGTCATGGCTTCCCCAAAACGGGATCCGGCCTCACGATGGTAGGCCAAGGCGGTATCGTAGCAGGATAACGCGGTTTCTTCGTTTCCCTGTTCCCATGCAACGAATCCGAGCATGAGGATGTAGAGGGCTTCGAGGCGGTGATTACGAAGCTCGCGGCAGTAGCTCACGGCTTTTTCCAGATGCTCCCTGGCATTCACCCAGAAACATCTCGTTAGGTACAACCCTCCAAGGGCTCCCATGACACGACATTTCAAGGGAAGGCTGTTCGCTTTTACAGCCAGTTCCATGGCCCGATGAAGGTCGGCCAGAGCTTTGTCCAAATCCCCTTGAATGTCAAGAATGGATCCGCGGATGGCAAGGACCTCGCCTTCGAGAACGGGATTCCCTGCGGAACGGTTCAACGCTTCCCGACAGTCGGTCAGAGCGTCGTCATACCTGTTCCAGAGAAAACTGCGTTTAGCCCGATCACGCAGGAGATCCGCCTTTTCCGGACCTTCGTGAGCCAATTCCAAAGCTCGATCCAATACGGTCTTGTGGTGTATGGCCGGTCCGCGGAGATCGAGCAGAGGTCCCAGTGAGAGCGCCAATTTTGCCGCCCCGTCGGGATCGGATTCGCAAAGGAAGTCGAATGCCGCCTCAAGGTTTTCCCTGGAAGCCTCGAGTCGGGCCACACCGTCCGCTCGGAGCCTGACCCGATCCAGGTCGGTTCCAACGAGATGCTCGCCGAACCCCGTGAAGTGTCGGGCATGGCGCAGCCGGATATCAGCAACGTTACTGCGAGTTTCAAGTTTCTCAGCGGCGTATTCACGGATGGTGGCTAGCAAACGGAACCAGGTCTCTCCCGGAAAGTTGGGATGATCCTGAATGCGCAGCAAGGACTTATCGGAAATGGACTCGAGGAGATCCAGGATGGGGGGTGCTCCATCGATGTCAGGAAGAATTACAACGGCCTCGGCTTCTTCGAGGAAGAATCCACCGTGGAAGACGGAAACCTGGGACAGAAGCTCCCGTTCGAACTCATTGAGCAGGTCCCAGGACCAGTCCATAGTGCCCCGTAAGGTCCGTTGGCGAGGAGAAAGGTCCTGTCTTCGGGAGGAGAGAACATCAAGGCTTTTTTCCAGCCGACGGCGTAGGTTATCGATGGAAAGCAGACGCACCCGGGCCGCTGCAAGCTCCAGGGCGAGAGGAAGACCGTCGAGATCTGCAACCAGAGCCCGGACATCCCCGCGATTGGAGTCGTCGACTGCAAATCCAGGTTTGGCTGCTGCTGCGCGGGCGGAGAAAAGTTCAACGCCGGCCTCGATATCGAGGGGGTCGAGCTCCAACCTAACTTCCCCAGCCAATCCGAGGGGTTCGCGGCTGGTCACCAGGATGCGCAGCTCGGGTGCTGCAGGGAGCCACCTGCCCAGGGTTAAGGGGGCCGCAGAAAGAACCTGCTCAAAGTTGTCAAGAAGTAGAAGCAGGGGCCCATGACCTGCGAGCGTTCTGGCAATGGTTTCAACCGTGTGATCAAAGGTGTGCCCCTGAGTAAGGGAAACCCCAAGGATAGCGGCAACAGCCTGAATGACTTCGCTGGGGTTCCTGGCGTTTGTCAGGTCACAAAACCAAACCCCTCCCTTAGGGGCTAGGTCTCTTTCGAACAGTCGATATCCAAACTCTAGAACTAACCTGGTTTTTCCGGTTCCGCCGGGAGCTACTACCGTCACAAGGCGCGAACCTCCCAGGGCCTTTTCAAGAGTCTCCAATTCCTTCTTCCGGCCAATCAATGGAGTTTCAACAGCCCGGAGATTGGTTCGTTTTGGATTCTGAGTCTTCAATGGGGGAAATCGCCGGTGGGAGAGGGCAAGGGGTTGGACCTGGACGAGTCGTTCCGGTTGGAGTAATCCCTTCATTCCGTGCTCCCCAAGGTCTTCTACGGTCACGGAGGCCAGGTCGACCAGCCGACACGCCATTTCCCAAAGTGTGGTTGAAAATAGAATCTGTCCACCGTGACCGGCGCTCCCAACTCGGGCGCTTCGGTTCACAACCGGGCCGAAGTAATCCATGCGCCCTGTAACCGGGTCCGGGCGACAGTCTGGAGCTCCCAAATGGCCTCCCATACGGACCCGAAGGCCCCGATGGAGCAGGGTTCCATCATCAGCCAAGATTTCGGATGCCAGAGGATTTGCGAGTAGGGCTTTTGGCCAGGTTTCTTCCAGAAGCCTCTTCTGAACTGCCAGACACCATTTAACCGCATCCCCGGGATTGGAAAAAGACACCATGAAGGCATCCCCTTCGGTTTTCACTTCATAACCGTGATGGGTCACAAGGAGCCGGCGCAAGCATTCGTCGTGAAGCCGAAGGCTTTCGCGCATGGCATCCGGTATCTGCTCCCAGAGCGCCGTTGACCCCTCAACATCGGTAAAAATCAAAGCAATGATTCCAGTGGGAGTATTCATAGTGAACAGGAGTTCCTTTGAGCGTTCTCCAAAAAATCATTTTTTTGGATCAGGGTTGCAACAGGTTGTAAATGTTTTTTTCTTCTTTTCTTCTTGTCAGGATGGTTGCTGATTTCGCGATCCCAAAGAGTCCAATGCTTCACTTTTTGGGGAAGCAGAAGCCAACTTCTTGGTGAAATCAAACTTGGCGATTTATGCGCTTTTGTAAGACAACTTGGTTTCCTTTTCCTATAAACTTTACTTCGTCAAAACTGATCTTGGTCAGCAGGATCCCACGGCCATGACTGCAGAGGAAGTTTTCCGGGGCGGTTGGGTCAGGCACTTTTGTCCAATCAAACCCTTCACCCTCGTCAGAAATCATCCACTCGCACCAATCATTTTCAAGTCGGAATTGAATTAAGACGTGACGGGTATTATAGGGTTCTATGCCCGATCGTTGGCTGATGAGCCTGGCCCATTTTTCCGGCTCACCTTCCTGGGCTTTAGTTTTCTCATCAAAGGAAAGGCCAAGGTTGCCATGCTCAATGGCATTGAGGATGATTTCAACCAATCCCAGGCGGATTCCCCAGCGATTTTCAGCCGGAAGCAGGCTTTCAGTTTCCCGAACCAAAAGGTCGGCGACCTTGCCGACCAGCATCGGCAAATTACCTATTTTTAATGTCAGTTCCCGGTGTAGAATCATGCCGATGATCTCTTCTTCTTCAGAGCGGTTGGCGATGACGTCTTCCATTTTCTGAAGGTAGAATCTGAAACCATTTGGTGTGATTGGCTTAAGAAGAAAGTCGTTGGCATGCAGGGGCAAGACTTTCAGGATGACTTCCGGTGAATTCTGTCCAGTGAGGATGACCACGATCGCTTTCTGGGATTCCCGACGGATTTGTTCGAGCATGGCCAAACCATCGACGCCCGGAAGGGAAATTTCCGTAAAAATCAGATCCGGCTTGAACGATTGAAACACTTTAAAGCCATCGGCTCCGTTAGTGGCCGTTTTGCATTCATGCCCAATTTCCCGAACCATGCTAGACAGAAGCATTCGGCTGATCTCGTCATTTTCAACAATGAGAACTCTCAGTTTTTCTCTCTTTTTTTCCATGCCATCGGCTCTTAAATACTCCCGGAGAAGAACTCAACCATATAACAGTAGAGGGGGAGGCAATCTTACCAATCACTCAAGTCTGGCATACAATAAGGGTTGTTGTCAAGATTTCAAAAACTTTGAAAAAGTTGTTTATATATATTCGACTGAAAATAATTGTGCTGGTGCAAATTTGCCACCCTGCTTATTAAGAAATGGTGTTTAATTTTTTCAAAAGTTGATAAGAAAACCGTATTGTGCTAGCATAATCAACTAATCTTAGGAAAAAATTTGCCTTTTTAGGTGTACAGGAAGAAAAAATGATTAAGGAACAACCGCCAAAAATGAAAACCGTGGCTCTTTACGTGCTCTTGTTGATAATTTGTCTGACAGCGTTCACAAATGTTGTAAGCACGAAAAAAATAGAAAAAATTAAATATTCCGAATTTTTGAATTATCTGCAAAAGAAGCAGAAGGATGGCCCGCGTATTTTGAGCCTTCGCATCAATGATCGTGAAATCACCGGTCAGATGATGGGAGTAAACTATCTGAATAATGAGAAAGAGCCCATGCATTTTCAGACAATTATTCCTGATGACCCGGGCTTAATGGAAATAATCAGAAAGAGTGATGTAATTGTTGAAGCGGAACCACCGGCGCAAATGTCGTGGTGGCTGAATCTTCTGATCAATTGGTTCCCGTTTTTGCTTCTTATCGGAGCATGGATTTACATTCTGCAGAAAATGCAGGGTGGGGGAGCAAAAGCATTGAGTTTTGGAAAGAGCCGGGCACGGATGATTGATGCCGGCGAAAAGAAGGTTTCCTTCAAAGATGTGGCTGGAGTGAAAGAAGCCAAAGAAGATCTCGAAGAAGTGGTTGAATTCTTAAAGGAACCAAAAAAGTTCACTGATGTAGGGGCAAAGATTCCGAGAGGCGTTTTGTTATACGGCCCACCGGGAACCGGCAAAACCCTGCTGGCACGTGCAGTTGCAGGAGAAGCTAACGTTCCGTTTTTTAATATTTCCGGCTCAGAATTTGTTGAAATGTTTGTTGGAGTCGGAGCTTCGCGAGTAAGAGATTTGTTCGAGCAGGCAAGAAAAAATGCCCCTTGTATCGTTTTCATGGACGAAATCGATGCCGTTGGCCGCCAGCGTGGAGCGGGCCTTGGTGGTGGACATGACGAACGAGAACAGACTTTGAATCAGCTTCTTGTTGAAATGGATGGTTTTGACACATCAAAAGGAATAATCCTGGTTGCTGCGACGAATAGACCCGATGTTCTCGATCCTGCGCTTCTCAGACCCGGTAGGTTCGATCGCCGAATCGTAGTCGATCAGCCAGATCTGGTCGGCAGAGGTGATATTTTAAAAATACATACCCGTGATAAACCTATCACCGCTGATGTTGATTTATCGGTTTTAGCCAGACGCACCCCCGGTTTTGTCGGTGCTGATCTTGCCAACCTGGCAAACGAAGCAGCCATTCTAGCGGCGAGAAATGGACGCAAGTTCATTTTTATGAGCGACTTTGAAGAAGCGATCGATAAAGTGATCTGTGGATCAGAACGCAAAAGTCGCATTATTTCCGACAAAGAAAAAGAAAACACGGCTTATCATGAAATGGGACACGCACTGGTTGCAATTGCCATTCCAGACACTGATCCCGTACATAAAGTTACGATAATTCCAAGAGGAATGGCATTGGGCTTGACCCTTCAACTTCCTGTAGAAGACAAACTCACGGTTTCCAAGACACATCTTTTCAGCCAACTCTGTATCTTGCTTGGCGGCCGGGTTGCTGAAGAACTGATTTTTCACGAAATTACTTCGGGTGCCAGAAATGACATCGATCGGGCAACCAAGATTGCAAGGAAAATGGTTTGTGAATTGGGAATGAGTGAAGCAATTGGACCGATCTCCTTGAGCGATGAAGATCACGCAGTATTTCTCGGACGCGATTTTGCACGAAGACGTGATCTATCCGAGGAAATGGCAAAGAAAATTGATTCTGAAATACGTGTTCTGATTGATTCCGCCTACCAAAAATCGAAAGAGATACTTGAAACAAAAAGAAGTGACCTTGAAAAGATTTCCAAAATTCTTCTGGAAAAAGAAACTCTTTCCGGCAACGAAATAAGAGAGCTTCTCGAAGGCCGCGATCCTTTTGTAAAGCCAGAACCTCCGACGACATCGGAAGAACTACCTCCAACGCAGTCTCAAGATGTAACCGGTACAGGAATTGACGTTTTGAGTCCTGCGTAAGAATAATTACGCCAGCCTGAATTCATGAAAAAAGTTCTCTTTATTTTCGGGACGAGGCCTGAAATCATTAAATTGGCCCCTGTAATTAAAGCCGCCGATGGTGAAGGATTGAGAGCGGTGGTTCTTCACACCGGCCAACATCGAGAAATTGCCGATGAAATGTTACGGTTGTTTCAAATTCATCCGGATATAAATCTGGATGTAATGCGAAGCAATCAGACGCTTTTTTCCCTGACCTCAAGAATATTGGAAAACTTTGAGCGAGTTTTCAATGCCGAAAAATATGACATGATTGTTGTACAAGGTGATACAACTTCAGCTTTTTTAGGCGCATTAGCCGGCTATTACTCCAAAACGCCGGTGGCACACGTTGAAGCCGGCTTGCGTTCCAATGACAAATTCAGCCCCTTCCCCGAAGAAATAAATCGACGATTGGCTGGAAGTCTGACCGATTTGCATTTCCCACCAACAGAATTATCACGAAAAAACCTTTTGAAGGAAGGTGTGAACCCAAAAAACATTCACGTTACCGGGAATACGGTTATTGATGCGTTACTTTGGGCTCTGAAGCTCCCTTATGAGGCTCCGGATGCTTTGAAGCCGGTCTTTAAATCCGGGAAAAAGATTATTCTTGTAACCTCACATCGTCGAGAGAGTTTCGGTGAACCACAAAGGCGTGTTTTTAAAGCCCTTCTGGAAATTGTAGAGTTTGTGGAAAATTCGATGGTCCTTTTTCCGGTTCATCCAAATCCTAACGTAATTAAGGAAGTTTCTGAAATTTTAAAAAACCATTCCCGGATACATCTTTGTTCCCCCCTTGGATACTTAGATTTTATCCACGCCATGGAAAAATCAGAACTTGTTTTGAGTGATTCAGGAGGGGTTCAGGAAGAAGCCCCTTCACTAAAAAAACCAGTGCTTGTTTTACGTGATGTAACGGAGCGCCCGGAAGGCCTTGATAGCGGGGCTTTAAAACTTGTTGGTACTGATGATGAAAAAATTTTTTCCGAAGCTGTAAAATTGTTAACCGACAAGGGAGCTTACGCTGAGATGACGAAAAATCCCAATCCATATGGTGATGGACGAGCCTCTTTACGGATAATAAAATCCATTAAACTATTTCTGGATGAATGAAATGTATAATTCCAAAGGGGCCATTCCAGGAAATACTGAGGTGCTTGCAAAATCACCCAAGTTTTGTCTGAAAAAATTTTCACAATTGGTTTTAGTTGAACTGCTATTATTATTCTCGCTAATTAAAATTGCAATGCAGCGCAAAATAACGCTTTTTTCGTTAAGTTCTCTTCCCGAAAGAAACTCACTGTTTTCGTATCACGGAGCTTTGCCATACTGTTTTTTATTGCGATGTTATTTAGCGATCGGACTACTACTTTCAAGATTTTGATTGCATAATTTTATTGAATAAATAAACTCTAGTTTCAGGAGTTATAAAAATGGCCGAACGTTATGATTTTAAAAAAGTTGAAGAAAAATGGAAGCCTGTATGGGAGAAAAGCAACTCGTACAAAACCTCTGAAGATGGCAAAAAGACAAAATTTTATTGTCTCGACTTTTTTCCTTATCCATCCGGCTCGGGGTTATCAGTTGGACATTTGAGAAACTATGTCCCAACAGATGTCATTTCTCGCATGAAGCGAATGCAGGGAATGAACGTATTACATCCCATGGGTTGGGATGCCTTCGGCCTTCCGGCGGAAAACTACGCGATTAAAATGGGAGTTCACCCGGCTGAAACTACAATGAAAAATGCGGGAAATTACCGCAGGCAGTTGAAACTGGTGGAATGTTCTTACGATTGGGACCGTGAGGTTAATTCCAGCGATGCGAGCTATTACAAATGGACGCAATGGTTTTTCCTGATGCTGTATAAGCGTGGGTTGGCTTATCAGGCGGAAGGAGCGCAATGGTGGTGTCCGACTTGCCGAACAATTCTGGCAAATGAGCAGGTTGAAGCAGGGCGCTGCTGGCGTTGTGAAGCTGAAGTCACCAAGAAAGACCTGAAGCAATGGTATTTCAAAATTACCGCTTATGCGGACCGGTTGATAGATGACCTCAAAACAGTTGATTGGCCTGAGCACATAAAAAAGATGCAGGAAAACTGGATCGGAAAAAAGACTGGCACTGAAGTGGTGTTCAAAGCCTTGAATCCGACCAAAGTAGGTACTTCTTATGATTTGACTATTTTTACCACTCGTGTTGACACTATATTCGGAGTTACTTTTTTAACTTTGGCTCCGGAGCATCCATTGGTTTCCGAATTAACTCATCCAAGCCGAGCCTCGGAAGTCTCGGAATATGTTGAAGCCTCCCGCAAAAAAAGCGAAATTGACAGGATGAGCGCTGAAAAAGAAAAAACGGGTACTGCGCTAGGCAGCTATGCAGTGAATCCGTTTAATGGCGAGAAAGTTCCAATTTTCATTGGAGATTATGTCTTATCAGGATATGGTACAGGTGCCGTAATGGCTGTACCAGCTCACGATGAAAGGGATTTTGCATTTGCCCATAAATATGGTTTACCCGTTCGTGAGGTGATAACACCGGGTGGAAACAAAGTTGGCCCACTTTCAGCCGCCTACACAGAATATGGGATTTGCGTCGATTCAGGCGAATTCTCCAAATTGACCTCGGAAAAAGCGATTGAAAATATGACGGCCTGGGTTGAGAAAAAGGGAATCGGTTCCCGAAGAGTGAATTATAAATTCCGTGATTGGTTGATCTCCAGACAACGTTATTGGGGAGCCCCTATCCCGGTTATCCATTGTGACAGTTGCGGAAGTATCCCGGTTCCGGAAACGGATTTGCCGGTGCTTCTTCCGAATATAAGTGAATTTAAACCCGGAGAGGATGGCCGTTCTCCGCTCGCAAGGATTACAGATTGGGTCAGCACTAAATGTCCTAAGTGCGGAAAGCCTGCACGACGTGAAACAGACACCATGGATGGGTTTGCATGCTCATCGTGGTACTTTTTGAGATTTGTTGATCCGAAGCTTGACACAGCGGCTTTTGATCGGCAGAGAGTTGCATATTGGCTGCCCGTCGATTTATACGTTGGGGGAGCGGAACATGCGGTTATGCATCTTCTCTACGCACGTTTTTGGACGAAAGTAATGCAAGACGAAGGATTGATACCATTTTCCGAACCATTTGCAAAACTCCGGAATCAGGGAATGATGCTGGGTGCTGATGGCGAGAAGATGAGTAAATCCAAGGGGAATGTCATTACTCCCGATGAAATGGTTGAAAAATTCGGTGCTGATACATTGCGTGCATTTATTCTCTTTTTGGGTGCTTTTGAAACGGAAGTTGCCTGGTCTGACGAGGGAATAAAGGGAATGTCCAGATTTATGAACCGGGTTCATGATCTTGTACAGGACAATCCAGGCGGAAATTCAACCGAATCGGAAGAGATGAAAGCCGATTTTTACCGGATAATACACAAAACTATCAAAGCTGTCTCTCGTGATATTGAGAACTTCAGTTTTAACACCGCCGTTGCCCGACTGATGGAATTTGTTAATTTCCTGAGTGATGCAGCTAAGAAAGGTGAAGCCCCCAAAACCAAAGTCTGGCGTGAAGCAATTGAAGCGCTTTTGAAATTACTTGCTCCAATCGCTCCATTTCTTGCCGAGGAATTGTGGGAAAAAGTTGTCGGCAAGAGTTCAGTCCACCAGCAAAAATGGCCCGAGTTTAATGAAAAATGGCTGGTCGAAGATGAAATTGTTTTACCGGTACAAGTGAATGGGAAATTACGGGATCAGTTGAAAATTCCCGTCACATTTTCAGAAGAACAAATTCGCGAAGAATGTCTTAAAAGTGAAAAAATACAAAGGCACATAGAGGGAAAAACTGTTCTGAAGTTTATCTATGTTCCAAAGAGAATGGCCAGTTTTGTTGTGAAGTGAAGTAAAGTAAAGTAAAGTAATCTGTGGTCTGGGGTTAGAAGCTGTTGAAAATTATCAAATCACTTAGGTGTGTTAGAAAAACAGTTCGGTGAAACAAACATGAATATCGGGTCGAATAGCTAGAAGGGTACAAGAAAACCATGCTTAGGATAATTTTCGACAGACTCGGTAGAAGCTGTCGGAAAGTCTCGGTATATGCTGTTCGGTACAATGGGGTTAGCTGGTGATGCTAGAAAGCAGGGTAAAATATTGCGTGGGAACATTTAAAAATGAGAATTAGGATAATTTTCGACAGACTCGTTATCAATTTCCCGGTCGCCTCGATTCTGCTCAAAACGACCAACAATACTATTTGGGCCTCGCTTAGGGGGGCTTTAGTATTTGTGAAACTTAGTTGCTGATATCAGAGGAAAAAAATGAATCTGGTCTTTTTGCTTACAAATCCGAATGCTGATTTTTCCTATTTTTTGAATCGTCTTCAGGCATCAGGCTTTCTTATTTTTGGAATTAGCGACTCGCCGAAAAGTTCTTTGCCAGTCGAAATAAGAGCTTCTTTGAAAGAGCATTTTAAAATTGATCATCCTGAAGCACTTGACCAGATCTTGACGGCTTGTGTCCAGATCAGAAACGAATTTGGACCGATAGAAAGGTTTGAAACACTGCAAAATCGGTTTCTGGAAATTGAGGCAGTGATCAGGGAAAAATTTGGAATTTTTGGCCCCAAACCTGCCGAGATCCCTTTTTTCAAGAAAAAGACTCTTATGAAAGCTACTTTTGAAGCAGCTGGCGCTAATGTTCCCAGAACCAAGCCACTTGTTGATAAAAGGAGCGCGTTGAAATTTACCGGACGAAAATATCCAGTGTTCATTAAACCGGAAACAAGCAGAGAGAATATTTATGACAATTTCCTGGTTTCCTCTGAGGAAGAATTGAACAGGTTTTTTGCAATAAAATATGATCATCAGTATATCATTCAGGAATATCTTGGAGGGCGCCAGGAATCTTTCAATGGCTTGACCGACAATCAGGGAAATATCGTTTTTTTCAATTGCAATTTCTTTTCCCCTGATCTTTGTACAACAGCCTCTTCCAATGAAAACCTTTCAATTCTTTCACCGATGAATGTCCCTGCTGACCTGGAAGAGACCGGACGGGCTATTGTAAAGGCCGCCAAACTCAATGAGAGGTTTTTTGTTATTGAGTTTATTCGCACAAATGACGGGAAGTTATATCCCATCGATTTGAAAATGGCCATTCCTCCGCATTTGGGATGTCACATTTTTAACTATTCATCTGATATAGATGTTTTTTCGCTATGGGCGAATTGTATTAACCGTGTACAAAGTGAATTTACTTTTAAAAGACTTTATTCTGTCTCTTTTGCGGGCCGCAAATATAATCGGTCTTATAAATATTCTCACGATGAAATTGTCTCCAAGTGCGGGAAAAGCCTGGTTTATTCCGGAGTTAATCAGTCGGGTGATATTTCCCTGTCAGGGAATTTTTTGTATCTGCTAAGATCCAAGGATGAACAAGAGCTAAAGGATTTGGTAAATTACATTTTTGCGGAACCCTGATTTAATCTTCATTTTAAATAACTTCTATCTATGAATTAATGGAGGAATAGATGAGCGTTAATATTGTAGTAGTAGGTTCAGTTGCTTATGATACCCTTGCCACGCCAAAAGGACGGCGTGAAAAAGCGTTAGGGGGCTCTGCATCGTATTTTTCGACTGTTGCAAGCTATTTTACCAAACCAGGATTGGTAGGCGCAGTTGGGGAAGATTTCAAACCAGAGTATATTGAATTTTTGACTAAACGCAATGTAGACATGTCCGGTCTTGAAAAGTTGCCAGGGAAGACATTTCATTGGTCCGGGTCATATTCCGATGACTTTGGAGATGCTACAACGCATGCTACCGAATTGAATGTATTCGAACATTTTTCACCCAAGCTTCCATCGCACTTCAGAACGGCTCCTTTCCTGTTTCTGGCCAATATTCATCCTCAGCTTCAGATCAAAGTAATCCAGGACGTTCAGAAACCACGTTTAATAGCACTTGATACAATGAATCTGTGGATAAATATTTCTCTTCCTCAACTCAAGGAAGCAATTAAACTGGTTGACATACTTTTTGTAAACAGACAGGAAGCCGCAATGCTGTCGGGTGAAAAAAAGCTAGCCAATGCGATTCATAAGCTTCTCCAGATGGGCCCCAAACGACTTGTGATTAAGATGGGAGAATTGGGAGCAATGACAGCGACAGAAACCGACAGGTTTTTTGTACCTGCTTTCCCTTGTCCCGAAATTACCGACCCAACTGGCGCAGGAGATTCTTTCGCAGGAGGTTTTATGGGTTGGATAGCGAAAACCGGCGATTTGTCAGAGAACAATTTCCGAAAAGCAATGATCTTAGGAACTGTAATGGGTTCAATCACTGTTGAAAACTTCAGTCTCGATTCATATCACACTCTTTCCCAGGATGAAATCATGGAAAGATATTCCCAAGTTCTGGATATGATAAGGGTCGTTTAGTCGGAAGGCCCTTTGAAACGGGCTTTAATTTATAGATAATTATCGCGGAATAAGGCATCAATGCTTTATTCCGCGATAGTATTTTTTAGTCGAGAACTTGCCAGACGGAATCTATTACAGTTCCGTCGCGCCATTCAATGACGGCGACTGGTTTATCGCCTAGTCGTGGTTTTTCGGGAATTCCGGTGATCGAATTGACTTTTTCCATCAATTCTTTTATTGGAATTAGTGGCAATCCCGCATTTTTAACGCGGTCGTACAAGTCAGGGCGTCTGGGATTGATGCAAATTCCACGTTCAGTTATAAGCACGTCAATTGCTTCGCCCGGAGCAGTAACGGTTGTCACACGCTCTTTAATTATTGGAATGCGCTTCCGGAAAGAAGGGGCTGTGAGTATTGTACAAGCTGATCCGGCTGCGACATCGGAAAAGCCTCCGGTGCCGTGAAGGAGCAATCCGTCGCTATGGGTATTGACATTGGCGTTGAAGTCAAGGTCAACTTCCGTGGCTCCCAGAACGCCGACGTCGAGCATGTTGGCAAGGCATCCTTTTGCATGTTGCAAGTAAGAGCTGAATGGCGGAGATTCGATATGTCTGGGGTTATTGCGTAATGAGCGCACTGCGGGGAGGTCGAACGCCTGCAGATCGAGGATGTAATCGATCAATCCTTCGTTGAGAAGGTTAACCAGTATTTCAGTGGAACCACCGTGTACAAAAGATGCTTTCACCTTTTTTTGGCGCATAATGTCACCCAGGAAAACAGTGAATCCGAGGGATATTCCGCCGGCACCGGCCTGGAATGAAAACCCATCCTTGACAAATCCCGCCGCGTCAACAAATTTTGCGCATAGTTCAGCAATCAAAAGTTGTGTCGGAGACTTGGTCAGCCGAGTTGTACCGGATACGATTTTTTCCGGATCGCCTACTTTGTCAACCTTTAACACGTAATCTACATTTCCGCCCATGATCGACCAGGGAATGCAGGGATATCTTACAAGGTTATCGGTGATAACTACTACCTGGTCTGCGAATTGAGAATCCATAAGGGCATAGCCGAGTGGGCCGCATGCTGAAGGACCGTTTACGCCATTGGCATTTCCCAGTTCATCAGCAGTTGGAGCGACAATGAAAGCTACATCGATATGCAAATCGCCATCCTGGATGGCTCTGGCTCTTCCACCGTGGGAGCGAAGAATTGCTGTTCGTTTCATGAATCCTTTCGAGCATGCAACTCCGACCTGCCCGTTCATCGAACCTTCCACGTGGGAAATCACGCCACTTTTGATCAGATCAACGAGCAGATCATGTGTGGGAAAAAGCGCCGATGGCGCTACTACCAGGTCTTTGAGGCCCAGTCCGGCGAGGCGCGTCATTACCTCGTTAACCATATAATCGCCATTGCGGAAATGATGATGAAAGGAAACCGTCATTCCTGACCGGAGATTGAGTTTCTTTAAAAGGTCATCCCAACCGCTTACAACTTTGTTAATTCTTCCACGAGAACGAGTGGTTGGAATGGAACGGGCTGCAATTTTTCCGGTGGGTTCATCTGCAAAAGCGCCCTTAAAAGGCTTTATCGGTTTTCCATTTACCTGATCAGGAATTTTTCGTCCAAGAGAATTATTTATAAAGTTCATTTTTAAATTTCCTCCGCTCCTTTCATCCCGATTTTTTTGGCAAGATCAAGAACTTTGCGTGCCCGTTCAGCAACCGGAGCATCTATCATCTTGGATCCAAGGGCTACCACGCCGCTTCCGGTTTTTTCAGCTTCGCGAAATGCCGCAACGATTTTTTTTGCGTCATCCAGTTCCTGTTCGGTAGGCGCAAATGCACGATGCACAGGATCAATCTGCCTGGGATGAATCAACCCTTTTCCGACAAAACCAAGGGATTTGGCTTCCAGGGCTGAGGACAGCAAACCAGCTTCATCACCTACATCGGAAAAAACCGTATCTATAGCTTGAATATTAGCTGATTTGGCAGCTAGCACAATTTGTTGACGTGCCAGAAAAGTTTCTTTGCCATCTTTTGTTCGGGAAATCCCTAAATCGCGGGTAAAATCTTCCGCTCCAAAGCACAAAGCGACATTTCTTGGACTGGCTGAAGCAACACCGGCAGCATTAACAACGCCTTTTCCTGTTTCGATCAGGGGCATGAACAAAGTTCGGCCCTGAATGCCATGTTTCTCCTCGATCTGATTGACAATTTGCTCAATTTCAACGATATCAGAGGCTGTCTCGCACTTTGGAATCAGTATTACATGCGGCAGTGATGGAATTATTTCCATGAGGTCATCCCGCCCAAAGGGGCCTTTTAAAGGGTTAACGCGGACAATTAATTCTCCGGCAGGAAAGAAGGTCGAAGCGCTTTCAAGCATGCGCCTGACAAGTATCCGGGATTCAACCTTCTGAGAGGGAGCAACAGAATCTTCCAGATCCAATATTATGGAATCCGCCCCAAAAAGCCCTGCATTTATCATCAGATCGGGTTGGTTCCCGGGAATGTACAATCTTGATCTTCTCAAACGGTCTTTTTGGGCCGGTTCTCGTTTGGGAATTTGAGCTTTAGGGGAAGTCGCTTTCCCGGACATTCGAAAAACTGCTTCAATTCTGGCCCAAATTGAAAAATCAAGAGCGCCATCGTCCTTTATGGAAAGCTTTCCGGCTTTGACTCCGAAAAAAGAACAAGCTTCTTCAGCAGTCTTTTTTATCAGGGAGCCAAAAAGCTTTTTTATACTTGATTCAACGACAATTTCAAAACCAGGAAATCCAGGTTCAAAGGAAACAATTAAATCCGATTTTCCTTCACACCCGGCTTTGAAAACTGAGCTTTCACTCATTCCTTTCACCTCCAAAGGGTTTGCTTATGCAGAGTTAACATTTTAATAAAGCCATGTCAAGAGGGGTTCTACCAATTCTTTAGTCCTTGATTTTATTACATTTTTAAAAGTTTCGGATAATACTATTCTTATACCAATCCCACAAAATAATAACGTAAACCTTTAGATGGTTTACAGCGCCAGAGGCTTGATCAAACCAATAAATTTGCGGGATTACTTTAAATTATTGGTATTATTTCTTTCCCGATGATTTTAAAGCATCACTTTGTAACATCTTCATCCCGGACAGTTCCGGAATTCCTGCGGTATTGGCAAGGTCCGTCCACATGGTTCCCGGGCCGGAATAAAACATTTTCAATTTCAAATTAGCCGGAATTTTTTGGGCGAAACTGTAATTTACATAGGCTTTGGGATCATTTCCAAAAGCTTTGATCTTTGCTTCCAGGAGTTGGGATTGTGCTTCACCTTTTAATCTTGCAACCGTTGCTTTGGCATCACCGAGTAAAACGGTTTTAGAAGCTTCAATTGAGGCTATTTCCTGCTGCTTTTGGGCAACGAGAAGTCTTGTTTCAGCGGTAATTTTTCCGACTTCCTGCTCGGCTTCAGCCTTAATGGTATTTGCAAGTGCATTTGTTTGTGCCTCCACCTCAGTTCGTTTTTGCGAGATAAGGGACTTCTCTCTTTCCAGTTCTCCAGCTGATTTTCGGGTTTCTTCCCAGACTTTGGCAGTTTTTTCCTTTTCAACTGAAATGAATGATTCTCGAATTGGCATCAAAAGACTGTCTGGAATAGTGAGATGTCTGATGAATGCTGAATGAATCAGGATTTTCTTGCTTTGGCAAATTCTTTCCAATTCAGCAGTAAAAGTCTGTTGGAATTTTTCCCTTCCAGCACCCAATAAAAAATCTTTTGCGCCATAGCTGGAGCCTTGTATTCTTCCGATGGATTTGCTCTGCGGAATAATGATCTTCTGTTCAATGGCTTGTTTATTTCCAAATTCAACCATTACCTCTGCCACATTTTCGGGAAGAAGTTCCCATTCGACAGTGGCTTCAACAGCAATGTCAAAAGCATCCTTGGATGGAAATCTTATTGTGTTGGCATCTAAAAAACTTACCTGGTCAATTCCAATTTCTACTTCGTTAACATTAACTTCCATTGGATTAAAGTAATATACTCCAGGTTGTAGGATATCCTTGCGAATGCCTTTCTCACCTTCCCGGGCGAAAATCCTTCCGGTAGGGGAGGCAAGGTCTGAATTGACATCCGAAGGGTTTTTCCCACCCAGAGATGTTACAAATCCTACGAAACCAGGCCTGATTGTAACGGCTTCCTGCAGGTCGACCTTGTACCCATAAGGATTCAGACGATAGGTTCCGGGAGTTAATACTCTTCGTCTTACGCCCTGCTCATCGTCATTTACAACCACAGAATCCCTGCTCGGTTTTTTCCCGACGCGTGAAGTGACTATTCCAACTTTTCCTGCGGGAACGTTGATATTCGGATATATCTCAGTTTTGTAGACGAGTGGCATAATAAAGTGCAATCCTTCACCCAATACTTCCTCTAGAACACCTTTCTGATCTGGTTTTGCAAGCAGTTGCCCGGGAGGCATTGCATCGCCTGATTGAGAATTAAGTACAAGCATATGCCCTGCTGGTACATAAACGAAAAATGAGTGATACAGAACTTCAAAAGAAATCAGCACCATTGCGAGTATAACAAGAGCGGATATTCCAACAAATCTTGTGAATGACATTATCTGACTCCTTGCGTAGAGATGGGGGTTGTGTCTTCCAAAAAACACTTGAAGATTTTTCCAAACATCCCTTCCGTATTGGCAAAAATTGAAGTGATCGATGGAGCGATTTTATTCACAAATTCATGGTAGGCGTAGACTTCGGGGCTTCCAAATGCTTGAACTGCAACCTTAAGAGGGGTGGTTTCCGCAATATTGTTCAGTTTGATAACATCGGCTTCAGCAATTCCACGAGAAAGTATTGCTTCCGCTTCCTTTTTTGATGCCTCCAAAAAAGTTTTTTCCATGTTCAGAAGCTTGTCCTGGTCAATAAGAGAAATTTTCTGTTTATTCTGCGCTTCAATAATTTGTACAAGGTTGGCTGTTTTGGCTTTTACCTTTTCCTGCTCTTGTTTGACCATTTCTTCTGAGCGAGCCAGGTTTTGTTCGGCTTGGGCCTGCAAAAGCTGATTTTTATTTCTGTTCAATTCTTCCTTGGCGATTTCACGCTCCCGAATAGGTTTTGCTATATCCTGTGGCGGTTCAATGTCATTGATCAAAACTGATTTGATGAGGATTCCCTTGGATTCACAGGCTTCCTTGATTTTTTCCACCAGAGCATTTTGGAATTTTTGACGTGAATCGCCTCCGATATACTCGATGGCGGAATACTTAGAACCCTCAATTCTGCCGTATCCACGGAGCACAGGGATAATTACTTTTTGTAATACTTCGTTCTTGTTGTGGTTTAGGTCAACTTCTCCAATTCGGACAAAAACCTCCGGAGCGCGTGTTTCGTCCACAGCCCACTCCAGAGTCATGAGTACTGTCATTTCAAATGCGTCGCTGGAAGGAAATTTCAGGGCATCGTTTCCTGAAAGTTCAAATCTTTGTGATTGGCAATCCATGATATGGACTTGCTGAATGAAGGGATTGAGGTAATACACCCCTGGAGACAGCACTTTTTTGCAAACTCCCCTTTCGCCGGGTTCGACCAGAAGTGAATTCTTTTTTCGGGATTCCTTTCCTGACACGTTGATTACCACTCCGACGGAACCTGCAGGTACACTCACTGCCTTGACCGGGTCGACTTTTTCGGCATAGGGATTAATCCTGTATTTGCCGGGAGGAAGGACTTCTGCAAGTATTCCTTTTTGTCCTTCTGAAGCGATTACCTGGCCAGATTTCACGGCTTCATCGGGAAGTTCATGGCCGTACATTCTTGTAACGACTCCAACGTGGTTCATCGGAACTTCAACCATGCTGACTATTTCATAATCCCAGAAGAATGGATTGTAAAAATAGCGGCCTTCAGCAAGTACGTCAAGTTGAATGCCTTTTTGCCAACTTTTGGTAGCAATAATTTCTCCGGAAGGAAGATTTTCTCCGATCTTGTGGATCAGAATGCCAACCCGGCCTCCTTCGATTTCGATGCGGCAGAAGAACCACCACCAAATTTGGAGGAAAAAAAACACAGCAATGCCAATAACTCCAATCAACATGACTGTCTTTGCGCTTCCAGTTCTGTTCATCGGTAATTGCAAAAATTTTTGTGGTCTCAAGTTCCTTCACCTCCATTTTTTTTGATAATAGCATACTATTCCTTCGAAAAGAACAAAAACGTGTCTCACAAAAGTCAGCTCATTTTTGCCGGAGATTGATTGTCCACAACATTTTCATTTGTATTAAAAAACGTTGCAATTCTTTCTTGGCAATGATAGTTATTTCAAATAGCAAATTTTTTTTGGGAGGAACTTATGGAAAAAAGATTTCTGATTTCAGCTTTTATAATGATTCTTTACTGTTTGCTCCCCCATGTCAAGGCAGAGGGCAGCTTTTGGGACAAAATAGTGAATACTTTCAAACAGGGCGCCGATGATGCCACTAGCATTGTTCATCAAACAGTACAAATTGCCGGAAATTCAATAAATTTGGGACAAGATGCTCTGGGTGCTGCCCAAAGCTTTGCAATAGATGTACAACAAACCACGATGGGATGTGCCCAAGCTGTAAATGCCAAAGCTTTTGTTTTCTTCAATAAAGCAGTTCCGATTCCCCAATTCTGGAACACTTTACAGGATATTTCAAATAAATCGTTAGAAGCTAACAACAAGTTTACGCAATCAGCAAATATGACCTCAGCTTTTGCGCAATCCACAGGCCAACAGCTTCTTAAGGCCGCTGTCTCCGGCAATTAGCAAGCACTCTGGGATTACGCCAATGGGCTGTCAGGGTATTGTGTAATAAAAATGTCCCCGTCTACTCCAAAACCCATTTTTGCAGCTATCATCATATATGACCCAGTAAAAAAAGAGGTCAAGACATGTGCAGTAAATCCTTCTCTCAGTGGGGGTAATTTTTCTTATGTTTACAATGCCCCAAAACTTCCACTTCACTACCGACAGCAATATGATACCAATGCTGTACAACCCTATATGCTATTCATCGGGATGGCCGGGGCAGCCGATTCGAAAGGTGTTCATTTTGACTATTCAGGGTCGATTTCAGTCATTCAGAGAAGTCAATGGCTCGTCGATTTCAATAACGGAAAGTTCAATTCCAAACTGGCTCCTGAGGACGGGGATGTTGACAACTCCAAACCACGTGACCCAAATCAGCCGCTCCCCTCTAACAACCCGCCCAGTGTAAATGCTGACATGGATAATCCGAACGTTTCTTACATTCGGTATTATGATGGAACGCTAATTTTTCCGATGTCAAAGGGAATACCCATCAACTATGGTGATGTTGTAAATCTAGGCTCAGAATATTACAAACACTGGATGGACGCTGAAGATGATAAAGTCACACCAAGAGGAAACAGCCCTGAAGATTTCAACAAACAATGGGAAATTTTCCGAAGATGAGAACCCGTATTTTTCAGTAAACTCTAATTTTCACTGTTTTTTACCGTAGTATTCCTCCTGGAGTCTCTGAAATTCTTTGTATTTTTCATTTATTTCCTCTTCGGAGGCAAATTCGGCAACGGCATCGTAATACGCTTTCCTGGCTTTCATCAATTTTTCATATAATTCCTTAGAAATAGAGGATTTTTCAGGTTTTCTGCTTTTCTCATCGGATGCGTCAATATCCCTATTTTCAACCGGAGAAATAGGATTTAGCTGAAGAATTGGACTTTCCAGAGTTGTGCTTGGACTATTTTCTGATTTCAGATCCTTAAAAAAGACATTTTCAAAAACATTCATTCCTGGAAAAAAGTCCATCGTCTTAATTCTTCCGTCCATGGTCATTTCAATTCCCTTTCCGGAAGAAATCCACCGGTTCTTTCTCGAACCGTCTTCGGCAATCGCCTGCAAAGAAACTTTTTCCTCTATGGAAAAGATCTTTCCTCCACCCTCAGTCGAAACTATAAAGTCACCGCTAAGATTTCTAATTTTTGCCCTGGGAGAGAATTTCATCCAGTTTTCACCTTCATTTCCCAGGACGATTTCAAAGCTTCCCAACCCCTTTTTATTGGATACAAATCTGGCCTGCCCTTTTTTCACAAATGCTCTCACCAATTCAGGAGAAGCATAAGAAATCTGGATTTCCGTCTGTGGGGGGAGCATTACCGATGCCCAAGGGTCTCCCTGGGTTGAAAAAGTGGTAACTGCACTTCCTGAAGCCGTTTTGACAATTCCAAAAGAGTTGTCAAAAATTTTTGAAGTACCAGAAACTTTTTGCCATTCCTCATCGATAGTTCTCTTCAGGAAAACCTCGCCTTCCGCTTTTTTAATTTCCATTTGACAGTTCTTCAGGGGCACAAACACTATATTGCGTAAAAGCAATTTTTTGACAATTGCCGATATTCTTCCTGACCTTGGCATTGGGTCGTCTTTGGGAAATAGCTGTTGAAGTTCCTTTGCATAAGTATGCACCATTTCGCCAAACAGAAATACCGAAACTCCGTTTAAACGCGCCGAATCGCGGGTTACAACACCATCATCATCGGCCGCGGCCGACAAATCTCCAAGAAAATTTCCCATTATATCCCAATAAGAATAACGATGTCTTACTCCGGCAATTATCGCATATTGTACTAAATCATTCAGATGCTTTCCTGATTTTTCACCTTCATTCAGAAATTGGAAAATGGGATTTCCACAGAAAAGTTGATTTGCGGCCTCCTGATGGTATTTGGAAATTAAATCAGCAAGGATATTTCCTACAATTTTTTCGACCCACGGTACACCATGGTTGGGAGTCGCAATCATTATCAATTTTCTTACCAGCGGCTCATTTTCTGATGGACGTTGCTTTAAATATGTCCGTGAGATCAGACCACCCATGCTGTGAGAAACAATATCAATTTTTGCCAGTTTAAACCCGCTTTGATTATAGGTATTCAATACTGTATCAATATGTTTGGCCAGTTTGGCAGCCTGGGCTTCAATTGAGGAACCACTCCTGTCGGCGGAATTTTTATTGTAATATTCTTCAAGAAGGGTATCGAATTTTTGAGTTTGAAGAAAGGCGGAAAGGCTTGCAAGACTCTCACGACTCCCGGTAAAGCCATGTACCATAATGACTGGGGGACGAATCAAATCGAATTTTTGACAAAAAACTGACGAACTCGCTCCGGAAATATATTCAAAAGAAAGGGTTTCCTGGGCTTTCCAGGATGGGGTTGCGCAATTAGTACTGGCCAACCGGTCATCTAAAATATAAAGCGGTGGTTGATAAATTAACCTGATTTTTTCATCAGAATCTGGAACTATTGTATCCTGAGGGCGATAAATCGAACCTCGCGAGGATTTTAAAAAACCCAAGGCAGTTTGTTTTAACAAAATTTTCCCTTTGGGATTTGGCAGGGAGATTTCCAGTTTTAAAGTACTGGTTCCATCAGCAGCAATTCCCTGAAAAGTTTGACCCGTCAGAGGTGATTTTTCAAGTTTAACTTCCTGACCTGAAACTGACTGAACAATGAAAATCAGAAAAACCAAAAATATTTTCTTCATATGGTCTCCCAATTAATTTCCGCTTTCAAATATGGAAAGTAAAACACCTTCGTTTTTGGCAACATTACATAAAATTATGCTCAGTTAATTGTATCACTTTTTCAATATCTCCAAAATTCTTTAAAAAGTCGTTAACCCATTTTCACTAAATAATTCACAATAGTTTTTCAGTGCGGCTTTTAGGGCCAGCGAATTTTCGAGTTTTTAATTTTTTTACAGTTTCAGGTCATTGGTGAAATAACCTGAAAAATACTGACTTCACGTTGTTTTCCCCTTACTTTGGTTGTGGCCAGTGCTCTGATTTGGCCAATGTTTGGGGGGAGGTCTTTTAGGCCCTGATTCATTCTTTCATCAATGATTGTCGCTCCGCTGTGTTGGGCGGCGGCTATGTCGGATAGCCGGGAAGCAAGGTTGACAGTGTCCCCGATGACGGTATATTCAAGGCGAATTTGTTCTGCTCCGAGAATTCCGGCCAGAACCGGACCGGCCACCAATCCAATTCCCAGGCGCATGTGGAAAGAAGCTTGTATTTTTGACACGGCTTTCTGCATTTCGATTGCGGCTAGAAGGGCGTTGAGGGCTACATTCTCAGGCAATGCACCCGGGGGTGGGCGGAATACAGCAAGGATTTTGTCACCAATGAACTTGTCGATTTCTCCTCCATGTTGGCGAATGATTGGTGACATGGTTTGCAAGAAGTGGTTCAGCTTATCGATCAAGTCTGAAGGGCTGTATAAATTCAGAGCTTCCTTGAATCCGCCCAAGGCAGAGAAGAGAACCACAACATCCTGATGTTCGCCTTGGAGAGTGATTTCATCGCGATGACTTAGTTTTGCGGCCATTCGAGCTGATTCTGAAACGAATTGTCCAAGGAGCTTTCCTTCTTGAGCTTCTGCAGCCATTTTGTTGAAAGCTGCGGCCAGAATTCCGAACTCTCCCGCAAAGTCTTCCTGCATCCGGGATTTATAGTTTCCCCGGGTGATGGAATTGGCGGCCGATCGTAATTCATTGATGGGAGTCAGGAACCGTTCGGTTACCTTCCCGGAAAGGAGGATGCAGATTAAAATGATGAGAAACAGCAGAAGTCGTTTTTGCCGGGTTCCTTCAACAATAGGTTCAAATAGTTTCGAAATATCCAACTCCCCAATGATCAGCCAATGATCCAGAAGCAGACCAGGTGAAAATTGGATTATCCGTTCCTCTTCACGATTAGGGAAATATACACGGAGGAATTCCTTAGAGGTTGCGGAAAGCCGGGAAAATGGAATGAGATCGATGGGAAGTGGATTGGAATGGAATTTTGTCGAATTTTCCGGAAATGTGAAAAACGGTGGAATGAGAAAACTAGAGGGATTGGTCTTTTCTGCAAAGGAAAGGGAAATTGGAATTTCCTGATGAAGAGAATCAAGTTCAGAGTGCCAGTCTTCGAAAAGATGTTGTTCCAAATTGGGTGGTAGCCAGTGGGCATGAAGATCGAAACGAGGTATCCCGTTCATCCTGATAGAGTGCCTGAACAATGATTCCGAATAATCCTGTTTCAGAATGAAATCCCCAAAATAATATGGGGATTGGAGCATTTTGAGAAGATTCTTCGGGCCAAGAATAAAAAAAGCCAGTTTTTGAAGTTCCTCAATCTGTGTTCCCATGACGATAAGTTCGGAGGGTTTCATCTTCAAAGGATGATTGTCTGGAATGATAATTTCTTTGGTTGAGAGCGCTCTTACATTTGAATGAAAGATGAAGGCCAAAAACTTTATTGCAGGGTTTTTTCTGGTTTCTGAATTAAAAAAAGGATGGTCGAGATAATCCATGAATATGGTAAACAAAGTCATATCCCTAATTCGGACCCCCATTAGGTTTACATTCTCAAATACCTTTTTTATGGCTGGAAAATATTCCCTCCTGGCTAAAGGGTTCTTTTTTTCGATGTTGTCCAATTCCCGGAGGAATCCGGTTTTTAAAAACTGATGGGAAAGAAGGGCTTGACTGAATCCCTGGCATATCCTGAATCCGGAATCAACTGACTGGCAGGTCTCTTCCAGGTTATTTAGCGCATCATTTTCCAGACGTGCTTCGAATTCAATATGGGAGCGCTCGATGATCAGGAAAGCCAACATCAGGATTGGGAGAATAGAGATCAAAAAGATTCCCCCCATTTGAATCCTAAGAGAAAAAGCGGGATCCCAACCGAAATAATAGACCAGGAGAAGGAAACTGAGCCCTCCAATTATCCAAAGAAAGCTTAAAAAATATCCCCAGAACTTGACCGGATCAATATTTGGATTTTCCAGCAGTTGTCTTGAGATAAGTATCCTGATTTGATCGTTTTGTGAAGGAATAACCGACTTCATTTCTTTGGGAAGGTTATCAAGGTTTTTGGGGAATGAAAATTGAGGGGAAGAAACAAGAATTTTCGGAGGAGAATCACATGTGATTGCGGCCAACGATCCACCTCGCCCCTCATATTCCCGCCTGAGTATTTCCAGGTCATGGATGGTCCCATCGGTTTCCAAAGAAGCCAGAATCGCAACCTGAGAAGCGTAAGGATGGTCGGGAAAAGGTTTTTCAAATTCTTTTTGAATTGTTTGCAGTAAAACGGGCGAGGGATCGGAAGCTGGTTTGGCCTGCTCTTGCGTTTTCTGAACAGACTGGCTGAGGGCAAGGGTTCGACAAAATTCCGGATCCAAAGCTTTTTCAAAGTATTTTTGGTCATCCAAAAGAAGCTGGCGGATCTTTTCTTCCCTTCTTTGGTCATTTGCTTTTTTTACATTATCGAGGCCAAGAGAAATTATCAGGATGGGAATAAGCCAAAGTCCGATTGCCAACCAGGCGGGCAGGAAAAAACGCCCTTTCTTTACTTCCTTCATGGAAACATTATGCGATTGGGGTTGGGAAGCATGTGTCCGGGGATTATTTTGCTCCAAGTTCACATCCGAATTTTCCAAAACCGGTTCTTGGGAAAGTTGATCGAGCTCCCAGGCTTCGGCAAGTGGTTGAAAGGTGAAATGAGGTTCCACGAGACGACGGATGTTGCTTGAAACCACGATATGGGACATTTTTCCCATCTTGGAAAGGGTTTCGAGATGATTTGCTTGTACCAGTGGGTCTCCCAACGCGGTCAGGTCAAGCCTGACATCTTCGGTTCCGGTTATTCCGGTTACCACTTCTCCGATATCAATTCCAATGCCGATTGAATAGCCAAAAAGACCTTTGGCCAAGCGGTCTTTTTGCAGAAGGCGATGATTCTCCATCATTTTAAAGGCTGCTTGTACAGCCCGAAGCGCATGGTGGGCTCCAGGTGATGGATGAAAAACTGCGATGATGGCATCTCCAACGAATCGGTCAATAATTCCGCCAAAATTCTGGATTGTTTGGGTCATTGCGGAAAGATGCTGATTCAGAGCTTTGAACACTAATATCGGGGGAAAGGTTTCTGAAATAGTTGTAAAATTCCGCATGTCAGAAACCAGAACGGAGATATTCTGTTTTTGTCCTCCCCAGATTCGCTGGATGTCACCCTGCGAAATAATTTCGAGAACCTGTCGTGGAACGAAGGATGTAAGCCAACGTCGTTCCCGCAAACTGGCGGTCATTTGATCCAAAATCAGCCCGGCTTCCCCAAGTTCATCACTGCGGGGTTCACCGACCTCGATCGTTAAATCGCCTTGGGCGATCGTTTTCAACCCATTACTCATTTGAACAATCGGTAGAGCAAGGTTTCGCGACAGCGCAAATATGGTCAGGGCAAAAAGTAAGAATGCGGCCAACCCTAAAATTCCCAGAAAAATTGCCAGATATCGAGTTTCCAGAAACACTTTTTCAAGTGATTCTCTTCCCACCAGAACATAATTCTGCAGTCTCATGCTTGGATAAGCAATTGACACCTTGGACGATTGGATCTTGGAGATTGGGATATCAAAAGCTTCCTGGGCCAGCTTTTCCATCCCTGAAGGCTTGCCTCTTACTCCCACTAATTCTAATCCAGCAGGGGTTTTCTTGAAAGCCGCCAGATCCATGCTATTTCCGACAGAGGGTATAGAAGGGACCTGCTCTTGAAGGTATTTATAATTGGCGGGATCATTTTCCCAAAGCAACCCGACGGAATATGCGACCTTTCCATTTCTGCGGAGACGAGTGTTGAAGAACATGAATCGGAGATCACCAACCCAGAATCTTGCGACTTTTTCCGGAATATTGAATGCATGGCGGTTGGTTAGTTTGAGTAACCCAATGTTGGGTGCCCCTATTCCCGAAGATCCGGAGGCCGAAGATTCGGTCATTTCCTCAATTGAATCCCACCAGGACATTTTGAGAAGCTGAAGCAGATTTTCGCGGTTTAGCTGGGCGAAGATGGGAAGCTGTTTTTTGATCATAAAGCCGCCGGGCCCAAAAATAATGAATGTTCCCGGTACGACTCCCAACTTGGATATACGCTGACACATGCTGCTGAGGAAGACTTCGGGGTCAGCCTTTTTCTCCTTGAACGAATCAATTTCGGCGATTACTTCCGGGGAATGAAAAAGAGCCTGAAAATCTCTTTCTTGCTGGGGAATGATTCTTCCTGATCCTGAATCGATATCAGCTAGCGCGTCAGCAACGCTTCGTTTCTGATATTCCGTGAGATTTTTCTCACGGTCACGGAAAAGTGATACACTGGTATTGACCCCCAAAATTACCGGAACTGAAATTAACAGGAAAAACCACAGGATGAGTGTGTCCCGAACTCCTATTCCGGGAAAACGCCCATTCATCTTGAAAAAAAGGAATATTCCTCCCCAAAAAATCATGATGAATATTCCCCATATCCTGGCAAGTTGAAAAGCAAAAGAAATGGTTTTTCCGGGATTCCGGCAAAGGAGCAAGCCCAAGCAACGGCATTCTTGGCTCATTCCAACCAGCATGTATTGCCACTTACCCTTCTTGATGACTTTTCCAATTTGGGAGAAAGGCAGTCGGACCTTCCCAATAGTATCTGTTTTTGTTTTAAGGTTGGGTGGTACAATCTTCATTCTGTTCCTAAGACTATTTATGATATCCCTAGGTTCTGATTCCCGGAGTTTGGGGTGCATTAAGACCTTATAGCGGGTTTTTCCAAAATCCAGGGGGAATTGAATGAAGGCCGGGTAAATTCCACGAAGGTTCCAGTTTGCAAGCAGGTTTTTGATGCCGATGTCTTTTCGATCCGGTTCCATATCAATCAGAACCAATGCGACAGCAACGATTTTCCCGGCGCGAAGAATAGTGTTCCAAACGCAATATCGATACTTTTTGTTGAAAATGACCGGAAACGGGGACCCCTGAAAGTTCTCATAAAAGAAAAGGGATTCCACGGCGAAACCAAAAACGCCGGTCATCCTTCCATTCCATGTTGGAGAGTCAAGAGTATTAGGTAATCCGCTTTGTCTTTTTGCAATCTCATGAAGTAGTCCGGCAAAGAAAAATCGATCTTTGGTAACCAGCCCTTGGCCTGAAACTAATTGAGGTTCTTCCTGTAGGTTTCCATGAGGAAAATAAGCTAACCACATCTGATAAGGCGGGATGTTCCGAAAACTCGCTTTTTGAATAAAATCCGGGGCTTTGATTGGCAAAATACCTTCTGAATCGATTAACATTGCCTTTTCGGCAAAAATTTTGAACCGCTTCAAAAATCTACCGGGCCAGAATTCCTGAGCCGATTGTTGCCGCATGGTTTCCGCGAGGGGTCGTAACCGCATCTGCAAGTTGCGGTTCATTTCCCTTTCCAGCCTCGAAAGGGAATTCTCGTGCTCCCACAGAAGGACGATCAGAGGAAAAAGGCAGAGAACCAACGGAAGAATTATGGGATGGATCAGCGAAATTCTTTTAAATGTGTGATCTTGCATCATCTCCGATTATACACATTCTTTCTGGCACTCGCTATTTTATTGCTACGAAAAATAATCCAACTCTGATTTCAAATTCATTATGTCTGAGGAAGCCTGGAGATCAACTCTTGTGCTGCAAGAATATCCTTGTCATTTTCCGGAAGTGCAGCTTTTCGGATTCTGAGTGCCCTTTCAAATGTGCTACGAGCAGCGATGATGTTTCCATCCTTAATTAGACTCTCACCAAGCCAGATGCAACAGGAAGCAATTCCAAGGTGATTTTCAGCGACATTTGCTTCAATTCCCTGAAGCGCAGCTTCGATCTCTTTTGTCTGACTTTCAGATGAACCCTGTTTCAAAAGCGAGTAACTCAAAGCACCACGGGCACTGAAATAATACCGCCCGCGATAACGGGTTTTGGTGTGGTAATATTCTAAACTTTCTTTCAAACATGCTTCCGATTTTTTGAAATCCTCCTGTAGAAGAGCAATAAAAGCCTGTGAAATTTTTATTTCAGGATATTCCAAAGTCAGGGTTTCACGATTCTTCTCTTGAAGCATTATGGCTTCAGCCATTTGCAAGGCATCCTCAGCAGCAGAAAGTGATCCGGAAAGGGTTTTAAGCCGGCCGGTTATATGCCAGAAAAGGGCAATATCAATATCAGATCGTTCATCAAAAGATACTCCCGACCTGCTTTCCCCTTTATAGCTTTTCAGTAATTCATTGGTAATTGTCTTGAGATCCTTTTTAAATGAATCTTCGAAAAGGTTATTGAGTTTATCCATTAACTTTCCGGCTTCATCGGTCAAATGAGCCTCCAAAAGAGCCTGAGTCAGCAAGAAATGCAAAAATACCGGATTCAATCTGATATTTTCTGTGGATGACTCTAGGCGCTGGAAGCCTTTTCTCGCTAGTTCTATTCCCCGTGAATATTCTCCAAATTCAACGCATACCGCAGCCATACAATTTTCCTCCATGGCAGCTTTTTGTGGATTTGAAGAGGGGCTTTTGTAAAGGAATTCATGCAATCTCATCAGCCGTCGGTTTTCTCCCTTTCGAAGAAGCACTTTACGTGCCTCCAAAAGCGCTGATTCATTAAAGACAGGTTGTCTTCCTAATTCCTTTCCATCGAGAAAGTCCAGGAAACCTTCTCCGACATTTTCAAAAATCAACCTGTCCTGAGCATCCACAAGGCCATCCTGTTTACAGACACGCATCAAATATGATCGCCAGATAGATCTAAAATTGCTTCCCACAGTAAAGAACGCCTGAAAAATCACCCAAGCGATCAAGAAAATCTTGAACCATGCAAAACCAGTGAGGAAAACAATGATAAAAGAGCTTATCAAAGCTAGTATTACACTAAAAATTACGGTAGGAATAAAAAATTTTATTAAAGCTATTGCTGCTCTCAACAAGACATTGAATGGTAGTTCAGCATTCGAATTATTAATGGGAGATCCCCCCTTCTTTTCAAACCCACTTGAATACAAATTTTTTGCGAACATTTTACAACACGCCTCCGGTGGATAACTCCAAAACATTCAACGATAAACGTATGTTATTCCAGGATTTCTCAATATACCATGAAGAGTATCAGGTTTCACTGATTTAAAAATGCAAAATCGGATTCCAGCTATTTTCGGACAATGCCTAGAATAGCTTGAGAAGCCATTTTCTAAAAATACGGTTTCCTTTTTGCTCGAAGGTGAAAATTTGTGCCAATGCCAATCGTCCGAAATACTTGCTGAGAATTGTTGAGCGGATACGAATACCCACTCGGTTGTCGAAAGACGTTTTTTTCATCATTTTAAAGCATTACCTTTGGGTGTGGTCAGAGACATATGGCTCTGACGGTCAGTTGCTGTAGCCCACGTGAGCGGTTGTTCCTGATCAAGATCAACAACGCATGAAGACAGTTTTCCCCCTTTAAGGGGGGCCGAAAGTCACACCTCTGGTGTTAGAGACTGTCGGAAAACCTCGGTACATTTTATTCGGCACAAAGCATCGCGCTGTTGATGCGAGAAAGCGAGGCGAAAATTTGAATCGGTACATAAAAACATGAAAAATTGGGTATTTTTCGACAGACTCGTTAGTCGTTTATTTAGGGGGATATGGCAGAAAATTAGGAGGAGTAGCGCTTTGGCGTGAGTCGTCGCTCAGCTCAGCGTAGCCTAGAATGAACGCGGATAAGTCCGGATGATTTGGGTCGGGCAAATCGGTGGCCCGGATCATTGGCCAGGTGGAGTCACCCATCTGGAGCGGACTAGTTCCCACCATCAGCTGGGGTACTTGGATTGCAATCAAAACGGGCTTGCCGCTTTTCTCGGCTCTGTTAAAAGCAAAGTCGCGTGCTGTATGCCAGTCATCTGCGATGTAGATTGAACCAGCATGTACAGGATGTCCGAGACCTGAATCAAGAGAGGGGTTGAAGCCCGCGATCCCTCCGTTAAGAGCCAATCCCCGGTAGACGGTTCTTGCTTTTGCTCCTGCGGGATCGACATCCCCCCAGGCTAGGATTTCGTCTGCCAAGCGAGGATGTAACTGGGCAATCTTTTGTGCCACGGCGGATGAAAAGCCGAGACGTTCCAGTCCCATTCGTTGCTGTTCCAACGAGCCGGGATTGATGGCCGCCAAGCGTTGTCGAAGTGCATTCAGCACGGATAATGCGGCCTGCCGAGCCTTTTCTTGCGCAACGTTGTCTGCAGTTGGAAGCTGGGCTGGGAGAGGTGGCCCGATGCGTCGCTCCATTCTCCCCAGGGCTGAGATTGTCGAATCTGTGAAGTTTTGGGCCGAAGCGGGAGTTATGATGGCAACAAGGAATAGTGCTACTAAAACGGCAATCTGGAAGGAAGCTTTAAGTTTGGTACCAATGGACATTACTTTGCAACACATTCGAAAAACATTTCCGAAAAGGGACATTGTAAAGACCTCCGCTAAAAGTTTTAAATCCGGCATTTCTGCTGCTACCAACCCCACAATTTTGGAAAATCTTCGCCTCATCCAAACCCCCCTTCAATTGTCGCCGAGATAAACATTTTCGGCAAAATAATTTATAAATTACGCTTTCAAAAAAATTTACTATTCAATAAAATAATTATACCTCAAGCAACAATATCTTTCCTAGCATTTGCTATTCATTTTTTATTCCAACTTAATTTGTTAAAATGCAATACCAAACTCCACAACAAAATTAAGGTTGGCACAAAATGGGTTTGCAATCTCAAGTTCATTTCTGGACGCGACAGATCCGGCAAAGTCGCGTTTATCTTTCAGCCATTAGTCTATATTATCGAAGGTACTTTGCTCTAAACATTCTTTCCGCCATTTCCCCTGGCAGAATAAAGTATTGTACCCATTCTCAATAAGAACTCGTCAAGGAATACCATGTATCCCTGAAATGATCATGTTATTCCTGGAAGACGACTTACATGCCTTCAGTTAATTAGGGAAGAGATTCAAAATAATTTGCGTACTTTTTCTTTTTACATTTTTTTTACATTCTTTTTACAGAGAATTCACCAATTTTTGCTTGATTTGAGTTAAATTAAGGTTAAGGATGCTTCGAAGCTTCTCATTCATGGAAAATTAACAATGAGGAGGCAATCTTTATGGACACGACTCGTTTTAAACGGTTTTCAGCGCAATTTGTATTAACGGTTCTGCTTGTAATTGGAACAAGCGGTGTTCTTTCGGCGTCATCGGTTCAAATTTCCACTTTATTCGGACAGCCGTATATGCTTTCTATTCCCAAACAAAGCAACTTTTTAAAAGTTGGATTATCAGGGATTTCAGAAGAAAATT
This sequence comes from Candidatus Rifleibacteriota bacterium, assembly GCA_015233565.1. Classification (GTDB taxonomy): domain Bacteria; phylum Muiribacteriota; class Ozemobacteria; order Ozemobacterales; family Ozemobacteraceae; genus JADFXM01. The sequence goes on from JADFXM010000032.1 coordinate 51,629, forward strand.
TCAAAGACAGGACTCCGGTAAATCTTGCGATTGTACTGGACAAATCAGGCTCAATGTCGGGTGAAAAACTCAGATGTGCAAAAGAGGCAGCAATAATGGCCATAGATCGGCTTTCAGAAGAAGACATTCTTTCAGTGATAACTTATGATAGCGAAGTCGAAGTGTTGGTTCCTGCCACAAAAGTTAGCGATCGACAAACTATTTGCAACGCAATTCGCCGGATTCACGCAGGGTCGAACACCGCATTATTTGCCGGAGTCAGCAAAGGAGCAAAAGAACTTCGGAAATTTCTCGATCGTGGAAGAGTGAATCGCATTATTCTGCTTTCTGACGGACAAGCGAATGAAGGACCAAGCTCTCCTGCAGAACTTGGCGAACTGGGGGCCTCACTCATAAGAGAAGGAATTTCCGTTACCACTTTTGGACTTGGATTAGGGTATAATGAGGATCTTATGTTTGAACTAGCCCGCCGAAGTGATGGAAATCATGCTTTTATAGAAACTCCTCAGGAGTTATCCCGAATTTTTAACGCTGAATTTGGTGATGTACTAAGTGTTATCGCTCAGGAAGTGAAAATGGAAATAACATTCCAGAACTGTCGGCCACTTCGATTGCTGGGTCGGGAAGGACAAATTTTCGATCAAAAAGTTGTGATCGGACTCAATCAATTGTACAGTAAACAGGAAAAATTTGTTCTTCTGGAATTCGAATCGAATGGAATTCAAAACTCACCGCCCTCAGCAAATGTTCAGATAAGTTATACTAATATGAAGACCGGAAAAATCGAAACATACACGAATCAAATACAAATTTGCTTTTCTGAAAAGCCGGAGGAAATTTCCGAAAAAGAAAATCGGGATGTTATGATTTCAGCTTCTAATTTAATTGCCAATGACAGTTACAAAGTTGCGACCCGATTACGTGACGAGGGAAAAGTTGAAGAAGCGCGCAAAGTGTTGCTCTCGAATCAGGAATATCTAAAACGTCGAGCAGTGAAATATGCAGCGCCGGAACTGGAAAAATTTGCTGAACAAAATGTCAGAGATGCAAAAAATATTGATGACGAAAATTCGTGGAATAAGACGCGCAAAGACATGCGCCAGACCCAACATGCTAACGATTATCAACAACATTATTAAAATATGAAGCCACGCCTTGTAACAGCCTTGTTTGTCCTGGTCCTGGTTCCACTGGGATTAGTCTCCTGGCTTGGAGTCCGGACAGCAAATCAGGAATATTACAAGGTGCAGGAAACGTTCCATAGTCTTTTGAAAAGCAAGTTTTCCGAACTGGACAGCCAAATTGCAAATGTCCTTCAGGAACGCCGCCTGGCGCTTGAAAAATTAACCGACCGGGAATACTGGACAATCGAAGAGTATCATCAGATACAAAATAGCAACCCTTTCATCACTCAACTTTTCGCTCAAGCCAGTGACGGTCGGTTGGTTTTCCCTGCTCCGGGAAAACTTCTCCCAAGAGAACGTGATTTCCTGATTCGGACACAGGCGATTTTTGATCAAAAGATTCTTCTTTCTTCCAAAACTGAAGTTAATAATGAACGAACCAGAATGCGAACAAATGAAGACTACAGGAATGTCGGGCCCGACGAAGGCTGGGAAACCTGGTTCTGGGATAGTGACATCAAATTATTATTCTGGCGCCGAACAAGCGGTAACGGTGTGATCGGGGCAGAGTTAAGTAGGGTCAGATTGATTGCTGACATCATAGGCGTATTACCTGATACTGCAAGGAATGATCCGCTTCTTGCATCCGGGGAAATAATGCTGGCTGACTCGCAGAACAAACCATTGTACAAATGGGGCACCTCCGGAGAAAACTATAGAGTTCTGTTTACTATGCCTCTTTCATCTCCTTTACTGAACTGGAGCCTCCAGTTTGATTCAAAACCTGATGCACTATCTCGTGAATTCAGTACAGGAATTTATATTCAGGTTTTATCCGCACTTTTTGCATTAGGTCTGACTCTGTCTGGACTGGCATTTTATTTGTACCGGGAATACAATAAAAGCCTTGTAGAGGCGGAGCAACGGGTTTCATTCGTAAACCATGTTTCGCATGAGTTAAAAACCCCTCTTACAAATATTCGAATGTATGCTGAACTTCTTGAAAACAACTTGCCCGAGGATGATCCGGAAAGTCGACAAAAACTAGAGGTAATCCTCTCAGAAAGCAGGAGATTAAGTAGAATGATCGGGAACGTGCTGACTTTTTCCAGACATCAGAAAGGAAAATTACAATTGAAGCCTTGTTTGAGTGTTCCGGATAGGAAAATAGCATCAGTGCTAGAAAGTTTTCAACCTGCCCTGTTGTCCAGGGGAATTTCCTTAGAAACCGATTTGAATGCATCTTCAGAGATCAGCCATGATTCAGATATCCTCGAACAAATCCTTGGAAATCTTATAAGCAATGTGGAAAAATACGCATGGAAAGGCAAAAAACTGATCGTGAAAAGTTCCGTTGAAAGTGACGTGTTAAGTCTCTGGGTTCGGGACTATGGCCCAGGAATTCCTGAAGAGAAGCGTTTCCTGATCTTCCAACCTTTTGTACGACTTTCTGATCGGACGGACGAAGGAGCTTCGGGAACCGGAATCGGGCTTTCCATAATCCGTGACTTGGCTCGTCTGCACGGAGGTGATGTTATGCTTGTTTTCAACAATGGAATTTGTGCCGATCCCGACAATATTCCTGACCCTAAAACACCTCTAGGAACATGCTTTCTGGCTCAAATCCCGAAGAAGGAAAATTGAAATGAAAGTACTTATTGCTGAAGATGATCCAATCACCAGAAATGGCTTGATCGAAATCCTCCAAAGTGAGGGTTATGAGGTTATGGCTGCAGCCAACGGCGAAGAAACGATTGAGCTTTTCTCCCGTGTCCAACCTGATTTCATCTGCCTTGACATAATGATGCCAGGCAAAGATGGGTATTCTGTCTGCCGGCAAATTCGTTCAATGAATTCCCAGATTCCGATCGTTTTCATTTCGGCCAAAAGCGAAGAAATTGACAAGGTCGTCGGTCTGGAATTAGGAGCTGATGATTTCATCGTTAAACCTTTCGGGGTAAGGGAAGTGATCGCCCGTATAAGAGCGATTACCCGTAGATGTATCAACTCGAAAAAGTCGGCTGATTTTGACTCAGAGTCAGTTTTTGATTTTGGCGATTTGAAAATTTATCCCAATGAACTGCGTGCAAAACGCAACACTGTTACCATTGATCTCAGCTTACGCGAAATCCGCCTTCTGGCACTTTTCGCCAAAAATCCAAGGAAAGCTCTGACCAGGCAACAGATTTCAGAAGCCTGCTGGGACGCTGAGCATTTCCCCACCAGCCGCACCCTTGACCAGCACATTTCTCAGCTTCGTAAACATATCGAGGTTGATCCACATGACCCAAGGTTGATACAAACAGTGCATGGAGTCGGATATCGTCACGATTCCTGAAAGTACAAGCTGCCGAAAAATGAACTTCGCTTGACTTCTGGTTATTCTCGATGTATCATTATTGTAGATACGCGAGGAGGCAGCATGAAAGGTAAAATCCAAAAGTGGGGCAATAGTTTGGCCATTCGTATTCCCAAGCCTTTTGCCAACGAGATCCATTTAGAAAATAATTCCAGCGTGGAAATTTCCTTAAAAGATGGGGCAATAGTTGTTGAGCCTTCGGCAGATGAGATTGATTTTGACGATCTTCTAAAAAAGGTTAATAAAAGTAACCTTCATAAACTAATTGATTTTGGTCCCCCTTGTGGCAAAGAGATCATATAGTTATGGCTTATTTTATTCCAGATCGCGGAGATGTTATTTGGCTTGATTTCAATCCATCTCTTGGACACGAACAAGCGGGGCGCCGGCCCGCAATTGTTTTGTCTTCTTTTAAATATAATCAGAAGGTCGGACTTGCAGTTGTCTGTCCAATTACTTCACAGGTCAAAGGATATCCTTTTGAGATCCAGATTCCTCAAGGATTTAAGATCCAAGGCGTTATATTATCTGACCAACTCAAAAGTATCGATTTGTCTGAAAGAAATGTCGAAATGATTTTTAAAATCCCCATTCCGGTTGTGGAAGAGGTTCAAAAGTTTGCTATTTCCGTGCTCACAAAATAGCTACATAATTGAGCGTTGCAACGGTTTTGGGTGGCGTGTTTTCAAGTAGAGCCGGGGCCTCTCTGGCTTCCGTCCCGCCAAAGTCGCTCAACTTGCCGTTCTACAGTTCTTTAAATAGTTGGCTTTCTTTTTAGGCTGGATAGTCGATTTCAATCAGGTGGAATTGCGTTCTGACATTGGGGCACTCTGGGAAAATTTTCTATTAGCGAACGTTATAAGACTCTCCATTATAAACAGATTTGGGCAAACTCCTGGTTCTGGAGAACCCAGGATCAGCAAGAAATTGACTATCTTAAAGAGCGGGGCGGAAAATTATTTGCCTGGGAATTTAAATGGAATCCAAAGGGTAGACCCAGGTTGTCAAAAACCTTCTCCAAGACGTATTCGAATCATGTTTTCCAAGTTACGTCGCAGGATAACTTCGAAGAGTTTCTTATTCCTGACTGAAAATTTTCGTTCAGCTATTTTATGCCCCATTTTTAGGTCTCATCTTTTCCTTTTCTTTGTAAAAACTCTTTGAAATTCCATTTTCTTCCTAAATTTCACGAATTTTACTTTTGAAATGCAACTTGATATAAAGAGCTTTTCGATTGCAATATTCCGATTGAATATAATACAATCATTATGGATTGTTTAAGAATCACTTTCCTTGGAGGGAAAAATGCGCCTTGAAACAAAGTCGTTTGACTTGTTTTTTGTTCCGGCTGCTTTGGTATTTGTAACTTGCACATTGGCTTTTGGAGAAGCTATTCCCTATTCTGAAAAAAGTATTATTCCAATTGGGAGTTCTGTGATTAATATCCGTGATTTTCGTGAGAACCTGAAAGAAGCGAAAGAAAATTCCCTTCCGTTGCTTGTGAGGATATTTGATTGGTCAGGGCCAGCTTTATTGAGTTCCGACAGCGAAAATATAGTGACAAACGATCAAAACGATCAAACTGCAGCGTTCGCGCCAATGCCTCCTCTTCCACCAACTTTTACAAGAAACAACTTGATTGGAGTGCCAATGCGAACTGGCAAAATACAGGTTTCCGCTTTTGGTTTAGGTTCAGAAGTTGGGGAAATTTCTCAAGCTGATAACAAAGCAATCGTTATTAAAACTGATAGTGGTAGTGTTGAAGTTGTCAAAATTGGGGAAAATAGAATCAAAATTACGGGAACAGGTAAATACGGCTCCATGGTCAAAGAAGGCAAAAACCAAGCGACAGTAAAAGTTGAAGGAAATCAGGCAACCCTGACCGCAGATAGCGGAAAATCAACGACTTTTACTTCTTTAGGCACTTCTGGCTTTGACATAAAAGCTTCGGCTATTCCTGTTACGGTAAAAGTTCGATATTTGGATTAGTTGGGCAGAGCTTTCTGTGTTCCCATTTCCGCGGCAAAAAGATTTTTCCGATCTTTTCTGATGAAGAAAAACTGGTTCGTAAGAGCTTGTTGCCTAATAAACAAAAATGATTATTTGTGATAAAAATCAAAGCATGAAAACAGCTACGAAGCCAATTTCATGTATCTAACTTTGAGCAAAAATGGAATTGTACAACATGCCCATAGTACTACTTTTCCAGGCTCATTCATTTGGTGGAAAAAATGTCTGAAATAAAAAAATGGTTAGACAGATTGGTGAATTTACCCCCGGAGGGTCACTTCGGGCTTGCCGTTTTTCTTTTTTCTTTCATGCTGATTTCCTGGAATGAATCAAGGGCCGTAAAAGTAAACCAATTCCTTGTTGAAAACCTTGAAAAAGTAATCTCTATTTCATCTGAAAAAATCGATCCCGCAAATGAAGGGAAACTTGTACATATAACCGGAATGGTTTCTTCGCCTGAGACAATACGTGATGATGAATTTGGAGTATTGCGCAAGGCAATGGTTTTAAAAAGAACGGTGAAAATGTACCAATGGGATGAGACGTGTTGCGAAACAACGGAGACAAAATACGATGGCCAGAAAAGTACAACCGTAACTTATACATATGATAAAATCTGGTATGATGGATTAATAGATTCGCGAAAATTCCAGGACCCGAAAAAGTATGCTAACCCATCATATTTCGGCCCCCCTTCCCGAATAATGACCTCCAAAGCGGCTACCCTGAACGCGTTTTCCCTTCGGCCTGACCTCCAGCAGAGGGTTGTTGTTGAAGAACCCCTGAATTTGGAAGAACTTCCTCATGTACCGCCTTCTGCCCCATATGAAGTTGTGAAAAAATTGATTTTTAAAACAATCGACTCCCTGGTAATGCAAATTTTAGGTGGCAATTTTACAATTTCCGGGTATTTTTCCAAACCTTCTTACGCTGATTTGAAACCAAATCTTTTCGAAGGAGGGATTTATTTTGGAAACAACCCAAAAGAACCTCAGATTGGTGATTACCAGATCAAGTATACTGTTGCATACCCTCGGAACATCACTCTGATTGCAAAGCAGACCGGAAACGGCTTCACTCCCTTTCAGACAAGTACGGGAGGCAAAATCGAGATTCTCGCATCAGGAACGCAGTCTGCGAATGAATTGCTTTATCGTGGCCAGAAGAAATTTGATTCTTCAACCGGGTCTCTCAGGTTTATGGGTTTTTTAATGATGACTGTTGGTATCATCATACTCCTTAACCCGATTTCGGAAGCCTTCGATGTTTTTCTCATACTTGCAAACCTCATTCAGACCGATTCCATGAAGACAACAGTATTTGTGGCCAGTGGTTTGTCATTGTACACAATTGGAGTTACCTGGATTTTCTACCGATTTCTCCTTGTAAGAATCCTTTTTTATCTGGCATTGGCTGTGCTGCTGCTGTTCGGTTTTTCCAAAACCAGGAAGACTGGATGAGTATGAATTTACGATTCTCGAAATTAACCGGTCGGTTTGCTTTTCTTTTTCCAGTAATCTTCCTTGTTCTCATCTTTATTCCGAAAAGCAATGTCGAGGGTAGGGCGGGCGGAGCACATTCCTATTCTGGTGGTTCTCATTCAAGCTCCAGCCATTCGAGTAGCTCCAGCCATTCGAGTAGCTCCAGTCATTCGAGTAGCTCCAGCCATTCAAGCAGTTCCAGCCATTCAAGTAGTTCCAGTCATTCGAGCGGTTCCAGTCATTCAAGTAGTTATTCCGAAAATTACAGAAGCTCGAGCAGTTCAGGGCATTCGAGTTCCTATTCAAGTCGGACTTATGCTACAGGCAGGTCTTCTTTCATTCGCAGCAATAACAGCTCTTCCCCATCTTCATCGAATTCTTCTTCGTCTTTACCAGGTTTTGACATCAATGTTGCATATGGAGCAGGCGGGTTTTTCGATTTCTACGAAATACTGACTTCTCTGGTTTTTGCGATCCTCTTTCTTGTAATTTTTGCAAAAATTTTGGGAAAGGGAACCCCCCGTCCAACGAAACAATCTATTCTCAACACTGAGCTGGATATTGATGTCCAGAAGGGAAAAGCCCGAAGAAAAGCTATGGAACTGCTCAAACTGCGTGATTCCAATTTTAGCGAACCCCCTTTCCTTAGTAGAGTGAAAATGGCATTCCGGATGATTCAGGAAGCCTGGTCAATCCAGGATTTGAATACGGTGCAGGCATTCCTTTCAGATGCTGTCTATGAGCGATTTTCCCTGCAGATTGACGACCTCAGAAGTGATCGGATAAAAGATGTCATGGAGGATATTTCGATTCTCGATTCGAGGATCGTCAAAGTCGATTCAGATTCACACTTCGATACGATGCATGTTTTCGTGAAGGCAGAAGCTGTAAATTATCGAGCTGACTTGGATAGTGGAGAATTTCTTGATGGTTCGAAAGAGCCGCAGGAGTTTTCTGAGGTCTGGTCTTTTGTACGTAGTCTGAATTCCATGACTTCCGAAAAGTCTGGTTTGATCGAGGGTTGCTGTCCGAATTGTTCAGCGCCGATAGAAATTTCAAGGACTGCGATCTGCAAAGCCTGCAACTCCTTCCTCAGATCGGGGGAATACGATTGGGTTCTTTCGGAAATTACCCAAACCTGCGAATGGACTGTGAACGAACTCGGTGAAATTCCAGGTCTGAAAGCTATTCAGAGTTCTGATCCAGGCTTTAATGTGCAGCACATCGAGGATCGGGCATCTCTGATTTTCTGGCGCGGGATGGATTGTTACCGAAAAGGAAAGGTTGAACCCCTCTTGAAGTGTTCTTCCAGTGCTTACCTTGCTGAGTTCTCGAAGAACCTCGCTTCCGATTCTTCCCGAAAACGTAATAGTTACGCCAATCCGGCGGTTGGATCGGTTGAAGTCCTCTTAGTTTCGCCTGAGGAACCTATGGATCAGGTTTTTGTAGAAATTCGCTGGAGTGGCGAACCGATCAAGCTCGATTCTTCAGGGAAAAAGATAAGTGGCACAGATTACCCGAAGAATTCACATGATCTCTTTGTGTTGAAAAGGAAACACAGCGCTCAGACTGATACCCGGCTTTCCTTTTCGAGTGCCAATTGTCCTGATTGTGGAGCGCCTGAGACAAACGCTACCGACAATGTTTGTCCATATTGCAACACCGCGTTCAACGACGGTTCCAGGGAATGGATTATTGACCGTGTTATGGATACCAATGATCAGGAATTTCTCACTCTTCGAAAAGCCGTCATGAAATCAAGCGAGAATTCAGTGCTAAATCCTGGCGATCATGGGAAAAAGCCTGTTTATGCCCAGCTTCCTGGCCTGATTCGTTCTCCTGCTGACGCGATCAGATGGATGGCAGCAATGATGATTGCTGATGGAGTCGTTTCACCATCTGAACTTGAAGCTTTGCAGGAATTCGCCAAAAAACAGAAGATCCCCGCTGAAAAACTCGATGAAATTTTGAAAGCTGCGGAAGCCGGCGAAGCTCTGCCCGAACTCCCCAAGGATCTTGACCAGATACGAACTATGGTGAAGCAATTAATTTCAATGGCTCTGGTCGATGGTAAGGTTTCTCCAGAAGAGTTTCAGATGCTACGTTCGGCAGGAAAAAACGCTGAAATCTCAGACTATGAGATAAATCAGATGATTGCCCAGGAAAAGAAACGGCTTCATTCTTAATGAAATGAAGATGTAGGTAACAAAAATGATTAGAAAAATATGTCAATTGCTTGCGTTTCTATTCTTTGTTGTACTTTTTCTGAAAACAAGATATCCGTTCAGAGATGAAATTGGAATTACCGTTTTCGTGAAATTCAGTCCTCTCCTTCCGCTAATCGATATTGTACAAAACCTTGGTGCTAATCTTCGCTATTTGATTCCCGCAATTCTTTTTCTCATTTCTGCGGCCCTTTTCGGGCGTTTTTTCTGCTCCTGGATTTGCCCCCTTGGAACTGTAATCGATTGCGTTTCCCATCCCTCCAAAAATGATATTTCTTCGATAAAAAAGGCGAAACTTTTTTCCGTTCTACGAAAAATTCCTGTTTTTATGCTTTTTTTTGCAATATTTTCCGCGGCGATGAAAACATCTTTTTGGGCTTTTTTCGACCCACTTTCAATCTCATGCAGGCTGTTTACTGTGATTTTTTATCCTATAGTTTCTTTTCTGGGCAATCTTACCCTTTCTAATTCCAAGGAAATAGTTTTTTTGAGGCCGATTGCGGAGTTTGTTGGGAAATATTGGGAAAAATATTTGAATCCTGAAGGAATAAACTTTATAAGCGGTTATTGGGATACTATTTTTTTGTTGGGCGCAATTCTAATATTTGAAGTAATAGAAACCCGTTTCTGGTGCCGCTTTATCTGTCCAGCAGGAGCTCTTTTGGGAAATTTAGCAAGATTGAGTCCATTTGGCCGGGTAGTTGATAATACATGTGTAAAGTGCGGTAAGTGCGCTTCTGATTGCCCAATGGGGGCGATTCCAATCTCTTTGGTTGAGAAAACCGACCCGACTTTATGTACAGTTTGTCTTGAGTGCCTCGAATGTTGTCCGGGAGAGGTTCGGGCAATATCTATGAAAAGACGTACTTCAGAGGATATGTCATCACAGGGAATTTCCCGTCGGCAATTTATGTGGTCGGTTTTTGCATCAATTGGAGCTCTTGGCCTGACAGGTATTTCTCCGAAAAATTCCTCAAAGACTGCTTTGAATATTCGGCCACCGGGTGCTATTCCCGAGGATGAATTTTTGGAAAAGTGTATTAAATGCATGGCTTGCGTTCGAATGTGCAAATCAAATGGAGGCTGTCTTCAACCTTCCCCTATTACAAATGAAGTTCTTGAGTTATGGACTCCCATCGCAGTTTTGCGTACCGGGTATTGTGAATACAATTGTAACCTTTGTGGAAAAGTGTGTCCCACTCAGGCAATTCTTCCTCTTCCCTTAGATCTGAAACAAAAATGTGCCATGGGAAAAGCTTCTTTCGACAAGAATTTTTGTATTCCTTATTCCAGGAGTGAAGATTGCCTGGTGTGCGAGGAGCATTGTCCGCTTCCTAAAAAGGCTATTCAGTTCAGAATTGAAAAAGTCAGGACCCCAGAAGGAATTGAAACGGTGGTTAAGATTCCTTTTGTCGACAAAACAATCTGTATCGGTTGTGGAATATGTGAAACCAAGTGTCCATTACATGGCAGACCGGGAATAATAGTTACAAATGACGGTGCCATCAAACTGAAAAATCTTGCTGATGCAGAAAAAAAGCTTCAAGATTTTCAATAGTTCAAAATTCCTTGGAAGTTGCTAAGGTCTAACACTGGTTTCCATTAGAAGGGCTTCTTGAACACTAAGCAGGGTCAATGTAGCTGCAACTCTTCACGGACCACCAGACGCATCTGAGCGTCCAGTGTGCGAAAGGGTTTATTCATGAGCAGAATCCCCGGCTCAGTCAAAAAGGCTTGGGAAATTGCTGCTTATTCTGTAACGGCCTGTAAGCTCAGGTACCTGGATTATTTCCGCGCATTAGAAATTCGACTGAAGCAGTTGTGCAATCGAATCGAAAACCGGGACGCCGCATTTTTCCAATCTTTTTTTGGAGTTATGCCCGCTGGAAACCAGCACACAATCGATTCCCAGAGCGGATGCGGTCTCAAAGTCGTGCGTGGTGTCACCAATCATGAGGGTTCGTTTCGAATCCTGGCCGATTTCATGCATTAATCTCTTGCCCAGTTCTACCTTTCCATCGGCATAATGATCGTCAAGCCCCTTAACATCATGAAAAAACTCATCCAATTTATAATGTTTTATAACTTTTTTCAAACTTCCGGATTCAAGGGCTGACAAAATGAACTGTGGAATTTTTCGGGAGCTTAATTCTTCAAGCGCTTCGGTAACTTTTTCATGCAAGGAGCACTCAAACATCCGTGTTTTGTAAGCTTTTATAAACTCCCCGCCAATCGTCTCAAATGTTTCTTTTTTGAAATCGAAGCCGACTTTTTCGTAATAATTTTTTACTGGAAACTCAAAAATTTCAAGATATCTCTCTTTTTCAACCGGTTTAAGTGAACGATTTACAAGGCTTTGATTGATGATCTCAACGCAAAGATCGATATCGTTTATCAAAGTGCCGTTCCAGTCCCAGAATAGGCGATCATATTTTCCCAGAACTTTTTTCATTATTTTTTTTCTCCTTATACCAAGCCGCGTTTCAAAATGAATTCAATCAACTCTGAATGAATTTAACCAACCCTAAAATTTCTGTTGGGAACTTTTTGACTTTAAAATAGTCTTTATTATAACAAAAAATTTAAAAACATCCGAAAATGAAAAAATAATCTGGCGGAAAAAGAGCAACTCGATAGAAAGGAAACCCTGTGCATGAGCTGGAACATTCTGTTTGCTGGATTGGCTGGAGCAGTTCTTGGGTTGGGGCCATTGGTTTTTATTCACGAATTAGGGCATTTTTTCGCCCTCAAGTGGTTCAATTTGCCGGTGCATGCTTTTTCTCTGGGCTTTGGTAAAGCAATTTGGAAGAAAAAGTTCAGGCATACAGAATATAGGTTATCCGTTCTTCCATTAGGGGGATATGTTATGCCGGAAGACCCCAATTTAGTTCAGGAAAGGCAAAAGTCGGGGGGGAATATTTTTCCTCCATTTTCTCCATTCCAAAATATTATTATTGCACTTGGAGGCCCAGTTGCAAACATTGTTTTGGCGGGATTGCTATTTTTCATCATACTTAATCTGTGGGGTGAACCTAAGCCATGTCCGGTTATTGAAACCGTCGTTATCAATACTCCAGCTTTCAATGCAGGTTTGAAGGCAGATGATAAAATAGTTCAGATAGATGAAATTGCCATTGGAAATTGGGATGACTTAACGAAAGCAACTCAAAATAGCGTTGGAAATCTGATAAAAATCCAGGTTGAAAGAAATGGGAAGACTATTTTCAAAGTGTTAAAGCCTATTTTCGATGGAAGTAAATTTGTAATAGGAATCAGACCCAAATTTGTCGCAAGTGGTCCGCTTTCCCCTCTGGAAGCGTGCAAAGGGGCCATTACCCGAACGGCAAATGAAGTGGATAATGTTGCTCATTCACTTCTCGCCTTGGTAAATCCTTCAAATGCAGCCCAGATTTCCGGTCCGGTTGCTATTATTTCTCAGACTTTTGCTATAACACGAGATGGAATTGCCAGTTTTCTTGGCTTCATAGCGCTCTTAAGTGTGAATTTTGCCGTTTTCAACCTTCTGCCGATTCCCCCACTTGATGGTACCCGAATTGCACTCTCGCTTTGGGAATTAACGATTGGAAAGCCCCTGAAAGAGAAAGTAATTCTTCCTTTTTATAAGGTTGGAATTATTGGATTGGCGATAATTTTTGCGCTTGTTACATTGAAAGATTTTGGAGAGATAATCAAAATTAGCCTGTTTTTGCCTTCTTAAAAGGTGCTATTCATCTGTTTCTCCATCCATTACTGCTTCTAAGTGAGCAGCTAATTTGAGAAGAGATTGCAAGGCACTTTCAAAATTCAGATCTTCAGTTAAACTTGCAATAGAACGGATTTCTTCCTCAAATTCAGTATTTTCAAGAATTTTAATGATTTCTTCAACAAATTTTTTTGCGGAAAAACTATTTTTTCTCAAGGCAAGGCTGAACTCTGAAAATAGCCCGGAAACTAAATTTTTATCAATTTCTTCAGTTTTCTTTTTTGGGAGCTTCGGTTCTTCAACCGTGGGATCCTCGAGCCGGCCAATAGCATCTATTACATCTTCCAATTGTTTTTCCATTTTTTTAAAAACTTCTTTGTAATCAGGCTTTTCCGGGTTTTTTAAAATCTTTTCAAGTTCGTTTATTGTTTGAAAAACTGCTGTGGCTGAGATATTCCCGGTTATTCCCTTAAAAGAATGTAAAATTCTCAATGCTTCAGCAAAATCATTTTTTTCAAGCAGGTTTTGAAGGTTTTGGGTTGTGCCTCCATAACTTTTCCGGTATTCCAGCAATATTTTCCTGAATAGTTGTGTGTCGCCTCTCACCCGGCTTAAGGCTTCTTCAAGGTCAATTACATTCAGAATAGATGAAAATCCGATTTTGCCTGGAATAGGTTGGCCCTCTGAAAGCCTTGGCTGCATTTCCCCTGAGATTTCATTACCAGGTTCAACCCATTTATTCAAAACTTTAAAAAGGCTTTTGGGGATGATGGGCTTCGAAAGATAATCGTCCATTCCAATTTCCACGCATTTTTCACGCTCTTCCTGGAAAGCATGTGCCGTCATGGCAACAATTGGAAGTTGGGGAAAATTGGATTTTATTATTTTTGTTGCTTCGTGCCCGTCCATTACCGGCATTTGAAGATCCATGAAAACAATATCAAATTGTACAACCTTGTTTCGGCACTTGGTTACTGCTTCCAAACCATTTTCTGCAACTTCAATCTGCATTCCGACCCCTTCTAGAAATCCTCGAGCCACTTCCTGGTTAATTTTATTATCTTCAACCACCAGCGCTCTTCTTCCATAAAAATAATTTTCAATCCCTTTGAAATCGCTATGTAAAGCTGATTTTGACTTGGATGAAACTTCTTCTCCGAAGAGAGTCATTATTACATCCAGTAAAGTTGAAGGTCTTACCGGTTTCAGAAGAATTGCATCCACCTTTGATTGATTCAAATCCTTTACTATTTCATCATTTCCAAAAGCCGTTACCATTACAACACGGGGAGGCTCTGAAGAGACGATTTCCTCTTTAATAAGTTTTGTCGTCTCAAAACCATTTAACTTTGGCATATTCCAATCCATCAGGATCAGTTTGTATGGATCCTCTGCCGGAGAATGCATAACTCTTTTAAATTCTTCTATTGCCTCTGTACCACTTGTTGCGGTTTGTACTTTCAGCGAAAATGATTCCAGTTGTGATTTTAAAATTTCACAGCAACTTTTGTTATCATCTACGACTAACACGTGCATTCCTTGAAGGTTTGTGGAAAATTTTTCGACAGGATGAGTTTTTCTGGCTTGATAGGAAAAATTGCTGGTAAAAATAAATCTGCTTCCCTTCTCGGGAACGCTCTCAACTTCTATTTTTCCACCCATTTTTTCAACCAAAGCTTTGGTAATAGCTAATCCAAGGCCGGTTCCACCAAATTTTCTGGTAGTGGAGCTATCAACTTGAGTGAAAGATTTGAAAAGTTGGGAAACCTGCTCCTGGGTCATTCCGATTCCGGAGTCCTTGACGCAGAATTGCAGAGTTATCAGGCCCTCTTCCACGTTATCCTTGAGGGATCGAACAGAGATTATTACCTCTCCTGATTTAGTAAATTTTATTGCATTGGTGACCAGGTTAATTAAAATTTGTCCCAGTCGGAGTGGGTCCCCTTTGATTTGAAGCGGGAGGCAAGGTTCAAGATCGAATAAGATTTCCAGACCTTTCTGACTGGCTTGGAATCCTATTATGTTGGCAACCCCGTCGAGGACTTCATCGAGCAGGAATTCGACTGATTCGAGTTCCAATTTTCCGGCTTCAATTTTGGAAAAATCCAGAATGTCATTAATTATGGTCAATAAGGAATTTCCTGAAAAAAGAATTTTCTCCAAGTAATCTTTCTGTTTTGGATTGGTTTCGGATTTGATGGCAAGATGACTCATTCCAATGATGGCGTTCATGGGAGTGCGAATTTCATGGCTCATGTTTGCAAGAAACTGGCTTTTGGCTACACTCGCGCATTCCGCTTTTTCCTTCAATTCCTTTTCTTTGGAAAGAGAATGCTCTAATCGGAGATTTGCTTCTTTTAACATTCCAGCCTGTTCGTTAACTTGTAGTGAGAGGATTTCGCGGGCTGTAATTTCCTTTTCAAGATTCGAAATGGAAGTGGTTGATTTTTGAAGATTGTCGATCATTTGGTTGAAGGAATTTGCGAGTTCTCCGATTTCATCAGAGGCTTTAACCTTGACTCTCGCCTGGAAATTTCCCTGGCCGACCTCGATTACGGCATTTCTTAGTTCTGATAGAGGTTTAGAAAGCAATATGGAAAAAAGTATTACAAAAAAAATGGCCAGTGAAATGCCTGGTATTCCAATAAATAGCCATTTGTTCCTTAACGAAACGATTGGAGCAAATACAATGCGGGTTGGCATGTGGATGAACAATGTCCAGTCGTTGCCTGGAAAATCGAGATAGCCCGGTTCGTGACAGAAAAATAGTATGGAGTTTTCTTCCCCCGGATCAGCATGGTTATCAATGAATCCTGATGTTTCAAGACCCCGGTTTTTTAGTAGTTCCCATTCGGGGGGAGTTTCTTTTAATATTCCTTTGTGATTATGATTGGAATAAATCAGCAGCCCATCTTTATTTACCAAATCCATGAGCATTGCTTCCTCAGTTTCGGATTTTAAATCGGAATTCTGCAAAATCTCTTTAAGTTTTTCAACTCCAACTCTGGTTACTACGATACCAAAAGGCTTATCAGACTGGTCTTTAACAAGTCCGGAAAAATAAATCATTGGCGCATTCAATCTTTTGGCTTGTCTTGTTTCAGCGGCAAGGCACATTTTTCCTTGAAGTGGAATTTCAAATTCCTTGGTTAAGACTGATTGAGTTCCTAACCCTGAGCCTGCTGTATCTGCTATTCTGAACAAATTCAAATCGAAGTAAGAAATAGAATAATAGGTTTTATAATTGTTCCTGTACAATAATAATCTGTCTGTTATTTGGAGAGGAGTGGAAACCCTTGAAGTAAGAACTGGGTCAGTCATAAGGGTTTTGATATCTCCAGTTCTTTCCAAAAAGTTCCGATCTAAATCATACAAAGAATTCATTCCTAAAGTTCGCAGTTCACTTTTGGCCAGAGTCTCCAGAGTTTCTGCGTTGGAAGTCCAGGTAAGGTAAGCAATTCCAGCGGCAAAAAATAACCCGGTAGCAATCAAGGAAATGGCGAACTTACTAAGGAATTTCATTTATTGTCCAAGTCTTTTAGGAATTTGGGTTCCACAAATTCTTCTATTTCCAGGATTTTGGAAAGTTGCCCTCGCTTAAGATAAAAGTCAATGATCATCGGGCCAGTGGAAAAAAGAGAAGGTTTATTTGGTGTTGAAGACGTCGTTTTTGCCATCATTTCCCGATTTTCCTGCAAGCCTGTTATTTTAGCGCCTTCGAGTCCAGAGGCCATTTCTTCTACGGTCATCTCCATTTTCGATGCCATTATCTTGAGTGACTCATCTTTATTTTTTGTCAGCTCATCCTGGGCTTCAAAAAGCGATTTAACTATTGCCTGAATTTCCTCAGATCTCTCCTTGATTGCTTTATTGGAAAAAAACAGGACGTCAGTGATTATTCCAGGATTATCGCCAGCCTGTGCGAGAATCTTATAACCCTTTTTCAGGGCTTGGGATTTTTCTGGTTCCCATGTGTGGCCTGCATCAATCCTCTTTTCTTCCAGGGCTTTTAAAACATCATGTGCAGGAATATTTTCAAATTTTACCTGGGCTTCTTTCACTCCTGCTTTTATTAGAGAACCCAGTACAAAAATATGTGAAAAGGTATTAAACCCTTCAATCGCGACTGCTTTTCCGCCAAGTTCTGATACTGAATTAATTTCAGGGCGGCCAATTATGACGTCTCCGGAAATTGAATAATCTGTTATATAAACGACTTTGGCACGAATTCCTTTCGAGTTTAACGAAATTAGATTTGCAAAAACGTCAAAACAAGCATCAGCATCACCATTGGTAAACATTTCTAAAGATTCAGGGGTGGATTTTTTTAAGACCAATTCAACATCAACGTTGTTCTTCTTAAACAAACCCTTTTCCTGGGCAAGGAAGACATGGGCGTATCCTGGCCAGACATTTATGGCGATTTTAATGGGTTTCTTTTCAACGACTTTGTCGCCACAGCCAGGCATTCCGAGTAAGCAAATTAAAAGACCGATTATTATGCTACAGCTCATTTTTTTCATTAATTTTTCCCTGAATTGATTTGATAAAGAATAATGCCATTTCCAGAGATGTTCAAGCTGAATATTTGCCTAAAATTTGTGAAAATGCCAGAATTTTTAAGTATTTTAGCTTGTTTGCTCTTTTTGTTTTCCCAGAGCGGCAAGAATTGCCTGAGGGATTTTTTCAAGGGGAAGAACTGAGTTGATAAGTCCTGTTTCAATAGCGGCTTTGGGCATTCCAAAAACAACGCAGGTTTCTTCGTTTTGTGCTATCGCATTGCAGGTGTAGCGTTTCAAAAGCTTTAGTCCAAGTGTTCCGTCGTCGCCCATTCCGGTGAGAATGACCACTACAGATTTTCCAGGAAATTCACTTGCTGCTGATCTGAAAAGATAATTTGCTGAAGGTTTACAGTTTCTCTCGGGTGGGTCATCGTTGATCAGAATTCCAATCCCTCCCTTTGATGTGGAAACCAATTTCATTTGCTTTCCCCCGGGGGCAAGGTAGGCTGTATTTGGTTGGGCTTCTTCTGCATTTTCAGCTTCCTTCACAGAGATAGCACATTTTTCATTCAGATTTTCCGCGAGTGATTTAGTAAATAGCGGAGGCATGTGCTGTACAATAAAAACCGGGACTCCCAAATTATTGGGGAGATGAGGGAGTAGGTCTGACAGTGCTTTGGGCCCTCCAGTAGAAACTCCTATCAAAACCATTCGTGGTTTGAAGAGGTTCCTAACTTTTTCTTCTGGTTCTTTTTCAGAAAGTCCAAGTTTTTTTTCTTTTTCTTCGAGCGGTTTTGCTTCTGAAATAGGGGTTTTCTTCCTAAGGGCTATAATGTTTTTTTGGGAAGAAAAAATTTCTTTAATTTCGCGCCGGCGCTGATATACGGTAATTACTTTTTCGAGTTCATGCAGGAGCTCTTTTTTGTTTTCCTCGAAAGTTCTCTTTGAAGGTTTTAGAACAAAGTCAAACGCTCCCATTTCAAGGGCTTTCATTGTCAGTTTGCTGGCACGGGAATTTAATGAACTTACCATAATAATATCTGTTTTAATTCCCAGGCGGTTAATTTCTTCAATGACCTGAAAGCCGTTAAAATCAGGCATTTCAATATCCAGAGTGATTAGATCAGGTTTCAGGTTTTTGATTTTTTCAATCGCTGTTTTGCCTCCGCCGGCAACGCCGATGACTTCAATTCCTTTTATTTGGGAAAGAACCTCACTGACCAGCTTCCGAAATACTATGCTATCATCTACAACCAGGACATGAATAGTCAAAATGTTTTTCCTTCTTTTTGCTTTGACAGCAACAAGCCGGCTGAAAGCCGGCTTGTTGCTAAAGATACAAATATCTTAATTAAGATAGCATATTACTTTCTTTTTTCAAAGAGTTTTTTTGGAAAATAGACAAAATAAATTGTGTCAAGTTGATAGGACTTGGCATTAGCAAATATCCAACACTTTTCCGAAAGCAAAATTTTGTTATTTTTTTGCCGTAAAACTCAAAGAAATTATATTTGCGCGTTTTCCTTGTTTCTCTATTTCCAGATTATTGGGAAGACCTATTCAGATGCAATGTTGTATCCAGATCAAGAAGAGTCACGAGTTTCTCTCCTGTTCGAAAGACACCCCTGAACATAGCTGCTTGTTCCCGCGAAACATTTTCTGGTGGTGGTCTGAGAAGGTCCTCTTCCATAGGAACGACGTCTTCAATTTTGTCAACTAGTAATCCAACGTATTCTTGTTCCCATGAAACAATGAAGACCCGGGAGAAGGTTTCAACTGTAAGCTTTTTCAGAAGAAGCTTGCAGCCAAGATCAATTACCGTGACAATTCTTCCGCGGAGGTTCATTACTCCCAGAACGTACTCCGGAGAATGATGTACGGGAGTTATTTCAGATATTCTGACTACTTCCTGAAGCCTTTGTGTGTCAATGCCGTAAAGACAATCATTAATGAAAAAAGTCGCAATTAATTTGAGATATTCCTGAACTTGGGGTTCCATGTTTTTCAAACCTTGAATTGGGAAACCATGTTTTTGAGTTGCTCTGACAACCTGGACAAGTCTCTTGCACTTTCAGTAATCTGATTACTGGCAACTTCAAGTTGGCTCGTTGCTTCGCTAACCCCTGAGATGTCTTTTGCGATTGTTTTTGCCCCGGCTGATGTTTCCGCTACGCGTGTGTTTGTTTCGTCAACTCCGTTTGATGCCTGAGCAATATTCTTTGCTACTTCCTGGGTTGTGGTCGATTGCTCCTCTACTGCAGTTGCAATAGTTGAAACAATTTCGCTCACGTCATTTATAACTTCGGAAATCCTTTCAATGTTTTCAATGGCGCCATCGGTTGAAGTCTGGATATTGGAAATTCGTGTTTTTATATCCTCAGTGGCGGCTGCAGCTTGTTTTGCGAGTTCTTTAATTTCATTTGCGACGACGGCAAATCCTTTGCCGGCTGCTCCAGCTCGAGCTGCTTCGATTGTTGCATTCAAAGCAAGCATATTTGTTTGGGCTGAAATACTGGTTATTGTTTCGGTGAATTTTCCAATTTCCTGGGCCATATTCCCAAGGTTTTTCATCATTTTAGAGACATCGGTCGCTTGCGTAACCGCTTGCTTTGTGATTCCTCTGCCGTCTTCCGATTTTCCTGCTATTTCTGCTATGGTGGCTGTCATTTCTTCAGTGGCAGCGGCAACCGAATTCAGATTCACTGCCGTCTGTGTCATACTTGTGGCAACGGATGAAGAATTCATACTCATCTGTTCTGATGATGATGCTACCGCACCAGCTTTTGCGGCAACTTCCGCCGTTCCTTTTCTCATCTGCTCCGAAATTGAGGTAAGTTGAATCGAAGCCGAGGCTAGAGTTTGGACTCCGGACGTGATTTCCTTTAGCATTCTTGAAAGAGATTGTGCCATAATTGCTAAAGCTTTCATCAGATCATCCTTTTCAGAGCGTTGTGTGATTTCAATCGTCAGATTGCCTTTAGCAATTTCCTGTGCAGTTTTTGTTATTGAATACATCGAATCAATTAGCAAATTCAGAGCCTTCATTAAATCATCTTTTTCAGAGCGCGGCTGTATTTTAATTGAGATGTTGCCCCTTGAAATTTCTTGCGCGGCTTTTGTAACCAAATTCGTTGAATCAATAAGCAGGTTTAAGTTGTTTTTTATTGTATTGAAATTTCCCTGGTAGACTTCCGTGATTTTCTCGGGAATATCTCCTTTCGAAATGTGATCAACATACTCGGCAGCCACATTTAAAGGCTTAACAATAGAATCAATGGTTTTATTTACACCGGTCATCAGAGGTTGGAACTCAAAGTGGAGGCTGTCAACATCTCCCCTAACTTCTAGCTCTCCTTTTTCAACAGCTCCATTTATTTTCATTATTTCATTGTTAAGAATTTTTAAGGTAGATACAATATTGGAGGTAATCAATGTTGAAAGGAGTATTGCAAGAATTAAACAAAAAATTCCCCCACCGAATAATATTTTGGTTGAACTACCCATAGCATAAATACTGCTGTTTTTAATTTTTGTGGCCATTTCAAAGAATTCATCTTTCGGACAGGTCCCAGCAATCGAATAGGAAAAACTCCCTATTTGCATTGGTTGGAAAAAGACATATTTGTCCAGGCTCTCAAAATTATATTGCTCTTGGCCTGAGGCACCCTTCATCATTTTATTTTTTACGATATCGGCAAGGGTTCCATATTTGGGGTCAGTTAAATTAACATTATCAGAAAGTTTGTATTTGGGATGTGATATTAATTGACCGTTTTCGTTGACAATATAAATGTATCCCGTTTTTCCGAAAACAATGGATTTGAGAAGATCCCAGGCTAGTTGCCAGTTAATATTTGTTACAACTGTTGCCCGCCATTTTCCGTCATCGTCCATTACTGGAGTTGCTATTCTTAATTCTACCTGCCCTTCCTGATCAGCAAGTTGGACTCGTGAAATATAGGTAGTCCCCTCTTTTAAAAATTCTGAAGCATCAATGTACCAGTTGTCTTTTTTAAGATTCACGAGTTCTTCAGATTTTTTCCCGTCTTTAATTACGATTAATTCTGTGCCATCCAGGTCGATTAGCCGAATTCGTGAAAACATCGGCTTTTCCAGCCCATCAACTTTAACTATCCAATTGTTGGCCATTTCCAGCATATCAGATTCAATGCCTTTGAAATAAGCATCTACCCAATTTGCAGACATTTCGGTCTGTTTTCCGTCAAAACAAATTATCCAATCCCAGGCCTGAAAATAAGTGAAAAATAAAAATCTTGATTCTTCATTTCTGGTAAATTCAATAAAGTCAATTTTTCCATCACTTTTTCTCTTCAAAAGCTCGGATTTAACATTCTCCGGAATTAAAACCGAATTTGGATTTTCATGTGATTCTGCATTTTCTTCACGTTCTGCAACTAATGAACCGGTTGAATCCAAAATAAAAGCTCGTCCGCTTTTTCCAAAGCTGCTCTTTATTATTGATTCAATAATGGTTTTTGTAAAATCCTTTTCCGGTATTCCGACAAAAAGCATCCCGTTTACTTTTCCATCGGGAGAATAGAGGGGTTCATAAGCCGTAGATTTCCATGAATTAACAACAAAAGCTCTACCGACATAATTCTGCCGCTCTAGAATGTTCTTTAAAACAGGATTCGGAACTCCATTTTCATCCCGGGCAAAAATAGTTGTACCGATAGCTCTATTTCCGTCTTTCCCAATGACAGTAGTAGCAACTCTTAGCATATCACCTCTATCGTTCAGGCGTTGAAAAATTGTTGAAGAGACACCGGTTAAACTGGAAATTTCATCAACCAACGGAGTTGGAATCTTCGGGTCAAAGTTAGCCAGAATTGGATGTTTTGAATCTTTCTGAGGGGAAAATACATTTAAGGAATATGATTCTTTAGCCCCTTTTCCAGGTATTGATACCTCCCACGTTTGTGTGGCCTCGGTTTGCACAAGACCTCCATGAAGATTAAAACAAACATAATGGGCTGTTTGCAGGTTTTTCTTTAAAGTGGCTTCCAGAACCAATCGGTGGTTTTCACAGTTTTTATAAATCCACTCTAAAATACCTCTGAATTCATTTCTCACTAGCTCGTTGACTTTTTTATTTTTCCCGGAAAAAGTGGATAGGTATGCCTTAATATTCTGAGAAAACGATAGCTCCTTGGTTTTTGTTTTGCATTGATCAATCAGTTGCTGTACAACTTTCTCGCCTTGATTTACTCCACGATCTAAATCGTCAAGTATGTTTTTTTCAAAGCCTTTTTCTGCTAAAGAAATGGCTTCTAAACCAAAAACATTCAACTCTCGATATCCTAAATAGCCAATTACCAGGGCTACAAAAAAGACCGAGCCAACACCAAGTAACAAAAGTTTTGATTTGATCGAAAAGTTTCTCATATTTTCCCTCTTTTTTAGAAACGTACAACTATTAAAACGGCGTGGTCAATATTCAAAATACAGCCTCAAATCAAGTGCGAATTTTTTTTTTGCAAATCTTGGAAGTATGCGAATCATGATTTTTTGATTTGAAACTTTCCATACCAATTTAAACCAACCCCTAGGGGCAGGTTTCACCAAGAAAATGGTAAAGGCTTTCCAGAAAACGGTCTCGGTCAAGTTTAATTTGATAATCGCTTATTCCTGCAATTTTCCCGCTCTCAATGTTTTCGGAATCTGAAAGGGAAGTAAGTGCTATTATCGGAAGAGCTGTGAATCTTGGGTCTGACCGAATTGCTCTGGCAAGTTCAATGCCTGTCATTTCTGGCATGTCAATATCCGTTACGACAACTTTAACATTATCTGCGTGTTTTTGAAGCAGCTGCCAGGCAATTTCCCCATTTCGAGCTTCAATTACTTTCAGACTCTCCTGTTCTATGCATCTCTTTACTTGAGCTCTGAAAAAATCTGAATCATCCGCGAGCAGAATAAGCGGTGTTTTGTCTGGATCAAACTGCATTTCCGGTCTTTTTCTTTGGTGGATCCATTCCGGGTAGGCGCATTGTACCAGTTCGTATAAGTCTATCATTAAAACAGTTTTTTCCTTTATTATTGCTGACCCGGCAATTCCCTTCTGCTGAAGTGTCGATTGATCAATGTCTACTTTTGTTTCCAGAACATCGACTGGCATTCCCGCAAGTAGTCCTATTTCACGCCCAGCAACATTTGATACGATAACGGCCTGCCCTCTATCTGTTGAAATTTTTTCAACATTTGCTACATCAGATAAAGCAATCAGAGGGAGAGAGCTACCTCGATACTGTATTGTTCGACGCCCACCAACATATTCTATCTGCGATTCCTTGATTCTCTCAACTCGCAGAACCATCTCAAGCGGGACAGCGCATTTTTCCTTGGAAGAATTGTGAAAAGTTAAAAATAAATGCGTATCCCGAAATTTTTCTCGCAAGGTTGCCTCTAAAATTGTCGAAGTGTTGACTTCGGTTATTGCCGCAAGATTTGTTTTATTGGCAAGCCCAGAGCTGTCAATTATAAGCGCTACTTTCCCATCCCCCATGATCGTAGCACCGGAATATTCCTGGAGCTCCTTTAGATGGCGCCCAAGTGGCTTAACAACAATTTCTTCAGTATTGTACAATTTATCGACTACAAGTCCATATTGAAATGCTCCAGCTGATATTACAATTACGTTCAAATCTCCTGCCGAATGATATCGCCTTTCCGATCTTGAACGGGGCGGAAATTCTGATTGGAGTTTTTGCGCCGTGTCAGAAATTATTGGGTGTGACGCCGATGAATTGAACCTTTTTCTGGAACGACGGTCTGCAACACGCTGTCGTCTGCTAAATAATGTTTTCTTTGCCTTTTTATCAAAATAAGTTGCTTGTACTCCCAGCATTTGGGAAAAATAAATGATTGGCATAAGTTTCCCGCGAAGATTCAATACTTCAGCATTACCTATGAGTTCGATTCGTTTGCTGATCTGTGAGACTGGAATTCGCAACAATTCAATCACATCTATCTGAGGAATGGCAAAACGTTCATCACCTGCCGAAAAAATTAGTGAAGGTATGATAGCCAGTGTTAAAGGCAGCTTTATTCTGAAAAGTGAACCGTGGCCAATTGCTGATTCGATTTCGATTTTTCCCCCAAGGCGGTCGAGATTGGTTTTTACGACATCCATTCCAACTCCACGGCCTGAAACATCTGAGACCTTTTCAGCTGTTGAAAGACCTGGGAGAAATATCAAAAACATTTTTTCTTTTTCTGACATTGATTGAAGCTTTTCCGTGCTAATCAGCCCATTTTTCAAAGCACTAAACGCCACTTTTTCAGGATCAATACCTTTCCCGTCATCCGAAAGTTCGATAATAACCTGGCCTGCTTCATGACAAGCTTTTAATTTAATTGTACCGGAGGGATTCTTCCCTGATTTTTGACGTTCCTCGGGGGTTTCAATTCCGTGATCACAAGCGTTTCGGACCATATGAGTCAATGGATCACTGAGTCCTTCAACCAGAGTTTTGTCCATTTCCACTTCTTTTCCGTCAATTTGAAGTTGAATTTCCTTCTTCAACTCTTTTGAAAGGTCATGTACCAGTCGCGGGAACTTGTTGAAAACTCCTCCAATGGGTTGCATGCGTGTCCGCATGATTGCTTCCTGTAGTTCAGTGGTGACAAGATTTATTCGCTGGCTGCCTGCGACAACTCCTTTGGGGTTATTAACCGCTATAGCTTCACGTAGTTGATTTCGGCTGAGTACCAGTTCTCCGGCTAAGTTTACAAGGCTCTCTAAGAGGTCAACGCCCACCCGCAAAGTTGACTCTGCTTGTGTTTTCTCCTGGGAGAGTATTTTTCCTGGGTCCTTCTTTTTATTATCTTTTACAGTTGATTGGGGCTTTAAATTACTTATTTCATGAGCTTTTGATGTTTCAGGTGATGTTGAAAGAACTTCAGATTTAGGTTGTGGCAATGCATCATTCTCTTCCTGATTTGCGAGGAGACCAATTTTTGTGGCCTCGGGGGTTGAAATTGCCGGAGAAGACTTTTGTTCACTCGTAGGGTCATACAATAAAGTAATTTTTTCTTCGGGAATTTCTAGAACAAGACATATTTGAGAAGGGTCTATATCGGTGGAAAACAAAATCTGCATCGGTATTGACTTGGGCGGTTCCGAATTCAGGGTGCCTGCAGATGCAAAATCGATCTCAACATCTACAATCCGCCCAAATCCGGTGAAAAGTTTGACTAAATCAAGCAGGTTTTTGTTCTCAAAATCAATGTCTGTAAGGATGTTGTATTCAGCAAAATATAAGTGATTTTTGTTTCTTCGTACAGAGGCAAAGTCGGAATCAGAGAGCTTTACAAATGATGATTTCGGAAGTTTTACGATTGGGTGCTTTGAGTTTGGATTTTTTTTGCCAAGGAAAGGAGAGGAAATTTCAATTAATTCGGACAATTGATCTGCAATAAATACCTCTTCGCAAGTCGCAGTGTTATCAATCATTTCCCGAAGTTTGTCAAATGCTTTTAAAAGTGCACTGACTACTGGCGGATTTGGTACTAAAACTCTTGATCTGATTAAATCAAGCACTGTCTCACTTTTGTGTGCAAGTTCCTGCATTTTTTTAAAATCAAATAAACTACTGGCACCTTTAATGGAATGCGCGGCTCTAAAAACTTTGTTAACAAGTTTTTCGTTGATTTCTGCACCAGCTTCTTCGATTTGAAGCAAATCATTTTCAAGGTCATTCAGCTGTTCCCTCGATTCAGCGATGAATTCCTTCAAAAGAAGATCTCTATCGATGTCAAACTCCATATTTATCTCCCGAATATTTCATCGTAAATTGCAAAGTCGACCCAACAAAATACTTATTACTTCATTTCTAACTAGGGCAACAAAAGGAATTGTTTGCGCTGTTGAAAACCATGTCTTGGAAGGCAACTGCTTTAAGAGAAACTTAGGACCACTTTAAATTATGATCAGGTGCTTTGGGGGGTGTTTTCAATCAAAAATTTGGGGTAGAGTTGTAAAGTATTAAAAATTTCAGCAACAGGCGCTGATTGGTTTCTTAAAACAAGTTTTCCGTCTATCGATTTCATCGAATTTGAAGCTGTCATAAGAAGCGCAATTCCATGGGAATCGATCATCTTGCAACCTTCCATGTCTATAACCATTTTTTTAACATCAGTGCTGAAATACTTTTTTAATTCATCTCGAATCTGGCCTACAACTTCAAGGGTTAAGTCTTTTTCTAATAAGACAGTAACGGTTTGATTTTCCATGTAGATTTTGGAATGGACCATTGGTGGATTCCCTTTCTCGCATTCAATTTTCAAATTGAACTTTTATTCAAATATTTTCTAGGACGATAACTTAAACTACGAAAAAATGATTGTCAAGCGATTGAAGTGAAAATTACCATGGATAAACAGTGTACAAGTTAGGATAAAAGAGACAGCGTGATTTTCAGTAAAACTCAAAGAAATTAAATTTGCGTGTTCTGCTTGTTTCTCAATTTCCAGATTATTGAGCAGATCTATTCAGGTGCAATGTTGTATCCAGATCAAGAAGAGTCACGAGTTTCTCTCCAGTTCGAAAGACACCCTTGAACATAGCTGCTTGTTCCCGCGAAACATTTTCTGGTGGTGGTCTGAGAAGGTCATCTTCCATAGGAACGACGTCTTCAACTTTGTCAACGAGTAATCCAACGTATTCCTGCTCCCATGAAAAAGACCGGAAATGCAGTTTGATCCAGACAAAACACCGCTTATTCTGCTCGCGGATGATTCAGATTTTTTCAGAGCTCAAGTAAAGAGATGCATAGAACAGGAGAGTCTGAAAGTAGTTTGCAACTGTAAGCTTTTTCAGAAGAAGCTTGCAGCCAAGATCAATTACCGTGACAATTCTTCCGCGCAGGTTCATTACTCCAAGAACATATTCCGGAGAATGATGTACGGGAGTTATTTCAGATATTCTGACTACTTCCTGAAGCCTTTGTGTGTCAATGCCGTAAAGACAATCATTAATGAAAAAAGTCGCAATTAATTTGAGACATTCCTGAACTTGGGGTTCCATGTTTTTCATACCTTGAATTGGGAAACCATGTTTTTGAGCTGCTCAGACAACTTGGACAAGTCTCTTGCACTTTCAGTAATCTGATTACTGGCCACTTCAAGTTGACTCGTTGCTTCGCTAACCCCTGAAATGTCTTTTGCGATTGTTTTTGCCCCGGCTGATGTTTCTGCTACGCGTGTGTTTGTTTCGTCAACTCCGCTTGATGCCTGAGCAATATTCTTTGCTACTTCCTGGGTTGTAGTCGATTGCTCTTCTACTGCAGTTGCGATAGTTGAAACAATTTCGCTCACGTCATTTATAACTTCGGAAATCTTTTCAATGTTTCCAATGGCGCCATCGGTTGAAGTCTGGATATTGGAAATTCGTGTTTTTATATCCTCAGTGGCGGCTGCAGCTTGTTTTGCGAGTTCTTTAATTTCATTTGCGACGACGGCAAATCCTTTACCGGCTGCTCCAGCTCGGGCTGCTTCGATAGTTGCATTCAAGGCAAGCATATTTGTCTGAGCAGAAATACTGGTAATTGTTTCGGTGAATTTTCCAATTTCCTGGGCCATGGTCCCAAGGTTTTTCATCATTTTAGAAACATCGGTCGCTTGTGTAACCGCTTGTTTTGTGATTCCCCTGGCTTCTTCCGATTTTCCGGCAATTTCTGCGATGGTGGCAGTCATTTCTTCTGTGGACGCGGCAACTGAATTCAGATTAATTGCGGTCTGTGTCATACTTGTGGCAACGGATGAAGAATTCATACTCATCTGTTCTGATGATGATGCTACCGCACCAGCTTTCGCGGCAACTCCCGTCGTTCCTTTTCTCATCTGCTCCGAAATTGAGGTAAGTTGAATCGAAGCCGAAGCTAGAGTTTGGACTCCG
>JADFXM010000033.1 GCA_015233565.1 Candidatus Rifleibacteriota bacterium
AAGGCATTGGCGGTTCCGGTTGTGAGGAATATTCTCGCGTTGTAATACCTACCACTTTATATGACAGGTAAAAGATCGTGAGAATTTAGGCTCAAAAAATGAGATTTAGGTGCGGAAATTTACAACTGGTGGCTCTGATCATTACTTCTTGTTTAACGTATTTGTAATGAACACTATAGTAATGATTCAGGTATTCCACATGGTAATCAAAGCTGACAGTAGCTTTTTTCCACTCAGCATATTCGTAAGAGTATGCCGGTAAAGGCTTTAAAAGAGGCTTTTCCATTTCATCGAACATGGACTGCCTGCAACCCGGCAATTTTTTAAAAGGCCGCTCATTTAAAAGAAATAGCAGCTTTTTTATTGCTTGATTGAGTTCAGCCAAAGAGAAGAATCTTTGATTTCTTAGCGCGGCTAATATCCATCGTTGGACAATTAGAACCCCGTTTTCAACCTTCGCCTTATCTCTTGGTTTTTTCGCGCGAGCCGGAAGGATTGTGACTTGATAATGTTGAGCAAAATCAGCATAAGTAGGGTTAATCTCAGGATCATAATACAAAGCTTTTGATACACCGCTTCGAAGATTGTCAGGAACAATACAAGCAGGGCAACCTCCAAAAAAGTTCAGAGCTCTGACATGCGACCCAATCCAATCAGGAAGGCTTTGGGAAAGAGTTGCTTCAGCAAAAGTATAATTACTTGCACCAAGGACAGCAACAAACAACTCCACACTGCGAACTTCGCCGGTTACCGGATCAATAATTTCTGGCTTTTTCCCGCTGTAATCGACAAAAAGCTTGTCTCCAAATTTGTGATCAAAGCGCATTCTGATATCATTGTGGCGGGCATTTTGATTATAAAGCTCACAGAAATGGCTATAACAAAGACCTTCGGGGTTTTTAACACGGTATTCTTCCCACAATAATTTTAGAGTTACACCGGGCTTTTTCTTTTCCAGAAAAAGCTCATTCCAATCAGGAACCCCCCGAAAAGGCAAACTATTCTTTTCTGGGAAAAGCCGCTTTTCAAGTTCATAATCAGAAATTTTGCGAATTTGTTCCCATTCTGAAAGACCAAGAACTTCAGCACGGTCTAAGTAATCCTTAATGCAAGTTCTGCCAACACCACAGGATTTTTCAATACTCCGATTGCTTAAATTGCACTCGAATTTTAACCTGAAAACTTCTTTGATTTTTCGCATACCAATATTCTTTCTGGACATTTCAATTCTCCTAAAGAAGATGGAGAATTTTTATTCCACAAAATTAAGTATGTCGATTTTCGCTTCAGGAAAGGATTCTGGTCATTCCGGCCACCGATTCTGGTAATCCGGTCACTGATTCTGGAAAATTCAAAAAAGTGACCGGATTTCTCCAGAATCAGTGACCGCTTTAAATCAGAATCACTGGCCGGATAAAATCAGATTCGGTGGCCGGATTCTTCCAGAATATGCACGTGAGCGGAGGAACCATATGAATGAGCGGACGGTGAAAATAAAGAAAAGGTCTATCTCCGCGTGAGCGGAGGAACCTCCCTTCCTGTCCGCTTCCGCTAATTGGTCTAAGGTCTATCTCCGCGTGAGCGGAGGAACCGTATAGCGCCCACGTCTGAGCCACCAATGCAACGGTCTATCTCCGCGTGAGCGGAGGAACCTGTCACAATCGAGGGATTAACTTTTGACGGTAAGGTCTATCTCCGCGTGAGCGGAGGAACCTGCCATTGATCAATGTCTTGGTATCTAGGATCAGGTCTATCTCCGCGTGAGCGGAGGAACCCCAGATAACTCGGCCGATAACACCTCTCCAAAAGGTCTATCTCCGCGTGAGCGGAGGAACCAATAGAGCAAAGCTCGCCTGAATTAATAACAAAGGTCTATCTCCGCGTGAGCGGAGGAACCTCTATCGAAACAGGGGCTTGCCCGTTGTCGTTGGGTCTATCTCCGCGTGAGCGGAGGAACCTTCTATCGGGACGCCCAAATTAAAGCGCAGGAAGGTCTATCTCCGCGTGAGCGGAGGAACCTTTCTCATAGCGGAATAGAACCGGAAGACCCAGGGTCTATCTCCGCGTGAGCGGAGGAACCAAATTACCAAGTATTTTATTTCCAGCATAACGAGGTCTATCTCCGCGTGAGCGGAGGAACCCACCTTATTTGGCCGAGCATTATAAAAAGAAAAGGTCTATCTCCGCGTGAGCGGAGGAACCGTGCATCAAATCGTATACTCGGTTGTACTTCCAGGTCTATCTCCGCGTGAGCGGAGGAACCGCTTTGGCAGGCTTCAAATGCTACTGGTAAAAGGGTCTATCTCCGCGTGAGCGGAGGAACCCCTGCACCCGCAATAACAAGAATGGCTGAAGAAGGTCTATCTCCGCGTGAGCGGAGGAACCCTCTCAACCTCAATCGAAGAACAAAAATCGAAAGGTCTATCTCCGCGTGAGCGGAGGAACCAGATTGATTTTGAATCCGTCTGACAATATCGCAGGTCTATCTCCGCGTGAGCGGAGGAACCTTGTGGTACAAGCAGCTTCTATTTCCATGAGGGGGTCTATCTCCGCGTGAGCGGAGGAACCCATTTCTCCAGCCGAAAGTTTGCCGGCTAATGCGGTCTATCTCCGCGTGAGCGGAGGAACCTTGCCCCGCTTCCAGATCTCTCGAAAGACCGGGGGTCTATCTCCGCGTGAGCGGAGGAACCCCTAGCTTTTATTTCATATTCAGTAGTTTTAAAGGTCTATCTCCGCGTGAGCGGAGGAACCATCTCCCGAGATCCGTAAACCCGGTGAGTCCAAGGTCTATCTCCGCGTGAGCGGAGGAACCTGGAAAATCTAATGTTTATTCGATCAACAAAAAGGTCTATCTCCGCGTGAGCGGAGGAACCTGGGAAAAACCACTGAAGAGATTGAATCTAATGGGTCTATCTCCGCGTGAGCGGAGGAACCCTTTTTCCACTCTTCCGATAAAATCAAGAATAGGGTCTATCTCCGCGTGAGCGGAGGAACCCAATCCTTCGATTGCTTCTCTTGGAACCGCGCAGGTCTATCTCCGCGTGAGCGGAGGAACCTAAGCAAGAGCAACTTTAACTTTTACCTTTTCAGGTCTATCTCCGCGTGAGCGGAGGAACCTGTCTCAATTTCGATTTTCAGAGCCATTGCGGAGGTCTATCTCCGCGTGAGCGGAGGAACCCGAGTACCAAGACACAGACAGAATCCAATATAAGGTCTATCTCCGCGTGAGCGGAGGAACCAAACGGTTTCTGATGCAGACAGCAAAATAAAAGGGTCTATCTCCGCGTGAGCGGAGGAACCAATCTTCCGCAATTTTCTTGTTAACTGTCTCAAGGTCTATCTCCGCGTGAGCGGAGGAACCTGAAAAAGTCATCCCAGCCTTGAAAAAATCGAAGGTCTATCTCCGCGTGAGCGGAGGAACCGGATCCATGCCTAATTCTTTTCCAATTCTTTCGGGTCTATCTCCGCGTGAGCGGAGGAACCGTTTTGCAACGCTCTCGCTTCAAACCTGGAAGCGGTCTATCTCCGCGTGAGCGGAGGAACCCGAGTACCAAGACACAGACAGAATCCAATATAAGGTCTATCTCCGCGTGAGCGGAGGAACCTGTTGTTCCCCTAAATTAGCAATCATTTTTTTGGGTCTATCTCCGCGTGAGCGGAGGAACCATTTCAATTCTTCAAGTTGTTGCACCGGAACCAGGTCTATCTCCGCGTGAGCGGAGGAACCTTCTAAAATCAGAATTGGAAAAGAAGTTGAAAAGGTCTATCTCCGCGTGAGCGGAGGAACCCAGAATTGGAACCAAGTTCAGAGGAAAATGAAAGGTCTATCTCCGCGTGAGCGGAGGAACCTTTTTCCGATTCGCTCTTTTTCGTCCGGAGAGAGGTCTATCTCCGCGTGAGCGGAGGAACCCTTTTTCCACTCTTCCGATAAAATCAAGAATAGGGTCTATCTCCGCGTGAGCGGAGGAACCCAAAATCTTTTGAACAAACAACTTACCTTAAAAGGTCTATCTCCGCGTGAGCGGAGGAACCTTCGACTTCGAGATACCTGACTCTTTTATCAAGGGTCTATCTCCGCGTGAGCGGAGGAACCTCCGTAGCAGACATCCCTAACTTCTTCCAAATAGGTCTATCTCCGCGTGAGCGGAGGAACCACGGTATCTAAGGATGGCACGCTTGACAACCAGGGTCTATCTCCGCGTGAGCGGAGGAACCATAAGCTCACTACAGAGCCAACGATCTCCACAAGGTCTATCTCCGCGTGAGCGGAGGAACCTTCCCATTTTGTAGCAGCATCTACTCGCACGCGGGTCTATCTCCGCGTGAGCGGAGGAACCTTTAAAGACGATGCCGCCTTATTTGGCCGAGCAGGTCTATCTCCGCGTGAGCGGAGGAACCCTCCCAGAGTCGCAATTGTTAGGTCTTTTGCCAGGTCTATCTCCGCGTGAGCGGAGGAACCACTTCTGCTTCTTCGGAAACGTCCATTGCGGCAGGTCTATCTCCGCGTGAGCGGAGGAACCAGTTGGATATGATTTTTTATTGATATTTTATTGGGTCTATC
Source organism: Candidatus Rifleibacteriota bacterium (assembly GCA_015233565.1). Lineage (GTDB taxonomy): Bacteria > Muiribacteriota > Ozemobacteria > Ozemobacterales > Ozemobacteraceae > JADFXM01. The sequence goes on from JADFXM010000033.1 coordinate 4,562, forward strand.
TCCGCGTGAGCGGAGGAACCCTGGAAAAAGGCGACTTTAACGAAATAGAACCAGGTCTATCTCCGCGTGAGCGGAGGAACCGGTATCTCGGCGCGTTTATGTACCAGAGATAGAGGTCTATCTCCGCGTGAGCGGAGGAACCTCATGTCTTTTTCTCCGTTCGCGATGCAAGGAAGGTCTATCTCCGCGTGAGCGGAGGAACCGAAAAGAAAATTGATTTTCTTCCAATTTTTTAAGGTCTATCTCCGCGTGAGCGGAGGAACCACCAATTTAATTCCCCTGGATTTGCTCCTCGGGGGTCTATCTCCGCGTGAGCGGAGGAACCCAGGAAAATCCGCAATGGCTCTGAAAATCGAAAGGTCTATCTCCGCGTGAGCGGAGGAACCACTATATCCGTAGGAACAGACACAAATCCTGAAGGTCTATCTCCGCGTGAGCGGAGGAACCCTACCGAGCAGATTAAAAATTTCTTTGAAGAAAGGTCTATCTCCGCGTGAGCGGAGGAACCAATGACTGAGCTTCCTAGCCGAAAATTGCGCTGGGTCTATCTCCGCGTGAGCGGAGGAACCTTGAAAATAGCCTCCAGGCAATCAAGGGAGTAAGGTCTATCTCCGCGTGAGCGGAGGAACCTTCTAAAATCAGAATTGGAAAAGAAGTTGAAAAGGTCTATCTCCGCGTGAGCGGAGGAACCGCCAATAAAACCAAAAAAGTTTGGGTTGGTACAGGTCTATCTCCGCGTGAGCGGAGGAACCTGATCTTCAATCTTGTCGCCCCACCCTCTTAGAGGTCTATCTCCGCGTGAGCGGAGGAACCTGTTCTTTTTCAAAATTAAGGATAATATCGATAGGTCTATCTCCGCGTGAGCGGAGGAACCTCATGGGACGCTATTTAGCTATGTTGGGAGAAGGGTCTATCTCCGCGTGAGCGGAGGAACCAATTCATCGGCGCAACCGGAATGGAAGGTGATGGGTCTATCTCCGCGTGAGCGGAGGAACCGTTTCATGTTTTTCCTATCCTATCTCAGATTGAGGTCTATCTCCGCGTGAGCGGAGGAACCTTTTCGGCATAAAAAACATGCTTTTTCGTCACAGGTCTATCTCCGCGTGAGCGGAGGAACCTCTGTGGCATAAAAACCACAGAATTGCGCTAACTATATTTTCACCTAAATTCATTGATTTGTCAATGAGCGTTTATCCCCCGGCGGGGGTTCTGACAAAGCCTTTCGAACTAAAAACAACTCATCATATTCAAAAAGTTCCTGGGAGGGAGTTCCAAGAGCTTTAATTTCTTGCCCTCCTTTGAGAGAACTATCCTGCCAAGTCATTACTATAAACCCAGCGAGCTCTTCTGAATACCATGCTTCTATTACAGCCCAAACCCTATCCCTAATTCCTTTGTTCATACGAGGGGAGGTATAAACCCCTGCTGCAATTTCAAGCATACAAGAGGCCAAAAACCCCCGGAATCTTGGACTAACATTGCAAGTAACTATTACAGTCATGAAAACCATCCCTAGGCAGGAATATTCGTTTCCTCTTTGCTAGTATCTGAGGGAATCTTTATGGATTCCTCATTATCTGAAAAGATATCTTTAATTTGGTCAATCATAGTTGGAATTATTTTTTTTGTACGGAACATCTTGCCGACTTGGCGACGAACAACCCGTTCAAGATTTTCGCCGGTTTTTCTAGCTTCTTGAACTCCTCCAAATGCCGCGGGTAAGGTAATAGTATCCCTATGGAGATCAGCAATATCCAGACAAAATGCATTCGAAGAATCCTCATGGATAAAACCAAGTTGGGGAATTGTAGAGGTCAAAGCAACTGCTATCATGGCCCCGGCTTCGACAGCGGTTGCCGAATGATTTATCGCCTGATTTGCTTCATCAGCAGAATTAGGATCATCTCTACTATATTTCCTTCCGTTCCACTCAATCCCAAATTTTTGTGCCAATCGCTGATACATTTCCTTCATACGAGATCCTTCAATTCCCCTCAAAACGGAAATTTCGGAATGTGGGAGAACTTCATTTAATCTCATGGAATACATTCGGCGGGCAACTTCTATTCTTTTGCCGGAAGCATCGCTCCAGAAGTAGGCTTGTTTCCGAGCCACGGATGAATCATTTGATCCAAAAGGCATTTCAGCATAAAACCGTATACCATCTTCTCCAACAGCGATCAAGGCAGTTCCGTGCCTCGCCAAAAGCCTCAAAGCATCGTGACTGACAGTTGTGCCAGGTTGCAACAATATCCCGGAAAGCATTTGGAAAGGCAAAGCATAGTCGCCAGCGGGTAAATCTGGTGACCCGGCTGTCATGAATCTCAGGGTTCCGTCAACCACATACAATTTTCCGTGCTTGAGCCAGATCAAACCATGACGATCAGCTTGTGGAACACGCGCAGTTTCAAGACCCAGTCTTCCCTTCAACATATTAAATTTGCTGGCCGAAGTAGCAACATTCCAAACCCAAATGCCCGATGTCGACCAATTCCACGCTTCAAAAGTGACAAAAAACCCTCCGAATTTGTAATCTCCAAAAGTCCCTTCATCCATGCTTCCGGTCTCTCAGTTCGATGAGCTTTTCTAGGTTCCCCCTGAGTTCGTCGGCAAAACCGTCCCCTTTGGAATCCAACAAGAGCAGCTTTCTTTAAACGGCTTCCTCCCAAACGCTCAAATTGGTTGTTTAACCAATCTCGATAAACAATTTCCCTGTCTATTGGAATATTTGGGCTTCCTGCTTTCCAACATTGTGCGAGAAAAACATCTACTTCCGCTCCTTTGGAATGATTCAAGCCATCATTTGCCATCCGCTGAGTAGGACAAACACATGTCTCAAATCCGACAACCATTCCCGGTTTCCAAATGGCGGGCATTTGTTTATCTTCAAGAGTTTCCCATCGACAAGCGGAAAATGTTCGGGTTTGAGAAAATTGATCAGCGTGAGTCTTGAGAGCATCTTTTGGAACATTTGTATAACCAACAATCCTAAGAAATGCATCTCTCTGCTTTCGAACAAAAAATGGTTTTGGAGCTAAATCTCCAAAGAGATCTTTTAAATGACAATGAACTAGATAACCTATGTCCAACTCTCGCAACGGCAACCGTTTTTCCGCCGCTTCGGCAAAACTCCTACGAATATCCAGATGAAGACTGACAAGAAATAGAGATGAAATCGATTCAGTCATGATTTTTTCACCTCCTCTATATTAATAACACCACGTCGAATCATTCTTCGTCCGACATGGATTTGGTTGTACCAATCACGTTCATCAGTTACTGGAAGAAGCTCACTTTCCCCTCGAAAATCCTCGCCCTCAGAAAACCAAATCGTTGCAGTTTTTTGCCCTTGATCAAAACCGAAACGAAAAGGAATTGGAATTTGAACAAGAGCTTCAATCAAAGAATTTGCTTGAATTCGTGCCAAAAAAATGGGAGCAGCAGGCAAACATGATTTTCTCCCAAGAAACAGTGGACGTGTCGGGGATTTTAACCCTTTCTCCAAATCCAACAAAGTTGGCGATATCATTGAGTTTTCAACCCGCAAAGCAATTGTATAAACCGCATCCGCAATATATTCTCGGTATCTAATATGTGTTCCAGATGTTGCTTCGCCCGACCCTCGCTCATCCATGAACCCCCTAGTTGTCCAGGAAGTTGCCGAAAGGGAGCTCTGACCCAAATCTACTCTCTGATAGTCAGTGATGTGAACACCAGGTCGATCACGCCGAACTGCGTATCGCAGCCGTTCTTGCAATGAATTTAGTTTTTCCGCTTCTCGGTGATCAAATCCTAAGGCATTCCCTAATAAACCAGCCATTAGCGAAAGTGCTGGATATTCCTGGATTTTTCCGAAATTATCCACAATTTGTCCACCAAAACTCATAAGTGGAGCATCGAAGCGTAATAGAAGAATATCAAACATTAAGACATCTCCGAAGTATTTTTGGCTAAATCAACCAGAGTCAACTTTTTCGCTTTTTCTACATTATTTTCCAATTCCTTGGTAATCCCAATAGCAGCTAATCTCCGAGTTGGAGGGTTACCATACATCGCATCCAGATCGCAAATATACTGATTCAGTGCTTCATAGGCATTTGTTAATAGATCAGGAGTTTCTTTAACAGGCTTTAAGAAAGCATTTGCAAAACTTCGCGGTTGCATATTTCCAGTCTCAGTAAGCACCATTGAGGCATAGCCATAAGGTGCAGTTGAACCAACCTTGGCACCAGGAGATACCGTGGCAATCAGATGAATCAGGCTTTGGACTACGCAACTAGCTAAGGTAGGATCAGCTTTTTCCCAATCCCGGGGAAGACAACCCTCCAGGTTTGAAACCAAAAGTGGGACATCCACCACAACATACCCGTAGTATAAACCACTGTTCAATTCAGTGGTGTTAATATGACCACTCCCAAGACCTTCTCCTTCCATTTTTTTCTGCAAATCATCCATTGCGGAAAAATAATCCGTTTCGGAAGATTCAGAATGGACGGTAAAGGCGTGAGCCACATGAACTGCAGCGTCACCCCGGGATAAAATATCACTTGTAACCATTCGACCAAAAAGAGCTGCATCAAGGCCGGCTGCCCGACGAAGTGCTTTGAGATTTTTTTCCCCATCCTTGGCCAATTTTTCCTTGAGAATTTTTAAAAATTTTTCGGGTTCTGCGTTAGCTTTGTAGAGTTCTCTGGCCAAAGTCAAAAGATAGTCAACCTCTGGATGGCCCAATACCGTTAGTTGGCGGGTTTTCAGCTCAACAACTTCTTCTTTGGGGTTATTTGCCACTTCTTCTTGGGCTTTCAGCTTTTTCGCCTTTTCCATTTTTTCCTTTTTTTCACTTTTTCCCAAAATAACGGCAATAATTGCCTGGGTTGCGCTCTGTGCTATTTTTTGGGGAACCCCTTCTTTTACAAGTGGTTCATAAATGAACCTTTCAAACGTATATCGGGAACGTATGGAGACTGGGACATCAAGCTTTGAAAGACTGTGATCACCGGAAAATAATCGCCAATGGCGTTTTTGGCATTGCGACGAGATACGGGTTCTTGTTACCCCCCCGAAGGGAATACGTTTGGCAAAACCGGCATCATCCCGATTAAGCAAAGCTGCGGGGTAGCTGGTCAAAAAATGAATCTGGATGAATTTGGATTTCATATCTTTTTTGCTCCTTCTTGTGTGTTTTGGTTAATTGCCGAATAATATTTTCTGGCAATTTCCCGTCTGACGTTTTCGGAATGATCGAATCCATCGCTCAAAACCAAGCTTGCAAAATCCCCAAAGTTAACGGAAATTCCTTTCGAGGACAAATAATTTGCCGCTCCGTGGATTACATCGAAAAGAGCTTCATTTTTCGCTCGAAGAAGTCGAACAAATCGAAGTTCAGAAAAACCTGCTTCAGCTAGCGCTGAACCAATCGAGGAATTTGGATTATGTAATCCATGAAGCGAAGCCATTCTTGCTAAAATACAAGCCCATTTTTGCTCGGCCTGATTGCGTTCAGTTATTCCGTTAGGTAAAATACCTGCTGGGTCAAGGTATAAAGCCGAAATTTTGAAAAAAGTTGGGGATGCTTGATCATGTGGTTTTAGACGACGCAGCTCTGCCAGTTCGCCTCCTGAAAGAAAGTGGTCAAAAGCATAAACAATTTGGGAAATCAGTTCCCGCAAGGAAGGTTGCTTTAATACAGGAGCCACCTGCGGAGGATCATTAATTTCCTGAGTCAATGGTTCATTCATACGATCTCCTCTTTTTTTGAGTTTAGTTCAGGAAAAAGCCTTCGTTGACTTCCATAAAATACCCGTTCAGCGGCACAGATTGAACGATATTTTCGGACTGAAGAAAAAGGAACACTGGCCATTGCCTTGTTAAGTTGTTGTTGGGCAAGCCCAAGAACGGTTTTTGCCCATTGCAAATTTGCTTCCCCAGCTTCCATAGTAATATCTTGCCAAAGATGTTCAAAAAAAATTTGATCCACAGAAGTATCTAGTTGTCCAATCCAATATTGCGGTCGGGAATCTGTAAAATCAAGTTTTTCACCGCCAGACTGAATTAGGGCACAGAGAGCTGGTTTTAAAATCTTTTTCTGAATGTTTTCAACAATCTCAATTCTTTTTTTTGCCATCGCTCCCAATCTGCTTTTTTCTGTGGAGGAAATTAAACTTCGCCTAATCTTTGCAGGAATTTTTACCAATCGCTCATGAAACCCTTCAGTTTTGCCTTGCCCTCGAGTCATGGCATTTGCCAAAAAAATCATTTCCTCCGGGTCATCCCGTAGAACTTGTTGGGCTACCCCAGGAGCAAACTTACCTTCAAAGAGAATTTCCTGTACTCGCTCATAGCTAAAACCATTTTTTGGAATCGTAAGGGCTTTACTAGAGTCCCGTTCAACAGGTGTCCAGGGATCACCCGTATTCCCAGTAGATTCTTTTGCATTGATTCGAGCAGCTCTGGTTGAACTCACGCAAACAATCATTGAGACATCGGTTAACCGAAATCGAACCCGCCGACAAATCTCAATGAAAAAAGGGTCAAGTTCTGTCAGGGAAAAAGATGTTTGCCCCTCCCAGGAATCAAGCCAAAGCAGATGTTTTCCCCCCTTCTCAGGGTAACTAAATGCAGACAAAATCGTTGCCCGAAATTGAAGAAGGGCCTTTGTTTCACGCTGATATCTATCTCCAAGGTTGAAATTTTGTAAAAGGGAAATTCCAGGCCTATTTGCATAACCACCGTTCATTCTTGCTATTCCGTAATTTCCAGCCCCAAGAAAACCTTGCATAGTTTGTAGAGCAATTAAGGCGTAAATCCAATGGTCAAGCTGGGAATGAGAAAGACGCGTGCTTTTTACATCATGATTTTTTGCAGTAATGAGAATATCCAAATCATCAGGAAATGAAAATTCATTTTTAAAATTTTTTAAATTGCCTTCAGGAACAGGAGGTTGGAAAAAAGCAGGCTTGTCTAGATCCTCTACAATTAAGCTCCAAGGCTCTTCTTGATGTTTGGTAAGATCAAGAAGCATGTTGGTCCAATCTCCCATTGATTGCCGGGGGTCGCTTTTCCCACTTCGATGCAGAGCGATAGCAGAGAGTTGAACCAAAAAAGCGTGCCACGCATGCTCCTGATGTTTTTGGAGGTTCGAAAATGCTTCGATTGAATTTGTTCCTAAATTTTCCAATATTTGTGGGAGGGAAAGTAGTTTTTTACCACTTTTCGTTCGAACGTTGAAAAGAGGTTCTCGCAGACAGTTATGACAAACATTAGGCATCAGTACAATCCTCCAATTGGTTTTTTAAATCTGGCTTTTGTGCTAATTCCAGGCCAAAACGAGAATATCGATACTTTTCTGAACCATAAGAAAATGTGATTTGATCACTGGCGGTTTCAATGTTTTCAACAATGGCCTCTTCTGAAACATTTTTTGTCATCCAAAAAGGGATGTTGATAAACCGGATTCGTGCTCCAAATGGGCTGATAACCTCTTTCTGGAAATTAGCGCACCGATCTGAAATTCCTAACCTGGTTGAAATTTTTTCTTCAAGATTTTCCGGAAATTTGGACTGTGGCTCCCCGAAAAGGACGGTCCAGTCAACAACATTAAGGCTAGCAAGTGAACGATGAGCTTGTCGAAGGCCTTTGAGATATTGGTCGTGAGCAACCCAATCCCCTCCAAGAGAGGCAATAATTTGCTCAAGCACCTCCGGATGGGTTCCCCTCTCAACCAATTCACGATTCATTTTAGGAATTATTAATGTTTTGTGTGAATCGAGCAAACGCCAAGTCGCTTCAAGAATCCGTAAATCACGATAAACACTCCCTATTCCATTTGGGCCACGCGCTTCACCCTTTTTTGGCCCCCTCGGAATAATGAAAGTCCCTAAATCACGTTGTTTGGCTGTAAGAAGAACGAAAGATGGCTGCCTGAAAGCTGATGGTCGGTCGGAACGGTTGTGCCGGTGCAATCTACCAAGTCGTTGAAGTAGAACATCTATAGGACAAAGATCAGTTAATAGGTAATCAGCGTCTATATCAAGACTTTGTTGAATGGTCTGTGTTGCAACTAATATTCGGCCTTGAGCGGGTGATTTGCAACCAAACTGTCCTTCGATTGCCTCATCAAGCATTTCACGATCCTCTTTGGCAAAACGCGAATGATGGGGAGTATAACGTTTTTGGCAAACAAACAAGAAATCAGTTTGGTTAGTTTGGGAAGCAATTTTTTCCAGAACATGTTGAGTTTCTTGGCAATCTCGAACAGTGTTGCGCAAAATAATTACTCTCGCACCCTGATTTGCAGCAAAAAAGGCATACTCCGCGATAACTTTCAAATCTGAGGCAATTGGAAGTATTTCTAGGGAAATTTTCTTTTCCTGTTGGAACCTTTGGTTTTGAATATCAAAAATCTTGATGGGTTCACCAAGGGGACTAAATAGTACATGGGGAAATGGTTTTTTTATTGCATCCGCAAACGAAGAATTTATTTTGGATATTTTCCCCAGATTGAGGAAACGTTCATAGGCAATGGAACCAAGTGTTGCTGACATCAATAGGACATGGCCAGTAGCCTTAAGATGTCGAGTTAAAACTTTTTCAAGAAGAAAATTCATGTAATCGTCTGAGGCGTGTACCTCATCAACAACTAAATAATGACGCAATGACGAAGACGCTCGCAAATGAGAATGTTTAACCATGAGGGTTGATAGCAAGAGTTGGTCGATGGTTCCAACAGCTATGCATGCTGCGAGATATTTCTTCGGATGCTCCGCACTCCAACCTTGAAACCTGCGTTGCCCCTTTGGATCATCATCCCATAAGACACTATAATCTGGTAACAAATTTCCTGAACAATCATCAATCCGCAAATAGCCTGGAACTGCTAAAACAACTGTTGGTCGGTTTTGGGGTTCAGGAAAAACACGGGCAACAAAATCACAAACTCTTCCAAAAATTTGAGTTGCCGCTGTTCGAGTCGGTAAGGCGAAATACATCCCATCTACATCACCTACCCGAAAAAGTTGGAAAAAACGTGAAAGCGCAGCTTCAGTCTTGCCAGAGCCAGTTTCGGCCTCGAGAATGGTTAAACTCCCTTGTTTTGTAGTTGGAAGCCTGTGAACAACATTTTGCACGGGTCTTGGTGGAAAATGAAAAAGGGTTTCAAAGTCAAGCGAAGATTTTTGAAGAAGCAATTGCATGGAAGTGATATTCAAACCAACCATCGAAATAGCCTTTTGAGCTTGCTTTTGAGCATAACCAAACCGGTCTTGCCCAGGATCATTTCTAAATTCAAAAAATCGAGTATCTGAAGAAATCCAATCGGCAAGAGTAACTAATCCATTAAAGGCGTGTTGAAATTCCGGTGCATCAGGAAAATTTTCCAAGTTTTTTTCATAGGCATTGGGAAACCAATTTCGAGTCAACCTCCCAAGATTGGTCATTCCAATGAAGGGATCTAATCCGTTGGAAGGAGTCCAAATATCTCTTCGAAACATCCCTCCGATTGGTTGAGGTTGACCATGATGTGAAATTGCGGCCACAAGCAAAGAGAAAACACATTCTTCCGAACCCCATTCACAAAGATCGGAATAGTTTATGGCCAAACAAAATTTTTCAGTTTCAGGATACTGAGAATTACTATCAAAGAGCGCCAAAAGCTCCTTTACATGACCCGCAGAGGGAATTTTCGACTGTTTCTGAATTTTCCCTTGGAACCCCAGATTATATTTTCCCAAATCGTGGAAAGCTGCAAATACGCTTAATCTAGCAATTTGAACCCCAGTCAAATTTGGCAATCCGGCTAGTCGAGCCAATTTTTGACGAAGAATTGAGCATGACAAGAGAGCTTGGAAACACACCCCCACATCACAACAATGATCTTCAAGCGGATGAATACTTATTTCCGCATTGAATTCATCAATATGACATTTACCCCAAAATATTTTATTTATTGGGATACTATTTAACCTCGTTTTCGGAACTTGAAATTTTTAAATAGAAAATTTTTTCTGGCTTCCAAGCTTTTTGGAAAAAAAAGCAAAGCAGCTGTGATATTGTCAGCAAAACAGTTTAGTTTTATTCCAAGTATTCCAAGATTTTCTCATTAACTAATTTTTCTATGGGAATTTAAAAAAGAAGCCTCTTCCTCCTTATTTAAGGTTTTCAAATTATCACTTCTGTTTTATTAAATCCTATTTGAGTTTTTCTCTCTTCAATTACATCAAAACCTATTTTTGAAAATTGGCGAAAATTCCCTGAAGTCTAGTCTTAATAATTGAGCTAATTTATGACCCAATTCTGAAGTTGCAACCCAGCAATTTTCTTGAATTCTTTTACATTATGAGTAATAAGAGTTCCTCTCTTGGCCATAACTGTTGCGGCAATAATCATATCATTTGGCCCAATTATTCTTCCTCTCTTTTCTAGAGAGGCCCTTATTTTTGCATATATAATTGCAGCTTGATCATCAAAACTTACGACTTCAAAAGGTTCAAGGAACCTGTTATAAATTTTTTGATTCTCTTCTTTTTTTTGACTTTTTTCCACACCCAATAGAAGTTCAGCCTTTACTATTGATGGGATTTTTATTTCCTCTGGTTTTAAACTTTTTAGCTTTTTCAGAATCGATATATATGTTCCTTTCAAAAAATAAATACAAGTGTTGGTGTCTAAAAAAAACATTATATCTCTTCCCTTTTTGCATCATGATTAAATGATAAGTTTTCTGGTTTATTTATAGATTCGTCATTAATTGCTCCAAATAATTGAAAAAAACCGTCGGGATAATCATTTCTGATAAGCTTTTTAATGTTATTCCCGACCCATTTTGATATTGAAGTTCCTTGTTTATGAGCCAATTGCTCGATTTTAATTAGTGTTTCTTGATCGATATAAAGCGAAACTTGCGGCATAATTGCCTCCCAAGGAATCCTCTAAATATTATTTATCATAATGCAAGTATGTTTGCAAGTATATTCGAAAAAAAAATATTACTTTCTCCCGAGATATAAACCTCAAACTCCTGTGAATACTTCAACACTTTCATTTTTTCAACATTTATCTACCTGGCTTCTTTGGTAATAATCATGCAGCTTCATTCATTAATCATTTCATCAGGGAAGTATTTCTTTGACGCTTTTTTGCCAAGTAAATCCCAGAAGCGCATTGGAGAAAGACCCGTTCCCGGCCTTTTCACACCAAGATTTTCTCGGGAAAATTCTGTTCCGGCAGGTATTTCTTTTAGTGCAACCAAACTCTTCCTTGCTACCAAACTATTTTTGATTTCAGAGCTCGCCGGTACTTTTATTCCTGAACCTATTGCTTTTTCAACAGCCCGGATTCCTCGAACCAACTCTTGTAACTCATTAGGCTCCAATGAAGCCTTGTGGTCAGGACCAGGAAGGTTTCTATCAAGCGTAAAATGCTTTTCAATAATTGTGGAACCACGTGCCACTGCTGCAATTGAAATATATATTCCAGGTGTGTGATCAGATAAACCGACTTCCAGGCCAAACGCATGCTTTAGAGTTTTTATAGCCTGCAAATTGGTATCTTCATACGAAGCTGGGTATTCAGTTGTACAATGAAGAAGGGAGACTTTTTCCTTTAATATTGAGAGGCCTTCTTTGGAAAAATAAGCTTCCTTAAATGCACTCATGGACGGCTCTGCCTTGCTTTTTAATAAACCAAACGCCAGAAGAGCAAGAGCTGTCTCCACTTCGCTCATAGTGGCCATTCCAGTGGACATTATCATTGGTTTGCCCTTTTCGGCCATTTTTAAGAGCAACAAAGGATTGGTTATTTCTCCTGAGGGAATTTTTAGGCGCGCCACATCAATAATATCAGCCAAAAGGTCCACACTTTCGGAATCGAAAGGGGTTGACATGAATTCAACCCCTTTCCGGTCACAGGCAGCTTTCAATTTGATATGATCGTCGCGTGAAAGCTCCAGTTTTTTTATCATTTCATATTGCGAACCATTTTTGCCCAAAGATTTCTCTTGATATTCAGCCTTAGGTGCAGTTTTGGTAACGATCCTGTCCGCGCTGAAAGTTTGAAATTTTATTGCATCAACTCCCATAGAGGAAGCTGCATCAACCATTTTCAGCGCTAATTCCAATGATCCATTATGATTAACTCCTGCCTCGGCAATAATAAAAACTTTTTTTGAAAATTCCACTCTGAGCCTCCTGTAATTGATTACTAAGTAGACATCCACCGATCTCGTTGGTGGGTTAGAAAGAGAAACTGATCAGTGAATTTAACCAAAATTAATCGCAACCATTCACTTACCCCCCAATTGTCAGGAAAATATTTTCTAAAGCTAATTCCATGAACAAACAGTTTTACTATTACCTCTCGCAGAAATTTGATATTTTAGCATTTTTTGCACTTTTTTTTAATTTCGACGAACTGTTTTTTTTGAACAATCAAATGATGGCTTTCGCTTATTTATCCTAATTCCAGACCTAAGTGAACGCGTCCAATAAATAAACAGTGCTTTATTAAATACGCCCACAACCCTAAAAATTCGAGATAATAATAAACCGGAGAAAAAAATTTATCAACCATGAGGAACCAGCAGCAGCAACAAAGAGTAAATTCATATTAACATTGGCAATTAATTATACAATTCAAAAAAAATTTTCGCAAAACTATATTTTTTCCAAATTTTCTGCGCTTGTGGTGATACAGTTTTAGAAGTCAAGTATTTTTACTCTTTTTCGCTGAATCAATTTCAGCAATTGCCCATCAAAATTCTTTGAAACGTCCATTAACCAAATTTTGTTTTTTAAATGATTGGCGAAAATAATTTTTCGAAAGCATTTATTTATCTAGGTTCCAAGCATAATGGGTAATTTTTGCATCAGTTGGGATATCAATTTCAAAACACCAACCCACCCTGTTGAAAGGGCTTGTTCTAGAGGTTCCAATTGGGGCTCCACAGCTAACGGGGAAGTTTTTTCAGAAATTCCATTTTCGTTGAAAGCTTCAATCTGAAAATAGTATTTTCGACCTCGATCCATTGCTCTGAAGTAATATTCATTGGCTCCGTACACCATTACGCTTGAATAAAGTTTATCCGGTGCTATTCCGACATAAATAACGTAACCGATGGCGTTGTCCGACATTTGCCATTTAAGCCATGCGTTACGGTTTTCGGAAGCACCGCGAAGCGCACAGAAGTTTTTAACCGCAGTTGGTTTTTCACCTTTTCCAAACCCGAATACACGAAATCCACACAAAGCGAATTTTCCGGTTGGCATTCCGACATTTACAATTTTCACAAATCGAGCTTGTACAGGACTTTCAAGTTCCACGTAATCGTGTGGAACATCTGTCTTATTGGCACTTTTATCGATCATAAGCTTCCATTGAAAACCGTCCTGAGATGAATAAATTTGATAACGGTGGCTGACACCGAGGGATTTACCAAGGAATTCTGCGTCCTGGTCAGCGTAGTTAATTTGCACAGCATGTATTTCGCAGACATTTCCTAAGTCGCTTTCCAACCATTCATCTTTATCTCCTGTCGCAGCGGACCAATAAGTTTTCAAGTTTTCATCTACCGCGTTATTTGCATTGAATGATCCGTAAGTTGAGGAAACCCGAACGGGTTTCTTGTAGTTGAGCAGCATCCATCCTGAAAAATGCTCTTTTTTTGTACCGGGAAGATAGCATGGATAATCACCGTAAGCGGTGTCAACTTTGAGAATACCATCTTTGTCAAAATCGGCTGGCCAGATTCCGATACGTCTTTCAAAATTGTTTTTGACTCCGAGAGCTATTGTTGAAACATGCCACCAATCGCCTGATTTATCTTGAAATGTAGCACCGTGTCCAGCACCACATGCGAACCCACCCGGCTTACTGGAAAAAGGATTATGGACTTGATAAACAAAGGGCCCAAATGGATGCTCCCCGACGTAAACTCCATCACCGTAACCACTGAACTCGGTACCGGGTGCAGCATATTGCAGGTAGTATTTCCCATTGTGTTTGCTCATCCAGGAACCTTCGATGAATGGCCGCAGAAAAGTGTTGTCACAACCTTCACCGAAACGCTCCCATCCGTGGATATCGTCGTGCAGACAGATCAAGGGTGTGCTCGATCCTATCGGTTGCAACGTTTTGCGATTTATTTCAATTCCGTAAACAGGGTTGAGATTACTTGAACCATGATATAGATAAAGCCGCCCGTCATCATCGAGAAAAAATGCAGGGTCCCAGGCCCCGACCTGAAAATTTTCGACAGCGACCGTCCAGTTGTCCGTCCTGGGGTCAGAGCTTTTCCAAATTGCAAAATCTTTCGAATAGGTCGAACCTATCACAAAAAGCGCGTCGTCCACCACCCAGACTGCAGGAGCACACAATTCGTCATAACTCTTTGTACCGGGTTTGAGGAACTTTCGGCTGATAAAATGCCAGTTGAGCATATCCTCGCTCCACCAGTAGCCCCACTGGTTAGTGGAAAAAAGGTAATAATTCCCTTTAAAAAGTGCTATCACAGGGTCAGCTGTAGCCCGGTGTTTGCCCTGAGCAGCGAACTCTGGAATCGGAGTGTAACCGTAGTCAAGATTAAGAGGATTACAAAAAGTTTTCTGTTGTCCAGCCTGTGCAACAATAGCTAGGTTGAGCAATACCAAAACAATTAGGCACTGTAGAAAAGTCGCTGAAATATTTTTTTTTAAAATAATCAGAGGAGACATTTTTAGTGTGAAAGGAAAAAATTTACGGTTTTTTCTCTTAACTCTCTGTTTTAAAACAGGTTTTGAAGGAAATTGATCAGCTACTTTCATACTGTCTCAACAATTATAAGCTTTTTCAATAGTGATTTCTCCAAGCTAGGATAGCGTTTCCGAAATATTGCTGCAACACAAATAAATACACAAATTGGAAATTGGGACTTTGCTGAAAAATCCTTCCAATGCATTGCTAAGAATTATTTCGAGTGACATTGAAGAAAAAAAACTTCGAGTCGTCAAATTATAGGGAAGTTTCTCAAAGCCGATTATGCCTATTTAATTCTTTATTCGGAAAATGGAACTCCGATACAGACAGGGCAAACACATTAAAACCATCGAGATCTGCTATTTAAGCTAGTCTCATGAATTTGGACACAGGTAATTTTTTTCTCAAATTTTACAGTATTCATGTTTGTTTCAGGAATTTAAAAGCGTTTGCCCTGCCGATGCCGAAAGTTTTCGAATGGAGTACAACTAGTACCAACATTTTCAAAAGAAGAATCTCCCGAATCAACTTATTTTACAGAAAAAACCTTGAGAGAATTTATCCCTCTTTAAATGATACTTTTGGCACTTTTTGAATATTTGGTTTAATGCATTGCCCTAACCAATTTATCATTTCACCAAGGTTATGCATGTTATTCATTCCCTCTTCATCTTTCAAAACATCACCTTTGTCAAGCCCCTTGCCTAAATTCCAATAAGTTGATCCTGGAATTATCATTCCGGAAATTTGAAAAAGATGATTGATGGTATCGAAAGCATGAGTGGCCCCACCCCGTCTTACCGCTACTGCGGCTGCTCCGATTTTCCCTGTGAACGCTCGACCATTGGCCATAGACACAAAACCAGCCCGGTCAATTAAACCCTTCAATTCTGAGGTTACGTCGGTGAAATAGGTGGGAGATCCAAGAATGATTGCGTCAGCTTGCAACATTTTTGCCATGCACAAATTAAAAGAATCGGTTTCAATTACGCACTTTCCATTTTGCAGCTCAAAACACTTACTGCAAGCGATGCAACCTCGCATCGGTTTTCCACCTATCTGAACCAGCTCAGTCTCCCAACCTGCTTCTTTTAAAGGGGCAAGAATCCCCTTCAACAATGCTTCAGTATTCCCCTCACTCCTGGGACTTCCATTAATTGCAATTGCTTTCATTTTTGCCCTCCAAAATGGTAATTTGACTTTCAAGGTGAAGTATAACAGCAAAAATTTTCAAGATCAATCAACTTGCGGTATCACCAGAAACAAAGAGTAAATTCATATTGACATTGGCAATTAACCATACAACTCAAAAAAAAATCGCCAAATTTATTTTTTTCCAAATTTTCCGCACTTGCGTTGGTGCAGGTCCATAAGTCAATTTTTTTTACTCTATTTCACTGAGAAAATTAAATCCATTCTAAATCAGCAAATTTCTTGTTTCCTAAAAATGAAAAAGTAATCTACCACCACAGGGCAAACGCATTAAAACCATCGAGATCTACTATTTAAGCTAGTCTCAGGAGTTTGGACACAGGTAATTTTTTTCTCAAATTTTACAGTATTCATGTTTGTCTCAGGAATTTAAATGCGTTTGCCCTGTCTACCACCAGATTTTTTGATTTTACTCTTTGTTGTTGATATGGAATGAAGGAGTGGAAAATATTCAAAAAATGTGTTAAAAAAATTAATCAGGTATGGAAAAAAATTTTCCTTGAAAAAAAATAGTGTTTTTCCGAGAATACAATGTCTTTTTGTATGTTGCTTTGCAAGAGCAGATTATCACAATTAAAACCATCTTTTGTTTGGAACTGGGAGGTTGATTCTTTTGCAACAAAACCACAATGAAAATTACTGATCAACATTCCTTCGTAAAAAGAGTTTTTTCTTTCCAGAATCAAATTACTTTAATGCTTTTCTTTGCTATCATTATGCCAGTGGTTTTTCTTGCACTTTTTCTGTTGCCGAAATTATTTGACGAATCCACAAGGCAGGCGGTAACTTGGCAAGAGGCCCTTAATGTCACAATAAAAAATGCTTTCAAATATCAGATTACCGAATGGGCAAAAAAACTTTTGAGGTTTTCCCAAATTCCTTCTGTACAAAGTATTAAACGGGAGAATTTGGATATTGAAATAAACAAATTTTTTGCTGACAACCCTGCTTTTTTTAACATCTTTGTTTATGATTCTTCAGGAAAAGTTGTAACCATTGTATTTCGTAATCATGATCAATCTGATAATAATCTCATTGGACAAAATATTTCTTCTTTTACGGAACCTGTAAAAAATGCGTTTTCTTCCGTATTAAAGAAAAACACTTTTCAGATTTGTGAGAAAATTGTTGAATACCGTGATCAAACAAGATTTATTATATTGGTTCCTATAAATGAGTTTGATAACCCCAATAAAGTGACCGGAGTATTGAGTTGCAGTATACACCTTGAGGGAGTTTTCTTTCAGGAAATGATCAACAGTTTTTTTGACAGCAAAAACAGTGCATTAGTGCTAACCGATTTTTCCGGAAAACTTATTGCTCAGGGTGGTGCACGTATTCCCGTTGATATTTCCAGAATTGATAGAATTCAACAAGAAAACCGATTGGATGGAAAAATTGCAGAATCAGATTGGATAGATGTTTCGGGCCAAACATTTTTAGTTTCCGCACACTCAATCGACGATCTGAAATGCAATTTGTTCCTCTTTACTCCCAAGGAAAAAGTGCTCTCATTTGGAACATTTCTTTTTTGGTCATTTGCTGCATCAACCGTGATCTCACTTTTCCTTGCGGCTGTCTTTGCCTGGTTCTTTGCGGAAAAATCAGTCAAACCATTATTGAATCTGATGGATGGAATAAAAAAGATTTCAAATGGGATTTACCACAGTAGAATTGAAATAAGAGGTGACGATGAACTAGCGGAAACCTGTAACGCTTTCAATCAGATGGCAGAAGACCTTGAGAAAAACCGCCTTTTTGAAGAATTATGGAATCAATCATGGAACAATCCCAAGTAAAAATTCCCAAAGGTTTTAAAGAATTATCGGTCTTCTTTTTCCTTCTGAAAATGGTTAACAATTTGTTTTTAATAGTTTTAACCTCTTTTTTCCTCAAAAATTTAGGAGCCAAGCATCTTCCTGAATTTTATGTCATTTCAAACTCTCTTTTCGTTGTAACCCAGTTTTTTTTTCTAAGAAAACCTGAATTTTCTGGAAACACTTTTCTTTCCGGGTCAGCTTTTCCATTGTTTATGTTGTGCTTTTTTTTTGCGGTATTTGATAGTTTTCCTTTATTTCTAACCACTTTAGCGTTTTTGTTGGTGACGATATACGACATTCATTCAACTCAAGCTTTTTCAGACATGGCTGGAATGATTATGCCAATCCGGGTGCTGAAAAAAAATCTCTTTAGAATCCATGCTTTTGGAACAGCTGGCTCAGTCTTAAGTGGAATATTTCTAAAATATTTTATGGACTCAATCGGGATTCGATGTCTTTTTTCAATAATTTGTCTACTGATTATCGTTTCAATGGTTTTTATCCGAAAAATAGACGCGCTTATTGGAGAGAAATATTTTCCTGATTCTAAACTACAAATAGAAAACAAGGTTGACAAGAACCTTGATTCTCATTCCAACAAGCTTAAAGAAAAATCCAACCCTTCTTTCATTATTTTAAAATATTCTTTTGTACTTATCGCATTTTCCTCGATCGGTATTTTTGGAAAAATAATAATTGAATTTTTATTTCGCCATTCTGTTACATTAAATTTTAACTCGATTGAAAAAATGGCTTCATTTATGGGGGTTTTTAGTTCTTTTTCCGACTCAATGGTGTTTTTGATCCAATTATTTTTTGCCGAACAGTTAACTTCAAAATACTCACTTTCATTTCTGATTTCTTTTCGCTCAATTGCAATCCTGATGGTTCTGGTTGTTGCATATTTTTTTCCTGGTTTCTCGGCAATTGCGGCACTGATGTTTTGCTATACCGCTTTAACAAAAATTTTTGTAAATCCCACTTTTGTTGTCTTTTTTGAAATGCTTCCCTCACAGTTGAAGGTTCAGAGGAGAAGACACGTCGCCATCGGTGATTCAATTTCAAACATTTTAGCGGGTTGTTTTTTGTATTTTTTCCGGGATGCAAATTTAAAGGATTTTTATATTCTGATTTTGGTATTAATGTTTATCTCGGTGGTGGCTATTCTGCTAGCAGCAGCGATTAATTTCCTTTATTCAGAAGTTGCAAAAGAAACGCTGAAGAATTGTTCTGATTCTGACACTTTTGAAATCATTCCTGTCCTTAAACATATTCCTGTTCCAAATCGAATTGAAAGAATCAGCTCTCTTTTGAAATCGGAAAATTCAGAAGTTCGATTCCGGACAATCCACGAAACAATATATTTCGACCGAGAGATATTCAAAAAACTCCTTCTTGAATGGCTGGTTTTTGAAACTAACATTAGAAATATCAGCGCTGGAGTCAAATTAATTTTTCACAAAACCGGGTCAGAGGCCATGAGTTTCATTATCACCTTCCTAGAGAAAAGTTCTGATCCTAGAATAGTATCCGATTTAATTGAAGCAGTGGGAAATATTCGAGATAAATCAGCGGGTACACTTCTTCCTCCCTATTTATATCATTCAAATATCAGAGTTAAAGGAAATACGATTTTGGCCCTAATGAAGACGGTAAAAACTCCGGAAATAATTCAAGAAGCTTTTTCCGTATTAAAGAAGTGTGTTTTGAGCGATTCTTGTGAAGATCGAATTATGGCAATATATGTCATGCGCTCATCGGGGTTACCTTTTTTTGTTCCCACTCTTGAATATCTTTCGGGCCTTGCGTGTAATAAAACCTCCCTTAAGGCCATACAAGCGCTTGGCGTAGCAGGGACTCCCAATGCAATGAGAATTTTGCAACAAAAGAAGCATTTAACAGGAATTCGGGGGGAAACCGCAAGAAAGGTATTGAACTGGACTAATGAAAAAAAGACTTCCCCATTATACAAAGCAATGTTATCACTTGGAAAGGATGAAAAAGAAAGAATTTCACTACTTTTGAGAACTCTTCCACGCGAGAAAACAATCACTGTTTTAGGAAAAATTTTTTTGATAGAAAATCAAAAAATTCGTTTGGGAATTATCGAATCACTTTTTGGAGAAAACGTAATAAACAAGCTTGATTTTCTTTCTGAAATCTTCATTTCAGAAAACATCAATCTCACAATTGACGAAGGATTGATTCTAAAATATCTGAAAAATAAACCTGTTGAACAATTGCCTGTCTGCGCTGATCTTCTTCCATTTCTCCTGGAAAACAGAACAAAAGAATACCAAATATTTCTGGAGGAAAAATTGTCAGAGGAAGTTTCGGAAGCATCAATTTTATGCCGGGCAATTGACTTGAGACAAGAAAATAGCAATTATTTTAGCATCGCAGAAAATCGCTTAAATTCAAGACTACAAGCTATTTTTCATCTTGTCGCCTTTGCAACTAAAGAACCACAAAATATTCTGGATATATTGAAAAGGTCATTTCTCAATGATAATTTTTTACATTCCATTGCACATGAATATTTCGAAGAACACATGGGAAAAAAGATTTCACGGTTATTACTTCTACTATTGAATTGGAAAAATAGCGCTGAGTTTCTACATGAATACAATATGGAAAACAGCGGATTTAATGCAATTAATCTACAGGAAAAGGAAATTTTGTGCGAATTGAAAAAAATGGCAGAACGCTGAATTTAAGCAAAATTTGGATATTTATTGCATTTTTGTCAATAATCAGCGTTTCGATGATAATTAAAATAGCTTTTTTTTCTGATTCTTCCATCAATTCATTTATTAAAATAGAAGTCTCAAACAACTCGCCGATTTTCCTCGGCATTCAATCATATTTGTATGAAAAAAATCTGCGTTCAGAATACTCTGCCCTAGCTGACTACATATCCATCAACCTTTTGAAGCCAGTCAAATTAAATATCGCACCGGATTTTGAAACTTTAAGGGAGTTACTAAGGTTAAACAAAGTACAAATTGCCTGGTTCTCCAGCTCCTTTTCCAATGAAAACCTCAATGAAGAAGAATCCTTTGAAGTTCTTTGCCGACCTTTAAGAAATGGCAAAATATACCATTACGGAGCAATCCTGACCCGTAGCGACTCCTCAATTTACAACCTCCAGGATTTGAAGGGAAAACGTTTTGCTTTTGTTGATAGGAATTCTTCAAGTGGATTCATTTTTCCCAATCGCCTTTTCAGAAAATCAGGAATATCTCCCCTGGATTTTTTCAGCCAAATTTCTTTTACGGGAAACCACGGTATCTCACTTGAAGGGTTATTAGAAGGAAAATTTGATGGAGTGGCAATTCGTAACGATGATTTTTTTGATGAAGATGGCAAGATGGCACCCGGATGTACTAATTCAAATTTAAGACTTCTATGCTTAACAGAAAAAATTCTGAACGATGCCATTGTCTTCAGGAAAGATTTGGATGAAAAAACTAAAGAACAACTTAGAAACCTTTTTGTAAACATGAAACAATGCAAAAATGGCCCATCGATCCTCGAAAATTTTAACAAAGTGCAAAATTACAATGGCTTTATATTAGAAAAAGATGCCCAACAAATTTTCATGGCAATGTCGAACTCAGTTGCGCCAGCGACAAAATAAGGGAACTTGAGTTAATTTTTGTGCAATCTGAAAATCCGATAAAACCTTTGCTGAAAAGAAATCTTGTATTTGTTTTAGAAAATTACAAAGAAAATCAGTATTATACTAATTCAATTAGTTCGTTCATCCGACCTATTTCGTGCTTCAGGTCTGTGGAAATAGGAGTTGGGCCTGACAGAAGTGAATGCTTCAACCATCCAATAAGGGTTCCTTATTTTCATGAAAGTTCCGTGTTTTCTTGGAAAATATACCGTTCCAACTTCATTTTGATCAAATCAATGTTCTTGGGGTGATGCACGTATTTTTTGGGATTGGCATTACAAAATAGAAGCAGATATTCCGCTAAATATTTATGTAGCTGTAATTTTTCCAAAGTTGCGCTGTTAGCCTCGCCAAAATAGGATTTGTATGGTGTTCGCAATATCTCTCCCATAATTGTCATACCTGCCGTACCGATGAACACGCCAACCTAGCCAGGCAAGTACAAATTTATATCCACAAAATTCATTTTTTTCAACTTTACCGTGATTTCTTAAAAATATTTTGCTCAAGCCTTCAATAAAAAAATAATACTTTTCCGAAAATTAACGGAATGTGTGTAGAGGAGTTAAAAAGAGCTTACGGAAACAATTCACCATATTTAAGAAATTTAACTTGTCTTTTTTAGTGCAAGAATCGAATAAACTAAAGGAATTTTTTTTTCCAAACCAATAATTCTAAATTCCCCCTTTTTATCTTCTTTTAGATTCCAAAGACAATTGTAAGGTGAGTAATCATATTCCTGAAAATCCAAAATAGACAAACCGCTTTGAATAATAGAGTTGAATACTTCTCCAAAGTGGTGATTCCAACCAACGGTTTCATGCGAAAAATCAGCCTGCGGGTCGGCATAGGTTCCCACGCAACTCTCTTCAATCGGCCCAAAATTAAAATAAGAATATTGTATTTCTTTAAATTGCTGGTCAAACATCCAGATAAAAGGGTGAAATTCAACGAGGATGAAAGTACCACCTGGTTTAAGATACTGGGAAATAATATCCCCCCACTTTTTTAAATCTGGCAACCAGCCTATTGCGCCATAAGAAGTAAAAACAAGGTCAAAGGTTTCGTTCAGATGTTTGGGGAGATCATAAAGGTTGCAACAGATGAAATTGGCATTGAGACCAAGATCGCTGTTCAACTTTTTGGCCTTTTCAATGGAAACATCAGAAAGATCAATTCCAGTAACATTGGCACCCATGCGGGCAAGGGACAATGTGTCTTGACCAAAATGGCACTGCAAATGCAATATTGACTTTCCTTTGATTGCTCCAATCAGGTTAAGTTCGATTTTTTGAAGGGAATTCTCTCCTTTCAGAAAACCCTCCATATTATAAAAAGAAGATTTGAGATGGAACTCGGTTCGTTTGTTCCATGAATCTCTGTTTTTTGCAAAAAAGTCTGGGGAAATGTCTTTATTCATATATTCTTTTGTATCCATATAAATTCAATCCTGGAGATAACCTAACGGAGTTAATGCCAAACTAGCACAACCCCAAAAAAATGTAAAGATGAGCGCCTAAGCTCAGCGAAAAAGAGTAAAAATACTTGACTTATAAACCTGCATCAATGCAAGTGCAGAAAATTTGGAAAAAATAATTTTCTGCGAATTTTTTTTTGAATTGTATGGCTAATTGCCAATGTCAATATGGGTTTACTCCTTGTTGCTGCCTAAACTACAGCGAAAAAATGTACAATAATTCACACTCAGTATCTCATTATTTTTTAAAATCAATTTCACAATTCTTTCCCTTCAGCAAATCTCTAAGAGCAGTTTTCAGGAGTTCCTCATGTTCTTGTGGAATTGTTATTTCAAAATGAATTCCTTCCGGGGTAAATATTTGTTGTTGCCGTTCAGCCTGGAAGCGCTCCAAAATGCGAAGCATTTTTCCATGATCTGCAAATGGAACAGAAAAATTACATCGTACAAGTTTAATTAGGGGGCGTTTAGGAGCAATACTCAAGCATGTTGCAGCAGTTCCCCCGTATGCGCGAATTAGTCCCCCAGTTCCCAACCTGATGCCACCAAAATAACGCCTAACGAGAACCACTACCTGATCAAGGCCCATTTTCTCGATTGCGCCAAAAATCGGCTTTCCCGCGGTTCCGGTTACTTCCCCGTCGTCATTGAATCTCATTGAAGGGCCAATATGGTAAGCCCAGGAGTTGTGTGTCGCCTGTGGATCGCGATGCAGATTGATCCACTCGATAGCTTCATCGGGATTGGAAACTCCGCAAGAAACAGCAACAAAACGACTTCGCTTTATTTCTTCCTCATAATGAGCCTCTGAGGCAAGAGTCAGAAACATTTATTCTTTCCCTAATTATTGATAGAAATTGTAGCATGAACTTTGTTCTTTTCGAAAAAGAACATTAAATTTCAAAATTTCCTAATTTCAGAATTCCTGGTATCGATAGTTTGTATTTTCTCGGAAAATAGCTTCAAAAGATATTTTCCTGATTTTGGAATAATTTTCGGTTGGATTTTATCCTGAGACCAACATTCATAAAAATAAATCAGAAGATGCCTTCCAAAGCAACTTGGTGATTCATTAATCGAAAAATGGTATCAAATTTAAATCCCCGAGGCTGGGAAATCTGAATTTTAATAAACCGTGGGGGGGTCAATACTCCGGAAAAATTCTGCGAACTGCGTCGAGATCATTTTTCAAAAATGGGCAAGGTGTTCCGGGAACACCAACCATTTCTAAAAGTGGAAAGGAATCTGCTGAATGTCCTTTTGTCCGGGAGCCGTCAGGCATATATCTATAGGTTTTGGCACCCTCCCAAGCACGACGGCCGAGAATTGGGAAGCCTTTTTCAGAACTAGTCATTTCTTTTATTAAAGCTAGACTCTCGTTGAGTGTTTCCCGATCGAGACTTCGTTTTAACTTTTCTGACCAACGACAAATAAAGGCTAATCCTCGAAGAAAGTCATATTGATAAAAACGTGGAAAACAAATGAGTTTCCAATCAGGATTGATTATGTTTTCAGGATTGAAAGCAGCTCTGAAAAGGCGATGGCTTAAAAGATAATGCGCTCCGGCATCAAGAAAGGTGATTTCAGCTTCTGAAAAGGGGCGATTTGTACATGTTAAAATAGCTTCGAGGGCCGGGAGTGTTGAAACGATAGAACTTTTTGGAGTTGCTTTCAAATAGACGGCTTCATCACAATTCAAGCCCCCATCAGGAAGTTGATACTTTAAAAACCACGGTCGGGCCCAGGGAATTTCAACATCGACATCAAATCCACATAAGAAAAAAACTTGATACATGCTTGCAAGCTGGCAATGACAAGGTACATCTGCTATAGGATCTTTTCCTGAGGGGACATCCGATTCCCGAAAAGGGAAAAAATCGATAGAATTACAGAGAAATTCGTCTAAAAGTTTTCTGAGGACCTTGCGTGGAATCCTGTCGCACATTCCCATTTCTTTCAGTAGCGAAATGTGCCACCAGGGAGAATTCCATTTTGGCCAATAAACATTGGTTTCAAGTGAAACGGCAGCTTTGTCTGAAGAAAGAAATTCCTCAGAAGCATGAACTAATTTTTCAAGATTTTCCATTTTTTTTACCTCCTCGCAACCAATTATACCACCCTTAAAAGAATCTGCGTTAGTCTTTAGAAGCTGTCGAAATTTCTCGGTACATTTTATTCGGTACAAAGTGATCCGCTATTGATACTAGAAAGCTGGGCGAAAACTAGGGGGGTGCACAAAAAAAGCGAATTTTAAGGGATTTTTCGCCATAGGTCCTGTTCCTAGGTCTTGCCACCATTATTAAAAAACTGCTATAATTTGTTAAGGAGTCTAAATTTAAGGGGACAAATATGAAAAAAGTGGCTTTACTTTTAGTTGCCCTATTCCTTGTTTTCCATCAAAATTTATTTGCTTTTAATATTCCACTCGAAGGCAAAATTGTTGAGGAGTACTATCCCGCACCCATTGAAAAACTTCTTGATAAAATGGTTGTAATAGAAGATATGGTCGTTGGGGTCTACCGTGAATATTCACGAAATTTGAATAAAAGTAAAACTACAGGAAATTACCTTTTTGAACAGATTTCAGAGGCGCTAAAAGATCATCATAACCTTGTTTGTTCTTTCCTGAAAAAAAAGTATATCTCCGAAAAGAATCCTTCTAAAATGGAAGCCCGACTAAGAAAATACTTTGAAACAAAATTACTTCCCGAAGATAAAGCCGCATTTAACCGCTTTTTTCAAATTCTTCCAAAAACCGAATTTTGCAATATTCAAGACCTTGCTGTCCAAGCAGAACAGGCTGATAAAAGGATGACTGATCCTGGGGATCTCGATGCTTATGTGAAAATCTGTGATTCAGATCCAAATTTTTACAGGAAGGTCCCATTCGCATCACTTTTCAATGAATTGTCCGATAAATGGGAAAACCTTGTAAACAAAGTCAGAGAAAAAGTCACCTGTGAAGACATTATCAGATTTCTTGACAGAGCTCAGCAAATCACTCCATCAGATAATTTGAAAAAACTGATTTATGACCTCAAAACACGTATGATCAAAAACTTGGTCAATGACATCGAAGCTGAATTTTCCGGTCTTATCGAAAATAAACTCTGCAATGAATCTATCACTCTTATCGCCCTTCAGGACAATAAAAGCTACATATTCAAAAAATCTTTATTAAAAGGGAAATTGAGGCAGTTTGTTAAAAAAATCTCTCAGCTGCATAGTCTCAAAGATAAGCCCCTGTTTCTTTCCATCCTTGATTCATTGAATTCCCGAATTGAAGCACTTGGAAAAGAATCGAAAGACCCGGATGTTCAAAAATACGTTAACATGGTTTGCGACACTTTAAAGATGAACAAACTTGTAGGCTTCAACTACCTCAAAAACCAGGATGACCCACCTGAACTACTGAACTATTTCAAAACAATTGGAAAATACTTTGCCGATGAAGACCAGGAAAAGTACATCCCCGGAATTGAGAAATTGTTTTAGTTATTGATAGATACGATGATTGAAAAATTCTATTTAGCCCGACTTAATTCAGTTTTATGTAGATCTGAAGCACAAAGTAGCCAGTCGAACAATTTATTGTTTTGTGTTGGTATTTGTTAAAGCATTTCTGGCCGCAATCATTCGATCAATTGCAACCGAATCTAAGGGATTTGCCCAATTTCCTTCGACTTTTGTACTCGAACCGATTATCCAGGCATCAGCTCCAATGAATGATGCTGCATTTTCAGGTGTAATTCCTGAGCCTATTGCCACAGGAAGCTTTGTTGAACGCTTAACCTCAGCAAGGTGCGACCCGTTAGCAGGCGCTCCAGTGCGAGAACCTGTTACTATCAATCCATCAGCACCGAAGAATTCCGCACCGTGGGCCCAGTCCGCCAATGTTAAATCTGCTGTGACAGCATGGGCGGAATGTTTTTTCTGAATGTCTGTCCAGATTCGAATGTGCTCAGCTCCAATGCGCTTTCGCTCACGCATTAGTTCGGCAGCACAGGATTCAATCCATCCTTCATCGGCAGTATGGGCAAAAACAAAACCCTCGGCACGAATGAAATTCAAATTTGCAACTTGCGCTACCGCGAGCGCTTCAAGATTGGCTCCAGCCAGTATTTGAATTCCCAATGGGTATTCGGGGCCAACCGCCTCGCGAACTCTTGCAGAAACCAGCGTCATACAGGCCGTAATTTCTGGTCCGACACGCCCCTTTAAATACGGACGGTCATGCATATTTTCGATAATGATCCCATCGAAACCCGCCTTTTTGTACACATTAGCCTCTTCAACGGCAATGGTCACAATTTTTTCGATTGATTGTTTTGCATACGGAGTTCCAGGGAGAGCCCGCACATGAACCATTCCAAACAAAAGAGGAAATTTAACATTTTTAGGAAGGAAGAACCCAAACTTTTCAAAAGACTCGCCAGCAGTATTTTTCATTTCAGAAATCTCCAAATTATCGACACTGTTGTAAATTTATTGTCAGAAGATTATTTTCCAGCCAATTCAAAGAGCAATCAGTTTTGCCTATTACCTTTCGAAGAAATTTGATATTTTATCATTTTTGCACCTTTAATATAATTTCGACGGTCTGTTTTCAGAGATAAAGAGTAAAAATACTTGACTTATAAACCTGCACCAACGCAAGTGCAAAAAATTTGAAAAAAATATTTTTTTCCCAAATTTTTTTTTGAATTTTATGGCTAATTGCCAATGTCAATATGAATTTACTCTTTGTTGCTAATTGTTTTTTGGAATAATTAAATGATGGCATTCGTTTATTTATCTTGATTCCAGACCTAAGTGAACGCTTACCAAATTTCCATCACTCAGTCCTAATTTTCAGCTGTGTTTCTGGTGTTCTTTTAATTCGGCTTCTGTAATCCAAGAATTATTTTTCGCCAAGCTTTTATAAATTCCGCAATTCTTGCAAGGAATATCTTCGTAAAGAGGCTTAAGGCCCATTAGCATGTCTCGTGCATAAGAAATTTTTTCATTGTTGATATTTGCAATCAGATCATTTTGAAATACATTTTCTGAGTAAAAACCCCAGAAATTTCTGCTGCATCCCAGCAATTTGCCATCCCAATTGATTTGAGGTCTAATCCACATTTCGTAACATTGATTGCGCATATAATGGCGACCCTCTTTTTCCATATATTCCTTTCGGTCTGAATATCCAAGAAGCGCGCGGATTTTATCTCTATTTTGAACTGGGAAATTTTCTGAAAAATTGAGTTTATAATTAAGCTTCATTTTTAGCATGCTTGCCAACAACTTTGCCCTTTCAGTTTCGTGCTCGTTATGTCCAAAAATAACAAATTGAAAAATTAAAACCGGCTTCAAGGATCTATAAGCAGCTTTAAATGAATTAATTTTTTTTATATTTGCTATTACCTTTTTCAGATTAGCTCCAACACGGTATTTTTCATATGTGCTTTGAGTTACACCATCTATTGCACAACGAAGTATTGAAGTTTGGTAACGAACGAGAGCCTCAAGCGACTCATCTGAAACATCGTTCAAGTTTGCACCTTCATCAATGGTTGTCTCTACATTATGTTCATAAGCATAACGAAGAATCTGTGGAATTTCTTTGTTCAAAAATACTTCTCCAAAATTGCCAAGTTCAACTTTTCTAATTTGCGGGTTGGAATCAATTAAGGATTTGAAATTTTCAAACTTGAGTGTCCCATTTCCAATAATTTTAAAGGTTTCCCCGGTGGTTCTCGGGCAAAGGGGACATTTTAACTGGCATATTGAGCATGCTTCAAGCCGAATGGAAGAAGGAGAAACCATTTCCTTTTATTGCCTCCTGAATTTCTAACTCTGTGATCCAATTGCCATGTTTCACCAAGGAAAAATATTTTTCGCAACTGGAGCAGGGAATATCCTTGTCGGGAGGGACTTTTCCCATTAACATTTTACGAGCATATACCATTTTCTCACTATTGGCGTACTGCGCCAATTTTTCATTGAAAACATTCTTTTCAAATGCAAGCCACGTATTTTTGCTGCAACCGAACAATCTTCCATCCCAATTGATTTGAGGGCTTTTCCATAGGTGATAACACCCATTCCTGATATATTCAATTCCCTTTTTTTCAAAATATTCTTTTCGGTCAGTAAATTCTGTGTATTTCTTAACCAAATTGCGATCCACCACTGAAAAAACATCTGGGGTGTGGTTCAGCTTGAAAACAATTTCCATTTTCAACATGCGTGCTAGGACTTTAGCCATACCCATCTCGCGTTCGTTGTGCCCAAAAATGATGAATTGATACAACAAATTGGGTCTGGCTGAGTTATATTTTTCCTTTAGTAAATTGATTTTTTGGACGTTATTTAATACACGTTTCAAGTTTCCCCCAATTCTGTATTTTTCATAGGTTTTCTGGGTAGCACCGTCGATTGAAATACGGACACTGAAAGTCTGAAATTTTACTAAAGCCTCAAGAACTTCATCCGTAGCATCGTTTAGATTGATTCCGTTACCGATGGACGTCGTGACTTTTTTCTCATACGCATAGCTGAGAATTTTAGGGAGTTCCTCATTAAGAAAGGCTTCTCCTTTATTTGCAAGTTGTACCATCTCAATTTGAGGATTATTTTCTAAAATGCGGCGAAAATCTTCAAACCGAAGCTTACCTTTTCCAATAATGTTGTTCGGTAAAAGACTGGAACATAATGGACACTTAAGCTGGCATTCAGAACATGAATCAACACGAACAGTTTTTGGAGAAACGATATCCATTAATTTTCCTTTCGGGAATCATTGCTCAAATCAAAACACTTGCTGCTGATTTCTTGAATGCATTCTTGTGAATCAAAATTGGAATATTTTTTCGCCAACATTTGGGTGCCTTCCCGAATGTTACTGCTTGTATAAATTTCCTCAATTTTCTTTTTGAAATCAGGTGCTGAATCAAAATAACCGATCATAACACCTAATTTTCGGTTCGAAATCCGATACGCCCAGATGGCCTGTTCAAGCTGGCCTGGGCAAACCAGTAAAGGAACACCTTGAAGGATCAAAAGAACACCAGTGTTGTGACCACCCTCAGTTATTGCGAAACAACAGCGACTTTTGGCATCCTTCAAATTTACCGGAAAAGGAGAAATTTGTAAATTCTTCCCCGATAAAGAGATTCTTTCAGATTCCGGCAAACCTGGAACATATGCTAGCACAGGCAATCCCATCTCTTTGATTTGTTTCAGGATTGGAATAAAAAACCGATTGTCAGGTTTTAAATAGATAAAAACATTCCCACCTTTATTTGATGGCCATCTTGGCTCGTTATCTTGAGTCGAATGAACAACTGGCCCATGGTATTGCATGTTCGTCCGTTTTTCGTAGTGATCAAATTCCGGGAAAGTTGCGAGAAACAATTCAACGTCTTTAAAAATGTCAGATACCGCAGTTAATTGAGAAAAACCAACATCCAATAACGCTGGGTTCACTGTTTCAAGAAAATAGCGCTCTTTTTGGTGGAGATTTTTTTTTGGAAGGGAAAACCATGGTTGAAGCGATGGCATTGGGCTTTCAAGAGGGGGAATTGAAAAACCTGTACCAGTTGCCACCACGGGTATCCCTCTTGCTTTGGCGGCCAAAAGCGCAGAAGGGGCGTGTTCGGCAACAACCAAATTTGGTTTCAGTTGGTCAATGTGATTTACCCAGAACTTCAGACGATTGATCAGCAATTCGGTTTTCCGATAACCATTTTTTAAAAGGT
Organism: Candidatus Rifleibacteriota bacterium; assembly: GCA_015233565.1. Taxonomy (GTDB): domain Bacteria; phylum Muiribacteriota; class Ozemobacteria; order Ozemobacterales; family Ozemobacteraceae; genus JADFXM01. Next base: position 35,219 of record JADFXM010000033.1, read on the forward strand.
TTTCACCATAAGTCTGGGAAAGAGGAATGGGATGATCTGAAAAATTAAAATTCGGAACTGGAAGTAATTCAAAGTCCAATGTTCGCAAAAATGTGCCGAAAGAAGTCGATTCAGGGATTGCCCAAAAAACTTGGCAACCGCGTCTCTTTAATTCTTCACCAATTGGAATCATTCGGAAGATGTGACCAAGGCCTCCTCCAAGTTCCCAGGAAAATAGAATGCGCGGAATTTTCAGGAGTAATTTGACAAACCGTCATTGCCATTACCACTGCTGCTCTGAGTCAGCTCTTCAATCTCCCAATCTTTTACTGCCGGCGGAAGCCATTCCTTGCGTTCATCGTTTTGAATTGTTCGATTTTTAATTTCCATTATTTCATCCTTTTCTGAATTTAAATTTTAATTATTCCAGATTTTGCTCGAAAGTCAGTATAGAGAACTCTTTTTAAATAATTCCGAGAGGCAAGTTCGAAATTGAACTACTATTTCCCCGGGCAAATCAAAACTATTTTCCGGTCGACCATTTCTTTCAAAAAACTAATGATATCATTCTGACAGTTTTCCTTGGATACTCGGAAATCTTTTATCAACAAGTTGCAAAGTTCATCGACCGTTTTGGGGGATTCAAGAAGTTCCCAGATTAGATTTCCAGTTTCGTTGAGCTGACAATATTTTCCGTTTTCAATGTTCGCAACCATCATATCTTTATCTACCAATCCAACCACGATGTTATCACTCCGTGATATAGTTGTTGCCATTGTTATTTCAACCATTAACGTCTCTACTTTTTGAAGTCTTCTTCAAGTGCTACAACCAAAGTATCTGGCGAGAACTTCTTTACCGAAAACTGAACTTCAGTTACCGGAACTGAGTTTGCCAAAGTTCTTATCGATTCAAAATGTTCTTTTATTTTACCCATTCCTCTCATAAATTGTAAACAAAAAGTATTTTCCGTTAAGGTTTTAAACAAAGAGGCTCCATTAAGAGTTTTTATCGAAAGAGCTGGCGAATCCGTTCGCTTAAGAATATAAATTCTTTTTAGTGGTTCCGGCTTGATTTGAAAGTGATTGCAAGCATCAACAAAATATTTCCCTTCTTTCGACAAAACAGGCCCTTTCATAGAAAAGTGGTTGTCTTTCCAAAATTTTACCATATCCTGGTTCAGTTTGATTTCATAACTGCCAGGATAAACAACTGGTTCGCCACTTCCTATTCCAAGTGCGGCGAGGTTGTCATCCATCAACAAATAACCTTTTTTCAAAAAGGTTGATATGAGAGATGATTTTCCTACGCCAGAAGCAGCACTAAATGCAACGGACCCACTTCCATCACTAATCACTCCCGCATGAAGAGGGAAAACGTTCCGTTGATGGAGGAGCGCACCAAACCCCCATCCAAACAACAATAACCGTATTTCCTCATCACTCGCCCCTATTCGAGGTTCAACTTCAATTTTTTCCCCATCTGAAACAAGAATTTTTGCAATTCGCTTGGTAATGATCAAAAGCTGATTTTTTGAAGCTTCAAAATTATCTCCCCAATTGATTTTGCCTTCCAGTTCATCAGGTACCGAAGTAAAATTTATTTTAACATCGGCATCTTCGCAGGGGGTTTTCAGTAATCCGGGAAATTCGACGTGAGATTCAACAACCAAATCAAATATTCGATAGTAAATTTTTTCCGTAGAAATTAGATCAAGCATTATTAATAGATTCCGAGAACAAGCGCATCTCACGATGCCTTGATCTGAAATTGAAGCTTTTTAACGCTCCTAATTTTTTTTATCAACCCGACAAATAACCTGTAATCGGCTCTGGTTACAGACATAAAACATTTTTTTTCATTTTTTGTCACCCCCGTTGAAAAACATTTTTTTTAGCATAACTTTGCCAAGAGCATTCTCATTCAAAGCAAAAAAGCAGGCCAAAGCCTGCTTTTTTCAAAAAACACAGAAAATTTAATTGTTTTTAAAATTAGCATCCCATACAGCAGCAACGTCTGTAATAATATTGGTTCCCGCAACACCTGAAGTACCATAGCATACATTAACGTTGGTTCCATCCCAGCCTGGGGTGAGAATTTCTGTCTTTGTTGTAGTTCCATGCGTAAAAACTCTCGCTCCTGTGTCAATGCTTGTACTTGTCATCGTTCCCGTTGTCATTGTTCCGCCTTTTGCAATCGTAGCAGAAACTTGAAGGTTCCCTAATGACAGTGAATTTCCGTAGGCAGCAAGATAGGTTGCTTTTTTAGCTTCAGCCATTGCATCCTTTGCCCCACTAAAAAAAACAGGAAAGGCCGCAGCTGCCACAATTGCAAGAACGGCAACGACCAACAACAATTCCATCAATGTAAAACCTTTTCTCGCCTTAAAATTCATTTATATCCTCCAAGTAAAAAAATTAATAGTAACTTAAACTGGGTTTCTGCTAGTAGCCTTATATTATACCAAAAATAATTTCCAGCAGCAATAAAAACTTATTGAAATATCAGGACAAACACAAAATTTATTTCAAAACTACTCCTACTCTGCTCAAAATCGGACTTTGACGATTAAATTGAGTCAATAGCTTTGTCCGAAAAAATCACCATTTATCCCAGTTCTAGCGAACGTATACGTTTACTCTCTTAATTAGCCAAAGGCTCAGAAATTAATTATTTCTAAAATTAGCATCCCATACGGCATTTACGTCAGTAATTACATTCGTTCCGACTACACCACCAGTCCCATAACACACATTAACGTTGGTTCCATCCCAACCGGGGGTTAGAATTTCAGTCTTTGTTGTTGTCCCATGTGTAAAAACCCTCGCCCCTGTGTCAATACTTGTGCTTGTCATTGTTCCTGTCGTCATTGTTCCACCCTTTGCAATCGTAGCAGAAATTTGAAGGCTTCCCAATGATAGAGAATTTCCGTAAGCAGCAAGAAAGGATGCTTTTTTTGCTTCCGCCATTGCATCCTGTGCTCCTTTAAAGAAAACAGGAAAGGCGGAAGCGGCCACTATTGAGAGAACCGCAACGACCAACAGCAATTCCATCAAAGTAAAACCCTGCCTCGCCTTGAACTTCATTTTATTCCTCCAAACGCAAGATTATTAGAGTAATAGTATTAATTCGCCAAATAAACCAAAAAATTTTATCAATAAAAGCTGTCAATAGCAAGCATAGTTTCGCGAATTTTTTTTAAATTCCCTTTAATTTCGCAACTCAAATTTCCTACGGAAAAATTTATTTTATACAAATAGAATTTCCCTTCTGAATAACCACCCATGATAGTCCTCTGTTGAACCTGGACATCCAGAACCAGCTCCACGATTTGCAAAACTTCAATTTTCGAAAATTCGGGATGCACCAATAATATCTTTCAGGCAAATCTTCGAAATTTTTGTGGCCAAAAAAGAGGAAAGTTCATTGGCAAAAAAATTTACTGCAGAGATTTTGAAGTAGAAGCAGTTTTTGTTTCTTCTTCCAAGATAGCTTTAATTTTTCGTAAATCTTCGGCGAAGCCTTTTTTTCGAGACCAAGTTTTTTCGGGATTTTTAGCTGGATTTGTTGCTTGAGAAAATGTTTTTTGGGGAAAACCGGAAGGAGTCCGCGAACCGCCATGAGGAGATGCTTGAGTTGGCTGGAATGACTGAGTTGCCAAAGATGACTGAGTTAGTTGCGGTGTTTGGGATAGCTGAGATTGTTGAGGAGTTGAGGAACTCCAAATTGGCATTATAGGTTCCACCATACTGGCCACGAGTGGAACACCTTCCATTCCAGGGGTTCCAAGTAAATTTGCAATCGAAGCTACTGTATTAGGATTTACTGAAGTTCTGAAATCTTTATTGACAAGTCTTGTAGTGAGAAGAATTATGAGATTACTTTTTCTTCGGATTCTGTTGTGAAATTTAAAAAAGCCCCCTAAGCCGGGAATTGATCTTAAAAGAGGTATTCCTCCGCCTGTATGCGAGTCTTCATTGCTTAATAAGCCGCCTATAACCATTGTTTCACCGTCTTTTAGCTCTATTGTAGCAGTAGCTCCACGGGTCGAAAGAATCGGGGCGCCATTGTTGGCCGTCCCAATTGATTCGGAAACTTCGGGTTGAACAAGCAATCTGATTGTCTGATTTTCCGTCATAACTGTAGGAGTTACATCAAGGTTGATTCCGGTTTTTATGAATGAAACATTCTGAATCGAGTTCCCTCCAGTGGTTAAAGTTATTGCGGTTGTGTATGGAATATCTTTCCCAACATGAATCGAAGCTTGTCTTCCTGAAAGAGACATTATGCGAGGTCTTGAAAGAACCTGAGCTTTATTTTGAGTCTGAGCAGTGTTTAAAATTGCTTGGAGATTCTGTAAATTCCATTTTCCAAACTGAAAGGACTGAGGACCAGCTTGAGCAGCTTCACCGGGTTGTGCTGCCGGCTGATTTCCCCCAGTGCTCCATGGAACACCGGGGCCCTGATATCCAACCTGAGTATTCCATTTTATACCCATATCTCTTTCGAAATCTGAATCAAGGGCAACAATCTGGGCCTCGATCAAGACCTGTGCTAAAGGTTGGTTAATCTGTTCAAAAAAAACTTCAATTGCATACATTTTTTCGCGGGTGGTATGAACCATAACGATCCTCCGATCTCTATCCAAGACGAAATATTCCATGTCAATCGGCTTGCCGTCTTTATCTCTCATCATTCCCATACCCATCCCTCCCATGCCCATTCCACCGCTCATGCCTACCCCACCAATGCCACCCGTTCCACCATTCATTCTTGGAATAATGTTCATTAATTCTCTTTCGAGTGAGTCAAAATCAACATGTTCCAGCTTATAAACCCGATTAAAATACTCTTCCTTCTTAACCAAAATGGAGGAACTTGCCTGTTTTTCAATTGCAGGAAGCTCGTCAAGATTTTTTGCAAGAGTTTCCGCTTCAGTAACTTGACTTTCAGTTCCCATTACGACCAAAGCATTTGTGGGTCCATCTTGTACAAGGTTAATCTGAGGGTTCAGCTCTTTAAGAAGTTTTTGGATATCTTCAACTTTTCTTTTAACCAAAGGAACGATTCTCGAAACTTTGGGTTCGGCCTTTTTTTCTTCGTAAAGATTCATTGGAAGACTTGCAATTGCAGAGGTTTCTTTGAACTTAGCCCAGGGTTGCCGTGGTTTAAAAATATGAAGTCGATTTCCTTCAACCATCCATTCGAGCTCAAGAGGACCAACGATTTGGTTCATTGCCTCATCCAGAGTAGCATTTTGCAAATCGAGGTTAACTGTACCCTGCAAAGGAAACTGAGGAAAAACTTGTAAACCAAAATTCATGCCCACCTGAGAAAGAGCTTGTTCTATCGGCATATCACGAACAACCATGCTTATTGCTTGACCATTTCCTCCATTGGAGACTTCGCTAGCAGAAGACGCTGAAAATTGAGTTTTCCCCTGAACGAGAGCTGGAATTTGGCGAGAATTATTTAATTCGCTTAAAGTCTGAGAAAAAACAGGCGAAAAGGAAAATGAAAAAATAAAAGAGAATAGAAATACCAAATAAAAAAAAACGCCATTAGACCTCTTCAAAACTTTAAAATCACACCCTCGAAATTTCATTTTCCCGACTCCCTCTTGATATTTTCCCTAACATTGGAATTTTGGAGATTAAAAGTGCGCTCAATATTTCCGTATCTTACCGTGCATCCTTTCGAATCGGTTGAAATGATCGTTACGCCTTCGAAGGAATCCCCAATCGTCAAAGGGACAACTTCGGAGGCCATCCCCGAAAAGAGTGCAACCCATTGATCTTTAAAGGTTTTTCGGACTCCATAAAGATTCATTACTTCGCAAAAAAGAGGTTTAAACGGATTTTTTCCTTCAGGTTGTCCCTTAAGCAATTCCTCTCTATTGGTTTTCTTTAAAATTGATACAAATGGAAGCTGTATTGGGGCTAACATCTGAGGATTAGGCAGCAATTCGGAAGTCATTATTTTCTGAATTTTAAAACCAAAAAAAAGCAAAAAGGCAACGCTTGTAAACACTGCAGTTTTGGTAGTTGAATTCATTGTTTTATTTCTTTAGTCGATGTAGCTGAATCGAAATCCCGAAACACTAATTCAACCTTTCCGGTGAGAAGGACTCCGTTTTGCTGCCTTTCAATAGTTATATTTCGAAAACGCATAAGTTGTTCAGTGGTTTCCATTGTCGCCAAAGCTCTTATTGCATCAAATAGAGACCCGGTGAAGCTAAATGAAAACAGCCATGTGACAAGATTACCAACTTTGTTAAACTTCCCGTCAGGTGTAACTTCCCAATTTCCCGGAATTGAATTGCGAATCTCGTTAAAAGGAGCCATTAAATTGGCCCGTGTTTGTGAAAATGGAGGCAACAGAAAAGAATATTCCCGAGTCTTTGAAGCAATCGCATCTTTCTGAAATTGGATGGTTTGAAGGTAAAGCAGACCTCGCCCTTGGTCAAATCGTTGCGAAGAGGCCTTCAAATCTGCAATTTCCTGCCGTAAATTTTCAAGTTTTTGAAGTTCTGGCAAAAAGAAGGAACTCCAAAGAAGAATTATCAGACCAATTATGATAATTGATTTAAGGAATGCTTCCAAGTTTTATTTTCCCCCCCCCCCGATGGAGGCAGTAATCTCGAATTTTATTTTTCGGCTCTCCAAATCGCTAAAAGAAATTTCCGGCGAGGAGATTTCATTTTGGCTTCTAATATAGTCTAAAAATCTGAGAGCAGTTTCTGTGTCGATCGTAAAACCCGTTAAAAAGATTCTTTTATCTGTCAAGTTAAGTTCCAGTCTTTCAAGTCTGGTCATGGCGGGTAAATTTTCAGTCAATTTGCGTGAGAGGCGGGTAATTACTCCCCGATTGTGAAGATCAGATGCAACAACGTTTACGATGTCATCAAGGCCCTTTTCCATTTCTGCAATTTTTGCAAGGTCACCCAGAATTTTTTGACAGGGAGCATTTCCAGCCTGATACTTTTCGACTTCGTTTTCAACATTAATCTGAGCAAGACGAAGGATGGGGAGAGGTGCAATTGACAAAATCATTGCGGCAAGAAAAGCAACCCTGGGATTTACATAAAGGTGTTGTTGAATAACTCTTGTCTTTGGAACAAGATTGGTTAAATTGGGAAAATTCGCACCAGTCAGCCAGTATAATTTCAACAATTCAGGGGATCCAATCATTTCGTCTGAATCAGCACCAGTCAAAATGTTTATTCCGATTGCGAAGCGCTCTGAGATAATTTTTGGAAGATTAGGGTCGACAATATACGGTTGTGAAAGAAAAATCGTGGTTTCTTCAGTAACCAGTTTTTTACCACGTAAAGTGGCAAAAAGCGCACCAATATGGGTCATTAATTCCTGACGTGCATTGGTAATGGCATCCTGAATAGCCGGGATTGTTATTGGAATAATGCCAGCAAGCATTTGGCGAAAATCTTCCCAGGAAATTGAAAAAGTCGTTGAAAGGTCATTTTCCATTTCACGGTAGCTTCCGGTTAAAATGGATCTGACGGAAAGAATTTCCCGCTCTTTCCAAACCGCAATATTGACCTGAGAATAGCCAACCTGGATAATGACAAACGGCGCTTTAACCGGTTTTCCAAGTTGTTTTTGAAACGCTCCCAACATTGCATCCATTCCAGTGACAAATCGGCGCAAAGGATAGCCAAGTGTTTCGCATAGAGAAAGAGTGCTCTCCAGAATTGAACGTGGAATGTAGGAGGCATAAACATCACGTTTTTTGTCTTCCCCGGGTGCCTGCATTCGAATTTGGAAGACCAATTCTTCTCTGATCCCTAATAGCTCTTCGCGTTTTAGCTGAAGATTGTTGATTATCTCACCTTCGGTTAAACCTGAAGGGTAAGAAAAACACTTCAACCCACCGCGATATGAACTGATAAAAGTAAGAGCTGAACCAGGGGCGAAAAAGGTCGGAATTTCAATTTTTAAAATCGACCAAACGTCTTTGTTTGCATAAGAAATTGTCTTTGTTTCCAATTTCCCATTTTCCGATTTTAACAAATTGACAAATCCGTTTTCCAATTCCACGAAACCATCTGCTCGTGGATTTTTCCACATATTCTTGGGTACTCCCGGAGCTAGGGTGTTCTTATCATAATATTAAAAAAGAATAATATTTAAATTTTCAAAATAGTCAAAGAAAGAAATAAAACTTTACAATTTAGGAGATTACGAACTAAAAGATTAAAGATGTTCTTGAAAAATCATCAACTCTATTAACAAAGGTTTTTGTTAAGTAGGTAGATTGAAGGTTTCGTGCACTCGATTGGGCAATTTTTATACAATGTTTCAAGAAACCCAAAATTCCGGAAAAATTACAAGACCATTATTCTTCAATTTATGGAAAACCGGATATCTGTTTCGGATAGCCTTGAATTCCCGAAAAGGAACTATCTCCAATCTGGCCATTAGAACGACTTCCCCAAGCATAAACATACCCATCGTCATCTATGGCCATTGAATGGGTGTCTCCTGCAGCAATTCCAATGATATTTTTTCCTACAAGCGCTCCTTTAACCAAAACCGGGGTGTTAGTAGCAACCCAAGTGCTGATTGGAGAGGGTTGATCAGCTAGTCCGAGTTGTCCTGAGGAGTTATCTCCCCATGCATAAACTGTTCCATCGTTTTTCAGCGCCAGCATGTGTTGTAAACCCGCTGAAACAGTTCGAAATTGGTTAAAAATTTTAATCAGAGCCGGAGTACTTCGATCCATTGAATCACCCTGCCCTAATTGCCCTTTGTTGTTTTGCCCCCATGTGTAGAGCAAAGTTTGGGTTGCCTGGCTGGCGATCGCAGAAGAAAAATAACCCCCAGCTGCTATTCCGATATAACCATTTGGAAGGTTTGGTGATCCAATGAATTCAAAAACACCCTTTGTGTTTGTTTGATACCAATGATCTTTCAAATCCTTTAAATTGCCAAAAATAATTAACCGTTCATAAACTTTTATGGTGTAGGTTCCTGGGGAATCAAATTGAATTGATGAAGTTGAGCGCTGGTATTGCCACACATAGGGGTCAGATGTCTGATTGAAAGTGTTTGGGGTAATGTAAGTGAGGGAAGAATCCGGCTTGGTAATTTGAATAGTTGGAGTATAAAATGTGTCTGCACTACTTATGTTCATTGTAACAGAAAAACTTGCAACTGTATAGCTGGCAGGTAGATAAAATTGAGTTACTGCTGGTCCTGATGAATTTACGATGCTTTTGCTGGTGCCAGTTGGAACATAAGTTATGCTTGCAACTGCAGTAGCAAGACCAGAATTGATTTTGCACGGGTAAAAATAATTCGAGTTATTACCAAGACCTATCTCACCATACGTATTGTCACCCCAGGCGTAAATCCCACCGGCTGTATCTATTGCCAGAGCATGTTCTTTCCCAGCGGCTATTCCGACAATATTCTTTAAAGAAGTGTTTGAAGCACCCGTTGTATCACGAACAACGTTTGGGCCATAGAAAGAACCGAACCAACTGTTTACCCCAATTTGTCCCTTGGAATTGCTTCCCCAAGCGTATACCTTGCCGGTAGTGTTTTCCAGGGCAAGAGAGAACTCCCCCCCAGCGAAAATGTCACTGATGCCTGTTAGTTGAAACCCAGAATAAAAAACTGCGATGGGGAGGCTTGAACTGGTCATTGAACTCGGATTTTGTCCTATTTGCCCGTTGTTGTTTCTTCCCCAGGCCCAAACATTTCCTGAATAATCTGTCGCAAGTGAATGATTGGAACCGGCTGAAATGTTCCAGGCTTTTGTAAAGAAGGGAGGCACCAAACTAGGGCAATCACCTGTCAAAACCTGGGATGGAGATGAGGTCGTGGATGTGTTGCTCAGACCTAATTGCCCATAACCATTGTATCCCCACGCAAAAAGATAGCCATTCTTTTTCCATCCAAAGCTGAAAAGACCACCTGCAGCAATACCCGGAATTGAAACAATTAATGGAGTAAAACCACTTAGGTTATAACCAGCATCAACCCCATTCCGATAAGCAACCGCTGTGGCGTTTAAAAAGCGGTCTCTGGCTAATAGAGTTCGTCCTTCTAATATTGTTACCTTGACAGAAAAACTTCCGGGATAGTCAAAAGAAACTGTAGAACTCGTGTATCCGGAGAATGGCTCCGTCTTTGTTGACGCAGCTTGCAGTTGCTTTTGATTGGCTCCCTCCAGAGCCCATTGAATTCTATACCATTCCTCTAAATATTGAGTTCGAACCTGAGCTGTTGAAAACTGTTGGGTTAGCATTGGATACACTGCCATAAATCCTAATAATAGGAACATGGCTAAAGCCAATAAAAAGCCCTCCCGTCCTAATGATTTAATCAAGTTTTACTCCCGATCTCAAAATAACGGATTTACCACAAAATTCAAGGTTTCTGAACTAATTAACGAACTCAAAGTGACTTTTATAATGTTGTTGTTGGTTGAATCAATCTGAATTTGCCCGGTGATATTGTCTTGAATCAGCTTATTTTGTCCATTAGATGAATAATATAGGCATCCTCCTGAGAAAGGAAAGCTGGCAATAGGAGCTCCTTGTTCAAGAGTTCGTGTAACAAGTAATCCGGAATCAAGCAGCTCATTAATGGCTCTTTCAGAATTGGCCATCGAATAGTAATAAGAAATGCTTCTTGCCAATGTTGCCCCACCCGTGGCAAAGAGAATTCCAATTAAAGCAGCCGTAAGAGCTAACTCGGTTAGTGTCAATCCGTTCTTTTTTTTCATAATATTTACATATTTGGGAAAAAAGTATGCACTTCAGCTGAAACCCCAAATGCCGAACTGCTGACTTTGAGATTAAAAGCGGTACTATTACTTCCCGTAGTATCGACAGTCAACGATAAAAAACCATCGGGATGCGCAGGGCAACTTTTTTTAATTTCCGCACCTGAAAGATATGAATTAATGGCTGTTAAAGGTGGGGTAGAGCTGGCCGCCTGAAGAAGGGAAAGAAGGTTATGCGCTGCAAGACTGCACTTCATTTGAGCAATCTGCGCTTCAGTGGTTTTGGTTGCTACTGACAAATGATATCCAATTGATATCGTAAGTATAGCAAAAATTGGGAGTGATACGATTAATTCAATTAATGTCGCTCCTGTGATTCTTCTAATAGATGAATTTAAAGCCATGAAAAAGTGCAACCCCTCCCCGAATTGATACCAGTGTTACCACTGTTTCCGCCGGAATTGCCAATTGCCGATGGTGTTAAAAAGGGAATTCCCATGCCGGAAATGTTCACCGTTGTTAAAACAGTTGAATCCGGACGTATTATATCGACGGAAACCGTGGAAGTTGCTATGTTGTTACATGTAACATTTCCTACAATGTCAAAAACAATGTTTGCAGAGTTTGCCAGAGCGGAATTAACTTTAATATTCCCGATCATATAACCGTAACTAAGCACGCTGTTTACCATGCCAAAACCGATAGTATTCGAAGCGTTGGAAAAGTTAAGTGTCGCATCACTGCTTCGACCAAGCAAACCCATGCTTCGAGCATGGTTGATGGTGTTGATGACTTGTTGAGTGGCTGATAAATCGCGTTGTGTGGCCATATTGCTCATTATCGGAGGAAGAATAATCGGGGTAATTACCGCCAAAATTCCCACTACCAATAATAATTCCATTAAAGTGAAACCATTGCTGAATTTCTTAAACACACAAAGGAAATTATTTTTCAAATTTTGTTTATTACTCGATTGATTTAAATACATCATTTTGGCCTGATAAAACTCATCTGAAAAAGTGGCAAAAAGACAGAAAGCATAATAAAACCGACAAGGAGAGCCATGAAAAAAATCAAAAAAGGTTCCAATAAGCTGAGGGCTGATTTAAGAGCGGATTGAAGCTGATCGTCATAATATTCCGCAATCTCGGTAAACATTTGATCCAAACTTCCAGATTTTTCACCCGTTTCAACCAGTTTAATTGCCATATTTGGAAAAATAGGATTTCCGTCCAGAGCCTGTTTAAGACTGCTTCCGTGTTCAATAGATTCACGCATATTTGAGACAACTGAACGCGCAGTATCCATTTCGATTGTGTTTTCGATTGCTAAAAGAAGCTCACGCAAGGGAACTCCTGCTCCAAGCAACAAACCCATTGGTTCTGAAATTTGAACGACAAAATATCGCTGGACAACCTGTTTCAAAACGGGCAGTCGTAAACAAATTTCTCCTGCTAATTTTTGCCCTTCTGTAGTTAAAAGTAAAATGACCAGGAAAACAATTGTGAAAATAGTCCCCCCCACACATTGCCAAGTGTACTGTGTTAAAATTTGACTGATTGAAATAAGTATTCTTGTGGTTACCGGTAAAGGAAGGTTAGCTTTAGCGAATAGCTCGGCGAACTTCGGAACAGCGAAAAACATTAAAACCGACAGGACTATTCCGGCAACTGTAAAAAGAAGAGCAGGGTAAGCCAAAGAACCAATAATCTGGTTTTTCAATGCTATTCGACGTTTACTTGTGGAAGCAAGTTTTTTTAATACTTCTTCAAGAATACCACCGGTTTCCCCAACTTTAATCATAGCGAGAAAAAATTTGTCAAAAACTTCCGGGTGGGTTGAGAGTGCTTCGGAAAACCCTCGTCCAGCGGCCACTTGAGTGCGGATATCAAATAGAACCTTTTTAAATGCTGAATTTTCCTCGCCATTTTCAAGGGATTGCAAAGCTTCTGCAAGACTGACACCACACTTTATCATTATCGAAAGCTGTATTAAAAAGCTGTTTAGGTCAGATGCCGATACTCCGGAGAAAAAATTTATTTCGGTATCAAGAGGTGCCTTATCAGAAATTTCCTGAAGTTCAACTACCCACAAACCTCGATTAGAAAGCTCTGTAGAGGCTGAACCTTCATCAACCGCGTCAATAAAATCGGTCAAAAGTTTCCCATCAGCATCTTTTGCCTGGTAAGAAAATCTGGGCATTTTTTTCCCTAAAGTTTTAATTAAAAATTACAATACTCTGGCTAATTCTGCAAAACTGGTTAGTTTGGACTTTATTTTATCAATTCCAGCAGTCTTCAATGAAACCATTCCCCGAGTTATTGCCTCAGCTTCAATTTGTTGATTAGTTGCCCTTTCCAACATAAGTTTTCTTATTTCATCGTCAATCGGCAATACCTCTTCAATGCAAATACGGCCACGATATCCGATCCCAGCGCAAGCAGCACAACCCTTTCCACCGAAACTTTGAAAATCCGGTTTGAAGCGCTCAGTCATTTCTTTTGAGAGCGTTTCCGGCTCAAGGCAATGCGGGCAATTCAATCGAATTAATCTTTGTGCTATTGCTCCAAGTAAAACATTTGAAGTCAGATATGGTTCAATTCCAATTTCGGAAAGACGTACCGGAACTTCAGAAGCTATTCCACAATGAAGTGTTGAAAAGACAAGATGCCCGGTCATAGCAGCATTAACTGCTAATCCCGCTGTTTCCTGGTCGCGAATTTCTCCAACCAGAATAATATCTGGATCCATGCGGAGAATGGATCTTAAACCACTCGCAAAGGTCAAATCGACCCGGGGATTAATCTGAATCTGGTTCAGCAGTGGCAATCTTATTTCAACAGGGTCCTCAAGGGTAATGATTTTTGTCTCTTCGTTGTTCAATTGCTGAAGAATTGAATACAGTGTCGTTGTTTTTCCGGAACCTGTTTGCCCGGCAACTATTAACAACCCAAAGTTATGGGTAAGCAATTTTTGAAGCCGTTCCAGCCCAAGTTCACTAAAGCCAAGTTGCGGCAACTCAGGAGTTTTGGACTCACGATTCAAAATTCTGATTACGACATTCTCTCCATCAATGCAAGGACAAATTGCTACACGGAAATCCACCGATTGTCCATCGATGCTCATCATAATGCGTCCATCTTGCGGAACACGATGTTCACTGACATCAAGTTTAGCCATGACTTTGATTCGAGATACGATAAGGGGATTCAAATGAAGTTTTGGGCGGAACATGGTTTTTAATAATCCATCGATTCGGTACCTTATATGAAAATTTACTCCATCCCGCTCAATATGGATATCTGAAGCACGTTCCCGAATAGCTCCAATAAAAACTTGGTTAACAAATTTTACAACAGGGGCACTTTGAACCATTGAATCATCAGCTTCAAAAAGATCAAGGCCCTTTTCATTTTCAATTTGCTGAACCTGATTGATGCTTTCTTCGAGGCCTTCCCGGCCAGAATAGTGTCTTTCGATAGCCCGTAAAATTTGATCTTTGCCTGCCAGAGATAAAACAATTCTATGTTTTAACCGAGCCTCAAGGTCTCCAAGAATTGAAATATTCATTGGATCTGAGGTCGCAACAACCAGTACTCCATTTTTTTTGTGTAGTGGAATTAACGTATATTGCCGGGCAACTTGAGCGGATACATCATTCAAAACTGTTGGATCAACCAGCAATTCCTCAGACCCTAACCGGGGAATACAAAATTGTTTTGACAACGCGGACAGAAGCTCATCTTCAGAAATATAACCCATGTCAATCAGTGCTTCGCCAAGGCGGATATTCTGCTTGGCACTTACAGCAAGACCCTGTTCAAGCTTTTTTGCTGTTATTAGTCCGGCCTCGACTAAAACATCACCGATTTTTTTCATAGTTATTCTTTAGACAAAATCAAATTTTGGGATTTACTAAAGTTACTGTGGAACATGAAAATTTAGACAAATATTATATCATTTTTTTCAATTTTTTTAAATTAAATATTTTCCTAAATTTGCTCAAAATCAACAATCCACCAAGAATCATACCAATGGAAAAAAATGTTGTGCAGGGAATGTTTAAACATGAAATATTAAAACCCAAATCATCAGCTCGCCAGTTATCGGAAAGAATTCGAAATGTTCCATGTAACAGAAGGTATAACCCTGCAGATATTCCAACAAAAGGATTCTTAGAGGGTTTTTTCTTTATTACATCAACAAACCAAACCAAACAAATCAAAAATCCTGTTTCTATCAAAGGCAACGGGAGTCGAAAGGAGGGACTTCCTAAAATTGAAACATTACATCCAAAACAACAACCAGCTTTAAAACACCCGAGACGCCAACAAGCAGTTGAAGCTGCGAAGGAAGGAAAAAGGCTATCCAAAGCTTTAATAAAGGAAGTTTTACAAATGGTGGTGATGAAAAAGGTCGCAAAAATTCCCCCAACTAAAACCCCGTGAAACATAAACCCACCACGATCGTAGCGAATCAAATTGAGCGGGCTTTCCAAAGGAACTGCATGAAAAGCATGATAAAACGATCGTCCCCCAATTAACCCACCAGTTAAAAAAATCAACCCCATTCCAAGAGATAATTCTGGCGAAAAACCGTCTTTTCTGGCATTTTTAAAAGTTAAAAAAAGAAAAACCGCCACTCCCAAAGAGGTAAAAACATCGTAAAGTTGTATCATTTCAGCTATTCACAAACAAAACAGAAGAACGTATTTATTTGTTTCCCAGTCTTATGGGACAAATACTCGAGGCTTCGATTTTCTGTCTTAAATCTCTTACGATCACACTTTCGGGAATTGCAACTCCCCAATCTTCAATCTCAGGGATTTGCCAGGCTTTTTCTGATTCTCCATCGAAAGCAATTCTTTTATCCTTTATTATTATCAAACGAGGTGTTTTTTCCAAATCAAATGTTCTTTGTGAAATTACAATAATTCCTAATCCGAATTCTGCATGAATTTTTAAAAGGATATTCCAAAACTCTCTTTGAAACCACGGGTCAAGCTGAGAGGTCGGTTCGTCAAAAATGATGAAATCAGGTTCCATACATAAAACTGACGCAATTGCCAGTTTTTGCTGAAACCCCCCGGATAAATAGGAAACCGGCTTTTTCAGATATTCGGTCAATCCAAATTTTTGAGAGAAAAACTGAATTCTGTCAATCATTTTGGATCGCTCAACGCCAAGGTTTTCCAATCCAAAAGCAAGGTCTTCCTCGACCGTAATTCCAACAATCTGATGTTCGGGAAACTGAAATATCAATCCAACTTTTCTTTGAATTTCAGGGTTAAAAGTGCGGGTATTAATCTCATCGACAAAAATATCCCCACCCTGCGGAATAAGTATTCCTGCAGACAAAAGCGCGGTGGTTGATTTTCCCGAACCGTTGGAACCGCAAATTCCAACAATTTCACCTTTTCGAATTTGAAAAGAAACCTCCTCAAGAATTGAGGAGGTTTCTTTCCTTTGCTCAGTGCGGTAGGAAAATTTTACTTTTTCAAACCTAATCACCAAGGAACCTTATCGATTTATCGGGTAAATTCGATAACCGCGATATCAGCGGCATCACCGCGTCTTTGTTTCAATTTGTAAATTCTGGTATATCCGCCATTCACGTCTTTGAAACGAGGGGCAATCCTGGTAACCAATTTGGTTAAAATTCCTTCGATGCGAAGGATTTTTGGTGCACCAAAAGGCTTATTGGGATCAATCCGGACTTTAAGAATTGGCTGTTTTTTATTGTTATCGTTGTAATTCACAACGAATTCCGGCTTGGGAGCAGTAGTAGGATTGGCCAGGAAAGCTCTGAGCTTTTCCTTCTTCTCTTTCTCAAGACTGGTGGTATAACGTCCAATTCGATCTTTTCCGATGATATCTTTTTCAACCGATTTGGCAGGAGCTTTTCCAGCGTTTCGGTTGGATGCCAAAAATTGAATCACACTTTCAGGTTTTTCATTTTTTGCTGGATCTTCAAGATATTTCTCAAATTTATCTCTCGTTTCCTTTTTCAGGTTGGAAAGATATTTTTTAATTGCGTCGCGACCAACTATTTCGCGATCATGAATAGCATGAAAGTAGCCTGGAAGTCTTGGATCTTCAAGGGCATTTTCTTTTTTCGCGATAGTAATAGCCTTTTCGATAACTCTTCTCAAGTCTTTAGCTTTTTGAAGGGTCGTCTGAATCTTTTCATATTTTACCAAAGAGGTGCAAAGGGAGCGAAAGAGGGCGAGTCGCTGATGCGATTCACGTCCAAACTTTCTCCCTACTTTTCGATGTCTCATTCGTCGCCTCCTAAACTAGGGTCATCCCCTGGAAGAACGAGATTAAACTGTGCAAGTTTCTCACGTATTTCCTTGAGGGATTTCTTCCCAAAGTTTTTAATTTCAAGTAATTCCGGGGCCTTCCGGTTAATTAAATCACCAAGTGTATTGATACCCGCTTTTTTCAAACAATTTCGCGAGCGAACTGAAAATTCCAGATCTTTAATAAGCATATCCTCGTGTTTTCTTGTAGGAGCAGGAGTCTTTTTAGGATCAACCACAACCACGTCTTCACCGTTAAGGGAGTTTTCGCCAGCTTCAAGAACTTCGGGTTCGCCTTCAATTTCGATGCTTGAGAAAAGATCGATATGAGTTCGAAGGAATTTAGCTGCTAATTCGATGGCTTCTTTTGGCTTCATGGAGCCATTGGTTCCAACTCTGAGGGTAAGCTTATCATAGTTGATTTCCTGCCCAACGCGTGCATCTTCCACATTGAAGGTGACTTCAGTTACTGGAGAGAACTGTGAATCGACCAGAATGAGTCCGATGGGTTGGTTAGGACCTTTATGAGCTTCGGATAAAAGATAACCTCGCCCTCTCTTAAAGGTAATATCCATTCCGAGTTTCAAATCGCCAGTAACGTTACAAATGTGGGTTCCTTTGTCAACAACAGTTAAATTGGCATGATTTCCTAAATCTGCTGCAGTCACTTGGCAAGGACCCTGGACTTCAACTCGAATGGTAAGAGGTTCAGTTTGGTTCAGGTTTACTACAACCTTTTTAAGATTAAGAATGATTTCGGTAACATCCTCAAGAACTCCGGGAATGCTGCAAAATTCATGCAGTACGCCATCGATTTTTAGTGCGCAAACTGCAGACCCAGGGAGCGAAGCAAGAAGAACCCGTCTGAAGGAGTTGCCCAACGTGGTTCCATAGCCCTTTTCCAATGGTTCCATTACCAATAAGGCATGATTTGGCTCGGGAACGGGCGTGAACTTGATTTTTGGTCGATTAATTTCGATCACTGAAAATATCTCCTTAATTATCGGGAATAGAACTCAATGATCAGGGATTCCTGAATCTTCTGATCAAGCTCCTCGCGTGGGGGAAGGTTTACAAAACGACCTTTCAGGTTTTCTCGGTCAACTTCAAGCCAGGAAGATTTTCCGCGGCTGGCAGTTTTCTCCATTACATCTTTAAATGTTTTCTTCAGAGGGCTGTTTTCCCGAACGGTAACAACATCTCCGGGGCGGAGAGAATAGCTGGGAATATCCACATTCGTACCATTAACCTGGAAATGTCCATGGGTTACCCACATCCGGGATTGATTTCGGGACATTCCAAAACCAAGTCTGAATATGACATTGTCAAGTCTTTTTTCAAGAATATGGAGCAGATTGTGTCCGGAGTTTCCGGCCTGCTGAACAGCCATTTGATAATATTTCCGGAATTGCCTTTCCAAAAGCCCATAGATTTTCCGAACTTTTTGTTTGGCACGTAGTTGAACTTCGTATCCGGTGTGTTTTTTCTGCATTTTGGTCGGGCCGTGCTGACCAGGAATCCTCGGGCGCTTTTTAATTGCGCACTTATCTGTATAACATCTGGCTCCTTTGAGAAAAAGGGCATCGCCTTCTCTTCTGCAAATTCTACAAGCTGGACCTGTATATCTTGCCATCTTTAAATTCTCCTATTAAACGCGGCGTCTTTTTGGAGGTCGACAGCCGTTGTGGGGAATGCCGGAAACGTCCTTAATTAGGACTATGTTCAAACCGGCAGTTTGAAGAGCCCTGATTGCGGATTCCCGACTCATTCCAGGACCGGAAACGTAAACTTCGATTTCTTTCATTCCGAATTCAGAAGCTTTCTTACCACTTGCTTCAGCAGCCACCTGAGCGGCATACGGAGTGGATTTTCTGGAACCCCTAAAACTATTGGATCCAGCGCTTGACCAACAAAGTACATTGCCGGTTAAATCAGTAATAGTTACAATCGTGTTGTTAAACGTTGACTGAATATGGGCCTGCCCTTTGCCCACAATTTTCTTTTCTTTTCGCTTGGCTCGAGGCTTGCCCTTTTGCCCAGTTTTAGCCATTTTAAAAACTCCTTTTATCTAAAAAACGTAATTAAATTACTATTTTTTTCCAACCCCACGCCTCGGGCCTTTTCTGGTTCGAGCGTTGGTATGCGTTCTCTGTCCTCGAACTGGTAAACCCTTTCGATGCCTGAGCCCACGATAACATCCAATGTCCATTAACCTTTTGATTGACATCGCGATTTCACGTCTAAGATCACCCTCAACCCTGAATTCACGGTCAATCATCTGTTTGATCAAACTGATTTCGTCTTCAGTCAGATCTTTTACGCGCTTATCAGGATTAATTTTGGTTTTCGCCAAAATTTCCTTGGAGCGTGTCAATCCGATGCCGTAAATGTAGGGAAGGGCTGCTTCTACGCGTTTTCCCCGAGGTAAATCTACGCCTGCAATACGCGCCATTTTCTATTCCTCCAAACTTCTAAATTAACCCTGGCGCTGCTTGTGCCGGGGATTTTCGCAAATTATACGGATTACTCCGCGTCTCTTGATAATTTTACACTTCTCACAAATCTTTTTTACAGATGCACGAACCCTCATAACGCCTCCGAAATTTTTTCCAAAATAACTAATTTCACTTGAACCGATATACAATTCGTCCGCGTGCCAAATCATAGGGAGTAAGCTCAACCGTTACTTTATCCCCTGGCAATATTCGAATGTAATGCATTCTCATTTTACCGGAAATATGCGCAAGAACAACATGTCCGTTTTCAAGCTCAACTTTAAACATTGCATTAGGCAGCGGTTCAAGAACCTTCCCTACTACCTGAATTGTGTCACTCTTTGTCATATCCTGAAACTATCTCCCTTTTTACCACCCATCGGACAATTCGTTAAAACCCTTGGACCGGATTCGGTAATAGCTACTGAATGCTCAAAATGAGCAGAAAGTGTACCATCAACCGTCACGACGGTCCAACCGTCATCAAGAACCTTTACTTGTGGACCACCCATATTTACCATTGGCTCGATAGCAAGCACCATTCCTACCTGGAGGCGTGGACCGGTGTTCGGTGTCCCAAAATTTGGGATAACGGGTTCCTCGTGCAGCTTTCGCCCAACACCATGCCCAACATACTCTCGAACAACAGAAAAACCATTTTTTTCGGCGGTATTTTGGATTGCCGCGGAAATATCGCCTAGGCGCTTTCCTGGGGTCGCCTGAAAAATTCCTGCAACTAAGGATTTTTCAGAGATTTCCAGGAAACTTTCTATTCTTTTGTCAATTTTCCCAACGGGAACGGTAACAGCCATATCAGAAAAAAGCCCACTTCTTTTTAATCCCAAGTCGAGACTTATTATATCACCCTCAGCTAACTTTCGACTTTTTGAAGGAATGCCATGTACAACTTCTGAATTTATACTGCAACAAAGTGTAGCACGGTATCCACGATACCCCTTAAACGCTGGAACTGCACCCGCTTTTCGAATACTGGTTTCACAGTATTCGTCCAGTTCGTAAGTAGTAATTCCAGGTTTTACCATTAACTTCAACCCTTCGACTACGGCTGCTAAGATACAACCGTTTTCGAACATTATTTCAACTTCTTCAGCTGTTTTTAAAGGAATCAATGCGTTAGACCATTTATTATATCACAAAGTTTCTGAAAAATCACTTCAATCTTCCCGGAACCATCAACTTTATAAAGTATTTTTTTTCCTTCATAATGTTCGATTAGGGGGGAAGTCTGGTCGTGATAGACCTTCAACCTATTGGAAATGACTTCAAAGCTATCGTCTTTCCGTTGATATAATTCTCCATTACACTGATCGCAAAATCCGTTCTTTTTTGATGGAGAAAAATCCACATGATAGCTTGCACCGCAAGCTGGATTCTTGCAGATTCTTCTTCCGGTCAACCGTTTAATCAAATCTTCATCGGGTACCATAACTGCAAGAACACCTGTTATGGTTGATTTGCGACTCAGTAATATTTCCTCTAATCCCTGGGCTTGAGGAATAGTTCTGGGAAACCCGTCCAAAATAAATCCTTTGACACAATCAGGTTTGTCAAGTCGGCTCTGGAAAATATCCAGAACTAATTTATCGGGGACTAGCCCTCCAGATTGAACAAAGGACTGAACTTTTTTTCCAAGTTCACTGCCAGAACTAATTGCCTCTCTCATAATTTCACCAGTGGAAATTTGAGGAATTCCATATTTCTCAATCAACTGTTTGGCTTGGGTGCCTTTCCCGGCACCCGGAGGGCCAAATAAAATTAAATTCAGAGGACCGCTTTTCACCGCAAGCCTCTCTTCTTCATGAAACCTTCATAGTGACGAGTAACAAGATGTGATTCAAGTTGTCTCATTGTATCCATGGCGACACCCACAACAATCAGAAGTGCGGTTCCGCCAAAATAGAATGGAACGTTCATGAATTTGATCAGCAAGTTAGGTATTACTGCGACTACCGAAAGGAAAATTCCTCCGGCGAGCGTGACTCTTGAAAGAGTTCTTTCAAGGTAGTCAACGGTAGGTCGGCCGGCGCGAATTCCAGGGATAAATCCGCCATACTTTTTCATGTTATCTGACAATTCCTGAATGTTGAATGTGATTGCAGTGTAAAAATATGTGAAGAAAATTATCAAAAGAGCATAGATAAAAAGGTAAGATACACTGTTATAGTTAAAAATATTCAGAAGCCAGAAGATAACAGGATTAGAAATCAACCCCTGCATGGAATCAAGTCCTTGAATCCAACTTGCGATCATACTGGGGAAAAGAAGAATCGAGGAAGCAAAGATAACGGGAATAACGCCCGCTTGATTTACACGCAAAGGAATAAAGGTGTTTTGTCCGCCATAAACTCTTCTTCCCACAACCCTTTTGGCATATTGGACCGGAATTTTTCGAACACCGTCTTGGACTGTAACAATTCCCATGATTACCGCAACAACGATGAATAGAAGAAACAAGAGCTTCATTACATCTGTAGCAGCACCGGAAAACAGTGCAAACTGGTGCACTATAGCTTCAGGCAACGAGGCCAGAATTCCGGCGGAAATAAGAATCGAAATTCCATTGCCAATTCCTCTTGATGTCATCTGCTCGCCAAGCCACATAATAAATGCAGTTCCGGCTGTGAGAGTGATAACGCACATAATCTTGAAGGGCCAACCAGGAAATGGAACAACGCCATATCTTTCAAGCATAAAGCTGATTCCAAAGCCTTGCAAAGCACCTATCAAAACAGTTCCATATCGAGTATACTGGCTTATAATCTTACGCCCTTCTTCGCCTTCTTCCTTGGCTAGATGTTCAAGGTAAGGAATAACATAAATCAACAGCTGCATAATGATTGAGGAGTTGATGTATGGAGCGATTCCAAGCGCGAAAACGGAAAATCTTCTTAACGCGCCACCGGAAAACATGTTCAGAAAGCTGAACAATTCGGAGCTGGGAAGGTTTTGCGTCAACAGTTTGGCGTCAATCCCGGGTGTTGGAATGTGAGTCCCTATTCGGAAAACAAGGATCATTCCGAGGGTAAATAGGATCCGATTCCGGAGTTCCGGAATCTTCATTGAGTTGGCGAGGCTTTGAAACACCTAAATCACCTCCGCTTTCCCGCCGGCCTTTTCAATCTTGGCCTTGGCTGATTCGGAAAAACGATGAGCTCTAACGGTCAAAGCTTTGTTAATATCTCCGCGAGCAAGGATTTTGACTGGTTTTTTTAAATTTTTGATAATTCCATTCTGGGCAAGAAGTGTGGGGTCAATTACTTGGCCTGCGTCAAACTTCTTTTCCAGTTCGGAAAGATTTACCGCGCTATAAACCACTCTGTGGGGGGATACAAACCCGCGTTTGGGCAGGATTCGAACAAGCCGCATTTGTCCACCTTCAAATCCTAGGTATGGATGCGGTTTACCTGAACGAGCGGTTTGGCCTTTTCCACCACGGGTTGATTCATTTCCGTGTCCCGATCCTTTACCGCGGCCAATTCGTTTCCGCTTGTGGGTCGAGCCCGGGGTCTTTTTCATACTAGTCAACGTCAACATGGTGATTAGCTCCTTATTTAACTTCAAGCCATCGACAGACTTTGTCAACCATTCCGCAAATGGCGGGAGAGGCAACATGCTCAACTTCTTGTTGCATGTGTCGCAAGCCAAGCGCCTTAATGGTGGCTATCTGCCGGTCAGTGGCACCAATACAACTCTTAATTAACTTAATTTTAATTTTTTTTGTGTTTTCCATTTTTTAACTCCGATTAACCTTCAATAACTTGTTGTGGGGTTAGACTTCTCATTTTTCCAACTTCTTTTACACCCCGCATTTGTCTAAGGGCATTCATTGTGGCTTTTGCAACGTTAACCGGATTATTGGAACCGACTCTTTTGGAAAGAACATCTTTTACACCCAGAGCTTCAAAAATAGCCCGAACTGCACCACCGGCAATAACTCCGGTTCCTGGTGAGGCAGGGCGCATAATAACCTGGGAGGCTCCAAACTTTCCGATAAATGGATGTGTAATGGTGTTTTTATATAGTGGAACGCTAATAAAACATTTTTTGGCTTTTTCAAGACCTTTTCTAACTGCATCAGGAACAGCCTTCGCCTTGCCCAACGCAATTGAAACACGGCCTTTCCCATCGCCGACGCAAACTAAAACTGAGAAACCAAAATGTCGTCCACCTTTAACGGTTTTGCTGACACGATTAACCGCAATTATTTTTTCGGTAAATTCACTTTCGACCGGGGCTTGGTTTCTATTTCGGTTGTCACGGCGAGATTGATTAGGATTGGTATTGTCCATTATTTTAATCTCCTTTTAGAATTTCAGGCCGCCTTCGCGCGCGGCGTCGGCCAATTCCTTGATTCGGCCATGATATTGATTCCCGCCCCTGTCAAAAACGACATTTGTAATACCTTTTTCACAGGCACGTTTTGCAATTAAAATTCCGACCTTTTTGGCGCCGTCTTTATTTCCACCGTTTACTTTCGCCTCTCGCATTGTTGGTTCATTCGAGCTTGCGCAAGTCAGGGTGCAACCCTTGACGTCGTCAATGATTTGGCAATAGATATGCTTAATGCTTCGAAATACGGAAAGCCGTGGTCTCTGGGTCGTTCCAGAAAAATAAAACCGACTCCGGCGATGTCTTTTCTCTCGCATTTCATGTTTTTTATTTTGTGCGCTCATATTAACTCCTAAGCCGGCAAACTACGCAGCCAGCTTTTTGCCTTCCTTAATTCTGACTTTCTCGCCTGAGTATCTGATTCCGGTGCCTTTATAGTGCTCCGGAGGTTTAACACCACGGATATTCGCAGCGATCTGCCCGACCATTTCTTTGTCAATCCCTGAAACGAGAATTTTATTCACTCCCTCGACTTTAAGAGTGATCTCTTTGGGTGGCTCAAAAACTACAGGATGGGAATAACCAATATTCATAACGACTTTGGTTCCTTCCTGTTTCGCTTTATAACCAATTCCAACGATCTCGAGTTCTCTCGTAAAACCAGTCGAAACACCAGTTACCATGTTGGCAACAAGACTTCGAACCAGTCCGAAATAACCTCTAATCTCTTTTTCCGAATTTTCTGGAATTGAACATTTAAGAACATCGCCTTCACGCGTAATTTTTACGCTGGTTGGGAATTCCCTCTTTAAGGCACCCTTGGGGCCTTTTACGGAGACGAGGGGCCCGTTGATAGACACTTCAACGCCCTTTGGTACTACAATGGGCTTTTTTCCTATTCTAGACATTTTTACCCCTCCCGATTACCAAATTTGGCAAAGGATTTCACCGCCGATTCCGGCTTTTTTGGCTTCCTTATCAGTCATGATCCCTTTGGATGTAGAAATTATGTTTACACCAAGGCCACCAAGGACTTTAGGCATTTCACCTTTTCCGGAATAAACGCGGCATCCGGGTTTGGAGACTCTTTTGAGCCCCATTAGAGTCCGGATTTGTTTTTCCCCGTATTTGAGGAAAATCTTCAAGTTAAATTTATTTTGAAATTTGTAATAACGAAAATCTCGAATATATCCTTCTTTTTTAAGGATCTTAGCGATTTCGATTTTCATTTTGGAGGAAGGCATTTCCACGCTTTCGTGCTTAACGCGGTTTGCATTCCGGATTCTTGTCAACATATCAGAAATGGGATCGGTCATGCTCATAATGCGCTCCTCACCAGCTCGATTTAACTATTCCAGGGATTTGTCCGCGAGAAGCGAGATCCCGGAAGCAAATTCTACACATATGAAAATCCCGCATATATCCGCGGGGGCGGCCACAAATCGCACATCTATTATATTTTCGGGTTGAAAATTTCGGTGGGCGAAGCCATTTAGCAATTAATGATGTTTTTGCCATATCTACTCCTTCTTATTAGTTCTTCTGGGTTTTTCGGAAAGGCAAACCCAACAACGCGAGAAGCTCACGGGCTTCGCCATCGGTGCGGGCAGTAGTAACGATAGTTATGTTCATTCCCTGGACTTTTTCGACGCTGTCATATTTGATTTCAGGGAAAACCAATTGTTCTTGTAGCCCGAGGCTGTAATTGCCACGGCCGTCGAAGGCTTTGGGTGACAAACCACGAAAGTCGCGAATACGCGGAACAACTATGTTGCACAGTTTGTCAAGAAAATAATAAGCCCTGTCTCCACGAAGAGTAACCATACAACCGATCGCCACTCCTGCGCGAAGTTTGAAATTGGAAATTGACTTTCTAGCTCGTGTTACGACGGGTTTTTGCCCTGCAATCTGGGTAAGTTCCGCAACAGATGCATCCAGCAACTTCCCGTTTTGGGTGGCAGCACCCACGCCCATATTCAGAACCACTTTGGTTATTTTAGGAACAGCCATCAGGTTCTTGTAATTAAAAGTCTCCTTCAGTTTTGGAACGACTTGATTGAGATATTTCTCTTTCAGCCTTGGAAGAGATTTTGGTTTCTTACTCGCCATGCCGAATACTCCTTATTTAATTTTATTTGCGACCGATTGGTTCTTTGCATTCTCTGCAAACACGTGAAATTTCTTCATTTGTGTGTGCGACAACCACTGCACGTGTTACATCGTTGCATTTGGAACAGAACAATGCTACATTGGAAATAGCGATGGGTCCTTCTTTTTTAACGATCCCGCCTTTTCCCATTTTCTTGGAAGGTCTGGAATGTTTTTTTACATAATTAACCCCTTCGACTACTACCATTCCCCGACCTTTGTATACTTGCAGAACTCTACCTTTCTTTCCGGAGTCATCCCCGGAAAGAACTAGAACGGTATCATCCTTCTTCACGTGGGGTTTTGCAACCGCACGATTTTTCTTCAAATTTTTCCGCATTTTAAAAACTCCTCGTTAAATAACTTCGGGAGCAAGGGAAACGATTTTCATGAATTGTTTTTCACGAAGTTCCCTGGCCACGGGTCCGAAAATACGCGTCCCTTTTGGATTGTTGTCAGCGCCTATGATTACAGCTGCATTGTCGTCAAACTTGATGTAACTGCCGTCGGCTCTTCGATAAGCTTTCTTGGTTCTAACGATAACAGCTTTGACAACTTCTTTTCTCTTCACGGTTCCATCAGGAATTGCATCCTTTACTGAACCGACGATAATGTCGCCTAGTGATCCAAAGGTTCGATTGCTTCCACCCATGACTCGGATACAAAGAAGCCTTTTCGCTCCAGTATTGTCTGCTACTTTAAGAGTTGATTCCTGCCGGATCATCTGCTGAGGCCTCCTTCACTGTATTTGCACTTTTGGCAGTCGCGCGTTCAAGAACTTCCCTGACGACCCATTTTTTCAATTTACTGATGGGGCGGGATTCTTCAATTCGGATTTTATCGCCAAGCTTGCATTCGGATTTCGGGTCATGAACCATAAAGGTTCTGGAACGCTTGATATATTTTCTATATCGCGTGTGTTGAACGATTCCCTCAACTTCAACTTTTAAGGTTTTTGAAGAGTTAGCTGATATTACCCGTCCAACGATTGTTTTTCTGATCGCTTTTTCTTGTACTTGTTCTTGTTCTTGCTTTTCCATTTTTTACTCCTTAGCCTTAAAAGCATACCCGGCCGGTGAGCAATTCCCATTGGAGTGATCTAATTCTTTCAATCTCATTGAGCTTTGCTTGCTTAATTTCCTTGAGGGATTTAATTTGGGAAGCCTCATTTAAACCCATCCCAATCAATTTGTCAAGGAATTTCCTCCGTACTCGGAAAGTATTATCGCGTAATCTTTTGGATGCGGCTCTTAAAAGCTTCTCATCTTTGGGGTCCAGATCCTTGACTCTGAGCTTTTCAGAGACAATATTCCGGATATTTTTCAAAAGATCAGTTACTTTTGAATCAACTTCTACTCGAATTTCTCTTTTAACCTTCAAAATTTGACTATTCAACTTGGTCTTGAGAATTCTCTTTCTTTCTTTTAAAGGAACATGCATCGGATCGATGCCTTTTTCTGAAATCAATTTTTGATATTCATTTTTTAGCTGGGCTTTGATTTCATCCTTCTTGATTTTGGAAAGCTGAGAAAGAACCCGAGCAATATTTCTTTTAAGTGTCGAAATTTTTGAGAAGTTGGTAAGCTGGCCAGTGATCACCTGGAATCTGAGGTGGAAAAGGTCTTCTTTATAACCTCTGTATTTATCCTGGAGTTCTTCAGGGGTGAGCTCGGTCAGTTTTTCTCTGTTCTTCATTTCACGGTACCTCCAAATTCACTTCTTCCAATAACAACTTGAGTTCTGATGGGAAGTTTAAAACCAGCCTGCGTTAAAGATTCAACGGCTACAGCTTCAGGAACGCCTTCCAGCTCGAACAGGATTCTCCCTGGTTTTACGACGGCAACCCAAAATTCAGGTGCTCCTTTTCCTTTACCCATACGGGTTTCAAGTGGTTTTTTAGAAACAGGTTTATCAGGAAATACCCTGATCCACATTTTTCCGGTTTTCTTGACAGTCCGCGTGATAACCTTTCTGGCTGCTTCAATTTGGTTGGCTGTCATCCAGCAGCATCCAAGGGCTTGAAGTCCAAAGGTTCCAAAGGCCAGAAACTTACCGCCTTTGCTTAATCCACGCATTCTTCCGCGCTGTTGCTTTCTATATTTAGTTCGTGCCGGCATCAACATGGCACATTTCTCCTTTTCTCTCTAAATCTTATTCAAATTGAATCAATAGGTTGTCTGACGGACCGGAGGAGCTTCCTCCAGAAGGGCCTGTTTTCCTATCTTTTCGCCACGGAAAACCCATACTTTAATTCCGACGCATCCAAAGGTTGTGACGGCTGTCTCACGAGCAAAATCGATATCCGCTCTGAGAGTGTGAAGAGGCACGCGTCCCTCACGGATCCATTCTAAGCGTGCAATTTCTGCTCCACCTAATCGACCCGAACAAGTGACTTTAATACCTCCCGCGCCGGCCCTGATTGCTCTGCTGATCGTAGTTTTCATCGCTCGGCGATGAGAAATTCGCTTCTCGATCTGCATTGCAATGTTTTCAGCAATCAATTTCGCCTCGAGGTCGGGATGCTTGATTTCCTGGATGGCCAAATAAACTGACTTTCCAGTAAGTTTTTCCAAATCCCTTTTAAGGATTTCAACTCTTTCGCCACCCTTGCCAATAATTGCGCCTGGTTTGGCGGTATGAATCGTAATTTTAACTTTGGTATTCGATTTTCGTTCAATTTCGATCTTGCTTACGCCTTCACGAGGGAATTGTTTTTTATCGATGAACTTTCGAATTTTGATATCTTCGTGCAAAAAAGAAGCGTAGTCAATCTTTTTTGCGAACCATTTGGAATCCCAGGTTCTTACAATACCAAGTCTGAGGCCAATCGGATTTACTTTCTGTCCCATTTTTTCTTATTTCCCTCCCTCTGCGGGTTTAGCATCCTGCGGTTTGCCTTTGGAAGCGACTTCTTTGCCAGGGGCCGTTTTAGCCAGCTCTTTTTTCATACTGACTTTTTCCCTTAGCACGATAAGAGCACTGGCTGTTCTTTTTCGAATTCGACAAGCTCTTCCGCGTGCTCGTGCCATGAAACGCTTCATGGTCGGGCCACCGTTGATCAAGATCTTGGCAACGAAAAGATCATCTGCCTTAAGTTCATGAACGTTTCCAGCGTTGGCAATTGCTGACTTCAAAAGTTTGTGAAGAAGAGGAGCAGCAGCGTTGGGAAGGAAGCGCAAAACGCCCAGAGCTTCATCAACATGCTTGCCTCTAATTGCATCAGCGACCAATCTTAATTTCCTTGGGCTCATTCTGATTCCGCTAAGGCTGGCGCGTGGGATATTGACTAAATCAATTAGTCTGGATTTTTGTTTCCAGGTAAGATTCCCAACTTTTGGGTAATCCTTTACAAATTTGCCGGATTTCTCCATTTTCTTGGTAAACAAACCGGCTTGAGTTAGAATTCTTTCAATTTTAGCCTGATTATTTTTTGTTTCCAGGCCTTTTACCATCTTTAGACCACTGTAGACATCTACGTCGTCTGGAATATTTACACCAACTAAACGCAACATTTTTAATTCTCCTATTTCAGCGTGGCAGCCTTTTCGCCGGAAGCATGTCCACGGAAGGTTCGAGTCGGTGCAAATTCGCCAAGCTTGTGGCCAACCATGTTTTCAGTCACGAAAACAGGAACGTGCTTCCGACCGTTGTGAACGGCAATTGTATGGCCGACCATAATCGGGTATATTGTGGATGATCTTGACCAAGTCTTGATCTGCCGCTTTTCGCCACTTTTATTCATGGCTTCCACACGTTTCATAAGTCTTTCTTCTACGAAGGGAGTCTTTTTTGCCATATTATTCTGCTCCTAATTACCTTTTCCGGCGGGAAATAATATACTTGGAAGAATGTTTCTTCTTCTTGCGAGTCTTAAAACCCTTGGCCGGTTGGCCCCACAATGAGACCGGAGTTCTTCCCCGACCGTTCTTTCCTTCACCACCACCATGGGGGTGATCACATGGATTCATGACTGCACCACGAACGAAGGGTCTCCAACCTTTCCATCTGTTTCTTCCGGCTTTTCCGATGCTCAGGTTCATATGGTCAAGATTTCCCACTTGCCCGATGACTGCTTTGCATTCCTTGTGAATAAGCCTCATTTCACCTGATGGAAGAATTACCTGTGCGTAATCGCCTTCTTTACCAGCAAGTTGTGCTTGGGCGCCAGCTGACCTGGCAATCTGAGCACCTTTTCCTGGCTTCATTTCAATGTTGTGAATCATTGTTCCGACTGGAATTTCTTTCAATCGAAGGCAGTTGCCAATCGTAATATCTGATTGAGATCCACTCTCAATTACTGTTCCGACTTTGATTCCTTCAGGAGCCAAAATATAGCGTTTTTGCCCATTTTTATAACAAACCAGGGCAATCCGGGCGGTGCGATTAGGATCGTATTCAACACTGCTAATCTTTCCGGGGATTCCTTCATTTTCACGCTTGAAATCAATAATTCGATAAAATCTCTTGTTTCCGGATCCGCGATGTCTCTGGGTAACGTGCCCATGATGATTGCGGCCGGCCTTTCTATGAAGAATACAAATAAGAGACTTCTCAGGCTCAGTCTTCGTAATTTCCTCGAATGTGTAACCCTGCATAAAACGCCTTGAGGGCGTAATCGGTCGATATGTTTTAATTCCCATTTTTATCTCCTGCTTAAGCCCAAATTAGGCCATTCCCTCGAAGAACCGGATCGAATCATCGGGATGAATTGCCACAATGGCTTTTTTCCACTTTGAAGTGAAACCATGATGAATTCCACGTTTCTTGGCCTTAGGATGCACGTTAATTGTATTCACTTGAAGAACTCTTACGTTGAATAGCTTCTCAACAGCTTCCTGGATCTGGTTTTTATTGGAATCCACAGCCACACGGAACTGATAAATCTTTTCACTCATTCGGCCATAGCTCTTTTCAGAGGCTATTGGTGCCAAAATGATGTCTTGATGGGCTCTCATTATTTAGACTCCTTTCCAGCTGCTTTGCCTTTTTTCACGAAGTCTTCCATATCGCAATCGAAAATTCCACGAGCTTTACTTTCAAGGATTCTAAGGGCTTTTTCAGATATAATTAAAGCACCTTTACTTACTATTTCCTTGGTATCGTTCTTTTTGGCTCCGGGAGATCTGTTCATTTGGGTATGTTTATACACCGGACAGAATTTCAGAAGATCAACGGAATTTACCCTTCGCGGAGTAACAACTTTAACATTTTTAAGGTTCTGAACGGCTCTTAAAAACATGACATCAAGTTCTTCCACTACAAAGAGAGCTTTATCAATCTTAAAAGTCTTCATGAAAGCTTTGATGCTTTTGGTCTTGCCATCTTTGAACCCGAGGCCGTCGACCACTCTGATAAGTCCTTCTTTGGCCAAATCGGTTAAAATACCGCTAATAGCTCGATCAACCATTTTCTTGGGTGGTCGGTGATCATAAATTTTTGGCCTGGGACCAAAAGTTGCGCCACCACCAATAAATAGAGGAGATCGAATGCTGCCGCATCGGGCGCGACCTGTGCCTTTTTGTCTGTAGGGTTTCCGTCCACCACCGGCGACTTCGGCTCGAGTCTTTGTCGTATTAGTTCCAAGTCTCTCATTGTTCAACTGAGCTTTAACGACATCAATAATGGTCTGAGTGCTTACTGGTCGCAATTCTGGCTTTTCTTTGGTAATTTCCTCGGTTAAACCAAAAACTGAATCTTCAACGGAAAGTGTACCGGATTCACTACCCTTCATGTTCCATTTTTTAATTTCCATTTTTTACTTCCTCACTTGGCCTGACGAATAATAACCAATCCGTTGTCAGCTCCCGGTACGGAGCCTCTTACAAGCAGAAGGTTCTTATTTTCGTCAATTTTTACAACCTTAAGGCCCTGGACGGTGCAACGTTGATTTCCAAGGTGGCCTGGAAGGCGTTTCCCTCTCCAGGTGCGGCTGGCTTCAGTTCCGGAGCCGGTGGAGCCGGTGCAGCGCCATCTGTCTGATTGACCATGGGTCTTTGGCTGCCCGTTGAAGTTATGTCTTTCCATACAACCGGAAAAACCTTTTCCTTTGCTGGTTCCAATTACATCAACCTTGTCGCCCACTTTAAACATGGTGACATTGATTTCAGTCTGGGGCTGAATGTTCTCAAGGTCGTTAGCTGGAAGGCATTTGACAAAACGGAAAGGTTTAACTCCCGCTTTATCGAACATTCCACGAAGGGGCTTATTAAGCAAACGCTCAACGGCCTCTTTGCGGATCTCACGGTAACCAACCTGAACGGCTTGGTCTTGTTTTTTGATGATAGTGCAAGGTCCCGCGCTGATTACGGTAACGGGAATAACATCCCCATTCTCAGCGAAAATCTGTGTCATTCCTACTTTTGTTCCCAATAATGCCTGAACTGGCATAGCTACCTCCTTCCCTCTATAACATCTTGATTTCGATGTTGACGCCCGAGGGTAAATCCATGTTCATAAGTGAATCAACAGTTTGAGTTGATGGGTTATATAAATCAATATTCCTTTTGTGAATCCGCATTTCGAATTGTTCGCGCGAATCCTTGTTAACAAAAGGCGATCTGAGGACCGTGTATTTCTTGATTTCGGTCGGCATCGGAATAGGCCCAGAAATTTTGGTCCCGGTGCGCTTTACCGTGTCACAAATCTTAACAACAGATTGATCCAGTAACCGGTGATCAAAGGCCTTTAGAGTTAAACGCATTTTTTGTTTGGCCATGCCAAAAATCCTCCTTAGGACTTAATTCCTTCAATAATTCGATGGTTCAACCCGCAGCAACCTGAAGAGCGGGTGGACGCCTGAAATTCCGGCCAAGGGCTTTTTCAGCCAAATTCTCAGGTAATTCATCGTAACATAAGACTTCCATAGTATAGGTCGCTCTACCCTGAGAGAGCGATCTTAATTGTGTTGCGTATCCAAACATCTCTGAAAGCGGGGTTTGGCAATCGATTACTCTAATTTCCTCCCGCATCTCAACATTGATAATTTTACCCCTTCTGGCTTGCATATTGCCAATAACATCACCCATATAGCCTTCAGGAGTTTCGATTTCCACTTTCATAACTGGTTCAAGTATTACCGGATGAGCTTTTGATAAACCATCTTTCATCGCATTGAATGCTGCAATTTTAAACGCGATATCAGAAGAATCAACGTCATGGTAAGACCCATCAAGCAACGTGACTTTAACATCCACAACTGGAAAACCTGCCAAAAAACCATCATTCATTGCGTCCTTAACGCCTTGTTCAACAGATTTTACATACTGAGTCGGAATCGATCCACCAACAAGTTTATTAACAAAATCAAAACCTTTTCCACGATGAATTGGCTGGACTTCCAATACTACATGACCGTATTGCCCGTGACCGCCAGTTTGTTTTACGTGCTTGTATTCACCTCTGGCAGTTCCGATGATTCCTTCTTTGTAGGAAACCTGAGGTTTACCTACATGTGCTTTCACACCAAATTCCCTGGTGATTCTGTCAACAATGATATCAAGGTGCAACTCGCCCATTCCAGCAATTATTGTCTCGCCAGTCTCAGAATCAACCTTGACTTTGAAAGTCGGATCTTCTTCCTGGAGGGAATTCAAAACAATTGCCAGCTTGTTGAAGTCAGCTTGAGTAGCGGGTTCAATTGCCACCGAAATGACTGTATCAGGGAAAGTGATTTTTTCAAGAACAATCAATTCCGGCTGGCTTGTGAGTGTATCACCTGTTGCAATTTTCTTAAGGCCTACTGCTCCAACTATTCGTCCTGTTTTTGCCATCGTTATATCCTGGCGTTGGTTGGCATGCAATTGAAGGATTCTGCCAAGTCTTTCTTTCTCACCGCGAGTGGAATTAAAGATTTGGGTTCCGGAGGATATGGATCCAGAGTAGACCCGCAAAAAGGCCAGTTTTCCAACATGAGGATCAGTAGCAATTTTAAAAACAAGCGCTGAAAAAGGAGCAGCTGGATCGGGAGGAAGCTCAAGAGGAGCGTTTGTGCGAGGATGGAAACCCTTTATAGGCGGCACATCAAGAGGGGAAGGAAGATAATCTACAACTGCATCGAGAATTGCTTGAACACCTTTGTTTTTGAAAGCTGATCCACAGAGAACCGGAACGACAGTTCCTTTAACGGTAACTTCTCTGAGAACCTTTTTAACAAGAGATACTGGAACTTCTTTGTCGTCCAGGAGAGCTTCAAGAATCTCATCATTATAAGAAGAAAGAGTTTCAAGGAGTGAGCCTCTCAGTTCTTTGGCTTTTCCAAGCAATTCTTCGGGAATTGGGCAAATTTGAAATTTGCTTCCTTTGTCTGAATCAGCGGTCTCGGCCCATACATGTGCATTCATTTCAACCAAATCTATAAAACCGCTGAATTTCTCTTCGGCACCAATCGGTAATACAATAGGAACGGGACGGGAACCAAGTCTTTCCTTTATCTGCTTAACGACTCTGGAAAAATTAGCTCCTGGGCGATCCATTTTGTTAACAAATGCAATTCGTGGAACATGGTATTTGTTAGCCTGTCTCCAAACTGTTTCCGACTGAGGCTGAACCCCTGCCACCGCACAAAATATCACAACTGCCCCATCAAGCACTCTTAAGGAGCGTTCAACTTCGGCAGTAAAATCCACGTGCCCGGGTGTGTCTATGATATTTATTTCAAAACTTCTCCATGAACAGGTCGTGGCCGCTGAGGTAATTGTTATGCCACGCTCTTGTTCCTGGATCATCCAATCCATTGTTGCGGTTCCCTCGTGAACTTCGCCCATTTTGTAATTTCGACCAGTGTAATACAGAATTCTTTCAGTGGTCGTGGTTTTACCAGCATCGATATGAGCTATGATGCCAATATTCCGGATAATTTTAATTTCTTCTAGGGCTGTCATGAGGGGACTCTTTAGTTATCAAACTCTGTAGTGCGCGAAAGCCTTGTTCGCTTCAGCCATTCTATGCACTTCATCGCGCTTTTTCATTGTAGCGCCAGTGTTTTTAAGAATTTCGGCTAGTTCTCCCGAAAGTCTTTCGGCCATTGATTTTTCTTTTCTGGCTCTCGCAAATTTCAGAAGCCATCTGAAGGCTAACGCAACAGCTCTATCAGTCTTTACTTCGATTGGAACCTGATAGTTGGCGCCGCCGATTCTTTTGCTTCTGACTTCTACGATTGGTTTAGCCAAATCGATTGCTTTCTTGAAAAGTTCAAGACCATTTTCATTGTTGTTGAACTTTGAAAGTTTCTCGATGGCATCATATACAATTCTACTGCCGATGTTTTTCTTTCCGGAATACATCAAACAATTGATGAATCTTGTAACAAGTTTAGAATTATATAGCGCATCCGGGACTAATTCTCTTTTGGAAACATGACCGCGACGTGGCATTTTCGAAAATCCTCCTTATTTCTTGGGTCTCTTGGCGCCGTATTTGGATCTGCTCTGTTTTCGATTAGCAACCCCAGCGCAATCAAGCGTTCCGCGGATTATATGATAACGAACGCCCGGGAGATCTTTCACGCGGCCGCCGCGAATCAAAACCACTGAGTGCTCCTGGAGATTGTGGCCGACGCCTGGGATATAAGCGGTCACTTCGACCTTGTTTGTAAGACGCACACGAGCAATTTTTCGCAACGCCGAGTTGGGCTTTTTGGGGGTGGTCGTCTTGACCACTGTGCAAACCCCACGCTTCTGCGGGCAACAAACCAAAGCTGGTGAGGAGGATTTGTATTTCACACCTTGCCGAGCTTTTCGAATCAATTGATTAATGGTGGGCACCTGTCTACACCTTCCTTCTAAAAATACGGTTAACAATAACCGTTCCTGATCCCAAATCGGATGGTAAGTGTTGATCTTAACACAGAAAGCTACCCGTGTCAATGTACAATTTGCAAAAAACTAAGAAAAAATCACGCTCTTGAAAGTAACCAAACACAAAAGCCAATCGCGATGAGCGAAAAATGCGCCAAAAACCTTGTTTCTGATGAATTAAATGGGGAATACTTCGCTATGACTTTAATTGTTTAAGCATAAGAATTTTTCGGGGAAGTGTCAACCATTGTGGAAAAAACATTTTTGTTAAATATCCGAAAAAACCAAAAAAAAATCTAAGCCAGATTATTGGCGATCGCAATAAAAAACGTGTATCATGGGATTAACTTAAATGGAGAAAACTATGGCAACAAAGTTCCAAGTTACGTTTGACTGTAAAGATCCAGCCAAATTGGCAAAATTCTGACTTGATGATCATTGTGATATTTTTCGCAAACTTGAATTTGTTAATTTTGCAAGAACCTCAGTATACTATTGAATAAATCTGAAATGTTATTTGGAGGTCCCATGAAGTTCCTTTTCCGCCCAGAATATAAATCACTCCCTTCAAATCGTGAGTCTCAATTACATTTCATAACAACATTTAGTATTCCATCCAGCAAGGAAACCGCCAGTTTACGCCCACCCATCTCTATCGCCCTGGTTATTGACCGCAGCGGATCCATGGAAGGGACACCCATTCAACAATCTATCAATGCGATTGTTGAAATTATCAACCTCCTTACCCGAAGAGACCGGCTTTCAATAGTCACCTTTGAATCAAAAGTCGACACGCTTGTTCCCCTGACTAGCGTCAAAGACAAGCAATTTCTTTCAGATAAAGCCCGTTCTATTGTCACAGAGGCAAACACCAACCTCTCAGGAGGATGGCTCAAAGGACTAAGTGAAATTGAAAATTCCTTGGAGAAAAATCACCTTAACAGAGTTTTTCTTTTAACTGATGGCGAAACCAATCAAGGAATCGTTCAGCCCGAAAAATTGATTGAAATTGGTAGAAAATTCAGAGAAAAAGGAATAACCACATCCACTTTCGGATTTGGAATGGATTTTAACGAGAAACTCCTAAAAGAAATTTCCCAAAACTCGGGAGGAAATTTTTATTTTATCGAAAAGCCTGAGGATATCGCCAACTCCTTTAAATTTGAGTTCGGAGAAGTAAACGACATAGTCGGCCAAAATTGTGAAATCTCAATTAACCTTTCCCGGGATACAGAATTTATCGAAGATTTAAGCAGTTATCCCTTTCAGAAGAAAGAAAACAGAATTACTTATTCAATCAACGATGTAATGGCTGATTTCGAAAACGATTTGGTGTTTCGTCTAAAAGTCAAGGCTGCTTCACCTGAAACAAGCCAAAAACTTTTTTCGGTTACTGCACAGTTTAATGATGTAACAAAGGATTATTCTGAAAAAAAGGTGGAAAGTTTTTTTGAAATACCTATACTGCATCCTGATAAAAATTTCCCTCCCGACGAAGAAGTAATCGACACGGTCATTCTTGCAAAAGTCATGAAAGCCAAACTTCTTGTTTGGGAGGAAGCTCAAAAAGGAAATAAGGGAGAAGCCAGCAAAATCATTGAAGACAGAGAAGCAATTATTATGGAACGTTTACGGGCATCTGAAATGGCTGATCGCGAAAAGTTGAAATCAGAATTGGAAATGCTTCAAAAAATAAAAGAAGATTTGAAGCTTTCGTCTGAAATTTGCGGAAAAACCATTCAAGCGCAGATCGAAGAATTCGCAAAGAAACGTGGCGCATATATGCAGAATCGTCATGAAAAGCGATATCTCTTGAATAAATCCCTGAAACCCAATAACAGAACTGAGCAGAAAGAAACAATGAACGAGCTTCGAAGCCGCCTTGTAGACTTAGGGCAGGAAACCGACTTCATGAACCGCTGTCTGGTTTGCTTTGCCGAATTACTCGCAAATGCAGTCGAACATGGGTGCTCTGGAATCCCTGACGCCAAGATTCAAGTCCGCGGCGTCTTTCGTCGAGGAAGCGCTATGATTCAGGTTAGCGATCCAGGAAATGGTTTCCTGTTTGAGGAAGCATTGAAAAAAGCAAAGGACACGATTACCTTTGACCCCAGGCCAATAGACATTTCGGATCGGCAGAATCTTTTTGAAAATCCAGACCTTAGTAAGGAACATGGCCGCGGGCTTTCAATCCTCCAAGCTTTTTGCGATGAAATAACGTATACCGATGGTGGAAGAGACGTCCAGGTAAGACTTTCCAACAGAATTCAGGAGGGAGTAATCTCCTTTGACAATGTTTCTGTAAAGGCTGCCTCAGAAAGTGGTAACCAGACTCCCCTTTCCTTTATCCTAAAAAATCACTTTATTGAAAAAAAACTTGTTGCTGAAATTCAAATCACGGGTGACATAAACATGTGGACCCTTCCTTTAGCAATCGAAGTCATTAATGAATTGATCAACAAAGGGCAATTTAATGTGGTTCTCAACATGGAAAAACTAAATTACATCGACAGCTCTGGATTAGGCTTTTTCGTCGGAACGTTGAAAAAATGCCAAAATGCTGGTGGAAAGCTTGCCTTGACAAATTTGAATCAATACATCTACGGAATATTTAAACTAATTCAACTACAGCATCTTATTCCCACATTTGACTCACTGGAACAAGCATTAAATATTTTCAAGGAATAATCCATCAAAATTCTTAGAGAGTCTATTTCACAGAAAGTTTTTCTTCCAATTCTTTTATTCTTTTCATTGATTCCTGCAAAGCTCGGTCTTTCTCACTCAAAACCTTGTCTTTCTCACCCAAAGCCTTGTCTTTCTCGCTCAAATCCTTGTCTTTCTCGCTCAAAGCCTTGTCTTTCTCGCTCAAATCCTTGTCTTTCTCGCTCAAATCCTTGTCTTTCTCGCTCAAAGCCTTGTCTTTCTCGCTCAAAGCCTTGTCTTTCTCGCTCAAAGCCTTGTCTTTCTCGCTCAAAGCTATTTCCTTTTCTATGAGCTTCTTGCTTATTTCGTTAAGTTGCTTTTCAAGATCTTTGGTGGCATCCTCGAAAACCCTCAGAGCTTCTTGCTCTTTCTCCAGTTCTTTTTTCTCTGCAGGATCTGTCCCGGCGTGATGCAAAAGATCTATCATGCTTTTAATTACTTCTTCGTCAATTACATACGGGTAATCTTTGATTATTTCCTGGTTATCCAGGAAATTTGCTTGTTCGAATACGGATAATAATTTTTCGATTCTGGTCTTTAATCTGGGTTTTATTCGAGGCAATTGAACGACGAAACAATCATGTGAAAGCTTTTCAATAAATGGACTTTTTTGATCCAGGATTTTATGATCAATTAAATCAATGTATTGGCGTTCAACCTTTACCAATGAAGTATCAATTTCAGCCAATTCAAATCCCAGCAAATAAATAGTTCTGATTGGCAAAGCTTCTTGTACTTTACCGTCATCCGTTTCAATTTCGTCGGTTTTTTTGTATTGATCACCCAGATAATTGCGAAATCGCATCAAATCAACCGCCTTCTTCGCCTTCTGAATCTCGATCAAAACCTTTTTAAATTGATTATCCGAAGTTTTAATTGTTGCAATAAAATCCAGGCGATAGACTGAAAGTCCAAATAATCCATAAATTTTTTCACGGATTTCTTCCAATTTCCTGGGGTCATCAGTTTCCTTTATTTCTCTGTAAAACGTGAATTCCTGGGGTTTTACCTGAATATCTGTTATAGTCTCGCCAATTAATGTTTCAATGAAGAACCGGGCGATTTTTTTATCCTCCATTAACCTTTTAAACACTACATCGTAGATAGGATTTGCAATTATCATTATTTTCTCTCCACTCGAAAACATTGCAGAAGTTCTGAAAAATAATTATATCACGTTCTTTATTTTGGGATTTCAGGGAAGCGACTCAATCAGACCCACGGGAGCAAAACAGCAAACCCTATTTTGGCTTTTGGTGAATTCTGAGTAGTAGGCGAATCAGACTAAAAGGATTTTTCATCGATACCAAGAATCTTCGCACAGGAATTATCCATTTAGTGTTTAAAGCTCTTCCGAAAAGAGGTTTAAATTATATTTTTCTTTTTTCTGGTTCTTTTTTAAAAATTCCGGGCTCTATTATCAGAAAAATAGTATAAAAATCTTTCTT
>JADFXM010000034.1 GCA_015233565.1 Candidatus Rifleibacteriota bacterium
CCATGCCCTCATTTTAAAACAACCAAGATCAATGTACAATAGCCAAAAAGAAAAATTTGTAAAATTATTTCACGAGGAGGTTTTTTCAAAGTAATTTAACCGGGAGAGACTGAACGCTTACAAAAAACTTTTAAAACCTTTTCATTTCAAAATGCAGAAAATAATATTCGATGGTATAATTATTAATTATGATAATTACTCCCGAAGAAATTATCAGGAAGGCACAAAAATGCCTCAAAGAAGGGAAGAATGCCAAAAGCGCGTTGACAGCGCTGGGAATGGCATTCTTTGAAAAGGGCCTGCTCGATAAAGCGATTTTCTACTATTCCAAAGCGCTTGAAAATGATCCCAGATTTGCGCCTGCCTATGCAGGCTTAGGGATTGTTTACGGAAAAAAAGGCTTGGTAACCGAATCTATTTTTAATTTAAAAGAAGCAATAAGCCTTGCTCCAAATTGTGCATTGCTTTACAACTGGTTGGGAGATGCACTATTCGATCAAGGAAAAATTGAGGAAGCAATCAAAGAATATTCTAGGTCGACCGAATTGGATTCGCTTGATTCCAATGCCCATAACGACCTTGCTGATGCATATCGAATAAAAGGAGATTTTCAAAGCGCATATAATTATTACAAAAAAACTTTGGAAATAGATCCTGCTGATACCAATGCTCAGATTGAAATGGCACAAGTTTTGATTCAAATGGGGCGATTTGATGAAGCTGAAAATATTTTTGAAAATCTCATAAAGAACTATCCTGAATCAGATGACGCAAAAACAAGTAAGATAATGCTTTCATCGATGGCAGTTAGATCTGGAGATTTTTCCCAGGCACGACAATGTCTTTTTGAAGCTGGCGAGCATTTTCCGTTTAATCCAACAATTCAATTTCATCTCGCATTATGTAATATTATCCTTGGAGAACCGCAAAAAGCGCTTGAAAACCTGAATAAAACTATCGATCTCGATCCTAACAATGCTCGAGCGAGAAAATTAATACAGCAATTAACAAAAAAAAGGAAATAAAATATGCGTTTTCTTTTAAAAAATGCCCGAAAAGGCATGATTTTGCTGGTGGTGATAGGATGTTTAATTTTTGTTTCCATTATTTTTGCTTCTTTAATTAATAGAGTAAGGCATGAAAGCAGCCTGACAAATAGAAACTCTATTAATGAAGATCTTTACCAACTAGCACTCTCCATTGGACGATTAACTTTAAAAAAGCTTTCCAGAGAGATCGAAAATAAAAATAACGATCAAAAAGAAATAAATGATGCCATTTTTAACGGAACTTCAATCAAGGACAAAGAATATGAAAGTATCGATTATCTTGATGTCATAACTAAGTTGAAGGAGAGATACCCTGATTTAAGTTCCAAAGTGTTACTTTCGGTTGATTTTGACCCGCAAGGTTTTCAGTCAACTTCCGCCCCTAGTTCCCCTACGGGTACTTCTGCGGGTACGGCCGGGCCATATACTTTTCCAGACCTCGTTCAACCCCCTCTTGAAAGGAAAGGAACCATCACAGTCAAGGTTACTGTTACCGCAAAAAGAAATAGAAAAAGCTGCAAACTGATCAAGCAATTTCTGGTAGTACGCTTACTCCCGGGACCATATCATAAATTTACCTTATACTGTTCTTATGGTGCTGATTTAAAGCAGTCAGATGTAAATCGCTTAACACAGGTTGCAGACGATGGAAAAATTAGTGATAACGATCCACCCTTGGTGTTATTTAACCGACCAGTTGATTTGTCAAAACAGGATTTTGACTTTACCAATACTGCAGCATTCTCACTTGATCCCAAAATGCTTGTCCAGAGTGGCTGGATCTACCTTGGCGGTGATGGACAATCAAAAATAAACAGCAGTAATCCTGACCGATTTTTGATATTAAATGTATGTTCCGGCGAAAAAACTGCTGGGACAATTGCCCAAAAATATTTTGGAGAAGCATATCATTTCTTTTTCGACAACAGTTCAAATGGCTGGCTTGGTTCCCAAGAATGGAGCCAATGGATTGCTTCAGCTAAACCAAACTTAAACGGAAGAATGTTGATGACTTTCGTTGACTATGGGTTGTACGCAGACATGTTTACTGCAAAAACTTCCTTTAATCAGAGACCTATTTTCTCAAAAGCACTCGAAATTTACAAAGCTTCAAGTAATCCAGTTTTTCAGGGCCAAGTCTGGGACGGCGGAAGCGCTCTTCACCTTTATGGAGTTCCTACTGCTTTAACTCCAACCCTGGTTTTTGGCCAGGTTAAGCGAAGATTTATGCGAACTTTTGCGTTTTACTTTGCGGATATTTCCAAAGTATACCCCATCCGCTGGGATATGGCCGGTTATTGGATGGGGGCAGTAGCCAGCCAGGCATTTTTTGACAATGAACTTGGACCCTGGCTTGCGACGAAAAACTCTCAGATGGCTACTCAACCACTTGCTTCTGATGTCAATGAAGTTTTAAACCAAGTTACCTTCAAAAATTTTGGATCAAACGATACAGGAAGCAGAAGCCCAATCGGTCCAAATTTCATTCAGCATGAATCTTACATGGAGTCCTTGAAAAATATTTGTAGTCCGGGTGACCCAACAAAAACACTTGAAAGCATCCTTCCCAATTTAACCTCGAACTACCCAAAAGATAAAATTGGAAAAAAAGATTACCAGTTTGGAGACGATGCACAGGTTCAATACAAAGGCCGAATAGACTATCTTAGCAATTTTCCCTCAAACTTTCTCGGCCCAAAAGTCAGCTATTACATTAAGGAATCCGGTAGCGTAGCAAAAATTGAAAACCCAAATACTTCCAATCCATCCCCACAATTTAAGTTTCTACTTGACAAGAAAATTCTTGTACCTGACACAAATGGTACTAGCTTGGTTATGTATTTGAATCAGATCCTTAGATTTGACGGAGATCTCGAAATCGATTATCCCATCCATGTTCAAAAAGGGGGGATAATTATTGTAGATGGAAAAGTAACCCTAAACCAACCGATTCATAATCTATTCCTTGTAGATACCAGTGCTTCTGATCCTGACAAATTTGGGTTGGTTACAATTATTGCTAAAAATGGAATAACCATCAATTCTAAGAGTTTTAGCGATGCTATGCCTAACCAGGTTTACCCGGAAGTGCATGCGATTTTGATTTGTCTTAACAATGGGGCCGGGTGTATAGAGGTTGATGGTCCCGTGCATATAAAAGGGTCGGTCGCTATTGACAGATTAGATAGACCCACTGGAAATAATTTGCTTGCAAAGGGTGGAATAATTGAGTGGGGCTTTGATCCAGCTGAATTCGCCCAGGGCGATCCTATTTCACAGCAGTGTTACTACGGTTTTGCTATGGGTCCAAAAGACTATGAAATAGTCGAAGAAGACTAAAAATTATTAAAAGTGTCAACTAACCTCTGAATGCTAATTTACAAGTTTGTTTAACTTCTTTGCAAAAATTAAAAAAACTTTTTTGAGGGGAAGCGGTAATAATAGATGAACCAGGATTCATTAAACGAAGATAAGAATCTGATCCAAAAGATTCTTAAAGGGGAGACAAGCTTGTACGGCGCAATAATCAACAAATACGAAAGGCTCGTCTATAGCTATCTTTTACCCCAAGTCCGGACTCTCCAAGAGGTAGAGGATATCGCCCAGGAGACCTTTCTGAAAGCCTATCGCCATCTGTCTTCTTTTGAAGTCGAAAAGAAATTTTCAGCCTGGTTAATGAAAATTGCAAAAAACATTCTTAATGATTTTAACCGCAAAAAGTTTCAGAATTCATCAAAGAGCTCTCAGAAAAATGATGAAATTGAAAATTCTACAAAAAATGAAGAAACTTTTTCCCCCGATCAA
Organism: Candidatus Rifleibacteriota bacterium; assembly: GCA_015233565.1. GTDB lineage: Bacteria > Muiribacteriota > Ozemobacteria > Ozemobacterales > Ozemobacteraceae > JADFXM01. The sequence goes on from JADFXM010000034.1 coordinate 3,855, forward strand.
CGTATAGAATTAAAGGAAGAATTTAAATCAACATTTAAAAATATCTTGTTATTACCCGAGGAGTTAAGAATCCCCTTTCTGTTAAAAGTATTGCAAGAAATGTCCTACGAAGAAATTGGTGAACTGCTCGATATCCCTATTCAAACGGTAAAAAACCGTATTTTTAAAGCCAGACAAGCTTTAAAGGAAAAGAGGAATAACAGCCATGAAATGTAGCCAGGAAGAGAATCTCTACCGATTTCATGATGGCAATCTGTCCTCCATGGAAGCCGCTGAATTCCAAAACCATCTTTCCCAGTGTCCCGAATGTCAGAAAGAGCTTATTGATATTCAAGAGCATGAACATCAATTTCGAGAAATTGTTTTTCGGGTATTTCCTTCCGGGCAATTGTCTGAATTGGTGATGAAAAGAATTTCGCGTGAGTCTCCGAATTTTTATCCTATAGTTGAGAAAAAATTTGACTGGGGCTCTCTCTTAAGGTTTTTTGTTCCATCATTTGCGGTAATCCTTATGGCATTGATATTCTTTAAAATGCCAATTGGGCATGAAATCCTTGTGCCGCGAATCCTCTTAATGGCTGAAGTTGCTAACCAAAATTCACTTCTAAATGGAGAGCCACTTCCTACTGACCAGAAAAAGGTTTTGTCATTTGAAAAAAGCCTTGAATTTGCGGGAAATTTTGAGTTCTCCATAAACGAAGGCATCACCGAAAAACAAGTTGCAATAAATTTAACTGACTTTTCCTCTGTAAAAAAAATACAAAGGTTGCTCTGCAAAGGAAGGGGAAAGGTAATTTTTTCAGGAAATTCACTAACCTGGCTCGAAGGAGACTCGGAAATTGAGTTCCAACTTTCAAAAAAGTTTTTCGTAAGAGCAGGCTCAGCTGAGTTTGAAATCACCGGAACTAAAGTGAAATTTACCGGCTCTTCAGATAGCGAAATTTCAGTAACCTTGCTCGACGGGAAAGTTTTCTGGAAAACTTTTGACGGCTCCCAATCCGGAATGCTTCTGAAGGGTGTACCATTTAATTCGAAGAAAAATGGAAAGTGGTGTTATAATATCCCAACCACACAGAGTACCTCAACCGGAAACACCGTTTCTGAGCTTAATACTTTGATTGGCTCACCTTCACAGTCTTCAAATTTGCCAGATAGTTCCGTAAAATCACCATTTGGAGACACCAACGTAACACCGAATTCAACAAATACACCAAATTCAGGAAAAAACTGATGACCAGAAGTAAAGTTGCATTTTCAATGATTGAACTCTTGGTAGCTATTTTATTTATCTCCTTTGCATTTTTGCCAATATATAATCTTTTTCGTTTCGGCCAGCGAGGAACCTGGAGCAACGAAAAAGAAATCATTGCTACCAACTATGCTGGAGATCTTGTAAATTTTATGCGGGAAATGAGTCTGAGCGATCTCGACAAAATTTTCCCCGAAGCCCTTGGAAAAGAATTAAAAATGGCTGAAGCTGAATACACTTCGCGCCTCGGAAAACTTGGCCTGGCTCCTCCGGTTTGTACAGTAGTTAACTGCCAGGAATTCATCAGATCAATGGCTGTTCAAAGATTTGAAGGAAGACCTAAAGGTTTAAATCTGGTAGGCTGGGGAACAGAACTCTGGAACAAAAGGGTTGCTGTTCCTCACTATTTGGTCACTGTAGTCGTTGATTATTACAAAGAAGGCATGAGCATGGGGCAAGACAAAGTGACTCTTTCCACAATGGTTATGAATTAAAAAAAATATTTTAAGTTAGTAAGTAACCAAACCAAAAAATTTGGTAAAATAAAAATATAATCATTGATTGATTAGAATTCCAACGCAAAGACGTAAATGTCATTGCAATTTGTATTTTAAAGGAGTTATTATTAGAAAAAAGAAATGGGATTGGTTCAAAATGTGCAGTAAAAGTGCTTCGGGAAGTTCAGCTTCAGAGTGAGTGGTTTAACAACAAACGCTTCAAAATGTCAATATCAGAACTCCTAATGGTTGGTACTAATTTCAATAGTAACAAAATTGAAATTATGCTATATTGGCAGAATATGAGCGGTAACATTTAAAATGAGAAGAAGTAAAGGTTTTACACTTATTGAGATAATGGCGATCGCGATAATTATCTCCATTCTCTTGGGCACTCTGAACAAAATCTTTTCCGGAACTTTTTTAAGTTTTTTCAAAACCCAGACTAAATTGACTAATTTACGAGCAGCTTGTTTGCTCCTGGAGCACTTAAAACATGATTTAAGGCTTTCAGACAAGGTGGGCGATTCAAAAGTGGCTTCCAGCCCCTGGGATTTCCATTTCACCACTAGAGATTCAAAAAACAGCTTTAAGAAAATTTCATATGAATTTGATGGAAGTATCATCAAGCGCAATGAAGATGGTTCTGCAAGAGTAATCAACATGGCCAAGGTAAGTAAGTTTGATATGTCCACAATGAGAATTGCAAGCCAGACCTGTTTGCAAATAATAATAGAAGTGGATGCAGAAAAAGATGAAGTAAATCGTACTCAGGCATCCAAGGGCAACATTATTACTCTGTCAGCAAGTTTGTTCCCACCATTTATGCAACAAGGTGGAACCAGTAAAGAAGAAGAATACTGGTATAACGCAAGAAAATAGCATATGGAGGTGGTTATGTTAAAAATAAGCAAGAAGTCGTATTCAAATCTGGTTTCCTATTTCCTGATTTTAACCTTTTTGTTTTCTACTTTACCTGTAATGGCCATAAAAACCCACACTATGAAAGCTGGTGATACTCTGTGGGGTTTGTCCCAACAATACTACGGAGATCCAACTCTTTATCAAATATTTCTTGAAGTTAACAGTATTTCCAACCCCAGAACCATTCCCATTGGCAAAGTAATTAAAGTTCCTAGTTATGATGAAATGAAAAAAATTGCCACTGAAGTTGACCCAGTTAAAAGGAAAGCTTTGATTCAACAAGTAACAGGTGGAACCGATTCATCCACCAATACTACTACCACTAATACTACCACCAACACCACCTACAACCCCCTTACGCCTGCCCCGTTTGCATCCAATCCTAATTCAGCCGCCAATACTTCCACCGTAGCACCAACAAACAACCAGGGAATTGACAGGCACGACCCAAGTTTTCAGAAGGTTCTTCAGGGGCCCAAAAGACCCGAAGATGTCAGACCAACCTCAAGTTATGTTAAAGAGCAATGAGGTTTTATAAAACTTTACAGCCCCACTTAACCACTTTAAAACCGCACATGATGCTTACTTCAAAATGATTTAAAGAACATCACTTTGAGAGGAAGCCAAGCACTATTTAATAAAACTTTGAACGACTTTTAGAGAAGTTTTAATGGAACAGTAGAGATAAGCAAATTCTGGCTAATGAAAAACATGCCTTTTTCAGGAAAATAGAGCTTTTCCACACCAGATGAAAAAAAAATTTGATGTGAAGAATTCCCGTTGAAAGTACCTAATAAGAATTAAAGAAAGGAGGCCAATTTTAATTTTGTGTTTTGGAAAAACCAGTATTTAATGAAATGTGATTTGTTCCTTCATTTTTAGTATTGACTTAGTACAAATTAAATATTATACTAGGTCGAATGGTACTACGAGTATATGGTGCCATCAAGTATCGAGTAAAAAGTATCATAAGTACACAAGGAGTATTCAGTATGAAGAATTTTCGTGTTAAGCTATTCCCAATTTGGGGATTTTTGTTTTTTAGTGCACTTTTACTTTGTGCGTTTTCCCCGGCTTTTGCCACTGGCAAGAGTTTGGTTCGTCTGGAAAACCTTTCCAAATCAGATGTTGTTTATTTTTATGAAAACTGCTTCGACGTTGCGAAATCCGGTTCCAACTATGTTGAAGTTGTATTAGATCCCACCGAAAAAAAGGCCCTGCCGGCAAAATTTCTTGCCAATTCCAAAACTCTTATTCCCGATCTCGATAAATACATCGAGAACATTCAGGCTGCTCAAACAAGAGGTTCCCAATATTTTACTTACGATACTATGACGGCGAAACTTCAAGAATGGGCGAAAACGTATTCCAATTTTGCCACTTTATCCTCAATTGGCAAATCCTGGGAAGGAAGAGACATCTGGGCACTCAAGCTAACCGGAAACACCCAATCAGAAGCAAAGAAGCCTTCCGTTTTGATTATGGGCGCTCATCATTCCCGAGAATGGATCTCCTTCGAAGTCCCCATGGAAGCCTGCAAAAGATTGGTTGAAGGATACGGAAAAGATGCCAATCTCACTCGCCTTGTAAATGAAAGAAACATTTGGTTCGTCCCGATGGTAAATCCTGACGGAGTTACCTACTCTCAAACAAAGTCCCAATATTGGCGCAAAAATCGACGGAAAAATGATTCTTCCACTTATGGAGTCGACCTCAATCGAAATTATGGATACCAATGGGGTGGCAAAGGCGCCAGCGCCGATCCATCCAATGATACTTATAGGGGTCCCACCGCTTTCTCTGAACCGGAATCCCAGGCTATCAAGGCACTTGCCGAAAAAGAACATTTTCAAGCGAGTATTTCATTTCACAGCTATTCTGAATTAGTTCTTTATCCTTTTGGTTATGACTACAATGTTTCCAATCCTGATAATGCAACATTCAAGAAATTCGCCGGAGAATTGGCTGCTTTCAACAAATATACTCCAGAAAACAGCTCCGATCTTTATGCTGCCTCAGGGGATTCTGATGATTGGCTCTATGGACAAATGAAAGATTTGGCTTTCACTTTTGAACTCGCAACAACTTTTATCCCACCAGCAAATCAAATTTCTCAAATTTGCGATTTAAATGTTCCGGCGGTATTTTATTTGATCGACAAAGCCGGTCCCTACGCCGTTACCCCCACTGGAAACACCGAAATCCTCTCCAGCCTCGATTCAAAAAGTGCTATGGAAGCAGTATTGGATGGTCAAAATTTATTAAACAATATTCCTGAAGAGTACAAATATCTCACTATGGAAAAAGTTAACTTGGCGGGTGAAAGACTTTCCAAATTATGCTCCAATGAAATGCAAAATGGAAATCATGAACTGTTCAATCAAATTTCAACCACTCCCGGCCTTGAATTCGTAAAAAGCATGGTTCAAGAAAGACAAAAGTTTTCAAGTCTTCACGGAGAGTGATTTTCCAAAAAAATTTCTGAATTAAAAAAAAAATGTTATACTAAACCACCGAAAGGTGGTTTTTTTATATCATATTATTGAAAGTGTGTACTGAGGTTTTTTAAAAACCCTATTGATTTGCTTTTCTGACAATGACATAATCGAGGTTATCTTTTTTTCATAATGAGGAAAAGTTGATATTGTTGAATTTGTCGAAAAATCGGTGTTTGTCAGTTAATTTTTGGGAAGTTACGTTTTTTAGAATATCAATAATTCGGAGTAAGGAGAGCTGCTAGAGCAGTGAAAGCTTCGATACTAGCTTTCTGATCCCTAAGGTTAAAAAAATATGAAACTCCAATTGTTGAAAGTTAGGAAATTTTATGGAAATTATTGAACCTTTTTTACTTGAGGAAGCTACTATTTTTACCGGGTATTCCAAGATTGGGAGCTGTTCCCAATTTTATTGGAACCCTGGATTCACACAAGGGTCACGCACCTCCGAACCAAATTTCCTCTTAAAGGGCTTAAAATGTACTTACGATGTGGAAGCCCTATTGATCAGAAAAGATCTATTTTTAAGAACACCGGATTCCAAAGATTATCTTTTAAGTAATTTTCAAATTACTGACATCGAGGATTTTGAAGATATTGCCGGAACTGCAGACTCCCTGGAACTCCTGGCAGAAAACTTTCCTGAAATAAAAGCATTTACTCATGACGAAGAAGTGATGGTTGAAAAAATCAATCAAATAGCTGCCTTTGACGTAATGTCCGGAATAATTTCCAATATTCAAAGAGGAACAGATATTGACGCAGTCTCCGCCCGGGAGATTGCCGAAAAATTCATAAAGGATATCAATAAAAACCCGGATGCTGTTGCCAATCTGTTGGATATAAAATCCTACGATGATTACACTTTTACACACAATATCAACGTTGCAACTCTTTCAATAATTATTGGAAAAGAAATGCAGTTGGATGATGAAAGTCTGGTGAATCTTTCACTTGGAGCACTAATGCACGATGTTGGGAAATTAAAAGTCCCACAAAGCATTTTAAATAAAGAAGGAAGATTGTCTGAAGAGGAATTAAATATTGTTCGCAAGCATGCAGTATTGGGTTATGAAGTTTTGCGGAAATCAAATGATATTCCGGAGGTTTCCCGGCAGATTTCCCTCCAACATCACGAAAGACATGGAGGGCACGGATATCCAAGAAAATTGAAAGGTAACGAGATATCACTTTTTTCAAGAATTACCGCTATCTCAGATGTTTATGACGCTTTGACAACTGACCGTCCCTTCCGAAATGCGTTGGCTCCATATAATGCGATTAAAATGATATTGAGTCAGGTTGAAAGCCATTTCGACCCAGTTGTACTAAAGGCATTTATTAGAAAATTTTCCCTTTTTCCATCTGGAAGTCTTGTAGAATTGAACGATTCATCTGTTGCACTTGTACTTAAACCTAATTCCAAAACAGTTCTTAGACCCGTTGTGAAAATAATTAAAACGCCCAATGGAAAAATTCTAAGACAAAGAGTGATTTCCGACCTAATGAATGAAAAAAATTTATACATTGTTGGGCCGGCATTTGTTGAAACCTTGGGACGGGATTTAAAAGTTTAATGAAGTCCCCAAATTATATTACCAAATATTGCGAAAATTTTCTCAAACGAAATCTTGTTGTTTTTGGTAATTTTCCAAATCTTGCAGGAACCTCTTTTATTTTCTTTTTCGTTTTTTTTGCTTCGATATTGTTTCCTTCGACCAAGGATGAAAATAAGCTTGAAAATTTAATTTCCGAACCGGGGTTTTTGGAAATTTCTGTTGAATCAATACTTGAAAAAACCCCAAAAAAATTCTCTAAAATGGCGGTTAAAGCTGAAATTTGGTCGGGTGATATCCCTTTGGCTTGTTTGAAAAAGGGAGATGATGGGGTTATTGAATCTCCCAAATCAAGAAAATTTTGCTTTCCAAAAATTTCTCTCCCTGTAGGGTATTATTTTATTACAATAAAATTTTTTGCTGAGGGAATGATTTCAAGAGATTTAAAATGGAAAAGCAAAATTATTCAGGTTGGAATTTCTTCGGGAAAAACCACAAGAGTTTCAGAGATTCTTCCTTTCTTTGTATGGTAGAAAAGTTTAATGGAAAAAATTGAAAATTCTGGAACTTTGGATCAATTTCATAAGTCATATGAAATTGATGTTGGATTGAAGAACCAAAATGAGTTTCTTGAAGCAGCGAAAAAAGGAAGTAGACCAGCCTTTGATAAAATTGTACAACTTTATCATTCCTCAGTATACCGACTTGCTTTCCGTTTTTTCAACAACCCAGATGACGCTATGGATGCAACTCAAGAAGTATTTCTTAAAGCTTTCAGATCAATTCAGGGCTTCGAGGGGAGGTCTTCCCTAAAAACATGGCTATTAAAAATTACGGCCAATACCTGCTCTTCCTTACTTCAGGAAAAGGTAAAAAAGCAAAAATCGGTCCTCCAGATAATTTTTGGATGGTTTTCGAATTCATCATTTCCAGGCCCAGAAGATTTAATAATTGACAAAGAAAATAGAGAAGAGGTTCAGAAAATAGTTCGGGAAAAAATTTCAAATTTACCGGAGGTATATCGAATGCCTTTGATATTAAAAGATATTGAAGGAATGTCGATTGAACAAATAGAAGAAGTTCTGGATTTGAAGGAAGGAACCGTAAAATCGAGGATCAACCGTGGACGTCGTTTACTTCAGGAATCACTTGAAAGCTTTTTTAGAAAGAGGAATTGAGTATGAAATGTAACTATCTCCTGAATTGGCTTGAGAACCATGAGGTTGAAGAACTTGAGGAAATCAGCAATTCCGATTTACGAGACCATTTAACAAATTGTTCAGACTGTGTTTTTTCTTTCAAAGTCAGAGGTGAAATTGGAAAAACTCTTTCTTTTCTTCCCCCTCCGCCCATTCCAGAGAATTTAACGTCAAAAGTTTTTCAAACTATTGATAATGCCCAAGAGAGTGATCTTTTGAACAATTCGGATTTTCAGCCGGTAATAGACCGGTTTTTAAAACCCATAGAAATTGGATTTACGCTTGCTGGTCTGATTACTGTTTTGCTGGTATTTTCCAATCCAGCCAATGAAAGTCCTTTTTTGGCAAAAAAGCAACAAATGGTTGCTGAAGTTGCTTCACCAAAAAGAATTAGCCCTTCATCAAACGACGTAAAAAATCAATTTGATAATTCTGAAACTTTAGTGAGCCTCACATCTGAGGAGATCGCTGAATTTAGAAGAAAACTAGCTTTTTACAACAAGATGCATCCGGAAAATTCAAATTCTTCCAGAGAAAAAATTGAAGGGGCAATCGTTCGCTTCAATACATTCAAATAGCACTTTCGCAAATGGAGTGGATAGTGAAAAAGAACATTTTATTTTTTATTGGAATTTTCTTTTTGGTTTCTTCTTATTCATTTTCGGCTCCCGCAGAACTTTTCGGAACGTCGCTAATTGCTGATGTTGCAGCAAAAGTCAGTCCTGCAGTTGTAGCTATCGAATCGATTCAATATGTAAGGACCAAACATTTCCCGGGGTTTGGAGACCCGTTTTTCGATCAATTTTTCAAACATTTTTTTGACGATGATTTTGAAGGTTACCGGAATAATGTTATTCCCAAAAAGGGTAGCGGTTCAGGCGTAATTATTGATTCCGCTGGAAATTTATTAACTAACCAACATGTAGTTGATGGTGCAGATGAAATACAAGTTATTTTTGAGAATGGAAAAAAATATAAAGCAATAGTAGTCGGCCAAGATCCGAACAGCGATTTAGCTGTCCTTAAGATAGATTCAAAAGAGTCTTTCTCTTTTGCTGAAATAGGAGATTCTGATAAATTAAGAGTAGGGGAATGGGTAATCGCGATCGGAAATCCTTTTGGGTTGGGAATTACAGTCACCGCCGGGGTAATATCAGCAGTCGGGAGAGAAATCTCTATCGATCGCAATCGAACTTTCAAGAATTTTATTCAAACTGATGCTTCCATTAATCCCGGGAATTCAGGTGGACCGCTGGTTAACAGCAAAGGACAAGTGATAGGAATAAATACAGCAATTATGCCCTATGGACAAGGAATTGGTTTTGCGATACCAGTTACGTCTGCAAGAAGGATCATCAATGATTTATTGGCATTTGGAAAAGTGCGAAAAATAGGTATCGGCATAAGTGTCCAGGAAATTAACGAATCACTTGCTGATTATTTGCAAATTCCTCCGAAAGGGTTGCTCGTAACTGAAGTTTCTGATGGATCCTCAGCTGGCAAGAATGGAATTTCTCCCGGAGATGTTATCCTTTCCATGGATGGAAAGGAAGCAAAAACTCCCAATCAATTCCAGGAGCTGGTTAATCGGCATATCATCGGGGAGTCTGTATCGCTGGAAGTTTCCAGAAAAAACAAGACTACAACTGTTAAAGTTCCAATCCAGGATGATTCAGGAAAAACTTCCACCGTTAAGGGTGGCAAAAACTTCCTCGGATTAGAAGTAGAGGAGATAACTGAAGATCTTGCGGAGCAATTTTCATTAACTGCCCAGGAAGGAGTAATTGTAATTGGTGTTGCTCCTGGTTCTCTTGGCGCAAACATAGGTCTACGAGTGGGGGACGTCCTACAAGGAATAAATGATTCCAAAATATTGTCAGTGAATGATTTTTCAAATAAACTTTCTCAGGTTTCCAAACAAGGGAAACTCGTTTTAAACATCGTTCGTGACCAGATTTCGCAAATTTTGGTTATTCAGCTGGGTTAATTTAAATAATTCCGGTTGCAATCCAAAATCGTTATGCGTATAATCAATTATACTTAAGGGAAAACAACCGGAGGAAAGCTGATGCAATTGGTTGAATATTTCAAGGAAAACTTGGTACATCTTGATTTTGCAGCCAAAGATAAGGAAGAAGCTTTAGAAAAAATGGTGAAGGCAGTTGAAGCTGTCGGTACCATAGAAGATATCAATGGCCTGAGAACTGCATTAATTGAACGTGAAAAGCTTGGTACAACCGGGGTTGGGGGTGGAATTGCAATTCCCCACGCTAGAAGTGCGGTTGTAAAGGATATTACAGTTGGTTTTTTTCGCTCCAAAGATGGAATTCCATTTCAAGCAATAGATAATCAACCGGTAAACATGATTTTTTTGCTTGTTGCCCCTATTGCATCAGGCGGGGCTTATTTGAAGCTTTTGGCAAAAGTCTCTCGTCTTCTCCGATCTGATGATTTCAGAAATTCTCTAATGGAAGCAACGACAACCAAAGATGTTCTGGAAATAATCAAGCAGAGCGATTGACGGATTCTGAGGGTTTTGATGTTTCGAAATTCAGAAAAAACTTTTAACCGGGCGCTATTTGCGCCTTTTTTATTTTGTTTCTTCTTTCTTCTTTCTTCAATGGTTTTTGCTGAGACTGAAAAAAACAGGGAAAAAAGCTTAAACAAATCATCTGGCAAGAAAAAGGATGAATCCTCTTCAGACAAAAAGGGCAAAAAAAAGGATTCAAAAGATTCTAAAGATAAGAAGAAATCTGAAAAAAATGAAGAGGATGATAGCTTATTTTTGAAGGAAAAACAGGAATCTCAGGAATATCTTCCTGATATTTTTCGTTGTCCCGAATGTGGATACGAACAAGATGAACCCGGAAATTGTCCTGACCATGATGAAACTGTTCTGATAATGGTTAAATCAAAGGGAAAAAATCCACTTGAACCACCGGAAGTTGATGGGAATGAAGATTTAATTACAGATGTTCCAATTGCTGATCTCGCTTTCAAAAGAGCTGTTTCCCCTGAAAACGCCAGCCCAACCCCTAAAATTGACCAGCCCAATAAATCAGATCAAAAAAACAAAAAATCCGGTGACTCGAATAAAGATCTATCGAATAAATCAGATCAATCGAATAAGCTCGATCAAAAATCTGATCAATCCAAAATTACCAAATAGAATTACCTGGGTATACACATAACTCCAGTAAATTTCATGAAAAACCTGACTAGAATAGGAGCTTCATTGGTTTTTCACCCAAACAAGGAAAAACGGGTTCGAAACAACTTCTATGCAGCGTTTACTTGGGTCAGCCTCATACCCAGGTGGAATTATTTTGTCTTTCTCTCATCAATCACTACTTTAATTTTTCCGGTGCGTTCGTTTCTTTCAATTTTTCCTGGAGAGAGACATTCGATTTCCAGTTCAAGCCAGCCTTCTTCCAGTGCTTCTTTTATTTTATAAGAATTCTCCATCAGGGATTTTTTTACTTCTGAGAGTGAAATGGCCCGCTCAGATTCTAATTTTAGACAAAGTAAATCTTTTGATGGCCGGCTTTTTCCTATAATCTGAAAAAATTGGACACCTAAAGAGGTTAAGCCCTTGGAAACATCGTTCGGAGTCAAATTTATCCCGCCGATTACCATTAAGTCATCACATCGTCCTAATAATTCAAATGTTGGCCCTTTAAATCCACAGGGGCAGTTTGAAATGGAAATCCATTTCCCAAGATCGCCGGTTTTATATCTGACAATAGGCATAAGAAATCTGTAAAGGTTTGTTACAATTATTTCGCCAGGTTCTTCGGGTTTGCAGGGTACACCGTCAGAATTCAAGATTTCAACATATTGCGTTTCTTCCAGGACATGGTGCGATGAGCCTTCCAAGTGAAGGCACTGATATCCGATTGCGCTGGTGTCAACACAGGCATATCCGGCTGATCTGATAATCTCTGACTGAAAAACTTCCTTTAAGAAATCTACCATTGCAGGCCGCAGATGCTCTCCGCCATATAGTATTTTTTTAATTCTTAGATTAATATTCCTTCTTTTCGCTTCCTCGGCAACTTTCAATATCATTGATGGTATTCCAATAATTGCAGTGACTTGGAATGCCTGGAGGTAATGAAAAATGTTCTCTATGCTTGAATTTGCCGAAATCGGCAAATTCAAGCATCCTAGTAATTCAAGAGCCCGATTTGAAATGGTGAAACTCATCCATAAATTTCCTGCTAAAAAGAGATTGCCAACGATATCTTCTTTTTGTAATCCTCCGGATGAAAGGATTAAAGCAAGTTGTTCAGCAGTTTTAACGAATTCTGGGTTGGAATAAAAAGAATACTTGGGACTTCCAGTTGTACCACCTGAAGCAAAAACGTATCCATTGCCAGGTTTCACAGTTAGAATATCATTGGATAGGGGAGGGGAGTTTTTATAAAATGTTTCTCTATCCAATAGTGGAAAAGCTGAAATGATATCTTTTACAAGGGTTTTAGGAGGAATGTTTTGTAGGGTTTTGGAATAAAATGTGGATTTTCGCAGTTCCTGAATAAGTCTTGAAAGTCGGTATTGTGGGTAATTCAAAGGTTCGTGGTCAATAAATTCAACAAGCTTTGAAAGAAAAAATGCACCTTCGTGAGGAGCTCCGCTTCTGCCAAGACTCATTCCACCCCATTCAGTGATTCTTTTTACCCCTAATTGTTCAAGAAGGGGAAAAGCAATTTCCTGGTTGTTTGAAGAAAGGAAAATTCCTACAGTTTGAAGGAATGAAGAAATCGGTAATATGTGCTCTCTTAATTCTTCAATAGATTCGATGTTTTTTACGAAAAAAACCCGATTCAAGCAGGAAATTTTAAAGCCAGGGTTCTGCTCCCTGATGATTGTAAAATCAAAGGCTTCGGGGGCGAAAACTTCTGCGGAGTTGTGTATTTCCGCCATTGTAGAAAGTTCTCTGATTTTTCTAATTTCGACTTTTTCGTCGAAGGATAGTTTACCTACGGGCAGAGTTCGGGAAAGATTCTCCAATTCAATTTGTAGATTCGTAATGAATTTTGTTGTGGTTTCTCGATCAGTGTTTACCAGGTACACAAGATGTGGGGACGAGCAGGCTTGTTGGTCCCACATTGCGATATCTGAAGCCAGTCCGCAAATCGCTTGAGTGCTTCCAGGTATATTCAGTGAAACAGAATCTCCAATTGCAAAAGAAAAACGTGGGCCATTTTCGACAAGCTTGATATTTTCACCGGACTTTTCCTTGATTGATTTCAGAGCATCTTTGCCACCCCAGAATACCACGGTTATATCAGAATGGAGGAAAGGTTTTTCGACCTCTTCGGTTCCTCCTTTCCAGTTAACAAGGCATTGATGTGGCCAAATTTGTCCTTTTTTATCACATTCCCGGAGGCTTTCCATGAACAATATCGGAAAAATCGGATCAGCGCTACTCATCTTTACGATATTCACATTTTTTGTGATGATTCCGGATATAAGACTGTCAATGGCGCCAACAAATACGTTACCAGCTGACAAGTGAAGCAGAATTCCTTGTGGTCGGGCTTTTATTTCTATTTCGGTTTTATGGTCAAAAACCCAGCCATCAAGTTTTCGGAAGTCCCCAATTTCGCCTTCAAGCCTTCTTTGGAGGTTTTCCTTTTTACAAATTTCTGAAACAGCCTGAATTCCAATTTGAACCATCTCCGAACTGAAATTGATAATCCCGGGTAGTTGTTCAAGTGCAGTTTTTGTCAAAAGATGCGATTTATCGGCCCAAATTTTAGAAACCTCATCCAAAATATTGAGAATTTCATCGATCGAAACTTTCTCGAAAATGTTCTTGCAGTTTTCCGCTTTCTTGAGAATCGAGGAAACAAAATCGGGAGTGAGAGGATTTTCTTCGATTATTTCTCCAAATACAAAAAACTTATTTTTCACAATAAGCCACCTTTATTACTTTAAATAATCAAGTGCGGAAATTGCGCAACCTTTGTGTTTTGAAAGGCCGGCCCTTCCGACTATTTTTAATGTGTCTCCTGGTCTTCCACAGGGACAATTTTTTTCGATAATTGCTCGATCGGTAGTCAAAATTGAAATGGAGGGATAGCTTGTCAGATATGGGGTCATTAAATGTAGAAGCCCCTCTGTTCCTGTTGAAAGCGGGAAAAGTGTTTCGGGATCTACGACACGAGCCCGAGAATATATTGGAATGTGCATTTTCCCTTTTTCGCATTCCAGGTAGGGTATCCCATGTTCAACCAAGCCAAATGTATCGCGAATGTTCTCGGAAGGGAGTCCAAGCACTTTGGAAACTGTTTCCTTGAAATAGTCTTTGTTTACTTCTCGATCTTTGAAGATTTTCCAGCCTCCCCCAGTGATTACAAATGATCGATTTCCAAGTTTAAGAGAAATGTTCTTTTGAGAAAGCTTTTCACACAACTGCCAGAGGTAGGCAGGAAATCCAAGGATTCTAACTGGATAATCCTGTTTTGAAAACGCTAAAAGTTTTTTTAGCGTTAGATCGAGATCAAATTCAAAATCTTGTTTGCCGGAATTCCATTTTATTGCGTAAAAGACACTTTTTCTTTTTGTAAGATATGTCAGTTGTTTGTCAGAAAAGGTGGTTCCTTTGCTGGAAGCATATTTGGGGTCATAAGCAAAGCAAATGTAATTTACTGATTCCTCTTCATTTTTTAGTCCAAGGCTTGAGAAAACTCCAGAAACAACCTTTAAAATTCGTTTCAAAGATGTATCATCAAGAACAATAGAACTTTTTTGTCCTCCGGTTCCAGAGGAGGTCAATTCGATTTTTATTTTCTGTTGGGGAATTGAAATCAATCTGAATTCTTTGAAAATAGTGACAAAAATGGGTGGTATTTCATCGCTTTTCTGTATCAACGAAGGATCAAACCCTTTCTTTCTGATGAAAGATGCGAAATCCGGGCAATTTTGGAGATGCCAGTTAAGAGCTTCCTTCATTGAAAGTTCGAACAATTCTACTGTTTTTGAATCATGAGAAAATGCTTGTTGAATCTCGAAAAGTTTTTGGCAATTCTGGAATTTCTCGTTTAATGTTTTAAGCAATTCGCCAGTCCTCCCCGTCGAGGTCTGGTTGGCACCTAACTGTCATTTCATACCAGCATTTCATGAATGCATCGAGAAATCTCCGGTTGATTTCGCCAAGTTTCATGTCCATAAAATCAAGGGATTCGAATGACCTGGAAAAAACAATGTAATCTTCACGTGTTCCATTTTCATTCATTTTTGCTGAAGGGAAATAAGCGCATGGAAGAAATTTTGAATCAATAGCTATTCGTTGCATTTGCGGACTGAAGGCGCTCACGAGGGTTTCAACATACCTCATATTTTCTTTGGATGCAAATTCACAAAACCACATTAAAACTCTTCTCAGATCAGTATTTTGTATACGATATCCTAAAATTGTGCCATTTCCATCGGTCTCGTTCAGATTAACAAAAATCTCGGCATCTTTTTCCTCTGAAACAAAGAGCAGGTTAGGTTCAGAAAAGGGAAAAAAGATTTTTTCCATAAGATCTTTGTTTTGATAGTAATCAAATTTTCTGAGTACTTCTTCTTCATCGTGAATGATCTCAAATTTGATCGGTTCTCCCATATTTCTCGGGTCTGAAAGTGGGAGGGTAATTTCTTCGTGGGGTTCAAGATTCAAAGTGGCTCGGGCAATTTTGTAAAATTCCCTGATTTCCGGGATCAATTGAGGTCGTTGCTTTCTTAGTTTCAAACTTTCTTCTCTGAAGAAAATTTCGAGTCCATGGGTTTCAAAAGACTCAACTTTTCGGACATTTGGAAAAACACCCATTGGAAGAAAGTCTAAATGTTCAAGAATTACTTGTGGTGCTAGACTGACGGTACGAGTCGTTCCGTAGAGAACATCACAACTTCTGGTGGTTTTTGTAAGCCTTTCTATTCCCAGTTTTGTGACTACATGCATAATATCCTGTCCACGGAAGTCATTTCTTACGACCGCAGCGTAGACTTTTCCGATTTTGTTGATTGGATCAACAGAAAAAAGGCAGGAAGCAATCAATTCGTCCCCTAGCATTGCGATTGGCCAAAAATAGTTGGTGTCAACAATTTTTTTTCGCACTAAATTAGCATCTGTAACGTCTTTTAACGGGTATTTCCCTTTGTAAACCTTGTCATAAAGATCTACAATTCGATCGACGTCTGCAAATTCTGCAGTTCTAACGGCTACACTTCTACCGTCCTTCAAGTTAAGGATTTTCATAGACCTTCCTTTTTTCTGTTTATGAAAGGTAAAATTCGGGAATTTAAAAAAATTTTATCAATAAATGGTTTTAACAAAGTCTGAAAAAAATTAAATTACATAATTTTGTTGGATTGCTTTTGATCTATTACCAAAATCCTGAAATCTAAACCTTGGAACCATCACTACAAACAAAGATCGGCGAGCTCACACTTTATAACTCAACTTTTTCACTACTACGCTTTCCACAAAGTCTTGCTTTTCACATGCAAGATTTAGGTATTATATCTTACTTTGGTTTTTCGGGAAAGAGTTGACTTTTGCGTTAAGGGATTACGATTTTCAATTTTTCCAAATTTTTCCTTTATGTAGAGTGATTTCCTTGATATAATCAAAACCATCAAATCTTGACTTGGAGGTCAAATTGAGCGCCGAATTAAAGTTTCACTTCGACTTCGCTTGCCCTTATTCATTTTTTGCCTGGAAATCTATTTTCCGATATCTTTTTAAAAAGCAATTCGAAGTATGTTTTTTAGTCAATGGTGATAATCCTTTCAGAGGTCTTGAATTTTCAGAAAAAATTTGGAATAAAAATATTGAAGCTGTAAAAAAACGTGGAATACAAATAAAAAAACCTGGTTTTTCTGTAGACTCCAGATTTCTTGAAAGAATTCTTGAGAAGCAGGAAGAGGTAAGGAAAAAAGACTTCCTGAATTTGGTATTTTGCGGAATTTTCGAATCAGGTGTTAATTTGAGCGAGCCTTTAAAACTGCTTGAATACTGTTCGCAAAACAACTTTGATCTAAAAATTCCTATTGATGAGCTTGAAAAATTGAAATCCTCTACCGATCAACCAGTCAATAAAACTTCAGGAAACAGAATGACTCCTTCCTTGGAATTTGAAAATGAAAGAATCGCAGGTTGCTTTGATTTGTGGGCAATTGAAAATTTACTCGAAAAAATTTAATACCAAATAATGACGTTTTCATATCCTTTTCCAAGACCCTCTTTCACACTTGATGCAGCTTTAATTTCTCCTATCGGAGGAATTTTAAAAATTTTGCTGATTCAAAGGAAACATGACCCCTTTTCAGGGAAATGGGCTCTCCCCGGTGGATTTCTTGAAATGGACGAAACTTTGAAAACTGGTGCATTAAGAGAATTGGGCGAGGAAACACAAATTTTTAATGTAAAGCTATACCCTGTGTTTGTTTGCGGAGAACCCGGCCGGGATCCTCGTGGCCGAACAATCACGCAACTTTTTGGAGCATTAGTTGATTCATCATCGTTAAATCCAACCGGAGCTGATGACGCTGCTGAGGCCGAATGGTTCCCCATCAATTCACTTCCTGAAATGGCTTTTGATCATCAAAGAGTACTGTTTCAAATTTTTTCTAATTTAAAATGGCAAGCTGAAATTTCAATAATTGGAAAAGATTACTTTTCCTTCGAAGCTGAGGAAGAAAAAATAGTTGATTTACATTCCCTTGTTCTGGGAACAAAAAACATAGAATCTCCAATCCTTCGAGGAAAAAAATTAGGTTTACTGGCTCCAGTTTCTGGCCATAAATTTCGATATTTGTGCCCGGACCTAAAAGGACCTGATTGGCACCCTTTGGTTTGGTAATTTTCCATAGAATCATTTATGCCTTTGTTCTGGCCTCTTTCGAGAAAGATTGTTCCGCATCATTTCAATAATAGATGGTTATTAAATTTGTGGTGATGCTTTGTTTGTGGGTAAACCCAGAAGGGCTATATTGACAAGAAACGCTATAAAACGACCTTTTCTCCCAAAATTCAGAGGTAACATAAAATGAATTTGTTAAAACCTTCCCTTATTAAACTTTCAAAGCAATATCAAAAAAGAAAAGGACGTCTGCTTTACTTTCTAATTTTTTTGGGCTTAGTAATTCTAGGTTTAATCTATTTTGGCCTTTTCAAATTTCTTGATTTTGTCTACCAGGCTCCCATGCTTGGAAGTGTTATGGGGCCGATAATCGGGAAACTGATTGCCTCAAAATTGCTTGAAATGATAATTCTGTCGCTGTTCTTCATGCTTTTTTTCAGTAGTACTATCGCTTCTTTCTCGGTTTTCTATCTTGATGATGAGTTAAATTTGCTATTTGTTTCGCCGGTTACAACTGTAAGGATATTCTGGTCAAGATTTGTCCTTATGATAATCGAAAGCTCCTGGATGGCCATTATTGCTTTTCTCCCAATATTTTATGCTTTTATTACGGCAGCCAAATCGCCATACCAAGCGTATCTATTTTTTCCATTATTATTAATTTTATATTTAATGGGCCCCAACATATTGGGTGCACTGACTGCTCTGCTACTAGGAACTTTTTTTCCTATCAGGCAAATGAAAAAAATCTTCCAGTTCCTTTCGGCGATCGTATTAGCTGCGATGGTCTTCTTTTTCCGATTTTTGGAGCCAGAAAAACTATTAAATCCAAAATATTTTACTACTGTATCAAACTATATCCTTATGTTGAAAACTTCCTTTCTTGAATCGTTTCCATCCTCCTGGATGAAAAACGCGTCTGTCCACCTTTTTAATGGTTCTTTCGAGGAAGCCATCTATGCAGCTTTGCCTCTCCTGGGTTTCACTGTCGGAACATTTTTAATTTTGAGTTTCCTCGCAAACACCTTCTATCGATTAAGTTGGCAGAAATCACTTGAAGCTGTTGAAAATCAAGTTCTAGGGTTGGAGTTTGGCCGAAAATTATTGGTTGCGCCTTTTAAACTTTTTCCTGATGACATTAGAGTTGTACTTACCAAAGAGATAACAATATTTTTCCGAGACCCTGCAATTTTTGCGCAACTTTTTATGATGGCAGCAATTATGTTTGTATACGGATACAATTTATACATTATGCCACTAAAAGATCTTCCAGCTTTATATTCCGGTGAAACATTTGATAGCATGGTTTATTTCAATGGCCCATTCATTGGTTTCATCATAGCGGCAATGTCCATGCGTTTTGTTTTCCCATCAATCAGTCTTGAAGGCCGGGCTTTCTGGGCGGTAAAGGCCTCGCCATTAGCTCCTTCAAGATTGCTGATGATGAAGTTTTTTTTGTATCTTTGGCCGAATTTCTTTTTCAGTTGGGTATTGTGCGGAATTTCTAACGCCCTTTTTCAAGTGTCTAACCCAATTCTTAGATATCTCAGTTTTATAAATGTTACTTTAATGGCGATTGTTGCGACTGCTCTCTCTATTGGAATCGGGGCGATTTATGCACGCTTTGATGCCGAAAACCCCTTGAAAATTGCAGGATCGTTTGGTGGAGTTGTTTACATGTTGATGAATGGGTTGTTCATTTTTAATCTCCTTCTTTGCCAAGTGTATCCAATGTACAGGTATTTCTTCTTTAGGTTTATTCCCTTTTATGATTTAAAAGGAAAAATTCTTGTAACACTGTGTTTTATAGTTTTGTTTATTTGCACAGGTTTTTGGACTTATATTCCACTCAAAAAAGGAAAAGAGGCCCTAGAAAAATATGAGCCAGACTGAAAAAGCGATTTCTCTTTCCCAGGTAAAAAAGAATTACGGTGATTTTTCAGCTTTAAAAGGAATAGACCTGGAAGTCAGCCCAGGGGAATTTTTTGGATTTATCGGGCCCAATGGAGCCGGAAAAACCACTTTGATAAGAATTATCGTTGGAATAATTAAACCGACAAGTGGAATAATAACTGTTTGCGGGTATGATAACCTATCCAGTTCAAGCATGGCAAAACGCTTGACTGGATATATTCCTGACAGACCATACCTATACGAAAAGCTAACTCCAATTGAGTATTTTGATTTTATCTCTGGATTGTACTCCGTTTCAAAAGAAAGAAAACTTAAAGTCGGTGAAGAAATGCTGAAAATGTTCAACCTCTGGGATTGGAGAAACGAGCTGATCGAAGGATTTTCTCATGGAATGAAGCAAAAAGTCGCAATGAGCGCTGCAATGCTTCATGATCCTGAGGTCTTGGTAATCGATGAACCAATGGTTGGCCTGGATCCAAGAAGTGTCAAAGTTGTAAAGGACTTTTTAAAAGACCTGACAAAAAAAGGGAAGAGTATTTTTTTTACAACCCATACTCTTTCAATAGCGGAAGATTTGTGTGATCGAATAGGAATAATTAACCATGGTCAAGTGGTAGCTCTCGGAACAATGGATGAACTTAAAAAACATCTCAAAAGTGGAGATTCTGACCTCGAAAGTATTTTCTTAAAAATCACTGAAGAGGAAGAAATTGGCGGGGAGCTTGTTCCTGAGCTTGCCCCCAAAGACTCCGATGAATTTTGAAGTCTCCCTTCTTTTTCATTTTCTTTTCGAAAAGTATAGAAATACTGGTTTAAGCCAAACAAATTGGTTTGCCTTTATTCACACCATTTAATTTTTTCATGAAAAATGAGTAATAGAGCTGCGTTTTGGGTTCTGGTCTTTATGAACATAATTTGGGGTGGAAGCTATGCAGTCTCCAAATGGGTACTTAACTATATCCCACCAACTTTTTTGGCTGCAACAAGATTCCTTCTCGGGGGCATTCTTTTACTTTTTTTTTCAGAAGGAAAGACCTTTCAAATTTCAAAAAAACATTGGATGGATTTAACCTGGGTTTACGGACTTGGGATTTCACTTTCATTTATTGCCCAATATCAGGGGATTAAGCTTACAACCGCTCTCAAAGCATCAATGGAAATGACTCTTGAGCCACTTTTTGTAATACTACTTGCTATCTCTGTTTTAAAAGAACCGTTGAAATTGCAGACACTTTTTGGATTAACAATGAGTGTTTTGGGCACAGTTCTACTAGTTTTTGATGGAAAATCTATTACTCAAATTTGGGGGGAGTTAAAAAATGGCGGGCAAATCCTGGGGGACATTCTGATGCTGTTTTCCATTTTTCTTGGAAGTGCCTACAGCATCTTTAGCAAACCCTTAACGAAAAAAATGGGACCCATAAAATCTACAGCTTGGGGATGCATCCTTTCTTCGGTAATGCTCCTCCCCTTAGTTGCCCTTGAAATTCAATCTGGTTGTAAATTTGAATTTAATACTTCCGTTTTTGCGTCGATATTCTTCTTAGGAGTAATCTGTACAGCGCTAGGCTATGCATTGTGGAATAAAATTCTGGTCGGAATGCCTGCGTCGGAAATGGCGATTACTTTAAATATCCAACCGATTGCCGGGGTAGCTATTGGGATGATTTTTCTTGGAGAGAGAATTGGCTTAATTGGCTGTCTGGGGGGAATAATAATACTGGTGGGAATCTGGATGGTTCCTTTCTCCTCAGTTTGAAAATGAAAAAATTTGTATTTGAAAATTCAATAAATTATTAAGGTTTGAAAAAAGAAAAGTGAGAAATGCTTTGTTTTTTTTGTTGAAAAATGTAAACTAAACGTATGTATTGTTATCAAGCTTTGCATTGCACGAAGGAAGATTGCCCCGTTAGAAGGAGGCGAATTCGGCATTGCTGGGAATATTTTCAGGAGAAACTAAACAGAGAACCCAACGAAGAAGAGTGCCCATTTTCCCCTTGTTCCAACTGCCATTACAGAATGGGTTGGGAAATTGGACTCATTACTGACGAAGTTTTTGAAGAAGAAGAACTTCCTGATGCATCGAGCTTGGTTCCTTACAAACGATCAGAACAGTCGGAAAAGCTCATCCCGGATGAAAATGAAAAATTATGTCAGATATCAAAAAAAATCCCTGAGGATTATTTCAAGGATCTACCAAAATTAAGATTTTGCTGGGAAATTACTAAATGCAATAACCTTGAATGTCCAGTCAGACAACAGAGAATTATTAGATGTTTCAAATTCTTTGAAATTCGGGGAGAAGCAGAAAAACAAAAAGTTACCAAGTGCAATCAATCATGTGAGTTTTGCCATTACAAGCATGGTTGGGAGCTGGGAATCATTAATGAAGGCTTGTTCGAAGATGTAATCCAGCAAAAAAGAAGAAAACAAGAAAAAACTGAACGAATAAACAGAGAGGGAATTATTGAAATTTATCTAAACGAAATTTCAAAAAAACCCTTATCAAAAGAGCAGGAAATTGAGCTTGCAAAAAAACTGGCCGGTGATAAACATGCCTCTGAAATGTTTTTATTGGCAAATTTGAAGCTTGTTGTAAGAATTGCTTCAAATTTTACTCAAAGAGGCCTTAGCATCATGGATTTGATTCAAGAAGGAAACCTTGGATTAATCAGAGCTATCGCAAAATTTGATTACACTCTTGGTTATAAATTTTCAACTTACGCAGCCTATTGGGTCCGTCATTATATGCAAAAAGCCTTAAGAGAACAAGGACGGGCAATATTGGTTCCACACCATTTGCTCATTGTTGCAAATAAAATCAGACGGACAATTTCTGAACAAGAAAATTTCCTTGGAAGATCACCGAGTTTGACCGAATTGTCCAAAATTTTAGCTATGGAAGAAGAAAAAATTCTCCAGGTTATTGGTTTAACGGAAACTCCTATTTCAATTGAAACCAGAGTTGAAAACAGTAGTGAGGACGGAGGAACCGTAGAATATTATCTTGCTGATAAGACAATACTTTCTCCTGAAGAAAAAGCGCTGGAATCAGCCAAACGGGAAGCTTGCATTCAAGCAATTCAAGCATTGCCTGAAAGATTGAAAGAAATTATCGAACAATTTTATGGTTTCGGAAAGGAAGAATTAAGCCTTGCTGAAATAGGAAGAAGAATGGGCTTTTCCAGAGAACGGGCACGACAACTATTGAGACAGGCGCTTGAAATTCTTCAAAAAGGTGTTTTTTCTGCAAATTTAAAAGATTTTTCTTAAATTTTCTTAACAAAAGTTTGCTTTACTATTTTACCTTTTTCTTGGTATTTTTCTTTTTGCTTTTATTTTTCTTGGTGTTTTTCAATATTTTAGTATTCATGTTAGAAACTGTTAAAAATATCAAATCGCCAAGTATCCTAGAAAAACAATTCGCTGTAATATCCATGAATACTGGGGACATAATTTTGGGAGGTACAAGAAAAATTATCCTTAGGTGTTTTTTGCAGTTTCGTTAGAAGCTTTCGGAAAACTCGGTATATTTTGTTCGGTACAAAGCCCCTCGCGGCTGATGCGAGAAAGCGCGGCAAAAATTTGGGTGGGAACATTGAAATATGAAAATTAGTGGATTATTCGACAGTCTCGTTGGTGCCCAGAAAAAATGGAAAATTCTTGAATTCAATGATACACTAGAGGAATTGAAATGGTAGGAGGAGGAAAAAAGTGAAAAAAACAGTGATGTTAATTCTGATCGGGAACAGAAAAGAGGCACCAGTGAATGTTCAAAAAGTGCTGACTGGCTGGAGTTCCATAATAAAAACCAGATTAGATATTCACGACGCCCCGTTAGAAAATTGTTCCGACAATGGGTTGCTGATTCTTGAATTAGTCGGAGATCCAGAAAAACATGACGAATTAATGAGAAAAATTTCACTTATTCAGGGAGTCAATGCAAAAGTGATGAATTTATCACTCCAGGATGAAGAAATTTAGATTTGATTGGAAAAAATATGAAAAGTTTTTATTTTTTCGTTTTATTGGGAGTCTTTTTTTCTACACCAGTATTAAACGCTCAAACCAATATTTATTCATTTTTAAATCCTCCGTCCTCAACTGCCAAAATTGCATACGAAGCTAGTCCTTCAGCTGATTTAACAGCATCATCGACTGTCGAAACCTCGGAAAAAATAGCTTCCCGCACTCCAACTAATGATCTATCTTCCGGAGTTAGCACGATTTCCCCAAAAGAAATTAACTCCACTGACACAGCTTTGTTGATTAAAGCACTCCTTAAAGCTTTGGAAAATCCCAAAGATATTGCATCCCGTTCTCAAGTAGCCAGTATTTCCAGCGATGTTGAATCACTTACGTCTCCCGACGACAATTCCAGTTTAGCATCCGCTCCGCTGATAACAGAACCTCCCGAAACTCAGACCCCTGAGGAAATAATCTCAATCCTTGAAAAGGTAACCGTTAACGCTCTGAATGGTTATAATTCCAAAAATTATAAACTCTTTTATTCGGATTTTTCGGATAGCATGAAGGCAAATTCAAACGAGTATTTTTTTAAAACTACTTTTGTAGAAAATTATTTTCCTATTTTCGGAAAGTTGGTCTCCAAAACTGTCAATAAAGATAGAAGTGTTCTTGTTGGTGACTTTCCCATGTTGGTTTATTCGTGTGCATTCGAAAAGGTTAAGGGAAGCGTCATGTTCAATTTTTCACTTGATGAGAATCATAAATTCAAAATTATGAATATTTCTTTTTCTCAGGAGTGAATAGGGGTTATCTCAATTCCAAATTTGTTGAGGAATGTGATCAATTGGGTTCCAAGAAGGACACAAAACCAGTGACTTAAAATAAAAAAAAAGTCTCAATCCAAAACATATCTTTTCCAATTGGGGAAAAAATTCGTTTCGTGTCATTATTACTTAATTTTAACACAATCAGAAAAAGTATTGGTTGAAGTAGAAATAGTTTAAGAAATAGGGGTTTCATATGCAACTGAAAAACAAGTTTTGGTTTTTGATGTCTTTCCTAGTGGTTTTAAACTTCCTTGGATGTGGCGGGGGAGGCGGGGGAGGAAGTGATGCGAGTAATGGACCAACAGGCCCCTCAATTGGAGATGTTCTTAATGATCCTAATACTCTTCTCCATAATACCACGCTTGCAGATTCCGGGAAAGTTGATGTAGTTGGAACTTCTCAAGGGAAAATTAATGCAATTACATTTAACAACATTTCTGTGGGAAACAGATTTGGGATGGTATTTTCTGCTCTCACATCAGACAAAGGAAAATATAGAATTATTGGAAACGGTGGAGGCGGAACTGAGCTAGCTTCCATTTTACAAAGTCCAGTGGTTTCTGACGGACAGGGAAGGTTTTCTTCTCAAGCTGAAGCTGACCAGGAAATGTACCAAAAACGTTGTGAATCCCTTAGACAAAAAAGAGGATCTCTAAAACCATCTGTTAAAGCTGATCCCACATATAATAACAGTGGGGAAAAAATCGGAGATAGTGTAAAATTTTGGGCTTACAGCAAAAGTGTTGCTGGAAACGGCCAGGAATATACTCAAAGAACTGGAATCTTAAGAAGGATAGGGAATTATTGCAAATTGTTCGTAGATCCTGATGTATATAATGGACTTAGCGCAGTAAATGGAACTTATGCCATAACCGAAGCTCAGTTGGATGACATTCAGTCAAAATTTGACCAATATGTCTATCCTTTGGTATCCCAAGGATATGGCCCTCCAGATGATGTTGACAATGATGGAAAAGTGACAATTTTGTTTTCCCCGATGTATTCCAAACTTGGTTTTGCGGGGTTATTTGACACCGTGCATATAGAAGGCGGGCAATATAGCAACCATCGTGATATGATCGTTGTTTTCACACCTTATTCTCAATTTAGTGGTTCCGAATGGGAAAGCGTGGCACTTCAGACCACAGCTCATGAGTTTCAACATCTTGCAAATTTTTCCTATCGATTTCTTAGAGGCTATGATGCAGAAGAAGTTTGGTTGGATGAAGGACTTGCTGTTGGGGCCGAAGCTCGGTATCGTATCTTGACCGGTGATAAAGCCAGTAATGACAATCGATTCGGTGAGTTTGTAAATGCAACCAGAAATACTTCTTTATTAGGCTTTTCATGGCAGCTTGCCTGCTATGGAGATGGAGGGATGTTTACCCATTACCTTTTTGAAAGAGGTGGAGCGGACCTAATCAAACAGTTAGTACAAAGCAATCTGATCGGTGTAAATAACATTAACCACGTTTATTCTTCATTTGGCGGGTTTTACTCCATCTACCGGGATTGGTCCATGGCGGTTTTTACAGAGTGCCATAAACCCTACGTGAATAGATCCAATATAGATCCAATTTACAAGTACTCCGCCGACCTGGGACTTGACCTTACCGCTAGAACCAATAAAATTGGTTTGCAGGACAGGTTTCAAACTACTCTTTCAGAAACCGCAATGGCGTTTTTGATTGTTCAAGTTCCTATGAATCTGATTGGTTCGCAAATGACCATGTATTACGAATCTCCTGATACCGCTAGTATGAGTTGTTCAATAATCAAACTGAATTAAATTTTTGTTGAAATGACTCCTTAAACAAAAGGGGCCCGAATGGGCCCCTTTTCTCTATTGGATATTAATTTGATGATCTTTTTAAGTACTTTCCAAAATAAAAATTAAGTAAGATTTTAGCGATTTTAAATAAATCCCTCAAGAAATCAGCACAACGTGCTTCTGTTTAATTTAGGTAAAAAGGAAAAATGATGATCCATTGCCACTTTCTTTCTTCATTCAAATCACAAAACTCTTACAAATTTCAGATATCCTGATGCGTATTTGAATTGACCAGAAATTCAGAGTTTTCAACCGGAAATCCATCTGGCACTTTTCAAGTAAAAAAAGTGTTTATTTGTGCTGAAAATTCTTCAAAATTGTGCCAAATTAGTTCCTTCTAAATCAGGAAGTCTGAATTTAATTATTTTAGCGGAGGATTCACTTTACTCTGAAATCGCTTTTCAATAAAATCTTTGATTAATGGGGAAACTTTTTCAAGAACATCGATCAACAGGCTCGATTGAAGATTTTGGATTTTAATTTCGCCCTCTTTATTGATGACGATTACGGAAACAGGGCGAATGAAACCCAAACCTCCGCAAATAGACCTTTCACCCTCTTCCTGTTTGTTGTTTTCCATGTCTTTTTTCTCTGTTCTTTTGGATTCTTCGGATTTCTGGCCGACTCCCATTCCAAAAGCAAATCCTCTGGAAACAACTGGAATGATTGTGATTCCATTAAATGACATCGGTTCACCAAATGATGTGTTCGGTTTAAGACTTTCAGCAAGAACTTTTTGTAACTCGTCGCTGGCGACTACCGACGGACTGGGTGAAGAAGAACTTGCAGTCTGGGAAAATCCAGATGTTGCAAACAAACAAAGAACCAGGGCCAATACGCAATACTTCCTCATGGTTACCTCCTGAAATATTTGATTTACCCCACAGAAATGGGGTGGTGACCGTTATTTATTCGAAGGGGTTTGAGTTAAAGTGTGCAAGATGCTCTCAAATTGAATTTTCGGAATTCCAAAAAATTCAAAAATTTCATCTGAATTAAACCTGAAAAGGTTCATTTGCCACTTACCATCCGCTTTTGGGCGATAAAAAGTAAATTCCCATGCAACCGGCATTTTGTCATGGTAGGAAAGAAAGTAAACTAGCAAATAGCGTTGACAATTTCCTAGCCCTTTATATCCAATAAATTCATGAGATGAAGGGTAACCTAATTTGTCAGTCAGGATCTGAACATCCTGTTTTATGCTTTCTTGTGTATCATTTCCAACCGGAAGAATATCAAACAAAATTTTCAGTGAATCAGTAGCGTTACTTTTTTCAAGTGGTCCAAAAAAAGAGTCGACCAGAGCAACTACTTCTCCGATTGCAGGAGTCTTTTCCGTAAGGAGTTTTTCCTCAGCATTGGATGAAAAAGGAAAGAAAAAAAGCGCCGAAAAAACCAGGTAACAGGTCAGGTAAAAAGCTTTAGTTTTCATGAATTAGATTCCCTTCCACATATAGTTTTTTAATTTTTAACTTTCTTAGGTTTTCTGGCTTTTCAAAAAAAGGATCATTTGAAAAAAGGCAAAAATCAGGGGTATATCCGGCTTTTAAGCGACCGCGTGTCTTTTCACCACCATAAAACAAATGGGGGGAGAATAAATAAGCTGCGAATGCTTCATTAAGAGATATTCTTTCTTCACCATTAGGATGGTTAACAAAGCCGTCTATTCCAAGAAATGGGTTGAAGGAAGTTACGGGAGAATCTGAACCGGCAGCAATTTGAAGTCCAGCTTTCAGCATCGTTTTAAAAGGGTTTGTTTTCCAGATTCGATCTGGCCCCAAACGTTTTTCATACATCCGGGTTTTTCCGCCCCATAAGGCCTCAAAGGCGGGTTGGACTGAAATAAAGATTCCGCACTTGAGGGCAGTTTCAATAGCAGACTTGTCTGGAACTTCAAAATGTTCAATTCTATGTGAAAGCGTTGGTTTACCAAATTGCTCAAAAGCTTTCAGGTGAACTTTCATCAGATGTGAAATTGCACGGTCACCAATACAATGAAGCGCCAATTGAAGATTGTTTTGATGGGCCATTTCAAGTAGTTTCCAAATTTTTTCTTCGGAAAGGTAAATGGTCCCGGAGTTTTCTTGATCGTCGTGATAAGGAGAATTCATTGCAGCCGATCTGGATCCGAATGATCCATCAACCATCAGGCACCCACCAATTCTATTCCATTTTCGCTTCAACACAAGGTCAGGTGTTTCTGATTGATGGTAAACTACACCATGAAAATCATTTCCTTCAAGAAAATCTGCAACCTGCTCTACAACTCGGAAATCAATTCCCTTGCCTCCCGATAGGGCATGAACGAATGAAATTCCGAATTCATGACATTTTCGTTTTGCCAGTTCAAGGGCTATTTTTATTGTCTCTGGGGAAAGATTGGAAATAATTTTACCCATAAGTTGAAGGTAAGACTCTTTCCAAATTCTATTCAAATTAACCTGAAGATTTTTTTCTGATGAATAAGCCCACTCAAGGGCTGATGAATTGGGAAGCGCCGAATGCAAATCAACCCTTGAAATCCAGAGTTTTTTGTGGGGAGCCACTTTATCAAGCTCTTTGAGAGTGGGAAAACGGTTTTCCTTTAAAACAGTCTCGTCGAGATTCCAACCCAGAATCCAAGTTTCCGGAGATTTTTTATTTGCATCAGAAATTTTTTCGAGAATCTGATCAATATTCTGGCAATCTTTTAAATCGACTCCAAGTTGATCAATTCCAGATTCTAGAAAATGAATGTGAGTATCACAAAAAGCTGGAAAAACATAGTTCCCATTTAAATCGAACCTGGAAACATCTTTTAATTCCTCATTATTCTGGAGGTCAAAACCGATTTCGATTATCCGGTCAGATTCAATCAAAAACGAATCGAACGAATCAACCGAATAATCTGGGTAATCCCGACCGTGGAAATTGAAAAAAAGCTTTTTCATTCCTCACCAAGTAAACTTCGGTACATGGTAATAAAAAAATTGCAAACCTTTGCCGCAATGTTAATTACTGGAAAAACAAGTTCCCAGATGAAGCTCAAAAGACGGTTTATGCGTAGCAATCTCAAAACCCAATAAACTGTCGTACACATAAAAAAGATTGCCAGCAAAGCTAGAATACAAAAAGCTGGAATGCCTATGGTTTGAGCTTTTTGGCAAATTTTATCAATCGAACATAAATTTTCGTGGGATCCAAGGAGGCGGCATATAATATGAGTAGGAATGGTTTTGAAAATTTTTCGGTCCCGACAACCTTTAAAAATTTGATATAGTTTAACCATATATAAACTATATCAAATCTCGAGAAAAATTAAAATAAATTTCGAACCATAAATAATAAAGGGGAAATTTAGTAGTGATATTAGATTTTGGGGAAAATTGCCAGGTAGAAAATCCGAAACGTCTGATAATATATATTATGTAAACCTTTTATTGTTTTGGAATAATGAGAAAAAAATCACAAATATAACGAAGTGATAATAACATTATGTAAACCTAAAATAAAACCTTTATTAAAAATCCCTGAAAACCCTGATATTATGTAAATTAAATAATAAGTATAAAAATTTCTTTAATTTGTCGATAATATTTTTAAACAATATGGAAAACAATATTTTGATGATTGAAAAGCTTCAGGAAAAAGCTCAGCAAGGAGATTCTCAAGCCCAGTTTGAACTTGGGATGATTTATTCTGCTGGTGAAGGTATCCAGCCGAATCCTACTGTTGCAATTGAGTGGTTAAAAAAAGCCGGAAAAAATGGTCATTCTAAAGCTCAGTTTAATCTTGGAGTAATGTATAATTTTGGAATTGGAGTTCAGTGTGATCCTCAACAAGCTGCTGAATGGCTTTTGATGGCTGCTAATCAGGGATTCGAACTTGCCCAGTTGAATCTTGGAACCCTGTATGATCTTGGAAAAGGATTAAAAGCAGATATTATTGAAGCTTTAAAATGGTATAAATTAGCTGCAGAAAAAGGCAATGAAGTCGCCCAATTTAATATAGGAAATATCTACCTCGATGGTCGCGGTGTCCCAAGAAATCCCGATGAAGCCCTAAAATGGTATAGACTGGCAGCTGAAAAAAAACATCCTGAAGCAATATTTAATATTGGTTTTATCTATGACAAAGGTAATGGTGTTGCGAGAGATTATTTAAAAGCACGGGAAATGTACATTTCTGCATCCGAATATGGCTCTGTGGAAGCAACTTTGAATCTTGGGGTAATTTATTTCGAGGGAAAAGGTGTAAAACAAGATTTTAAGGAAGCCTATAAATGGTATCACATCGCTCTTTTGAGCGGCTTTGGTGAAATCGCTGCTAAAAATCGCATGCTTGCTTCTTCTCATTTGAAGATCGAAGAAATTGCACAAGCTCAAGCTCTTGCTCGGGAATGGTTAAAAATTCATAAGAAGAGATGAAGTTTTTTCAGTATTGGGCTCTTTAAGAGATTGTCAAAAAAAACTTAACAAGGTTTTTCTTTTACCTCTCAAAATTATTTTGCTATAATTTCCCTTCTATGGATAAGATTGATATTGCCATTGTCGGAGCTGGTGTCATTGGGCTAGCAGTTGCCTGGGAACTCAGCCGGAACAAAAGATTTTCCATTATTGTCATTGAAAAAAACCTTTCCTTTGGGAAGGAAACCAGTAGCCATAATAGTGAAGTGATCCATGCGGGAATCTATTATCCTTTTGATTCGTTAAAAAGAAAATTGTGTTTGGAGGGGTCTTCCCTACTTTACAAATTTTTAAGGGATAATAAAGTTCCCTTCAAGAAAATTGGAAAACTGATTGTCGCATCAGAAGAAAAGGAAATTCCCGATCTTTTAACTTTAAAAGCACGTGCCGAACAAAACGAAGTTCCCGAATTAAAAATTGTTGAAAAGAATGAACTAAAAAAAATCGAGCCACATGTTAATGCAAAACTTGGGCTCTTTTCAGGAAACACCGGAATTTTAGACACACACACCCTAATGAAAAGACTCTTTTATTTATCAAAAGATGCCGGGGTAATTTTTTCCTTTAACACCAAAATTGACTTTATCGAACCTTCAAAATGTGGATTTATAATAGGTTCTCAAAAGGATGATTACCGCTTTCTTGCGAAATCAATTATTAATTGCAGTGGTTTAGGCTCAGAAGAAATAATAAAAAAAGTCAATCCTGAAAGCAATTTAAGGTTGAAATTGTGCAAAGGGAATTATTTTTCCTATTTGGGTAAGTCACCAATAAACCATTTAGTATATCCCTTGCCTGACAAAAAAATTGGATATCTCGGAGTTCATGCCACTCTTGACATGGGTAATCGACTTAAATTTGGACCAGATGCAGAATTTGTTGATACAATTGATTTAAGCGTCGATGAAAAGAAGAAAAGTCTTTTTTTTGATTCAGCCTCGAGAATGATAAATAATTTAGATCGGAATTTTTTTCAGCCTGAAATGGCTGGAATAAGACCGAAGGTAGTTGGAAATGGTTTTCAGGATTTTGTGATCCAACACCAAAGACTTTCCTCTCCAGGGTTTATAAACCTTTTCGGAATAGAATCTCCTGGATTGACTTCATGTCTGGCGATAGCAAAACTAGTGAAAAAGATGGTCGATGAGGAAGTTATGTAAACCGGATATATTTTGAATATTTTTTCTGAAATCAAATTTAGTTTTATGTAATACCAATCCCAAAAAATACGTGCACTTCCCCAAGGACTTTGATTTGACCAAAATGAAAAGGGATCGCTTTATTCTCCAAAAAAAAACGAAATTTTCGGGAAAATAAGGAGCCTTTACTGGATGGTTGAAACATTCATTTCTGTCAGATTAAATCTAATTTTACGCAGATCTGAAGCGAGAAACAACGCGTATGAACGAACTAATTGGATTTGGTATAAGTTGGTCTTTGGATAAAATCCAACCTAAAAGTATTCCAAAATCAGAAAACTACCTTTTGAAGCCCTTTTCCGAGAAAACGCAAACTATCGATACCAGGAATTCTGAATTTGATATTCACGATTTCAGCTTTTTTACCTACCGGTGATATTTTTTCCATATTGGCATAAAATTTTTAATTCGCAACACCGGCATTTTTCGGGGGTTTTCCCATACTCGCAATTTTTAGAAATTCCTAAATGACAAAGTGGAAAGTCATAGACCAAGGGGTCGTTTGGTGAAAGTTGTCGGAGAGCTTCAGTTATCTCAATGGCGGTTTTCCAATCGTCAGATTTCCGTTGGGTGAATCCAAGGGCACGACAGATTCTTCCAATATGACGGTCAATCGGAACTACCAACTCAGAAGGTTTAACATCCTTCCATAGCCCTAGGTCAAGACCGTCATTTTCTCTTACCATCCAACGAAGGAATAAAGACCATCTTTTTTGCGCCCCACCCTTCCCTGGATCAGGTACAAGGTGCAGAAAACCCCGGGTTAGTTGTTTTGAAGAAGCATTCAACAAATCATTTCGAAGTTGGATAAACCCATCTTTTATAGATTTTTCCTTAAGATAGCCATTTAAAAACGACTTCCTGATTCCACCTTTTTCCTGGATTACTTTCCCGATAGACAGAGCGAAATCCTTTATCTCCTGACTCGAACTCAAACGATAACCCGGCCATTTGTCGATTTTTTCCTTGCCAGTGATTAATTTCAAAAAATGTCCATTGCATTTTTCGAGAATTTCACTGATGACTCCCATGAACAGTTCGACTCTTCCGTATGCCAGGGATGCAGAGAAAAGCGCAATTGCCTCAATTTCAGATGTTTCCCGGCCATTTGTCAAAAAAGATCGGGGAAAAGAAAGCGGGTCCCTGGCAATCTCCTTTTCGTAATTCAGAGATTCTCTGATTTTTGCCAATCGTTCTCTAATTTGTGAAAAATTTACCAATTCATTGCTTATCCGCACTTAGAGTAACCACAATCGGAACAGATTACGCATCCACCCTCATGTCTTAGGGATTCTCCGCAATCGGGACAGATTCTATCGTAATTTTCATTGTCGGCAACCCAGGTTCGGGAACTGTCTGGCCTTTCAACCTGATTTTGCTGCTTTTTTTGATCCTCCTGTTTTCTTTGGTTTACCTGGTTTCCATCTGCTGATCCGGGAAGGCTCTTTTCGTGCGTCAGATAAAATCGCTCGATCGCTCGCCCAATTGCATCAGGGCACGACAAAACTCGCACACCCTCTGTCCCAGAGGCTCTTTTTAGAGTTGAAAGGCAGCGAATCCCTTTTAATTGAGCAATCAATTCTTCAACGTCGATACCGGTTCGGAGAGCCATTGAAACAAGTCGTGCGGTGGCTTCAGACTGCGAAGGGCATCCCCCTCCCCTGCCAAGGCTCGTAAATATCTCACAAATTCCCTTTTCATCTGAGTTTACTGTTACATAAAGATTTCCGCAACCGATTTTTACTTTCTCTGTTGTTCCCTGAGTCAGGCCAGGTCTGGGTCTGGGAGAAATTGTATACCCAGTATTTTGGATTTTTTTCTGCCCTTTTTGTCCGAGGTTCAGGACTTGCACGTCCCGTGAACCATCGCGGTATACGGTTATTCCCTTGCAACCCAGTGTGTGTGCAAGAATAAACACGCGCTCGACATCTTTTTTTGTGGCTGTGAATGGGAAATTTACAGTCTTGCTAACTGCATTATCCGTATATTTCTGGAAAGCTCCCTGCATTCTTACATGCCATTCAGGCGAGATGTCATGTGAACAGACAAAAAGTTTTCTAAAGAAATCAGGAATTTCCGGGATTTTGGAAATGGTTCCAAGGGATGCTATTTTTTCTAGAATTTGATCGTTCAGGAAACCCTCGTTCTGGGCTTTTTCCAAAAACAATGGGTTTACTTCAATCAATTTTTCTCCATCTAATACATGCTTTTCATAAGCTACTGCAAACATGGGTTCGATGCCGCTTGAGCAATTGCCGATAATGCTGATTGTTCCGGTGGGGGCAATTGTTGTGACAGTGGCATTTCTGACTGGCGCCCCCCCTCTTGCGGCAATGATCGAGGTTTTATAGTTTGGAAACGGGCCTCTCTCTTCAGCCAATTCGGCGGAAGCAAGCCAGGCTTCCCTTGAGAAAAATTGCATAAATTCTTCCGCTATACTTAAGGCCTCCTCCGAATTATAAGGGACATTCATTTTTATCAATAAATCTGACCAGCCCATGATGCCGAGGCCAATTTTCCGGTTGGCTCTGGTCATTTCATCAATTTGTGGAATAGGATATTTATTTACTTCGATTACATTGTCCAGAAAGCGAACAGCAAGTTTGATTACTTCCTTCAACCTTGCATGGTCTATTCTGTGAGGGCTATTCGGCGGGGCGAGGAATTTGCCAAGGTTGATCGAACCGAGGTTACATGACTCGTAAGGAAGTAGGGGTTGTTCCCCGCATGGATTTGTCGACTCAATTTCCCCAATTGTCGGAGTAGGATTATCTTTATTTAATCGGTCGAGGAAAATGATTCCTGGTTCCCCGTTTTTCCAGGAATTTTCGATTATCATTTGAAACACATCAAGTGCTTTTAATTTTTTAACAGCCTTTTTGGTTCGGGGGTTTATAAGGTCATATTCTTCGTTCTTTGAAACAGCATCCATGAATTGGTTTGTAATTGCTACTGAAATGTTGAAATTAGTCAATTCATCGTTGTTTTCTTTGGATCGGATGAATTCGATAATATCCGGGTGGTCGACTCTCAGAATTCCCATGTTGGCTCCACGCCTGGTTCCACCCTGTTTAATGGTTTCAGTTGCGACATTGAAAACCTTCATGAATGAAATTGGTCCCGAGCTTACGCCATTAGTGCTTGCTACAACGTCGTTTGCGGGTCTGAGTCTGGAAAAACTGAACCCGGTACCACCTCCAGATTTATGAATCAGCGCGGCGTTCATAATTGATCCGAAAATTCCTTCCATTGAATCTTCGATGGGAAGAACGAAACAGGCCGAAAGCTGTCCAAGCGGTTTTCCCGCATTCATTAAAGTAGGGCTATTAGGAAGAAAATCCTGATCTAACATCATTTGAAAGAACTTTTCTTCCAGCTCGCTGGACTTCTGTTTGCTTTTTGAAAAAACATCCTCCGCTGATGCAATTGCTTTGGCAACTCTTCGAAACATATCTTCGACAGTTTCAAGCGGTTTTCCATCCAGAGCTTTGGTCAAATATCTTTTGGAAAGGACTTTTAGAGCATTTGGAGTGAACATAATTTTCTCCCTGATTTATTCAAGTGGAGTTAACCTCTTTTTTGGAATCCGACAAACGATGATTACCAGCTGGTCACTGGCCATTTGTTTGTTATTTCATCATTCCTAAAATATCAACAAGCAGGTCAGGAAGGTCGTGGAGTGGTATGTCCATTAATTCAACACTTCCAAGCGTGATAGGAATCACAAATTTGATACTCTCCTTTTGACGTTTCTTATCTGAAGTGATTGAATCATATAAAGCCAAGGCGGAATATTCAACTGGAAGTTTTACCGGGAGACTGAAATCAACGAGCAATTCATTCAACTGTTCGAAGTAATCTTCCTTCAGTTTTCCCAATTTTTTGGAAAGACAAAGTGTCATAAGCATTCCCAGACTGACGGCTTCTCCATGATGATAACGGCGGTATTCACCAAGAATCTCAAGCCCATGCCCAAATGTATGGCCGAAATTTAAAATTGCTCTGTTTCCTTTATCGAGTTCATCTTTCTCTACGACCATTTTTTTTATGTTAAGCGATCTTCTAATGAGTCTTTGCATCAAAGCAGGCTCTTTGGTTTTTATTTCTCCGCGGCTTTTCGTAATAAACTTGAAGTAAGCTGGGTCCGCAATTAACCCATGTTTTATGGCTTCCACAAGCCCGTATGAAATCTGAGTAAGTGGAAGGGTTCTAAGAACGGCAACATCGATTCCTACCAGGGAAGGTTGATAAAATGAACCGATATAGTTTTTTGCATTTGGAAGATTAACTCCAACTTTCCCGCCAATAGAGGAATCAACCATTGAAAGAAGAGTGGTTGGAAGCTGCACAAATGGAATTCCACGAAGCCAGGTTGCGGCACAGAATCCACCGATGTCGCCAATCACCCCACCCCCCAAAGTCACAAGCGGAGAGTTTCTGGCAAGTCCTGCTTTTTGGAGATCCTGGTATATTTTTTGAACCGTCTGGAGGCTCTTTTGCTCTTCTCCATCGGGAAGAATGATTGAAAAAACTTCAAACCCCTTACTTCTTAACTCAGCAAGGACAGGCTCGAGATACCATTTTGCAACTAATTCATTCGTTAACACCGCGCAATGTTTACAAAAACCCATCCGGGAAAGTTTTGCGACGATTTGGTTAATGACATTATTTCCCAGAAGAATATCGTAGGACTGATAACGTTCAAACTTAATCGATTGAGTTTCCATTTGTTATTTTACTTCCAAAAAATGAATTTATATTCAAAAGGAACTTTTGAGCAGCGGATGAAAAATCCAATGATTTGATTTCACAAACTTTTTCAAACGTATGAAAAATCAAAGTTGGATTGTTTCTTCTTCCCCGAAATGGAATTGGAGAAAGGTATGGAGAATCAGTCTCAAGCTGGATTCTTTCTATTGGGAGCATCTTAAACACTTCAACTGTCACAAGACTTTTGGGAAAAGTGATTACTCCACCGATCGAAAAAGAAAAATCGAGATCGAGCGCTTTTTTTGCTTCCTCAATTCCACCGGAGAAACAGTGAAGTAATACTTTGGAAGGTTTAGGAAGCTCTTTAATTATTTTCCAGAAGTCATCGAAGGCTTCCCGGATGTGAACTTCAATTGGAAGGTTCATTTCCGCTGCCAAAATCCATTGTTGAGAGAACACAGATTTCTGGACGTCTCTGGGAGAAAAATCGTAATGATAATCGAGGCCTATTTCTCCTATTCCCAGAACTTTGGGATGATCAAGAAGTTTCTTCAATTCTTTAAGGCTGTCGTCCTGCCATTTCTTTGCATCGTGGGGATGAAATCCAGCCATTGCCCAAAATTTGGGGTTTTCTTCTGCCAGTTTGATTCCGGCTCTGCTTGTGTCCAGATCAGTTCCAGCATTGATAACTCCTGAAAGTTTGGATTTTTCGATGTCAGCAATCACGTTGGAAAGATCTTTGGAAAATGCTTCATCCTGCAGATGTGAATGAACGTCAAAAAGTGGCTGGGATAGAACATTTTGAGATTTCAATTTATTTCCTTCTTTGAGCATCTGGTAATATTTATTAACGAGTACATACGCAATAGTCGTGAAGAGTTTGCTCTAAAGTCAGTTCGCTATTGATTAAATTTGTTTGTGAAATATTTCCCAAATACTCGATTTCATCATCACTTTACTCTGACTCCGGAGATAGCTGGTTTTGAGGGTTGTACAAGTGCAAGTCCTCCATCGGGAGTGCCGGCGGCAAGGATCATTCCCTGAGAGACAATTCCTCTTATTTTTGCGGGTTTCAAATTCTTAACCATTACGACTTGTTTCCCGATAAGTTCTTCGGGAGTGTAATGTTGCGCTATTCCGGCGACAAGGGATCTTTCTTCTTCCCCGATCTTCACTTTCAGTTGAAGAAGTTTATCAGCTTTCTCTACTTTAGCTGCGGATATTACTTCTGCAATACAAAGCTGGGTCTTCATAAAATCATCATACTCAATCAAGTCAGCTTCGGTTGAGGTAGCTACTGGAGCTGGTTTTGGGGAAAGCTCTTGCGGAGCACCTTGAGTTTTTGTTTTTTCAGGTTGTTTCTCAGCTTTCAGATTTTCAATTCTGGGGGTATCTAATCTTGGGAACATCGGTTCAGGAGTTTGGCACTTTGTGTTATCGGGTAGTTGCCCCCATTGAAGGTCAGGAAGCAAAGTAAATGTTTCCGGAAGTCCAAGCTGTTTGATAAAACTTGGCATTTGATGAGGCATAATAGGCCTGACAAGATGAGCTACGAATCTTATTCCTTCCCCTACGGTATAAAAAACCTCGTCGAGTTCATTTATTTTCTGATTTTTTGCGAGCGTCCAGGGTGCTAATTCATCGATATATTTGTTTAATCTCCCTACGAGCTCCCAGATTCTGCCCAAAGCTTCATTAAACATTAAATCATTCATTGATTTAATGTAATCAGTTTTAATTGCCTCGGACATTTTAATTATTTCAGTGGTCTGTGGGAAAATTGTTTCCTTTTGCTTATGAAAAAAGCCTTCCCTGTAACGTTGTACAAGAGGCAAAGTTCGCTGTAAGAGGTTTCCAAGATCGTTTGCGAGGTCGGCGTTATATCTGTAAACGAAGGATTCTTCGGAGAAAGTGCAGTCAGTTCCGAAAACCATTTCGCGGAACAGGAAGAACCTGAAGGCATCAAGCCCATATTTGTCTACAAACGACAATGGATCAACAACATTTCCGACGGATTTGGACATTTTTCCGCCGCCGGTAATCCACCATCCGTGCGCGAAGATTGTTTCGGGAAGTGGCAATTCGAGAGCCATCAGCATGGTGGACCAGTATACTGAATGTGTGGTAAGGATGTCTTTTCCGATCAGATGGTATGAAGCCGGCCAAAGTTTGTTGAATTTATCCATGTCATAAGGATAGCCCGCCGCGCTAATGTAGTTGGCCAGAGCGTCGAACCAAACGTATGTAACATAATCACTATCGAAGGGGAGTTCGATTCCCCAGGAAAGGCGTTTTTTCGGTCGGGAAACGCACAGGTCACCTAACGGTTGGTTGAGAAAACCTAGAACCTCATTTTTTCTGGATTCAGGTCTAATAAAATTCGGATGGCTATTTATATATTCAATCAATTGAGTTTGAAATTTGGACATTCGGAAAAAATAGTTTTTTTCTTCGATAGTCTCAATTGGCCTTTTGCAGTCCGGACAAATTTTACCTTCAGTGATGGAAGTTTCTTTTTCAGTCCAGAAGCGTTCGCAAGGCGTACAATACCAGCCCTGATATTTGTCTTCATAGATCAGACCTTTGTCAAAAAGGAGCTTCAAAATATATTGGACTGACTTTTTGTGTGATTCATCGGTAGTTCGAACAAAGTGATCAAATTGAATGTCCAGTTTTTTCCATAAAGCTTTAAACTTCTCGACCATTTCGTCAGTATGTTGAATGGGAGTGATTCCCCTTAATTTAGCGGCTTGTTCAACTTTTTGCCCATGCTCATCGGAGCCAGTCAGAAAAAAGGTTTCATTTCCCATGGCTTGTTGAAACCGAACAGCGGTGTCTGCAGCAAGGGTGGTAAAGGCGTGTCCGATGTGCAATACTGCATTTGCATAATAAATTGGAGTTGTAATGTAAAAAGTTTTTTTATTCATTGTTTTCCTCGTTTGGAGTTTTTTTTGCTGCCTTCTCATTATTGTCCCGACTGAAAACTCTGGCTCTGCCTTTTCCGGATGATTTTGCTTGTTCCAGAGCTGACAGGGCAAGGTCTGACAAGTTTTTAGGATCAGGGCCGGCATCAGGAAAGGATGCTATACCGGCATTAATCAGGATTTTAAAAGTTTTATCCTTAAAGGAAAAATCAAACTTTTCAACAGCTTCCTTAATCCGTCCGACTAAAAAAACAGCACCAGCCGCATCGGTGTTTGGAAGAAGAACGTAAAAGCGTCCTTGAACGCGACTTGCAAGATCAAGATCCCTTAAACATTTTTTAATAGCCCTTCCAGTTTCGTTTGAAATCTGGATAAGAAAATCCTGTGAAGTTTTTTCCAACAATTCCTTATACTTTTCGATTTCCAAAATGACAATGGAAAGTGTTTGGGAATATCTGACTGCCCGACTGGCTTCTTCCTGGAAAAAGGACCGCCAGATTCGGAATCCTAAAAGGCCTGTAGCTTCATCAGTAAAAAGGGAATCATAAAATCGATTTCTTTCGATAACCAGGCTTGCGAGAGTGCATAAATCCGAGGCATAAGGGATATCCTCGTTTCGGAAAAAGGGTGGATTGATGCGGTTGATAAAATTGATAACACCCAAAATCGTTCCTTCGCTTCCCTTTATTGGAGCGCACAATATACTTGCAACTCTTTCATCTTTGGCACGAAACTCGGAAAAAGATTTAAATCTTGGGTCTCGAAATCCTTTGTTCGCGATTAATGGAACTCCTTCTTTGATAACTAAACCGGAGAGTCCTTCGTTTGGTTTGAGTTTAATGGATGGATAATGATCTTCTGCCAATTCATCCAGTAGAGATTGCTCAATTCCTCTGACACAAGCAACGGTCATTTCGAGAGTATCTCTATTTATTAAGAGGATTGAGGCCCACTGGACATTCATGGTTTTGACAGCTTCATCAAGAATTGTTTTCATATTGGTTTGAAAATCAAAGCTGGTGTTGAGCTTTTGTGCAACCTGAAGGCAGGAGCGGGTAAGTAAAAGTTGAGCTTCAAACTGATTTTGCGCGGCAACGCTTTTTACATTCTCTTCTGTTCTTTCTTTTTGCTTTTTAACAATCTTCCCAATTTCACTGTTCCAGAGCTCAAAAACTTTTTGGAGATCAAAAGCCAATTCTGCTAACTCGTCTTCTCCTGATTCCGCATAGTTTTGTACTTGTCTTTTTCCGATGAAAAGGGCAAGTTTTTTTCTTAGTCGGTCAATTGGGCCAGTAATAGATCCTCCTATAAGCCATGCTGAAACTACACCAACTAGAAGGAAAACATTACTTAAAAAAATGAGAACCTTAGTATTTGTTTCGAGGTTAAATAATTTTGCGGCTAAAAAAACGGAAATTGGTAAAAAAAGGAGCACGAAAGTTGTGATTACAATTCGCTTTGTGATACTTGTATTGCGAAAAATTTCCATTAAGTCTAAACTCCTTTTAGCGTGGATTAATTCTAAGAGAGCTGTCCTGAAAAGTCAACCAAACCTTGATTATTAAAATAAACTTTTAATTTTAATGATGTTTGTGTAAAATAAAATATTGACACGATCGAGCTAATTCGACCTTTTTTGCAAGGAAATCGACAATTTTAAAGCAAGTTAACCAACTCAAATGCCAAAAATGAAAAATAATTTAATTGTGTCCGAACCGGATTATCTAGACCATAGGTCCAGATTAAGAGAGAGATTTGATTCCGCGGGAATAGCAGGATTCGCAGAACATGAAGTAATAGAATTTCTGTTGACCTTCGCAATTCCTAGGGTTGATACCAAGCCAATTGCCAAAAAACTAATGAGCGAGTTTACGGATATTCCAGGAATTTTTTCCGCGAATCGGGAGCAATTAGAGAAAATTTCAGGAATCGGGCCGAATGCCTCCAGATTTCTTATTCTGTTAAAAGAAGTTTCGCAATTAGTTGTCAAAAGAAAAGTCCTGACAAGTAAAAAGCAGATCCTGAATGGGCGCGATGTGGTTGAATATTATTCTGCAGTAATGGCAAATTTGAACGAAGAGGAATTTCGAGTTCTTTACCTAAACCAGGCAAATAGGGTCATTTCGGATGAAATTCTTTCAAAAGGGGTCGAGGAGCAAACTGCAGTTTATCCTCGAAAAATTCTTCGTCAGGCTGTTTTTTTATATGCAACCTGCCTGATACTTGTACACAACCACCCCACGGGAAGGGTAATGCCCTCATTGCCCGACAGAGAAATAACCAAGGTCATAAAGAGTGCTGCCGAAACAGTAGGAATCAAACTGCTTGATCATATCATTATGGGGCGTGAAGGAGAAGGCTATTACAGCTTCCAGGAAAACGGAATATTGTAATTAATGCTTATCCGGTTACCTCAGGAGAATCTATTCATTAAAATTGGCTTCCCATACTCATTAAAACGCTAATTTGAAAACTTTACCAGAGTCCATTCCTACCTTCTCTTGTATAACTTCATCTCATGAACTTCTTAAGGTATCAGGACAATTTTGCCAAAGCTGATCGACAAAGGATTCCTGAAACACCCGGATAAGCATTTTGTAATTTTTTTCAGATACTGTTTTTTTTACCCCTCAAATTTTGAGAGAACCAGAGTACTGTTTATTCCGGCAAAACCCAGCGAGTTTGAAAGGCCATTACGGATCGGGATTTCTCTTCCGATTTTTGGGACGTAATCGAGATCACAATGTGGGTCAGGGTTTTCGAGATTAATTGTCGGGTGGATTTTTCCCTCCTGAATGGAGCGAGCGACAACAGCGGCTTCAACTGCTCCTCCAGCGGCAATCAGATGACCAATCATTGATTTTGTTGAGTTAATCGGAATAGAAAAAGCCTTCTCGCCAAAAAGAGTTTTAATTGCAAAATTTTCTGCAGGGTCATTCATCGGAGTTCCTGTGCCATGGGCATTTATGTAATCCACCGAATTTTTATCCACTCCCGCGGCTTGCATGGCTTGATCCATTGTGAAAAGGATTCCATCGGAAGTTGTTTCCGTTATTTTAGTTGCTGAAGCCCCCGAAGAATACCCAGAAATTAAAGCAATAGGTTTGACTCCACGTTTGACCGCTCTTTCGGTGTTTTCAATCAGTAGCATTCCAGCCCCTTCACCAAGAACGAAACCTTTTCGTTTGCCATCAAATGGACGGCACGCTGTTTCAGGATTTTTGTCCGAAGAAAGTGCACCCAACAATTGAAAACCTATAGCCATATACAGGTCAATCATGTCGTCAGTACCACCTACAATTGCCCAGTCAAGCTCCCCTGTTGCCACTTTGCGAAAACCCTCTCCTACGGCCTGGCTAGATGAAGAACATGCGTTGGAAATACTTCTGATTTCGCCAGTTAGCCCAAAGACGTTGGAAAGAAGATTAGGAATAAAAAAAGGTTGTTTGGAAAGAGCTTCATAACGAGAAATGAAATGAAATGCTGATTTTCCGAAAAGGTCATGATCGAGACCCTTGGAAGAGCCAGCTTTGAGGAACATTCCAAAAAGTTTGTTGATATCTATTCTTCCGGTTTCGACCCCTAAAAAAAGGCCTCCCCTACCCTCTTGGAAATTACCACCAGCTTGCTTCATAGCTTCGCGTAGCGCAGTTACGGCAAAAATTGCTTTCCTGGAATTAAAACACCTCGCTTCCGGAGTTTTTTCCAGGAGGTCATTAAAATTTTTAACTTGCCCAGCTACTTGAATGGGAAAATTGCTTTCTTTCCATTCCTTCACTTCTGTGATTCCGTTTTTTCCGGAAAAGAGAGAATCAAAAGTAGATTGGGAATTATTTCCCAGGGCGGTTACCATTCCGATTCCGGAAATAGCTACTTGTTTTGGAAGGGGTGTCATTTTGAGGTTAAGGCCAATAAAAGGGCCTGACGTTCCTTTTCAATTAAGTCCTGGAACTGTTTTGGGACTTCAAGTAGCGCAAAAGTGAGCTTGGTCTGGGCGACAAGTTCGTTGGAAACGCTTGAAAACACATCGGCTCTGGCGCCTTCATCATCTAATACAGTTAGCTCGGCTTTCATTTCCAGTTTATCCCCGGGTCTGACGATTTTTTTGAATTTCACCCGATCAACTATTGATAATATTGCTTTTTTCTTATTGTTTCCACCTTCGGGAGAAAGTTCAATGAGTAAGCCTGCAAGCTGAGCCATACTTTCAATGATTATAACACCAGGAAGAACAGGAAAACTTGGAAAATGAGTGGAAAAATAGGGTTCACTCATGGAAACATTCTTGAAACCAAAAATGTTTTTTCCAGGATTGAGTTCAGTGATTCGATCAACAAAGTAAAAACGCATTTGAACCTTAAAAAGAAGCCCGCGGATTTACCGCAGGCTTCGTAGTTTACTTTCTTATTTTAAATTAACGTCTTTCAAGAACGCCATCTGTTACATAGATGGAGATCAAATTGAAAGCATGAATTTGTTCGGAAGCGTCTTTCAGTTGGCATCGCAAGTAGGCGTAATTTCCCTTTGAGGTGACGCTGATATTGCTGAGGGCAAATTTGTCTTTGGGGCTTGCAGTATTTTTGATTTCTTTTACCAAGTGCTTAACAATTCGCTTTTTGGCATCAGCAGCGGTATCGGCATTGTTGAAACATAATGCAACGGTTGCAGTCTTGGATAGATCACCACTTCTGCTTCTTTCAATTACCATTGTACCAGTTTGCAATTGGTCGATGCAATCAAGAACATATTGAATTTTAGAGCGGATAACTCTTTGTCTTATTCTTTCACCAAGCTTAGCAAGTCTTTTCTTTTGGGCAAGGGAATCAGCTTTTTGCTTGTCATATCTGGCCATTGCACGTTGCTCAATTTGTTTCTTATCTTCTTGGGAAGGAGCGAAGGTCATAATGATTTTGCTATCTGTTGCTGGAGTTTTCATTGGAAGTTTTCCAGTTACAACTGCAACGGTTTTTTCAAGAAGTTCTCTTTTTCCTCTGGGTGCGGAACTGAAAAGAACGGTGTTGCCCGTGGAAAGGGTGATGAATTCTCTATCGAGAAGAGGCATTGGGAAAATATGAGCCTGAACTCCGGCAACTACGCCAGTGGTTTCCTGGAATGGATTTGCACTTGCACCTTTTTCACCCTGAGCTGCTGCGAACTTGTTGTTCTTGATCACGGCAGCAGAATGTTCATTGCTATGTTCAGCATAATGTTTTCTAAGAATATTAAGAACGCCATCTTGATCGAAGTCAC
The DNA here is from genome assembly GCA_015233565.1 of Candidatus Rifleibacteriota bacterium. Taxonomy (GTDB): domain Bacteria; phylum Muiribacteriota; class Ozemobacteria; order Ozemobacterales; family Ozemobacteraceae; genus JADFXM01. The sequence goes on from JADFXM010000034.1 coordinate 48,698, forward strand.
CTTTTAATACTACTACGCCGGCAACATCGACACCATAGTTCTTAACCACATAAGCAACACGAACTTGGTTTTCACCAGTTCCAGCATTTTTTATACCGTGTTCCTGAATGTGTTTAAAGAAATCATTTACCATGTTTTGATCGACAGTTTTATGATCAAGCTGATAATTCTTGTTTAATTCAACAAGTTTGTTCATGTCGGCAAAATTTAATTCCTGTGGGTCATTCGAAAAGCACAAAACAGAATCATTTTCGGCCTGCGAAACGGTTGCCTGAGCAACCACGGTAACAAAAAGACTTAAAAAAAGGATTCCAAGTAGAAAAACCGATCTTTTGGACATTATTTCCCTCCGCACAAAAAATATAATTTCCAAGTATACTTTAGAATAATAAACAAAAAATTAACTTTCCACAAGAGATAAATAAAAAAATTTAGTACTTTTTTTTTTTTCAACAATTTGTTTGGTCAGATCCTCTCAAGGTCTACGTTAGCAACCGGTCAAAACCAATATTTTCCGAAATTCTCACTAAAATTGTGCTAATGCTAATAACTATACAGTCCCACTTAACCTCTTTAAAACTGCACATCATGCTAATTACAACACGATTCAAAGAAAATCACTTTGAAAGGAAGAAAATAAATATCAAATCAAATTTCAGATTTCCCAGCCTCGGGGATTTAAATTTGATACCATTTTTTCGATTAATGAATCACCAAGTTGCTTTGGAAGGCATCTTCTGATTTATTTTTATGAATGTTGGTCTCAGGATAAAATCCAACCGAAAATTATTCCAAAATCAGGAAAATATCTTTTAAGCTATTTTCCGAGAAAATACAAACTATCGATACCAGGAATTCTGAACTTTGCGCGACTTGGAGAAGAGTTTAAATGGAACCGGAGAGATAAAAGACTATTCGGACCACTGAAAGATTGCTGAAAATTCAGGTTTTTTAGGAACTGCAGGTTTGGAATCAGTGTAACCAACCGGAATTACGGCTCCAAGTCTCCAGGGTCGTTCAATTTTTAATTTTGAAAGTATTTTTTCTTCGGCAACCAATGGTCCGCTCATCCAACATGCTGACAAACCAACTGCTTCAAGACCCAAAAGGAGGCCATGTATTGCACCACCGAATGCTTGCAATTCTGCAACACCTTCAATCGATGCCCCTTTTTTTTCAGAGGTAGGAAGTCTGGAAGAAAAAAAACGAAAAAAAGCAAATAGCACAATTGGAGCTTTGTTGAAGAAGCTAAACCACTGTGCATATTCCCGAAAAGATTTCGATCGTTCTTCATCTAAATTGGAAGCAATTTTTTCAGTGGATAACAGGACTTCTTGTCTGATTTCCTCGATCATTAGTGGATCAGAAACCCCAATGAATTTAAAACATTGTCTATTTGTCGGAGTAGGAGAAAATTTTACTGCTTCCATTACTTCTTCGATTAAATGGACATCAACGGATTCTTTTGTAAAGCTTCTGACACTTCGACGGTTTTTTATCAGGTCTTTAAAGGAAGCCAATTTTAAATCGTTCATTTTTTCCCCTCGGAAACTAAATTTGCTTGTTCTTGAAAGCTATTTACAATAATTTCAATCAGCATTTCTGCCATATCTTTGGAAAAAGTTAAAGAAGGTTCAATTCTTAGCACATTTCTATTTCTTCCGCCGATTCCAATCAGTAAATCTTTCTTATAGGCTGAAATTAGGATGTTTTTTGCCAAATCACCGGTTTCAACTTCTATACCTATTATCAAACCACACCCTCGGATTTCGCGGAAAAAAGGAAATACAGAAAGTTTTTTTTCAAGTTCGCTTTGCAAAAATTTCCCTATCTCTTCAGAGTTCTGCAAAAGGTTTTTCTCAAGTATATACTTAAGTGTATAGGTCGCTGCAACGCAAGAAACCGGATTGCCTCCAAAGGTCGAAAAATTTAATTTCTTGCCCATTGCCATGGAAATTTCTTCGGAAGCTGAGACTAAACCCATAGGAAAACCATTAGCGATACCCTTTGCCATACATAAAATATCAGGGTGCAACCCGAACTTCTGGAATGCAAAAAGTGAAGATCCGCATCTTCCAAAACCGGTTTGAACCTCATCAACTATTAGAGGAATTTTGTATTTTCTGCAAATCAAATCTAATTTTTGGAAAAAACCCTTCATTGGAAGGATTATCCCCCCTACCCCAAGGATTGGTTCAATTATTATTCCTGCGCAATTTTGACTGTTTTCCTCAAGAAATTTATCCAAATCCATTAGGCAGCCAGCCGTACATTCAATATCAACTCCCTTTAAATTTTCCAAATTTTTTTTGTAAATTTTTTCGGGACATTTTTTGCATGGAGAAATCGGCTGAAAAAAAACATTTTCATCTTTTCCAAAAATGGGTTGCCAAGCGTCGAGGCCGGTTACTGATTTTGCTTGAAAAGTACCACCATGAAAACCTTCAGAGAATGCAATAATCAGAGGTTTGTTGGAAAATGTCCGGAGTGCCTGACAAGCAAAATCGATAGCTTCTGAACCCGAGTTAACAAAAAAGTGGCGGTTCAGATTTTCCGGAAGTTCTTTTTGCAAGACATTCAGATATTTTAACAAGGGTTTGGATTGGTAAATCATTGGACAGTGATTAACCAATTCTATTTGCTCACAAACAGCTTTGTTTACAAAAGGATTGGCATGGCCAACCGAAATGCTGGCAACCCCTGAATATCCGTCCAGGAATTTCCTTCCATTTGAATCAAAAATCCAGCAATCTTTAGCTCGCTCGACAATCAGAGGCTGGTCATAATAATGATTTACAAAATGAAATAATTTGGGTTCAATCATAATCGAAAGAAAGCAGACAGTATAAAGGTTTTTTCCAATATTATTTGGTGTGATAAGAGAAATGAGATTAAAATCAAAGCAAAGTGCTCCTGTTTTTTTTCAATGATACTACAACACTAAGATGCAACTTTTCAAATTCAGGACCCGCATCAAATCAAACTCGATTTTTGTCTTCTGGCCTTTTTTAGCACAACAACAAAGAGTAAATTCATATTGACACTGGCAATTAACCACACAATTCAAAAAAATAATTCGCGAAAAATTATTTTTTTCAAATTTTCTACGCTTGCGTTGATGCAGATTTATAAGTCAAGTATTTTTACTCTTTTTCGCTGTTTTTAGCAACAATACGTGCCATCTTTTTTTTTATTGTAGAAGAGGCATTCTCGGCTAAAACAGCACAATTTTTTGACAAAAATGAGTACCCCACAAACTCTTTTCCAGATTTGTTGGGTCAGTTGGATGATCAGTCATTGGAAAAATCAATCTTAACGGGTTTAAGATAAAAAACTTGATCTTCAAATCTAATTGAGATTGGATTTTCAAACTCTTCTTTTCTTTCTAGTTTGATGAGGGGTTGACCGCAAAAAACAAATAGTTTTTCTGACATGCGAAAAAATTCCACTAATTTTTTTTCAACTACCTCGTCCAGTTGAAGGCAAATGCGAATTGCACTTTTGAATAATAATCTGGAAAATGAACAGATTTGAGTTGAATGTCCCAATAGGGAGCCGGAAGTTATGAAGGCTTCTTGTTTGCATCCCCCTCCGCAAAAGAATCGGATCAAACACTCCCGGCAACCTGCTCGAGCATTTACGGGCAAACGCCAGTCGCGAAGTCGATTACGAGATTGACCCGCAAGTGTTGAAAAAGCTTTGAGATCCCAGTTGGGGTCTCCAACTAATCTATGGCAAGGATGAATAGATTCGTCCGGAGAAAAAGTAAAATACCCAGCCCCAGCGCGGCAATGATTTGCTGCTGCAGTTCCTGTGAGGATGTTTTGGCAAAACCTGTTTAATTCCAGAATCCCTTTGAATCTCTTTCCCGAAAGGAGTTTCTTATAGTTTTGGGAAATTTTTAAAAATTCATTATTTAGTGTTTCTGAAAAATTCCCTTGCGGTTTGTTTTCAATTTCAGTGGAGTGTTGTGCAGAAAGAGCTGCGGGATACAAGCTGACATAATCAAAAATTTCGGTTTGAGAAATTTGTTCAATAACTTCATAGAGTTTATCTTCCTGATGCAATACTGTAATTCTTGCAACAATAATGTTATCAGGGCATTTTTCCCTTAATAATTTCAGGTTAGAGAAAATTTTTTCATGAGAACCGGAGCCATCTTTGAAGGGACGTTGACGATTTTGAAATTCGGCAGTTCCATCAAAGGAAACGCTAATAATCATCTTTGATTTGGAAAATAGATCGATGATTTCCGGATTTATTTCTGTTAAATTTGTGGAAATACGATTAATTATTTCTTTTTCGTTCAAATGGGTCGCTAGCTGTTTCTGCTTTTCAATGACCTGTTTTATCGCTTCAAAATTTAAAAGTGGTTCCCCGCCAAAAAATTCCACTCTGAAATCTCGGGATTCATCCCGGCAGTCTATTGCAGAATTAAAAGCTTTCAGAGCATCTTCCGCAGACAATTCTTTGTTTATTCGGTCGTAATTTCCACCTTTGGCGTAACAATAAATGCATGCTAAATTGCATTTATCGGTTAAATTCAGATTCAGTGCTGAAATCTTCCCATTTTGATTTTGCCAGTATTTTTCGATTTTTTTGGATGCATCTAGCTGAAACAACTTTTCAACAGAGTGCAAAAAATCACCAATAAAATTTGATTTTTCAAGAAGTTCCATTTCTGCATTTTCATTTTGACCTTCTACAGAAAAAAGTCCAAGAATTTTGGGCAAAAAAAGGAAAATCTTTCCATCAAACTTAAAAGCACAACCGGATGGTGAAGATAAAAAATCAATTTCAGGAGGGGAAGACTCGTAAATAGGCAATTTTTAACCTTTATAAAAATGTTCAGTTGGATAATAAGCTCTGTCGTCAAGTTTGTATGCAGAAAGGATCATTTCTTCAGGGTATTCGATGAAAAAAGAAATTTCTGATGGTCTGCTTCGGGCAACAAGAAATCTATAACTTAAATCTTTTTCGGGGTAAGGGATTTCTTCTAAAATGGGGGGGGTGTTTTTAAAATCCCTGCGGATTTTAATTGTAAAAGGAACCTCTACGGTTCTATCGAATTGAATGTGAAGTAGATAATAATCTTCATCCCATTGGTAGGAAAAATTTTTCATATTTTGCTCAATTTATTTTATTTTGTTCAATTTTTAAGATCTTGACCATGGCCAATAAATTTAATTTTGGCCATGGTCAAATTTTTGTTCAGGTCAAAATACAATTGTAGTTTTGTAACCACATTTATTGCAGGTTCCGTCTTGTTTTAGGCTCTCTTTAACAAAAGTGGACAATCCAAATCTTTCGACAAGAAGTTCTTTGCAAGAAGGACAATAAGTGTTCAAGCCCTCAGATTCAAAAGCATTTCCCACGTATGCATAGGTCAAGCCTTTTTTCATGGCACGATTCCTGGCAGCGAAAACGTCTTCCAGTGGAGTTTTCTCATGGTCCATGTATTTGTAGTCAGGGTGAAATCTGGTAAAGTGAATTGGGGTCTTTGGAGTAAGATCTTTCAAAATAAAATCGATCATTTTATCGTAATTATCGTCGTTATTGGTGAGGCCAGTAACAACAAGATTGCTCAATTCATAATGAACTCCGCTTTCATGCACCTGGCGGGTGTTGTCAAGAACTGGTTTTAACCAAGCCTTGGTAAATTTTTTATAATAATCTTCGTCCATCGCCTTAATGGAAATTGCGAATACGTCAATTACCTTGATTAATTCACTAACCACTTCGGGGGAAAGGAAAAACGCTGATTTAAAAAGGTTTTTCAAACCATGTTTTCTGGCTTCTCTTGCGGTATCTATTACAAATTCCATCCAGACTGCCGGGTCATTGTAAGTCCAGGAAAGAACTTCAATGCCATCGGCTTTAGCTTTTCGTATAACATCTTCAGTAGTGTATTCTTGAATTGTTTGCGGTGGAGTATATTGAAATTGTGAAAACGTCCAATTTTGGCAATAATCACAATTGAGATTGCAGCCGAAGTTTCCTAAAGAAAGGATTTTGGCGCCGGGTTTATAATGAAACATGGCTTCTGCTTCAATCCGCTCAACGGTTATATGTGTGGCTTTTCCATAATTTTGTGTGTACAAGGTCCCGTCAATATTTTTTCTAACTTTACAAAAACCTGATTGTCCTTGGGCAATCATGCAGTTCCTTGGACAAAGTCGACATTTGGTTTTGCCATCGCTGAGTTTGTCGTAAAAATAGGCTTCTTTCCTTGTGTCGTTCCATAAAAGATGCAGGTTATGCTTGGGCACCGATTCCGAGTAAACATTGCTCATAAAAAACTCCTTAAGATAAGCAAAAAGTGTAACATCTCAATATTGCGGGGGGTAAACTTTATGTCAAAGCAATTTCTGGCAAAATCCTGAGATGATATTGACAAAGCAATCTATTCTCATTATTCTCAGAACAGTGCTCGTTTCGCTCGCAATGATCCATTTCGATTTCCTCTAAACTATTGAGTCGTTACTAAAAAGTGTTTTAATTATAAGGAAATTTAGCTCAACCGTCAATGCAAAGATTTTTTAGTCAGGGAAGCTGTGAAAAAATGTCAAAATTCGGTCAAAAATGGCTGTGAAAAATATCTCATCTTTTGCTAACGGCTCTCTCACATGTTGTACTTTGAGGAATACCCATATTTTTTCACACCTTCAGGGCAAACGCACCCTTTTTCCGCAGTTAATCAATCTTTCAGGAGGTTTCCTATTTATGCAACTTTATCTGGTATCTCGTATGAAACCCCTATTTTTTGAAGAAAATATTGGCAGAAAAATATGATTTATGAATCCATTTTGATGAGATTAACTGCATCAAATCAAGAAAAAGCATGCGTTTGCCCTGATTTTTCATTAAAGAAGACCTATTTGTAGATTTGACGCACCCGCTGAATTTGTTAGGAAGTTCGGGAAGGGAAAAATTTAAAATTATTCATTCAAAAAAATCCTCTTTTTGACGATAGAATTTTCGCTTTGAAGGAGTTAAATGCTATGAGAAACCATTTTTACCAAAATTTTTTGATTTTGTTTTGCTTCATGATACCTTGTACAATTGTACCCGTATTTGCTGCTTCGCCATCAGATGTAAAAGAAGATCATTGGGCCAAACCATCCATCGAATTTTTGCTAAACCACGGAGTGATCAAACTTGGACCAAATGGTTCTTTTAGCGGGGAAAAATTTCTTAATCGTTATGAAATGGCTGTCCTTCTTGCTCGATTGATGAATCAGAAAGAAACAAAAGTTGAAAATTCTATCTCCAAATCCGATATGGATACAATAAAAGTTTTTTTGAAAGACCTTTCGAATGAAATGCTTGAGTTAAAGAATTCCATGAAAGAAATTCGTGAAAAGATAGGTCTTCCAGAGCAAAATAAGCAAGCAAGATTGTTGGAAAAAAAGGAAATGCACCAATCAATTGTTTCTCAGAAATTTGCAAAGAAGTAAAAGTGCGAAATTTTTCCTGGGAATTTATCCATTTTTGTAGGAAAGTTTAGGAAAAAGAATTTCAAAGGAGTCTTTCGAAGCACTATAAAATTTTGGCAAAATCAACGATAAGTAATTATCAATGGAACTGAATTTTTTTTAAACTTGATTTTGAAAATATTATTAAACGATAAAAAAAAAATTATTTAAACAATTTGAGACATAATGATTCCCTGAAAATAAGACACGAAAGGGATTTAGGGATTGGTCAAAGAGCGGATAATCCGCTCTTTTTTTTTCATTATTTTTAGGTATTTAGCCGAATTAAGAACTAATTCATGACAAAAGTATTGGAGAAAATACGATGAGTGGTTGCGGAAAGTGGTTATTTGTAGGGTTTTATTTTTTTTCCGCTTTCTTTTTTTTAGCTTTTGGAGTTCTCACTTCTTATTTTGTTAAAGGGAAGGAAGAAACCGCGATGCTTGCCAAACAAGCTCCGATAAAATCTCTTGAAACTGTAAAAATTCAGGATGGCCCAGCTTGGGTAAGAATAACTCTTTCCTCCATTGCAACTGGTCCAAAAATGCTTTGTGCAAGCGAAAGCTGTCTTTGGAAAAAAAAAGAGGGTTCCAGAATCGAAAAGCAGGAAATCAGAAGGGAAGGAAAATGGATTCAGCGTAAGGCAATAAAATTTGTTTCTGAGGACCCTCAAAACGTTCCTTTCGAAATGAAAGATGGAAAAACAGTAATTTCAGTAAACGACTGGCTGGGTATCGAGATTGGAAAAGACCTTCTAAATGTTAGGACTGAAAATACAGCCTCTGATTCGGAAATGTTAAAAAATTGGAATGCATCACAACCTATGAAAGTTGGGATGAAAGAATACTTTTTAAGCGATGGTGCAGAAGCCTGGGCTTTGGGAAACTTCCAAAATGGAAAACCTCAAGTTTATTTGAACGGGGCGTTTTATTTAACCGGAGTGGGTCCTGAAAGGTTTTTAAAAGACATGGAATCAGGGCTTCAGGAAGCTCGCATAATGGTTTGGATAAGCTATATAATCGGTATTTTTTTTGGAATTTTATTTTTAAAAAATATCTTGAAAAGGGAAAGCAATAAGGGTAATCTTTCACCATCTGAAATTTAGGTATGGAGGCAATTTCCAATGCTAGACATTAAGTGGATTCGCGGAAACCAGGATGCACTCAAAAAGGCGCTGATTTCCAGAGGTGAAATTGATTTTGGTGATGAAAAGATTAAGGAACTGCTTGGAAAAGCAGGAATAGAACCGAAAAGATCTAAAGAATCCTTTGAATTTCTGATTAGCAAATACAATGAAATAGAAAATGAGAAGATAAAAAAGTTAGAGGAATTGGACGCGGAAAGAAGGCAGTATTTGTTCCAGGTTGAGAACCTTAAATCCAACAGAAATAAAGTTTCCCAACAAGTTGCAGCCAGGAAAGCAGCAAAACAGCCAGCTGATGATCTTTTATCCGGAATGAAGGAAGCCTCCGATGCGATAAAGAGCTTAGATGAAAAAGTTGCTGGAGTTGATGCCAGACTTGAAGAGTTGCTTCTTACCATTCCTAATGTTCCAAATTCGACTGTTCCAATCGGAGGAGGCGACCTGGAAAATTTGGAAATCAGACGAATTGGCACTCCTCGAAAGTTTGATTTTAAGATTAAAGATCATGTTGATTTAGGAACAGACCTGAAAATTCTGGACTTAGAAAGGGCAGGAAAAATTTCCGGAGCCAGATTCTCAGTTTTAAAAGGAGCTGGAGCTCGTCTTGAAAGAGCGATTATTACTTTCATGCTGGATCACCATACCTTAAAAAACGGTTATAAAGAAATTTACCCTCCTGTAATCGTTAATTCTACCGCCCTGCGTGGAACAGGACAGCTTCCAAAATTCGAAGGAGACCAATTCAAATTGCGGGAAATGGATTATTACCTGATTCCAACAGCGGAAGTCCCAGTAACGAATTTGCATGCAAATGAAATTCTTCCCGAATCAGCATTGCCAATAAAATACGTCGCCTTTACCCAGTGTTTTAGAAGTGAAGCTGGCTCCTATGGCAAGGACACCCGAGGCCTTATCAGGCAGCATCAGTTTGACAAGGTCGAGTTGGTAAAATTTTCGCATCCAGACAAATCTTACGAAGAGCACGAAAAATTAACCGCTGACGCTGAATCGATCCTGAAAGCGCTCGATTTGCCATATCGCACAGTGGTATTATCATCGGGCGATGTAGGCTTCTGTTCTGCAAAAACATATGATCTCGAAGTCTGGCTTCCTTCCCAAAATACCTATCGTGAAATAAGCTCTTGCAGCAATTTTGAAGATTTTCAAGCAAGAAGGGCCAATATTAAATTCAAAGGTGATGAAAAGAACGCCAAAGCCACTTTGGTTCACACATTGAATGGCTCAGGGCTGGCAGTTGGAAGAACCTGGGTCGCAATTTTGGAAAACTACCAGGATTCAGGCGGAAGAATCGCTATTCCAGATGTTTTGAAGCCCTATATGGGTGGAGCCACCCATTTGGAAAAAGAAGATTTTGTGTAATAGCAATTTTGAACAATAATCACGAATTTTTTTTCAATGGTACGTATCGATGCTAAGAAAGCCAAAATTTGCAAAAACTGAATTTGGTTTAATGCGGTTCCTGAAATTTGAAAAAGTTCATCTTAGCATTTGTACGTATCATTGATTTTTCCATGAGTTATTTTACCAAAAATTAACAGTAATACCAATCCAAAAAAATATGTGCATCACCCTAAGAACATTAATTTGATCAAAATGAAGTGGGATCTGCATATTTTCCAAGAAAACACGGAACTTTCATGAAAATAAAGAGCCCTTACTGGATGCTTGGAGCATTCATTTCTGTCAGACCCAACTCCAATTTCAGACATCCCAATCTCGGGGATTTAAATTTGATACCATTTTTTAGATTGATGAATTGCCAACTTGCTTTGGAAGGAATCTTCTGATTTAGTTTTATGTAAGTTGGTCTCAGGATAAAATCCAATCGAAAAGTATCCCAAAATCAGAAAACTATCTTTTGAAGCCCTTTTCCGAGAAAACACAAAATATCGATACCAGGAATTCTGAATTTACGCAGTCCGAAGCACGAAATAGGTCAGATGAACGAACTGATTGAAATTGGTATAATCACGCGAATTGATGGGTTTGATCAAGCCTCAGGTGCTGTAAACCGTCGAAAAAGTTAGTTATAATTTAGTGGGATTGGTATTACTTCAAACGCCTAATTTACATCATCTCGACATGAAATTTTGAAAAAAGTAATTTTTGAATAACCAAGTCGCTATCGATGCTTCATTTCAAATTCGGTTTCGACCGAGTCATTTTTTTCACAGTTTCTACGTGATTACTTTTTAAAATTAACATAATAATAATTCCATCTAAGCAGGAATTACCCATTAGGCTCGGAACCTAGATAAATAAATGCTTTCGAAAAATTATTTTCGCCAATCTTTTAAAGAACAAATTTTTGTTAATGGACGTTTCAAAGAATTTTGATGGGTAATTGCTGCCATCTAAGTTCGTTTTTTGCTTTTTCGGTAAGAAAGTGATATCTTTAATTTAGCAATAATTCATCTAAGCAATGAATGTGTTTTTTGTTGTAAGTTAAGGGGGTGTACCGGTTTCGACGGAGTGCGTGAGCTATCACCTGCCATTCGAGGTTGATCGAACGGCCTCGTAAAAATTCGATCAAAAAACAACTGCTAACGAAAACTTAGCACTCGCTGCCTAATTAGCTGCGACGGTTCCCGGTAAATTCCGCCAGTAAGATACCGACGAACTGCCGATTAAACTGGCTGGATGTTCCGGGAGGCCACTGGCCCGGAACGTCGAGAAACACCAGAGGGATCGGGTGAGTAGTATCTGGTCCGCGAGTTGCGAAAGCCTTAAATTTAAAGATCGCGGAACATAATGGTAGACGGTGCTTGTGATCCTCTTCGGACAGGGGTTCGATTCCCCTCACCTCCATGTACCAAATCCTCGTAACCTTCTTTGAAAAGGTTTTGAGGATTTGTTTTTTTAGTCCCCCTGTTGTTTTTCTAGCTCTTTTCCATCAAGAACAGAAAAATGGAAATTCCTTTCAAGATTTGGAGAATATCTCCCCTTCCCTAAGTGAAAATGTTTGTGACCTTCTTCTTCTTGAGAAGGAAATAGCCCTCCAAAAATTGCCATCAAGGTGATCCCAATCCAACAAATTTTGCGTCGTTTCCGTCGCAATCCTCCCAAAATCGCTTCTGGAGGGTCTTTCCTTGTTGTCGGAAAAATTGGAATTTTGTGACAAATCTTCATTCCCTCCTCAAAACCACCTTCAGTGAAGAAATATCTTCGACGAGTCAAAAGATAGTCACTCTCCAAGAATATTTTCCCCTCAAAAAAAATCTTGCGACTTTCCTGTTTTTTTTGCGTCGAAGGCAAATTAGCTTCACACAATCATCATGGAGGTGTTTGACGCAAATGACGCAAAATTTGTTTTTGGATAGGCTCCATGGTTTGGGCAAAAAGAAGGGGTAAAAAAAATAAATAAAAAAAAATTGAAAAAAAGCTTGAACTTTTCCAGTCAATCGGGTATCTTGGTAACAATATTCGAAAAGAAAAAAATTGAAAAAGGAGAAAAATAGAAAAAAATAAATTTCATTCCCATTTGAAGTCAATTTTTTTAGATAAGGTCATAATAGGGTCCCATTAGACTCTCAGACCAAATTATAAATTTAGATATAGCTTTTTTGACAAGCATATTGTTAATTTGGGTTATGGGAAGTTTAGATGTGGGCTTCTTCTGTATTTTCCAGAACTTATTTTTTGCCAACTTCTCCTTCCCCCCAAAAATCCAACAAAATTTTCGCACGTTTGGTTTTTTCTGATGGTGGGGCCGAGGATTTTGTTTTCAGCGAGTAGCTGCTCGTAACTCTACAATCAGCTCCCAAACGGAATTTGATCAGGAATAAATTCCTGAGGGGAAATTTTTCCCCGGGAAAGGTAAAAATGAATCCAGAAAATTCGGAATTAAATTCAGCCGAAAAAAATAGCTCCGACTGTGAACAGGAAAAGGAAGGGGCAAAAGAAGAAATCATTCCTTCCAGCTCAAAGAATGAGGGAGTTGATATCAATGAAGATGATGATCCCATTCAGGGAAAAAAAGAGGCAAAGGAAAAAACAATTGCACCCAGATTATATTCAACAATAGGGTGCAATACCGCTGAAAATGAAAAATTAGAAAATGCAAATCTTGGTTTTGCTTTGATAAATAATATGTCCAATATTGCTGCTATTGAAGAATACGCAAAACGGGGTTTGAAAATGGTGACTTTGCATGGAATAGTGAATGACCATTGCACTTGCAGCCAAAAAGAAAATTGCTCATCCCCAGGAAAACACCCTCGATTTAGTGATTGGCAAAAAGAAGAAAATTGCGACCCAAAAAAAATTCTTCAAGAATTCGAAAAATTTCCTAACAGCAACCTGGGGTTAATGACTGGAGAAATAAACAAAATTGTTTCCATTGATGTCGATTTTCCTATTTCTGAATTATCAAACGAAGATCCTTTTTTTCAGGAATTAATTGAACTCCAAAGCCAAACAGCTTCATTCGAAACGGGCAGGGGCTCTCAAATAATAATGAAAACTACTGATGAAAAAATTCCAAATTCCGTTTCGAAACTTGCTCCAAAAGTTGATGTTCGTGGAAATGGTGGAATTATCGTTGTTCCTCCTTCGGTGCACCAAAATGGAAAAATCTATCGTTGGGCAAATGATCGCAAAATTGGTGAACTTTCCGATTCCCTGAAGAAAAAAATCCAAGGAAGTTTGAACGCCGAACATAATCCATCTGCAATTTGGGAAGAAGGAGTGAGGAATGTTAATTTGTACCACTATGGAGTCGCGAAAAAGCGAGCAGGCTTGACTGACGATGAAATTGAGGAAGCAATTAGGGAGGAAAATAAGAAAAAGTGCTTCCCTCCATTGCCAAATAAAGAGGTCAAATTAATAATAAAAAACGTTCAAAAAACAGGAAAACAAAGCTCTCCAAAAAACAGTCTTTCTGTAGAAGAGTCAATCGATCTTTTGAAAGAAAATTGCTATTTCTTCAGGTCAACGACAAAAATTCTTTACGTTAGAATTAAAGATGATTTCAATCGTGTCGTTGAGGTTGAAAGCAACAACTTCAAGCTTTTTTTGCGTTCTTTTTTCTGGAAGCATTTTCATTCTTCTTTGTCCAAAGAAAGTATCGAACGAATTTGTCAAACAATTATTGCTACCGCCGGTGGTTCTGACTGGCCTTTGCCTTTCGAGGAAGTCTTTCTCCGAGTTGGAGGAGATTATGAAAGGGTCTTTTTTGACCTAAATAATAGTTTAGGGGAAATTGTAGAAATCACACCTGAGGGCTACAAAGTCATTTCCAATTCGAATATCAATTTCCTTCGCAATTCCCAAATGTCAACCATCCCCTACCCTGAAGCTGGCGGCAACTTGGATCAATTTAAGGAGGTTTTTTGCCTAAAGGATAAAGAAACAGCGATTCTTCTTTTGGCATTTCTCCTTATCTGCCTTAGCCCCAAAGGGCCATATGCAATTCTGCTGATTCAAGGGGAGCATGGCTCTGCAAAGAGCACTAGAATGAAGTGGGCCAAGCGGTTAATTGACCCAACCGAAGATTTAGCACCCGGAATTGCCCCTTCCACACGTGATTTGCAGATTCGCGCAAAAGATGCATGGCTATTAGACTATGATAATATTTCTTTTGTGAGCGATGAATTATCAGATGTTTTCTGTCGGTTAGTCTCTGGTTCGGGTTTTAATATTCGTAAGTTGTATACTGACACAGATCAAATTCGATTTTGGATGCAACGACCGGTTGTAATGAACGGCATTGGCGAAATCGGTTCTAGGGCAGACTTTTTGAACAGAACTATAATTATTGATTTCCCTCCTATTTCGATGGAAGATCGCCTGCCAGAAAGGGAATTACAAGAGAAATTTCAAAAAGAATCTCCAAAAATTCTTGGGTTTCTTTTTCAATTAATTTCCACCATATTGGCAAATTTGCCTAAGGTTACCCTAACCAGAATGCCTCGTCTTGCAGATGCGGTAAAATGGGTGTCAGCTTGTGAGGAAAAACTTGGACTGAACCCTGGAGAGTTCGAAAAGATTTTTGAGGAATCACAAAAGCCTTCTCCCGAAGAAATGGTCCACAGTTGCGATTTTGGCAGAATTTTCTTTGAATGGGTGATAGACGAACAAATAAAAGAAGAAAAACGCTTAACTGCAACAGATTTGTGGAAAACGCTAAAAAATTATCTTCAAAAAACTGAACAACGCGTTGCCAAATGGCCTTCAAATCCCAGGGCACTATCAAGTCAGTTATCCCGGATAAATTCAGCGCTTCGTGCATTGGGATTGAATATTTGCAGTCATAGAGGTAAAGAGCGTCAGCTGATAATTAAACCAACACCCGAATTCGTGGAAAAGTACTACCCCAAATTTCTTGAAAGAAATCCTTTCGACGGTAGTTTGTAAAAAAACCTATAGATGCCCAACCAGTCGTTTTTTGGGGCTGGTTGGAGCAACTTCAAATAAGGAACTTTTTGTGAAAAATTACAATAATATTTCTGATGATGACATTGATGAAATAGACGACAGACTTTCAGAATCCTTGACACCTGAAAAAGCTGACATATCAAATTACCTGGACAACCCACCACCAGAGGAAGAATATTTGATTCATAATTTGCTTATCTCCTGCTGGCTATTGACTCTTTCTGCCCCAGGTGGCTTTTCAAAAAGCTTTTTGGCCCTCATGTTTGCGGAAGCAATCGCAACCGGAGTTCCTCTCTTTGGAAACTCCTTTTTTTCGATTCCAAAGAAGGGAAAGGTTGTTTTTTTGACCATGGAAGAAGACACTTCTGACATACATCGGCGATTGTGGCAAAGCGTAAAATTGTTGACAGCAGGCAAAAGTAAAGAAGAAGTGAAAGAAATTCGAAAACTGCTAAAAAGAAACCTGAAAATACCTCCAATAGCGGGAACCCCATTTACCCTTTTTCCTGATGAAGGAAAAAGAAGTTTTTTTGCGCTAATCCGGTTCCTCAAAAAATATTCTGACATCCGTTTGCTTATTCTTGACCCAATGAATTTGCTGATGACCGAAGACCTCTGTGATAATAGTGCAGTTTCAAAATTTGTACAACTTCTGAAGAAAATCCACAATTTCACCGGTGCAAGTATTCTTATCCTAACCCACTCAAATAAGCAGTCCATGCAAAAAAATAGTCAATCACACGGTGATACCACTTCTGTCTTGGGGGCAGCCTCATTGGTCAACGCAAGCCGCGTAGTAATGACCCTTTCAGCTCCCAGCAAAGACTTTCTCAATAAACAGAAATTATTTAGCTGCAAGGACAAATATGTTCTTCTGAGAACAGTGAAGTGCAACAATATGGCAGAAAAAAGAACCCTTCTGTTGGAACGTTTGGAAGGAGGAATTCTCAAGGACATTCCGATTGATTTTGCTCAAGAAGGTGATGTTTACAATACTGATGGGCTCTTGAAAATCATTCAGACAAATCCTGGCATTGGAAAAATGAATCTTCTTAAAACGTATCAAGAAGAAAACAGTGCTTCCAGATCAGATGCAGAGACAATCTTGAATGAAGCCATTTCCAAGAAAATGGTAACTTGCAAAAGGGGTTCAAGAAACAATAGCCATGAATATTATCCAATTGTTCCAGACAAAGAATTTCAAAATTCGAGAAATGTCTGAATAGTTCTGCTTTCCCGTTCTTCAGAAAATGGAAACCATCATGAGAGTTTGGATTCCCGGTTTTCGGGGTATCCTATAATAAATGGTTATCCAAAATATCCAAAAGAATTTTGGATAACCAATATTTTTTTTTGGCCTGACAAGCGAATCAAACAGACCTCACAAGAATATATCATAATAAAAAAATAGAAAGGTACAACATTGTGCTTAATACTATATCTTTTCCCCGTGAATTAGCGACTAATCCCAAGGAAGAAATTTTCTTCGAAGCCATTCTCAACCAAGAAACTGACATCGAATGGGAAGTGGATGATGTTTTTCTGGATGTTCTGGCTATTTTGTACAACAAATCCAAAAACCTTTGTTTTTCCCCCAACGACCAAATGGAAGAAAGACAATTTAACTCGAAAGGAGAACAAGCAATATGCGAATCGCAGTCTATGCCAGATACAGCAGTAGTAACCAACGCGAAGAATCGATTGACTCACAATTGCGAGCAATAGAATCTTTTGCAAAGATCAAAGGAATGTCAATTGTCAAAGTCTATGCGGATTCAGCTAAATCGGCTACTTCCGATAAACGTCCAGAATTCCAGCAAATGATTTCTGATGGCTCCAAAAAGATGTTTGAAGCGGTAGTGGTACACAAATTGGATCGTTTTTCGCGGGATAAATATGACTCCTGCGTGTACAAGAAGAGATTGAGAGACTACGGAATAAAAGTAATATCTGTAACAGAATTTCTCGATGATTCCCCTGAAAGCATGGTTTTGGAAAGTATGTTGGAAGGAATGGCGGCCTATTTTTCAAAGAATCTTGCGAGGGAAGTTATGAAGGGGATGAAGGAAAACGCATACAAGGGATTGCACAACGGTGGTAAGCCCCCCATCGGCTATTTGGTCGATAAAAGCACCAAGAAACTATTGATTGAACCGGAAGAAGCTGAGGTTGTAAAAAGTGTTTTCGAAATGTACTTGAATGATTGGGGATACCAAAAAATACTTCAACATCTCAATGCAACGGGAAAACGGACAAAATTTGGTAAACTTTTCGGGAAAAATGCCATTTTCACTATTTTGCGAAATGAAAAATATACAGGGGTCTACAAATTCAATGTTTCTCCTGAGCGAACTTCCAGTAGCAAAAGAAAGAAAACTCCCGAGGAAATAATAGTTGTTCCCGATGCTCTTCCGGTAATTATTGACAGACAAACCTTTGACCGGGTCCAGATCAAACTGAAAGAAAACAAGAATGTTTCCGGAAAATTCAAAGCGAAAAGTTTGTACCTTCTTTCAGGCTTGGTTGAATGTGGTGAATGCGGACATCCATATCATGCCAATTCAAGAAACTCAGGGAAAAGAAATAGCTTCTGTGCCACATACAGATGTTCTCATAAGGCAAAACTAAAAACAGCTTGTCAAAATCGGGAAATAGGTACAAACAATCTGGAATATTTCGTCATGAAAGTCTTGGAAGGAAAACTACTCAACGAAAGAATAATCCCCAAGTTGATGATAAAGCTCAATGACTACATAAAAAAGCGACAGAATGAGAAATCCGGGGATCTGGAAAAATTAAAAAAACAGAAACAAGAAATTTTGGAGCAACTGGATCGTTTGCTTTTGGCAATATCAAAAGGCATTGACGCAAGTTCTGTAAGAGAACGAATCCTCCAATTTGAAGATGAAAAAGTGAAAATCGAAACTAGAATCCTGGAAATGCAAAATTCCTTGGAGGGTCCAATATTTGACCGAGACAAATTTCACAATTTGCTCAACAAATACCGTGAAGAAGTGAAGAAAAGGAATCTTCCTGAATGCAAAAAAATAATCAAACACTTTGTTGAAAAGGTTATTGTGTATCATGATAGTGTAGATATTGTGCTGAAAATGCCAATATATTCCATCGAAGAAAAACAATCTGATTTCTTTTTGTCATATGGACGGGTCAGCGAAGAGACAAACAACATCGTCCATCACAATTTGTAGGAAACTTCTGACAGGACATTCATTTGAGACAAGAAGTAAAATAGGGGTTTCTTCGGAGTAAAAGAGAGTCACGTGGCTCTCTTTTTTTTTCCAGTAATTCTGGGGAAGTTGAGGGAGGTTTTGGGAATTGATCCGTAGTCCCAAATAGCAGATAATAGATGAATAGTCATCAATATTTTGAAAAATTCTTGATAGTGAAAAGAATGACAAACTGGACAAAAAAAGATAAGCGTTGTGCTTATCTTGGTTTCCGATCAATATTCTTCCGAAAGTAACATTGTGACATGTTCGATGTCATCAATGATGTAAATTTTCTGCTGAATTGGCTGTAGAATGAAGATTTGATGGATTTTGCTGTATGGTGGAACTTCCTGACGATGGACAATTTTCTGAAGTAAAATCCCATTTTTTTCTTCTGGAAGAAGTTCAAATATCTGAAGATAATCAACAGAATTAGGTTGAAGACGTAAAAGGTCATCAACAAGCTTCCACAAATACATTTGAAGAACAAGATCAACTTCCTGATGAACACCACAAGTCATGTAACGTTTTCCAGTAAATTTGTACATAACTATCTCCATTGCTTAAGATAATCAGGAAATTCCGGGTATTTCTTGATAACCTTTTCGGGAACAAAGAAAATGGGCATGAATTCGTTGTTGCATAGGATCATGATTTGGTAGAATGTTTTTTCTCCAATGATGACTTCTTTGATTTCTTCTGGAATTGTTTGGAAGAGATTTTTCGATATGTAGGCTGACGAGAGATTGTACAAATTGTCTTTTTCTTCCAGAAGAACAATTGGACCGTATTTTTCGAGGGTGAATTCTTCTTCACCGTCATGAAGTGATTTTTGGAGAGCAGAAAATTGTTCCCTCAAATAAAATAGCTCTTGTTGCCGGAATTTCCTGATTCTCTTAAGCTCATCAAGATCAGCAATAGAAAATATTTTTTCCATGTACAGACCTCCTATAGGTGAAATAATCCTCATATGAATTCGCAAGAAAACACAAATGATGACAAACCCTATCCAGAAAATCACAAATGGATTTTCATTGCCTCTTGCTTCTCCATCGAATTTCTACGCGCTGGATTTTCACCAGTATTGCTCCTGGAACTAATTTTCCCAAAAGAAGCTCACGTTTCAACTTTCTGAATAGTGGATATCGAAATAGAGATTTTTCTTCGATGAAGAAATTTTGTGGAAGGTCATCCAAGTTTTGGATTTTGACATCAATGTCCTCAATTAATCTGATTCTCACCTTTCCGACATAAATTTCTTTTGTACCACTTGAACTAAAAATTTTCTGTAACTGAGTCAAAAGCGTCTTTTTCTTAAAAGACATCTCTTCAATATTCTTCTGAATCCTATCAATTGCTGAATCTCCATCTCGAATTTTTTTCCTCAGTTTTGCGAGTTTTCTGAATAATTCTTCAACTAAATCAAAACATGTAGTCATTTCATACCTCCTAAAATCAGTTGATTCCCTGCGTTCGACCAAAGAAACGCAAGGAATCAAAGATGATAAAAATAAAAAATGGTAATAGTGTTCTGGAAGGAAAAACCTAACCTCGAAAGTTTGATTTTTTTCTTTCCTGGTATTTCCTGAATTTCACAGTTTTTTGATGACAGAAAGTATTTTCTTCATATACAACTCCTGAAAATAAAATAGCCCCGAAAACATCTCCAGGCGGAAATGTGATAGGGGTCATAAAAATAATATATATTCACAAAGAATAATAGTTTCGTTTGTGATGAGGGGTTGAATTTGAGAAAATTTACTGATTTCGGAAATTTGCTTGGCTGAACTTGAAAAGTTCTCCAGGAAAAATTTCCAAAGCCTCAGCCAGTCGAACAATATTGAGTAAAGAGACATTTCTTTCTCCTCGTTCAATGCTGGCTACGTATGTTCGATCAAGATCGGCCTTTTCTGCAAGTTCTTCTTGTGTCCAATTGCGTTGTTTCCGAAAAAACTTAAGTCGCTTTCCGAAAAGCACCTGATACTCGTTGATAAATTATCTCCTCCATTTGAAATCAAGAGATTTCGTGAATAGAGGAGATAATAGGGATACTTAAACACCTAGACCATAGACGATGAGTATATCGTGTACTTGATCACAAAAAAAATAGCTGAAAGCTAAAAATACCTTGAAAAAATTTCCAATCCTGACATATATTATGCCTATAAGTATATATTTTTTCAAAATTTTTCTGAAATTTAAGGGAAAATCTAATTCTTGGGGGAATCAAGGGAGAAAATGAATCCTAAATTATCCGAAGAGAGATTGTTTTTTGAAATTGCCGTAAAACTCGGTTATATAAGCAGTGAAAAAAGTCAGGAAGTTTTAGAAAAACAGAAGATTGACAAGGCAATTGGGGTAGAAAAGCCTATCGGAAGTTACTTGTTTGAAGAAAAGCACTTGTCTAGAGAACAGATTTCGGACATTCTCAGGAAACAAGAAGAACTTTATTCTCAAAAGGATGTAATTGTTAAAACTGAACCTATAACAAAAATAGATCCTTCTTCGGTGTCGTTAAATACTGGCGAGGGCATTGAATTAGGGTATTGTCTTCATTGCGGACAAGTACCAGTGAAAGTCACGAAAACGGAAAAAGATTATGCTGGATGTGGTCTTGGATGTCTTGGTGTAGCAATAAACCTATTTTTGTATATTGTTTCCGTTGGTTCATGGGGTTTCTTTCACGTTAGCTACATGCTAGGAATGTGGCTATTTGAGACAACCCCCAATGATCGTGTAAATTGTTTAAAATGTGGTGCCATAATAAAACATTAAAATTAGTTTTAAAACAATGGAGAAAAGCATATGTGGGGAACATTTGATTTACCAGAAAATTGCACTGCGACAATTTCTGATTTGGCCAATTCATTCAAAAAAACGATTGGGAATGAATTGGAAATCATTGAAGTCGAAGAAGGATTTTTTCAAAAACTCTTTCCAAAATTCTTTCCAAAGCGTCTAGTCCTAAAAAAAAATTCTTATACAGGTTTCTGTCTTTACTTTTACAGTGGAAAACTATTTGTAAGCCCCTATCCACCGTTTCTTTTCTTGTTGCCCAGATTGCAAACAATCGTTTTCTTTTTCTGCTTGGTGATAACTGTTCCTCTTAGCGCGGTAGTGATGGTTCCTTCTTGGTTTTTTTTTCAATCTTCTAAAATTCGTGAGCTGGTGGAAAAAGCATTTAAAAATTTTACCGATGAATATTGTGGGAAAATTTCGGGGGAAGATAAACAATCAACGGGACCAAAAACTGAAGAACTAATTAGTGAAGATAAAAAAATTGGCCAAAAAATTGTGGAAATGGGATTTCTTACATCAATGAAGGTAGAAGAAGTTTTAAAAAATAAAAAAATCGATGATGCCATCGGAATGAAAAAACCAATCATGGGGTATTTTTTTGAAATGAACCTTCTTTCGAAGGAGCAGATTGGAGAAGTTTTAAAGAGCATTGAAAGCAAATAGCATTTCAAATACTTAGAGGTTCTTGCAATATTACCAAAATGATTAGGTCCTATCAATTTCAATCTTAAAAAATTTCCAAAAATTTTCTTCTACCCTTTCTTATTTTGTCAAAATAGTCTTAAAATCTAGCTTTTTAAATTTTCCCGTACAGGACAAACCTCTTCTTTTCCACAGGTTATCCACAAGTTGTTGCTTTTTTACCACCCATTATAAAATAAATTTCATCAACTGATCTACTGTTAAAGCCAATACCCCAAACATTAAATGTGCAAATACTTTTGCATTTCCCCGAACACGGACTGTCCTACCTCCAAACTCATCTTTCAATCGACTAAAAACTCTTTCTACTGTTGTCCTTTCTTTATATCTTTCTTTTGTGTATGACTCAAATTCTTTTTTTTCGCCCCGACGAGGGTTGTTGTCAATGATGGGGATGTGGTTCAACTTTCTGCTAAAACTGTGAATTATTTCCGCATCATAAGCTGAGTTGTAAATTTCCGCACCTAAATCTCATTTTTTGAGCCTAAATTCTCACGATCTTTTACCTGTCATATAAAGTGGTAGGTATTACAACGCGAGAATATTCCTCACAACCGGAACCGCCAATGCCTTTA